>NZ_CP026362.1:3570000-4286362 GCF_004116955.1 Bacillus vallismortis | reverse complement strand
GTCGTATTTGAGCCTGAGTTGATCATTCGGCAATCGACCAGAAAACTGGATAAATAAAAAAAGCAATGTATGGGTCTTCCGCTACATTGCTTTTTTTATAGCTGGTTATCTATTTTTCCACACGTCTGCGATGATTTCAAACGAACGCATTCTGTCTGTGTTCGAAGTTTCTGAGTTGACCATAATTTCGTCAGCTTGCGTTGTGTTGACAAAGTCTTCGAGCTTCGCCTTCACTTCTTCCGGACCGCCGACAATCGTCGAGCTCAGCTGCTCATTGACCATCGCTTTTTCATACGGGCTCCAAATGCGATCCATATCCTCAACAGGCGGCTTCAGCTGGTTCGGCGTGCCGCGGACAAGGTCAAGAAATCTTTGGTAATGCGATGTCGCAAGGTGCTGCGCTTTCTCGTTTGTATCTGCCGCGATAATGGTAACGCCAACCATTGCATACGGTTTCATCGAGCACTTCCGACGGCGTAAAGGAATTGCGGTACAGCTCCAGAGCGGGAACAGTATTTGCCGGCGAGAAATGGGCAGCGAATGCAAACGGAAGGCCCAGTTCACCTGCCAAACGGGCGCTGAAGCCGCTTGAACCCAGCAGCCAAATCGGAACATCAACGCCTTCTCCCGGAATGGCGCGGACTTGATTACGCACATTCCCCGATGGTTTAAAGTAATTGCGCAGTTCCTCTAATTGTTCTGGAAAATCTTCACCGCTGTTGATGTTTCTGCGGAGCGCTCTTGCTGTCAATTGGTCTGTTCCCGGCGCACGTCCGAGCCCCAGATCAATCCGTCCGGATAAAGCGTTTCAAGTGTTCCGAATTGCTCAGCAATCACTAATGAAGAATGGTTCGGAAGCATAATGC
Source organism: Bacillus vallismortis (assembly GCF_004116955.1). Taxonomy (NCBI): domain Bacteria; kingdom Bacillati; phylum Bacillota; class Bacilli; order Caryophanales; family Bacillaceae; genus Bacillus; species Bacillus vallismortis. Next base: position 4,285,496 of record NZ_CP026362.1, on the reverse strand, counting down.
CGCCGGAACCGACGCGGATTTTCTTTGTGCCTCCGGCAATATGGCCGATCAGGACCGCGGTGGCAGAGCTTGCGACACCTTCTATATTATGATGCTCAGCAAGCCAATAGCGGTGGTAGCCCCATTCCTCCGCACGGCGCGCCAAGTCCATGCTGTTTCGGAATGAATCCGCAACCGTTCCTCCCTGAACAACCGGAGATAAATTCAAAACAGAAAGCAAGGTATCTTTGCGTTGGTTGTTAGACATATTGTTCTCCTTTGCAAATGTGTTATCAGTAAACAGCCTCAAGCTGTCAAGTCATGAATGAAAGGACTTCTCTCACACCATAACACAACTGCATTCAGGAATAAAAGAATTTGATTCGATGAAATTCGAACAATATAAAAGAAACGATTTGCACTATTATTCAGCCCCAAACATTCCTGTGCCATCCCAATCATTCCTCGTTATTGCGCTAGGCTGGCTTGTTTCAGGAGAAGCAGCCAAGTCGCTTCCTTGATTCCCTTATGTCGGTCTTGGCCAGCTCTATTTTCCTGCATGAACCGCTCATCTTAAGCCTTTTGGCTGAACTTCGGATGTGACGAGCATCAGCCTCGGGAATTCAAAATCAAAAGCACACAGAAAGCGGCGGCGTAAATGAGTTGGCTGTACAATCATCAAAACCCTCTTGTCAGATGAGACAAGAGGGTTCCTTATTTACTGATGCTTGCGTCCTTTGACCACATATACAACTGTAATCAAAAGGTAGATCACCGCCGTAATGCTGGTAATGACAATTGACGTTGTCAGGATGACCCCGCTCAGAATGGCGAGTAACGCCAGAATCGCAAACCATGTGGTGTACGGAAACCACTTTACATAATAGGCCGGTGTTTCTGTTTGGTGTTTTCTTGATTTCAAATGGGCGAATCCGATGATCAGCCAAATGAATAATACGGTATACCCCAGTGATCCCATTAAGTAATCAAACGTTTGGCTTCCTGCGAATAGAGAAATCAAGACGCCAATATAAAGGGAGGAAGTGCACATCAGAATCGCAAACATTGGCACGTTTTTCGATGAAAGCTTCGAAAAGACCTTCGGAAGCCTTCCGTCACTTGCCTGAGTATACAAAATGCGTGATGATCCATATAAACCTGAATTCATGGAAGAAATGATCGCCAGCAGGATGACTGCGTTCATGATATGATCCGCGCCGGGAATGCCTACCATGTGAAAGACCATGACGAAGGGACTTTCCGGAACGGAATTGACTTTGTTCCATGGAATCAGGCTGACGATGATGAAAAACGGCAGCAGGTAGAACGCGACAATCCGTGTCAGTGTGCTGCGGACAGCTTTCGGGACAACTTTTTCCGGATTCTTTGTTTCGGCAAGCGTGACACCGATAATTTCTGTACCGCCGTAAGAGTAGATCACGACAAGCATCGCCGTAATGAGCCCTGTGCCGCCGTGCGGGAAAAATCCGCCGTGCTCTGTCAGGTTTGAGAACCCAGCAGCTGTATGATCACCGAATGATACAAATAACAGCAACAATCCTAATATAATAAAGAGAATAATAACGGTAATTTTGATCATTGCCAGCCAATATTCGGTTTCGGCGAAGATTTTAACAGAAAGCAAGTTCACAACCGTGACGACTAGAGATATCCCTAATGCCAGAACCCAGATCGGGCAGCCCGGCAGCCAATATTGAATAAAAATCGCAGCGACGACAGCTTCAGCCGCAATGTTGAGCACCCACATTTTCCAATATATCCAGTCCAAAAAATAAGCAGCGTAATTTCCTAACACCTGCTGGACAAGATCCCGGAAGGTTCTTGCATTTCGGTTGCGCACAGCCATTTCCGCGAGCCCTTGCATAACAAACAGCAAAATAATGCCGCCGAGCAGGTAAGCGATAATGACAGAAGGCCCCGCCACATCGATCGCCGAGCTGCTTCCTTTAAATAAACCTGCACCGATTGCTCCGCCCAGCGCCATCATCATAATATGGCGGGACGTCATCGTGCGTTTTAACGTCTGATTGTCCTTTTTCATCCTCTACTACCTCTCCTTCTCGTTTTCAAAAACAAAAAAGCCCGCCGTCTCCTATCTAATCTAATAGACAAAGAGACGACGAGCCTTAGGCTGACCGCGGTACCACTCTTGTTGATTCTTCATGAAGAATCCAGCTTTCGACCTGTAACGAAGGTTAGCCGTTAAAACATGGGGAATATTCTATCTATTCCGTTTCGCCTTACCACTCCCGGGCGAGTTCAAAGAAGTATCAGGCTGCGTCACACCACCCCGCAGCTCTCTTTTCTGACCGCTTTCTTTTACTGCTCCCAATCTATGTGTTTTCGTTTTCTGAAAAACTGAAATGTTATGTTCTGAATATACTAACATAATATACGTGCTTCTTTTTACACTGTCAATAACCCCATAGAAAAAAGAAATTGTTATTTTGTCCCTTTTCGAATGGCTTTCCAAAAGGATTCTGACTCGTTTCCTAATGCATAAACTGAGACACCTGCTATTTTGTACCGCTTTGCCAGATGGCTTTCGTTTGGACAGTTTTTTCATTTTCATACCACACGACATGTTTATGCTTCTTTTCGTCAACGTAAGAAAACGTCATTGAACCTGATGTTTGTTGAATATCGGTTTGGCTTTCTGCTTGTTGATGAGGGTCTTGAGTTCATTCCATTCTCTCATTGCGCTGCCGCTTTCATCTTCTATATCCCAGTCATAGCCGTACGCCGGAATTCCCATGATGACTTTATTGGCTTTGATTTTTTCGGCTGAAAATTGTAGAGAGCTTTTGATCCAGCCTGTGCTCGCCACCGATCCTGGTTCGCCCAAATGCCGTGTTCGTCATAAGTCATGATTTGCACATAATCGGCATATTGACCGATTTTCGCATAATCATACGGCCAGCTCCAGTCGTCGCTTTGATCATCGGCGCTTTTGGCCGGAACGGAAACCATTGTTTTGATCTGTTTCTTTTTCAGAGCCTGTGAGACATTGAATGAAGCGTGAGTATGTGGATCGGTCAGCTGGGTTCACTGCTTCAAAGTCGATATTGATACCATAGTATGAGTGCTTTTTAGCCAGTGCGATTAACTGATCTGTGAATCGTTTTTTTGCTGTGTGATTCCTCATGACTCGACTCGCTAAGTCTCCGTCAAAATCGTAAATCGTGTCATTATAGTTTGAAATGACCGCCCATGTTGATGTTTTTCTTTTTCGCATATGTCAGCTGCTTGCTTGGGGCATCGCCAATGATTTGTCCGTTTTTTTCAAACGCAAACGTATCTGTGGCGATCGAATTCATGTATGTATGATATTTCACAAGAGAATTGTATGAGGCCGTATCCCAGTCGTGTAGCCTAATGTCATGCCAGCCGCTTTCGCTTCTGCGTTTGAATACATAAACAGAATGATCGCAATCGCCAGTGAAACAGCTGCGATCAGCCATTTTTTCATTATATTTCCTCCTTTTGCAAGTCATACTTCTCATCGGCCAAACAATTGGAAGTTGAAGTTTTTCAAGCAGAAAGCCCGGCAACAAGCTGCCGGGCTTTAGCGTTAGCGGTCAGAGACGAGAAGATATGCGGCTTTTACAGGTCCGTGCACGCCGACAACCAAGTCCATTTCGATATCGGCCGAGTTGCTCGGTCCGGTAATGTAGTTGACGCAGGAGGGGACAGTGGTGCCGTCCGCAATGTTTTGGCGAATGATATCACTGGCTTGCGTCATTCTCGGCACAATGCTTGATTTTGGCACAATCGCAATGTAGGTCGTCGGCAGAAGGCTGACAGACCGGCCGATATCTTTTGAGGAGAAGAGGACAACCGTCCCCGACTCGGCCAGTGTGATTTCACTGAATGTAATTCCAACATTGGCTTGCTCCGCTTTTTTGATATTTTCTTCGCCTTTGTCAGCATCCCACTCCCAGACCGGCGTTCCATCGCTCGGCCAGTCTTTGGTGAGCAGGCTTTTTAGCCCGTATGCTTCAAGCGCGGATCCTTCGGAATGATGACAGGGCCTCCGGAAAAGCGGCTGACTTGCTCGCGCAGGGCATCATATAAGCGGTTGAATCCGTTTCAATCAGCTCTGTATGGATTTTGACACAATGGTTTTTGAGCACTGTGACCAAGTCATCCGCTGAATATCCTTCAAGTGTGCGATATTGCGGCTGATGCGCCCACTCAGGGACTGCCACGCCCCCTGTTCTTCTGTCACGTCCCAGGCGTGATGCGACCCGGTTTAAAAAGCTCTCTTGATTCTGAACGGTCCCCTTCGTCATGACTCCTCCTCCTTCGCGCGTTCACTCGTTTCTCTATCTGTAAACCAGTCTCTGAATCTCGATTTATGCGGTGCCGGGAAATCGCGGATCTGTGTCCAGCTTTTGAGCGGGCCGGGCCCTTTCGACATTTTTTCTCCCTCTGTAAAAGGCGTCATCGCGGCCGGCGCCCATTTTGATCCCATTTTATAAAGCGGCAAAGAGGACGCGCCAAGCCCGAAAGCTTTCATCGCGAGCTTTTCGCTGATCGGCGCCCTGCCTTCTTTTTCAACGATGTTCTGGCGATGCTTGAGAAGCAGCTCATGTAGCGGAATTTTGACCGGGCAGGCTTCTGAACAAGCCGCGCACAGCGTAGATGCGTACGGCAGCTCCTTATAATCGTCATAACCGCCGAGCAGCGGTGATAAAACCGCCCCGATCGGCCCCGAATAAATTGAGCCGTAAGAGTGCCCGCCTACATGGCGGTACACAGGGCAGACGTTGATACAGGCGGCACAGCGGATACATTGCAGGACAGACTGGAATTCCGTTCCGAGAATGTTGGACCGGCCATTATCAACAATGACTAGATGGAATTCCTCCGGCCCGTCTACTTCCCCTTCCAGCTTCGGGCCTGTCAGAGCCGTAATATAACTTGTCAGCCGCTGTCCGACAGCGCTTCTTGTCAGCATGCTGACAAGCACTTCGAATTCAGAAAATGTCGGGACAATCCGCTCCATTCCCATGACGGTGATTTGCGTTTTTGGCAATGTGCTCAAGCCGTCCATTGCCTTCATTGGTCACAAGGCTGACAGAACCCGTATCAGCGATGGCGAAGTTACAGCCTGTAATGCCGATATCCGCTTCGAGAAACTTTTCCCGGAGGATGGCGCGCGCATGCATCACAAGCTCTTCCGGTTTTTCTGTATGTTGATAGTCCAGCCTTTCTTTAAACACATCGCGTATCTGTTCTTTATTTTTATGAAGGGCGGGCGCTACGATATGTGACGGCGGATCGTGATCGTCAATCTGCAAAATATACTCGCCAAGATCGGTTTCAACGACCTCACAGCCTTCCTTCTCCAGCACCTCATTCAGATTGATTTCCTCCGTGACCATTGATTTTGATTTTACGATCTTCTTTCCATTCTTCTTTTGAATAACGTCGCGAATATAAGAAGACGCCTCTTCCGATGTTTCCGCGAAATAAACATGCCCGCCTCGTTTCGCCACATTTTCGGCAAGCTGGCCGAGATAGAAATCGAGATTTTCAAGGACATGCTGCCTGATTTCCTCTGATAAGGAGCGCCATTCTTCCCAGTTTCCCAGCTCTTCGGCCGCTTCAAGGCGCCGTGTCCGCAGACGTTCCTGCGCACCAGAAACAGCACCTCTCATAAATTCATTATCAATCCCCTGTGATACCCGCTCTTTAAAAGCGTCAGTACCGATTTTCATCGCCATGATCCTTCCCCTCTGAATCCAGTTTTATCTGCTGTTGAGCACTTCGGCGATGTGCATCACTTTGACATTTTTGTCTTTTCGGTCAAGCCGGCCCCCGATATTCATCAAACAGCCGCAGTCAGCTCCGATCAGTACCTCCGCACCCGTATCCTCCACGCATGCGACTTTTTCGTCGACCATCTGTTCAGAAATCTGCGCCATTTTGACGGAGAATGTTCCTCCGAATCCGCAGCAGTTATGTTTGCCCGGAAGCGCTGTGAACTCTAGGCCCTTCACATGGCTCAAGAGCTTCATCGGCTCCTCCCGAACTCCGAGCAGCCGCGACATATGGCACGACGTATGTAAGGTCGCTTTTGTATGAAGGCTCGCTCCGACATCCTCAACGCCAAGGACGTTCACGATAAAATCGGTCAGTTCATACGTTTTATCCGCCAGCTTTTTCGCTTATCGGCCCATTGGGGTCATCTGAAACAGGTGCGGATATTCTCGGAACATCGTTGTGCAGGAACCGGAAGGACTGACGACATATTCGGAATCCTGGAACGTTTCGATCATCCGTTCATTGCTTTTTTGGCGTCACTCACATAGCCGCTGTTATAAGCCGGCTGCCCGCAGCAGATCTGCCCTCCGGAAAATCAACCTCACATCCAAGCCGCTCCAACAGCTCAACCGTCGCTTTTCCGACATTTGTTTGAAACATATCAACAAGACAAGTGACAAAAAGTGAGACTTTCATGATGAACCCCTCTCTCATCCCATATATGATCTGGTCATCTGATGACCTGAGTTAAAATAACTATATGAATATCGTACACTATTCTGACAATGGAAGGAAAGGTTTTCTGGGTATAATTTCATTTACGGCTTATAAAAAACACCCCTGATCCCTCAGGAGTGCCGTGATGCTGAAAACATATGGTTAGATCCAGCCTTTTTCCTCAGCAATGCTGGCGGCTTCTGTCCGTTTTCGCATCGAGCTTTTGGATGATTTCTGAATATAGTTTCGGACTGTGCCTTGAGATAAATAGAGTTCAAGCGTAATATCTTTTGTTGTCTTGCCTAAAGCGCCAGCCGCAGAATTTCTTGTTCTCTTACGGTGAGTGGATTTTCGTCTCGCATCATATTAAACGTCAGCTCCGGGCTGAAGACTCGTTTACCCTTTACACTCTTTCGGATGGCGTCGGCCAAATCGTCAATTTCGCCGTCTTTCAGGAGATAGCCATGTACGCCGGCTTTAACGGCGCGTTCAAAATAGCCGGGACGGGCAAAGGTTGTTAAAATAAATCTTGCTGCCGCTGCCTTTTTGCATCAATTCCTCTGCCACATCCAACCCTCCGGGCCGCATTTCAATGTCCATGATGCATACATCCGGCTCCAGCTCCCAAAATGGCTTTGAACGCTTCTTCCCCGTTTCGTGCTTGTCCGATGACTTCCATATCTCTTCTAATCAAGCAGAGATCCCAAGCGCCTAAAAGCATTCGCTGGTCCTCAGCATCAACAGACGAATCATTCTTTTCGTCCTCCTATCAATCTGCTTTTTTAATAAGCGGATCGTCAGTGTCAACACCGTTCCGTTATGAGCTGAAAGCGTTAATCCGCCCTCAATGAGCATCAGCCGCTCTTCCATTCCCCGCAGGCCATTCCCAAATGTGTTCTCCTTCGCCGCACCCTTTCCGTCATCCCGTATCACAACTTTCATTTTGTCAGCAAACTGAGAAATGGCAATGGCGCAGTGGGTGGCTTTGCTGTGCTTGATGATATTGGTCACAGCTTCCCGCATACACATACTGATCATATTTTGTGTGACGGGAGAGATCGCTGAAAAGTCTTCGTCCCCTTCGTATTGAAACGTAATGTTTCCCGATCTTAAGATGTGCTGAATGTTGGCGAGCTCCTCTGTCATCGTGACCGTTCTCATATCAGAAACCAGCTCCCGAACTTGCTTGAGTGCGGCTCTTGAACTGGTTTCCATTTCTTTTGCTTCAAGCCGGGTCCGTTCCGGATCAGATGTTGCCAGCCGCTGAATCAGCTGGCTTTTCAACGTAAGAAGCGAAAGGGTATGACCGAGCGTATCGTGGAGATCACGGGCGATTCGAACACGCTCCTCCCTTTTGGAGAGTTCTTTTATCTGTTCATTGGCTTGGGCAAGTTTGGTCTCGAGTTCAATTCTCCGAAACATAGAACGGATGCCGAATGGAGAAATGAGCATGATGACGAGAAACGAAGAACAGGAAAAAGCTCCTGGAGTGAAACCGAATTCACTAGAAATTGATAAAAACACGGAAAAGCAGCATAAGGAGTAAACCGCAGAACGCACGGTTAAACTTTGTTTTCTCTTTGTAATAACCAACAAAGTTTGCCGGAAAAAACCCTAAATAGATATAGGTGATATTGTAAAACACACTATAGATGAAAATAACCGCCATTTGCACGATAAGCCAATACGTAAACGAAGCTCTGCCCACATTGCAAAACAACTGGCGATAGGCTATGACAAAAAAGAGCAGCATGCCATATCCGAGCACCTGTTTGACGCCTGTTTCTCTCAATAAAGAAAGAAACGGCATGATGGTGTACACCAGAAGATATAAGGGAAAAACCGAATTGCTTAGGGAATATGGATGGTAAAATTTCATAGATCACACCGCTTCTTGTTTTCTGCTTATATACTTAGATAGTAGCATGAAGAGCATCAAATAAGTGATTAGTATCAAAATATTTTCCCATGATGGGCCCCCGCCTCGAACAAGTTCCCACGCTCCGTTACCGAAATGATAAGACGGAAGCCACCGGCCAATGTTCTGCATCACCTCAGGCATGACCTCAAACGGCATCCACATGCCTCCGCCTAAAGCGAGCAGCATGTAAAGCACATTACTGATTCCGGCTGCGGTTTCTACTTTTCTCATGCGGCCGATGAGTGTGCCTAACGCTAAAAACGGCAATGCGCCAAACAAAATCCACAGTCCGCTCATGATCCATTCAAACGGCGACAGGGCAATGTCATTCATGAGCGCGCCGAACAGAAAGATGACGGTAATGGATAAAACGTGAATCACACTTTGGCCGATCATCTGAGCTGATAAATAGATATGATCCGGAAGAGGCGTGATGCGGATAAAGGCGGTCCAGCCTTGTGACCGTTCTTGAACCATACGGATTCCAAGCGTCATAATAGAGGACCCCATCACACTGAAGACTGTCATCGACATTAAGTAGTGGGCGTCCCATGCACGTTGATCAGGTACGCCCGTATTCACTACATTGGTAAAGAGATAATAAAAGGCAATCGGCATCAGCAGCGACCAAAGCACAAAGTACTTATTCCGAAGCACCCTTTTCATTTCAGCTATGCTTTGCTTCTGCAGCATGTTCACTCACATCGCCTCCCTGTTTCCGTCAGCCAGCTGGCGAAATGCCTCATCAAGCGTTCCTTGCTCAATCCGGATATCGCACGCGCGTATGTTTTCTTGAAAAATGAGTGCTAACACTTTGTCTGTATTTGATGTTTGAATGATGATCCTTTGGTGCTTCTGAATCACCCGCTCTACTTCCGGGTGACGGGACAGCCGTTCCAATGATTCATCTGAATGCATCTCAAAAGAAACAGCCTGTTTTTGCATCCTTGAGCGGAGTTGCATAGGCGATCCGTCTGCCACAAGCCGCCCGTCTGCAAAAAATAAGATTCGCTGTGCGGCATCATCCGCTTCCTGCAAATAATGCGTTGAAAAAATAATTGTTTTTCCTTGATCGGCCAGTCCATGAATGGTCTGCCAGAATCGATGTCTTGATGATGTGTCCATTCCCACTGTCGGCTCATCAAAGATCAGCAGCTCCGGATTCCCGGCAAGAGCCAAAGCAAAGTTCAAACGGCGTTTTTGTCCGCCGGATAACTTTTCTGCCCTCGTTTTCAAATCTTCTTTTGTGAGTGCTGTTAACGAAATAAGTTTTTTCATGGACAATGGATTGGGATAATAGCTTCGGAAGAGCTCGAGGATTTCATTCACCTTCAGTCCCGGCATGACACTCACTTCCTGCAGCATCACGCCTATTTTTTCCCGCACCTGTTTGTCATCAGGAACCCGGTTAAATCGTTTGATTTCTCCCTCGCTTGGTGTTAGCAATCCTAATATCATGGAGATCACGGTCGTCTTCCCTGCCCCATTGGGCCCGAGGATAGCTGCAATTTCTCCTTTTTTAATGCTGAAGCTGATGTTGTTTACAGCTGTTTTTTTCTGAAAATGTTTTGACACATTGCTTACTGTTACTGCCTCATTCATCACATGAGCACCTCCTGGTCTCTTACATTGATTGTAAAATGACGCAGAAACTGATGGAAGTATAGGGTGTCATGATAACGGGTGACAAATGTCATATTCATTCTCACGGCTGGTTTCTAGGCCATCCATCCTCTAGATTTTCCAATTCATCCAGCCCGCTTGAGCCGTATGTCCCCATTCTATGAAACTGCTATTTACTTTCATAGAAAGACACACTCTTCAAACCGTGAGTGTTATGATATACATATTGAACTTTAACTATCGGCTGAAAGGAGCCAATCATGAACGAAGCGATTTTGTCTCGAAATGATGTAAAGGTGAAGGGAAACGGCAAAACATCTATCATTTTCGCCCCCGGTTTTGGATGTGATCAAAGCGTGTGGAATGCCGTGGCGCCGGCCTTCGAGGAAGAGTATCAAGTTATTTTATTTGATTACGTCGGTTCTGGGAATTCGGATATACGCGCATATGACCTGAATCGTTACCGGACACTTGAAGGCTATGCCCAAGATGTTCTTGATGTTTGCGAGGCTTTAAATCTGGAAGAGACCGTGTTTGTGGGGCACTCTGTCGGGGCTGTGATTGGGATGCTAGCTTCCATCCGCCGCCCTGCGCTTTTTTCCCATTTGGTGATGGTGGGACCTTCTCCATGTTATTTAGATGATCCCCCTGAGTATTACGGAGGATTTGAGGAGGAGCAGCTCCGTGGTTTGCTGGAGATGATGGAGAAAAATTACATAGGCTGGGCAACTGTATTTGCAGGAACGGTTCTGAATCAGCCAGATCGGCCTGACATCAAGGAAGAGCTTGAAAGCCGTTTTTGTTCTACTGATCCTGTGATTGCCCGCCAATTCGCAAAAGCCGCGTTTTTTTCTGATCACCGAGAGGATCTTTCGAAGGTAACAGCTCCCTCACTGATTCTCCAAAGTGCTGATGATATCATCGCACCGGCTTCAGTAGGCGAATATATGCATAAGCATCTTCCATATAGTACACTTAGACAAATGGAGGCTCGCGGGCATTGTCCCCACATGAGCCATCCTGAAGAGACGATCCAGCTGATCAGCGATTATTTGCAAGCGCACGTGATATAGGAACGAAAGGGATAGAGGTGACCCTCTTAATGGACAAACAATTGAATGATGCACCATGCGGTTTTCTCACTTTGTCAGAAGAGGGTTCGATCATAGCTGTCAACCGTACCCTGCTCAAGATTCTGGATTATCGTTCGGAACAGGTGATCGGCCAGCATATGGATACAATTTTGACCGTTTCCGCACAGCTTTTCTACCAGCTCTATTTTGTGCCTCTTTTAAAACTAGAGAAGCACATCGAAGAAATGTACATTTCTTTGAAGACAAGTGATGGAGAAGAAATCCCCACCCTGGTCAATGCTGTTGTAAGAGAAGATAAAGGAGCATCCGTCACTGAGTGTGTTCTCATTCCGATGCGGAAACGAAACGAATATGAAAATGAACTTCTAATGGCCAGAAACGACGCTCAGGAAGCTTTGCTTGCCAAGCAGAAAGCCAATGCTGAGTTAGAAATTGCCTTGGAAACACTGAAGGCAAAACAAGAAGAACTTCTTAAGACCAACAAACAAAATCAGCAATTTAAATTAAACACCAAAAGAGAGCTCGAGCTCGCCAGGAAGATTCAAGAATACTCATTGACTGAACCGATTGTAAACGATCAGATTCAAATTGACGCTTATTACAAAGCATCCAGTGAGTTATCCGGTGATCTATACGGATTTTATCAAATTGATGAACATCGTTACGGCATTATTATCCTTGATGTGATGGGACACGGGATTTCATCTGCATTGATTACGATGTCTCTTCATCCTTTGTTCCAGCGCCAGATCACGCAAGGTCTCAGCCCCGACAAAGTCATGAAGGAATTAGACCGGCACCTGCACAGCTTGTTTCAAAATGATGAGGAAGCGAGACATTATTGCACGGCTATTTATCTTGAGGTTGATACAGCCCGGCAAAGAATTGATTATGTCAACGCAGGACATCCGCCGGCATTATGGCAGGGCGCCGGCGGAACCCAACATCCGCTGCCCGCTACCGCGCCTCCGATCGGGATGTTTGAAGACGCGGTGTTTCAGTCAAAAAGCCTTTCATATACTGAAGGCGGCGGAAGGCTCCTGCTGTATACTGATGGTGTGATGGACCCCACAGCTTCATGTTATTTATTTGATTTATTAAAGGATCACCCCGATTTGCCTATTGCTGGTCTGAAAGAGAACATCCTTACATCACTGCATCACCATAAGGAAGCCCATCATAAAAGTGATGACGAATGTTTTATAGTAGTTGATGTAAAATAAAAACATCCATGAGATGGGTACATCTCATGGATGTTTTCTGTTTCAGCGTTTCTTAGGGGTATGGCCTGACTCCGCATATTGAAACACCTGCAAGGAAGGCAGCGGCATATCCCGTTGAACTAAATGCACTCCATACGATGGCAGCCAAAGAACAAGTTCACTCTGCTTTTCATGACACTCCCCACCCCTTAGTGAACGCTTTCAAAAGTAAATAAAAAAAAATCCGCCCATATCGAGCGGAGGCATCAGCCTAATGTTTGTTTACGACGATTCTCACTTCATATTTCTCCATCGTCAGGTCGCCGGATAATATTTCTCCTGTCATCATATCTTTCACACTCTGATCAAACGTGACAAGCTGTTTTTCTTCCGTGAAATTCATGACAAAAATATAATCATTGTCCTGATCCTGCCTCGCTTGTACGGAGATGCCTTTTCCGTGCCGAACCGAAAAAACAGGAGAAAGAGACAGATCTGTGATCAGTCCTTCATAGAAATCCCGATGAAATTGATCCTCCAAACGGGCGCCGATAAAATACGCCTTGCCCCGCTGATACTGATGGCTTGTGACCGCTGGCGTACGCGCATAAAAATCTTCTTGATACACGGCTTCTACAGATGCGGTCTTTACATCGATCACCGTTGCATAATCCTTCATTTCATATGATTGGCTGCGATAGCTCACAGCATTTCGATCCTTTGGGTACAGCGTATCGGTTTCCAGAGGCTCAATTCCGAAAATCGCTTGCAGGTCTGGATGCCATCCGCCTGTGTACGTTAAATCATGCTCATTTACAATCCCGCTGATATATGTCATGACTAAGGTGCCGCCACGAGACGCAAACGCTTTCAAATGGGAAATGGTGTTTTCACTGATTAAATAAAGCATGGGGACGATCAGCAGTTTATATGGTGAAAAATCTTGTTCTTTCGTGATGACATCGACAGGGATATCGTGTTCCCAGAACGTGCGGTAATGCTGCTGAAGGGTTTGCACGTAACGTTTTGTCGCCTTCGCATACCCCTGAGCGTCCTCGAGTGCCCAATGGTTTTCCCAGTCATATAAAATAGCGGTTTCAGCCGGTCTCTTCGTTCCGACAACCTCGGACAGCCGTTCTAATATTTCACCGGTTTTGGCCACTTCCTGAAAGACCCGGTTCTTCGGGCTATTGTCATGATCTACTATTGCTCCGTGCAATTTTTCTGATGATCCGCGCGATTTGCGGTATTGGAAATAGAGAACGCTGTCCGAGCCGTGGGCAATCATCTGCATAGACGACAGCACATTCATGCCCGGGCGCTTCGCCTTGTTGACGTTATGCCAATTGACCGCGCTTGGCGTACACTCCATTAATAAGAAAGGCTGCTGCTTCAGGCTTCGGTATAGGTCATTGATAAAGCCGACCTTCATCGCCAAATCAGCTGTGCTTTCCCAGTCATTGTGCCAGACCGGGTAAGCGTCCCAGCTGATGACATCGACATGCTTTGCAAACTTGCTGTAGTCGAGGCCCTGATACGGAATCAAATCCGGTGTGTCAGCCATAAAGTTCGTTGTGATCGGAATATCAGGTGTCAGTTCTCTCAGCGGGATGATTTCATTTTCATAAAACGAAATCGTTTGCTCAGTGACGAACCGGCGCCAGTCTAAGTTCAGGCCGTGCAAGCCATTTTCACCGATCGGCGATGGACTTTCAATTTGTAACCAGTCATTGAATGTATGGCTCCAAAAAGGAGTCCACCACGCATGGTTCAATGTCTTGAGGCTGTTGTCATATTTTGCTTTCAGCCATTCCCTGAAAGCATGCTGGCATAGATCGCAGTGGCACTCTCCACCGTATTCGTTTGAAATATGCCACATTAACAACGCCGGATGATTGCCGTATCGTTCTGCTAATAGCCGGTTGATGTGACGTGTTTTTTCACGGTAGACTTTAGATGTGAGGCAGTGGTTGTGCCTTCCGCCGTGCAGCTGCTTGACGCGGGAAGCATTGACGCGCAAAACTTCAGGATAGGCTTGCGACAGCCAAGCAGGACGCGCTCCGCTTGGGGTTGCTAATATGACCCGGCCGCCGATGCTGTGAATCCGTTCAAAAATATCATCAAGCCATTCAAATTGATACACGCCCTCCTCCGGCTCAAGCGCGCTCCATGCAAAAATGCCGACAGAAAAGGTATTCGTATGAGAAAGCTTCATCAGCTTAATATCATCGGCTAGAATATCAGGCCGATCCAGCCACTGATCAGGATTGTAGTCTCCTCCGTGGAGCATAAATGTTGCATCTGTTACATGCTTTTTTTCAAGCTTTGACATCATATTCTCCTCCTTCATCTCTTAACCTTTTGTTCCCCCCGCGGTTAATCCGGACACAAAATGCTTTTGCAGCTAGTTGCGAAAGCGCTTTAAAATTAATATAGCACGACTGGAAAAATGAGCAAACCAACTATTTACCTCTATCAATAAATTTTTTACCTAAAAAATGGCTTAGTCTCCTAAGCCATTCTTAATTCATACTCTTACTGACGATGAATGCGCACCTACATATCATGTTTTTACCGGTCTTCTCTTGTCCGGCATTTGTTCAAGCAGCATTTCAACAGTATTTTTGCATACTTCATGTATATGAATATGAAGCGTCATCAGAGGGGACGAGACATACTTTGCGAAGCTGATGTTACCGATACTCTTATGCCCTTCCCGCTCAGGATATGTACTGTCTTCCTTGTCATTTGAGCAAAATCGGGCCTGACCGAGTCAAAATGATCGGGATCAGGAGTTGAATCGAAAATCCCGCTTCCTGTGCGATGTCTTTCATTGTCGTCATTGCATCTGCCTCCATTATTCAGCTCACATTCATTTTAGTAAAATATTTTACTTTATTTTTCACAAATGTTAGGTGCTGCTGCAAGTGAAAAGACTGAACCATTGGCGGCTCAGTCTCGGTTGTTCATTTGGCAACGGCAGAATTGCCCGGGAAATGAGTTGGTTATTGTACATTTTCCTCGAAATATCCCGAAAGCACATCTTCCACATTCGTTAAATGCGCCAGCATGGCAGCCTCCGCCTGCGCTCCATCCTGCGCAGCCACGGCATTGTAAATTCGTTCATGCTCCTCATAAAGTCGCTGAACTGAGGTCTTCTTGGAAAACAGCCAGATTTTCCGTGTTTCTCTCATCGTTTCCAGCAGCAATGATGAAACGTGGTTCATCAGATGTTTAAGAAGGTCGTTCTGGGAAGCGTCAGCCAGCGCAAGATGAAATGCGAAGTCGGCTTTCTCTCCAAGCTCCCCGTCGGCTTCAATGCTGCCCATTTCCTTTAACGCAGCATGGATTCTTTCGAGATCGTCATCTGTTCGTTTTTCAGCAGCTAATGTTGCCACCCCGATTTCAAGCAGTTTTCTGACCTCGAGCAGCTGCTTGACGTCCTCTTTTTTCATGAGAAGGGCAGCTGAGAGCGGCTGAGAAATTTGATTGAGCTCAAATTCCTTCAGGTATGTGCCTTCCCCCTGTTTCATTTCGACAAGCCCCATCGCTTTTAGCGCGGAAAGGGCTTCACGAACCGCTGAGCGGCTGACTTGAAAGCTTTCGGAAAGCGCCTGAACGGAGTCTAATTTATCTCCTGGCTTCAATTCGCCATTTTTGATCATATCTAATAGTGCGTCCGCCACTTCTTCATATATTTTCTTTGTTTTAATCTGTTTGTATTTCAATGCAATTCACCCCGTAACTTGTAGGTCTGGCTGTTTACGATCTATTATACTCTGTTTTTGGGGGCGCCAAAAGATTTTGACAATTTTGTCAAAAAGTCTTGTACTTTGTTTTTTTTCAAAATATAATGCTAGGTAACTGGTCTTATTACCCAGTCATCAGATGATCATACTATCATCTTTAGAAACCGCTTACACATACGCCAGTTTATGTTTCAAGGAGGGGTTTGGGATGCAATGGACACAGGCATATACGCCTATAGGGGGAAATTTGCTTTTATCAGCGCTTGCCGCACTTGTACCGATTATTTTCTTTTTTTGGGCGCTCGCGATTAAACGGATGAAGGGGTATACAGCGGGCTTGTCCACCTTGGGGATCGCACTTGTGATTGCTGTATTGGTTTATCGGATGCCGGCGGAAAAAGCGCTGATGTCCGCCACACAAGGAGCCGTATACGGACTATTGCCGATCGGCTGGATCATTGTAACGTCTGTTTTTTTGTATAAAATTACTGTGAAAACGGGACAGTTTGATATCATTCGCAGTTCTGTTCTCTCGATTACGGATGACCGCCGGCTTCAGGCGCTCCTGATCGCTTTCTCATTCGGGGCTTTTCTAGAAGGAGCGGCCGGCTTCGGCGCGCCGGTCGCCATTTCTGCCGCGCTGCTGGTGGGCCTCGGCTTTAATCCTCTTTATGCGGCGGGAATCTGTTTGATTGCCAATACGGCGCCGGTTGCCTTTGGCGCGATTGGGATTCCGATTACAGCCGTAGAAGGTCCGACAGGGATTCCGGCGATGGACATTTCGCAAATGGTTGGGCGGCAGCTGCCGTTTTTATCCGTTTTTATTCCTCTTTATTTACTGATCATCATGAGCGGGTTCAGGAAAGCCTTTGAGGTCTGGCCTGCAATTCTCGTTTCCGGTGTTTCCTTTGCTGTCGTTCAATATCTTAGCTCCAATTTTTTGGGGCCTGAGCTGCCGGATGTTTTGTCGGCGCTTGTTTCGATGGCCGCGCTTGCTGTGTTTTTGAAATGGTGGAAGCCGAAAACAACATTCCGTTTTGCCGGTGAACAGGAATCTGCCGCCGCGATTGAAACAGCGAAAACGAATCCGGCAGCGACTGCGTATAGCGGCGGGCAGATATTTAAAGCCTGGTCGCCATTTCTGCTGCTGACAGTCATGATTTCTGTATGGGGCATTCCATCTGTCAAATCCGCGCTGACCGGGCATTATGAAGGCGCCGCTGTTTTCTTGAAGTGGCTGAATACAGTTGGCGAAAAACTGACTTTTGCCCCTGGTGTGCCTCTGTTGAACAATCAAATTATCAATGCTGACGGTACGCCTATTGAAGCACTTTACAAGCTTGAGGTACTTGGGTCGGCCGGCACTGCGATATTGATTGCCGCTGTGCTGTCAAAATTTATCACGGCGATTTCGTGGAGAGACTGGGGAGCTGTTTTAAAAGAAACGATCCAAGAGTTGAAGTTTCCGATTTTGACCATCGCTTCTGTCGTTGGTTTTGCCTATGTCACCAACTCCTCTGGAATGAGTACGACACTCGGGATGACACTCGCGCTGACAGGCTCGATGTTTACCTTCTTTTCGCCTGTTCTCGGCTGGCTCGGCGTCTTTATTACCGGCTCTGATACATCTGCCAACTTGCTGTTCGGCAACCTGCAGAAAGTCACCGCGTTATCAGTCGGCATGGACCCTGTTCTGTCTGTGGCCGCAAACTCTTCAGGCGGGGTCACCGGAAAAATGATTTCGCCGCAGTCGATCGCGGTGGCGTGCGCCGCGGTAGGGCTCGCCGGGAAGGAGTCGGATCTTTTCCGCTTTACGATTAAACACAGCTTGTTTTTGCTACTGCTCGTTTGCATCATCACCTTTTTGCAGCATCACGTGTTCAGCTGGATGATTCCAGGAGGATGATGCTGTCTGATCAGTCAAGTTAATCGAGAAAGAAAAATAAGAACTGGCAGGATTTCAATCCGCCAGTTCTTATTTACTAGTATTTTTTTGATAAGATCACCCACGAAGAGAAGGTCGTAATGATGGTTAAGGATACTAAAATCCTCATGATTTCAACCGCCGATAACGCCACTGTACTGAACTGCATACTGAACATGATCATTACGCAGTATATCAATACAAAGTAAAGCGCGTACTGCATTCCTTTTTGCTTAATCAAGTTGGCTCTTTCATCTTTTTCTTTGAAATGTGGATAAATATAGCCCGCAGCAAAACTTAAATAAGACAGAGCTCCCCACATTAATAATTCAGTAAAGGAAACAGAATGTGTCGCGATTTGAAAAAAGGTTTTTGTAAGTAAAATCATTGTGAATAAAACGCCAATTATGAAGTAAACCTTTTGTAACTTCATGATTTTCATCTCTCATTCTCTTCTTCATAAAACATGTTCTCGACAATGGTATGAAATGTTTTCGCGATTGCTAATGCTAACGGCAAAGAAGGATTATATTTTTCTTTCTCAATTGATATGATCGTTTGTCTGCTGACATTTAGCAGCTCAGCTAATTGATCTTGAGAATATCCATATTTCTTTCTGTATTCTATTAACCTATTTTTCAAAGGAATGACCTCTTTTTCCTAAAATTATACAATAAATCCATTTTGACGTAAAGCTTGCTTTACATTTTATGAAGGCTTCTCCATCCTAATTACACAATAAAATCCTCCCTTTCCGGGAGGATTTCATTTATACCGTTTTCTGGCCGCCGATGACGGAATGTTCAATTGATCGCGGTATTTTGCCACAGTGCGTCTGGAGATTTGAATGCCGTGCTGTTCATTTAGCAAATCGGCAAGCTTTTGGTCTGAGAGCGGTTTTGTTTTATCCTCTTGGTTGATCAGGTCTTCAAGATGGGTTTTGACTGCATAGTTAGACGCATCTCCATCTCCTGAGGCCTCGGCTTTTGCTGAGAAAAAGAGTTTCATCTCAAACAGTCCGTACGGCGTTTGTAGCGTTTTTCCTTTGATTGCCCGGCTTACAGTTGATTCATGAAGGCTTAGACAGTCAGCTACTTCTCTGAGAGTCAGCGGCTTCATTGCGCTTCTCCCCTTCAGAAAGAACTCTCTTTGCCGTGTGATCAGCTCACTGACAATTCTCGTGATCGTCTGTTTTCGCTGTCGCAGCGCGCGGTCCAGCCAGCGCCATTCCTGATATTTCGCAGATAAATAAGAAGCGGTATCTTGACAGGAACCCGACGATAAAAGCGGTCTGTACTGCGATTGCAGTTCTATTTCCGGAAACGAGCGGGTATTCAGTTCCGCTGCGATGTGCCCGTTTTTCACAATGATAAAAATGTCAGGCTCGATATACATATCTTGCTCTGGCCGTGCAAACAGAAGGCCTGGTCTTGGATGAAGAGCTGCGATGTCATCAGAGATATCTTGAATCGTATGAAGCGGAATTCCAGTCATTTTTGAAAGCGCTTTCCAGTTCTTTTGCGCAAAAGCTTCAAAATGAGCAGAAACAAGCATTTCCGCTTGTTCATTTCTGTTCGGCAGCCGCTGTAATTGAAGAAGAATGCATTCCCGTAGAGATCTTGCGCCAATTCCAGCCGGCTCTAACGACTGAAGCTTTGCCAAAACCGCTTCCGCTTCCTTGGCTGAAACAGATAGCCGCCGTGCTGCCTCCTCCATATCTTCTTCCAAGTACCCGTTTGAATCAAGTGAATGAATCAGATAATGAAAAATCTTTTTTTCAGTGTTTGTCAGATTCATATCGAGTGCCTGCTGTTTTAACACATCCTGCAATGTTTTTTGCGGATCACTTAATTGGAGGCCTGCTTCCTGCGCATTCATCCTGTTTTTATTTGTTTTATGGTAAGATAGTGGCGGTGTGTCTGTTTCCTTTCGTTCAATAAGAGGGTTTTCCAGTGAGAGCTCATCAATGTATTCGGCCAGTTCTGCCGAATGATAGCCAAGCAGCGTGATGGCCTGCCTGAGCTCCTGTGTCAGTTGAGGCTTTAATACTTGTACTTGCTGAAGTTTCATATCCATCTTGCTCACTCCCCTTTCTTCATTGTACATGATTGAGGTCACACCGTATATATTTATGAAAAAGGAGCTGCCAAAGAAATGTCTGAACTTTTTTCCGTCCCTTATTTTATTGAGAATTTCAAACAGCATATTGAAATGAATCAGTCTGAGGATAAAATCCATGCGATGAATAGCTACTACCGTTCCGTCGTCTCAACGCTTGTGCAGGATCAGCTGACGAAAAACGCAGTTGTTCTGAAACGGATTCAGCATTTAGATGAGGCGTACAACAAAGTCAAACGGGGAGAATCAAAATAAACCTTCCGCTCACATGTGAGCAGGAAGGTTTTCCTTTTTTGAGGCGTTCTGGATGAGTCGGGTGTTCTGCACGTCTTCCATCCAGGTGTGATAGTAATTGGCGTTTTTCCCGTAGGAATTATCAATGACCGTGTTTTCTTTTTGAAGCAGAGAGGACAGGATGTGGCCGTGCAGCCTTGACGTTTCCACCGATTCGTAGCGGCTGAAAAACCGAATCGCTTTTTTGACGATATAATCAGAGTATTTTTCCCATATATACGCGATGGGCAGAGGGTTGCCCGCTTTTTTATTCAGGACGTTCAGCGTTTGCAGAAAAGCGATCGTCCAGCGGTCTGAAGCTGACAGCACCGTGCGCCAGTCGTAGCTTTCCGCGTTTGCGTGTTCCTGAAGCTCCTTGTTCGCTTCGTGATCTGTCCTGATGAATCTCAGCTTTTGATTGAACGGCTGCTGCGTGGAAGCGACAGGAAACAGCTGATGGGCCATATCAGGCAGAAGCTTAATCTGATTGCTTGCAAAATAAGCCTGCGCCGTTGCATAAGAAGCTCTTTCCCTTGTGATGATATGGAGATTCGCATGCTTAGAAAAAATCTCCGCCGTCCGTTTGAGATTGTCTTTGTTTTGGAAATAAATCGATTGCGGCAGAATCACGATTTTGTGATTCGGATAGGCTTGGACGATTTTTTCTCTAAAGCCTTGGTAATACGGATACAAATCCCCAAAGTTGCCGCCTCCCTGGCAGACGATGATAAGATTCGGATCCAGCTTTCGCCCAAGTGGAAAATTGTCGGGATTCCAGCGTTTTCTGACACGGATCCCATGTTCTTTGAAGAAGGCCTCTGTTCCCTTCATAATAAATAAATCCCCTACATTTCCGTATAGAGGATAGTCGGCATAGATGATCTCGGATTGTTTCGGAATGACGTCGAGCAGCCCGGACAGTTTTTGTTTCAGGCTGATCATCGAATGCTTGCTGTCCATTTCTTCACCTCGGCAGTTTGGAATAAATGCAGTAAAACATCAATGACCCTGTCTTGTTCTTCTTCCGTCAGACTTGATCCTGATGGGAGACAGATTCCTCGCTTGAAAAGGTCCTCGCATATGCTTAAGGTACCTTCATGAGCATAAAATAAAGACGGATCAAACAGCGGCTGGGTATGGAGGGGCTTCCACAGCGGGCGCGCTTCAATGTTTTCTTCCGCAAGGTGTTGAACCGCGTCATATGGGCTCAGCCCGTTATCAAGCGTGAGCGTGGTGAGCCAGCGATTGGACACACCTGCTGCATGCTCCGGCATAAAACGGACGCCGTTTATATGACCGAGCGCGTTTTTGTATCTTGTGAAAATGGCCCTTCTTTTCTCCACCCGCTCATCCAGCACCTCAAGCTGGGCAATGCCGACACCGGCCAGAATATTGCTTAGCCTGTAATTATGTCCGGTTTCGCTGTGCTGATAATGAACAGCCGGCTCGCGTGCCTGCGAAGCGAGAAATCGCGCTTTTTCAATGGCGGCTTCATCGTTTGAAACGAGCATCCCGCCGCCTGATGTGGTGATGATTTTGTTCCCGTTAAACGAAAAAATGCCGAAGCGCCCGAATGTTCCGCTTTGCTTCCCTTTATACACTGTGCCGAGCGATTCGGCTGCGTCCTCAATGACGGGTACTCCATATGTATCACACAGGCTGACGATGTCATCCATTTTCGCGCTTTGCCCATATAGATTGACGGCAATAACCGCTTTAGGCAGCTTTCCGCTTCTTTTCGCATCCTCCAGCGCTCTTTCCAGGGCTTTCGGAGACATATTCCATGTATCAGGCTCTGAATCAATAAAAACGGGCACCGCTTTTTCATACAAGATTGGGTTGGCGGTTGCTACAAATGTGAAGGACTGGCAAAATACGCTGTCCCCTTCTTTTACCTCTAGCAAACGCAGTGCCAGATGAATCGCCGCCGTTCCAGAGCTGACCGCTGCCGCTCCTTTTACGCCGACGCGCTCGGCCAGCTGTTCTTCAAATGAATTCACAAGCGGCCCAAGGGGCGCAATCCAGTTTGAGCGAAAGGCTTCTGAAATATAGTGCTGCTCTCTGCCGCTCATGTGAGGGGGAGATAAGTAGATTCTTTTATTCATGTCATCATCCTTTGTTTTAGGTTTGAATGGGAGAAATAATGCGCGCCGGGGCACCGGCCGCCGTTACCCCGTCCGGTATGGAACGGATTACCGCGGAGCCGGCGCCGACAATGCTCCAAGACCCGATTGTGAGCTGCGGTATGACGGCCGCGCCGGTTCCGACGTGAGCGCCTTCTTGAACGGCGACCGCTCCTGACAGTGTGACACGCGGAGAAAGATGAACAAAATCGCTGATGTAATTGTCGTGTTCTGCCACCGCGCCTGTATTGATGATGCAATGGGCGCCGATCCGCGCATCCGCCTGAATGATCGCGCCCGCCATAATCACGGTCCCTTCCCCGATGACAGCGGACTTGCTGACGATGGCTGACGGGTGAATCAATGTAATGAAATCTTCTTTTTTCAGTCCCAGCCGCTCCGCCTGCTGTTTTCTGATACTGTTGTTTCCAATGGCGATCAGAAACAACACATCGGGAATAAGCCTGCGCACTTCAGAAGCGGCTTCCGGCGGGCCTGTATACCATTCTTTTCCGGCTTCAAACGTTCGGAATTTATCATCCAGCACCGCGGCTAAGCGCGTGTCTGACCGGGCGTTTATCAGCTCTCTGATCACCTTTCCGTGCCCGCCGTCACCCACAATGGCAACGTTTCTCATGAGGACACATCTCCGCTTCCTGTAAACCGTTCCGCGGTCACATGATTGGTTTGCTGAATCCCTTCTGACACAAGCACCTTTCGCACGGTCAAACATAAAATTTTCATATCGAGAAAAAATGATCGGTTGTCAACGTACCAAACATCTAAATCAAATTTCTTTTCCCAGGAAATCGCGTTTCTGCCGTTGATTTGCGCCCAGCCTGTAATACCCGGCTTCACCTCATGGCGCCTTGCCTGCTTTTCTGTATAAAGAGGCAGATAGTCCATCAAAAGCGGCCGCGGGCCGACAAGGCTGAGATCGCCTTTTAGGACATTCAGCAGCTGCGGAAGCTCATCGATGCTCAGCTTTCTGATCAGCCTGCCCGTTTTCGTCAGCCGGACTTCATCAGGCAGCAGATGTCCCTCACTGTCCCGTTCATCCGTCATCGTTCGGAATTTATAAAGGGTGAACGGCTTGCCGTTCAGGCCCGGCCTTACTTGCTTAAAGAAGACGGGTGATCCTATTTTCAGCCTGACAACGGCGATGGCGAGCAGTATGATGGCACTCGTACAGCACAATAAAACAATGGCGGCCGTCAGATCAAAAAGTCGTTTCAGGATCAAAGATTCACAGCTCCTTTCGTTTTTCGAATCCGTTTTAGCACCAGCTGTCTTTCCTCTTTTGTACAAACGAACATAAAAGCGAAAACGGCGTAGCAGCAGCTGACTGTCATTCCCGCCGCTATCAGTGATGTCCAGCCATCAATTTTCACCATGAACTGGATTGCCACACAAACCGCCCAGGCAAACACAGCCGCTGAAAGAGGCCCGATAAGCCCTTTAAAGAGCACGTGCTTTTTATAGCCGGTCATGCGTGATACATAAAGCGGCGTAAAGATGGCATTTTTTAATATAAGGGAAATCGCCCCGGCCAATGTTATGCCGTACAAACCGAGATGAGCCGGCCCGCTCAGCGTGACGGCCAGCACCACATTCACCGCGCCTAACAGCAGGGTAACGATCGCCGGCGTTTTTTGCTTATTAAAGGCGGTCCAGATATAAAACAGCGGCATAAAGGCGAGGCTTACGACCAAATATCCGGCATGAATATATAAAATCGGCGCGATAGACGAAAAGGACGGTCCGAGCCAGATCGTCAGAAAAGGCCCCGCCAGCCCGCCCAATAAAGCAGCCGGAAGCGCAAGCAGAAGGCCGTTCAGCCTCACCGCCTTATTGGCGTAACTCACCAATCCGTCCATATCGCCTTCTGAATAAAACGAAGTGATAAGAGGCGCAAACAGGGATGCGACCGTTCCAGCCAAGCTGCGCAGCAGCAGCGGAAACTGGATAATCGCAGCGTATTTTCCGGCTTCTGATGCTCCCAGCACCAAATTGGCGGTTAATAGATCAATCTGCAAAAAAAGCAGGACGCCGATTTGATTGACAGAGCTCCATGCGCCCGCCTGAAATAGCTCCTTGCTTATGCGGAATGAAAGATCCTTCATACGAAACGTAAACCACGGAATCAATTTTTTGAAGAAATAGAAAGACAGCACAGACGCGATGACAGCACCAGCTAAAGCGGCAAGCTGGATCTGCCAAATTTTCGGCGCAAAGCATGAGAACAGAAGCAGCACAGACAGCACCCGTACAAGCATTTGCACCGCCTGAATGGAGCTCGTGATGTATAGGCGGTTGGCATAAAATGGCGCAGCGCCGAAACCCGCCATCAGAAATGTCAAAATGAACAGCAGACTGCCAATCAAAATCGACAAACGCACATCAGCCAAAAGCGCCTGCGGCACGTTCATGACCCGGTCAATAAAGAAAGCCGATCCCGCAAGAGGCAGCAATAGAAGCAACGAAATCAAAACAGACGCCGCCAAATAATTGCTGATATACGCATTTGCTTTATCCCGCTCTCCCCTATGTGCGGCGACAGAAAAAAACCGCACGACAACCGAGCTTAGCGCGACGGTGATGATCGAAAAGTAATTGATCACATTTTGCGTCAAGTGAACAAAACCGAACGCTTCCACACCAAGCGTTTTGACAATAAAAGGCGTCATCCAGACCGAGAGGAAAACGGACAAGAGAAAAGCCGTGAGATTCGCACTGAAGTTGATCGTGAATTTCATGCCTGCTTCGCACTGCCTTTCATCGCTCCCCGCTGCTCGAAAAACAGCTTGATGAGAAATGCGAGCCGCAATTTGGACAAGCCTAATACCAAACGCTCGCCTCGTAATAATTTCTCATGCTGAACCGGCGTATGTCTGACGGCCTGCCGCACCATGTCATAGGATAAAATGTGTTTGATCTGCTTTTTGATCACTTTCGACGGGTTTGGTGATGCACAAGCGTTTGCCAGAAGCATCGGAAGCTGGTGCTTGCAAATGTACACATTCAAATCTTCTATGCATGCGCCTGCTAAACCGTAACGATTGTAGAATGCAATTTTCGCCTGATATTGCTTTTGAATATGTTCATCCATCGCCGGCTTATAAGGGACTTCTGTCAGGCTGTTCGGGTTTTCGCGATAGACGTACAAGCCTTCATCCAGCATTTTCACCCGCTCCGCTTCGCAAAAAGCGGACAAATTGAAGGGAGAGTCTTCAGCGAAACGGATGTCTTCATCAAACATCAGATTGGCTCTCTCCAATAGCTCACGGCGATAAACATAACGCCATACATACCAGATAAACCTTGTTTCGTGAGCATATGTAAGCTGTTCAGCGATTTCCGGTTTTGTCAGTACGCGGTTTGTGTCAAGCTGCGGAGGCACGTATGTCCGACTGTCCGCTGACTGCTTGTAAAAACCGCAGCCAACGATGTCGAGCCGGTTCTCCATCGCTTCTTCTATCAGTTTTTGGAACATGGCGGAAGATACATAATCGTCTCCGTCCACAAAGCCGATGAACGTCCCCCGTGCGGCCTTTATTCCCGTATTTCGTGCCGAACTCAACCCGCCGTTATTCTGATGAATGACCCGGATTCTCGCATCCCGTTTTGCATAATCCTCTGCAATCTCGCCAGAACGATCCGGCGATCCGTCATTCACAAGGATGACTTCCATATCAGAAAGCGTTTGGCGAAGCAGTGAGTCAATGCACGCTTCTATAAATGGCTCAACGTTATACATCGGGACAATAATGCTGACGAGCGGGGTCATTGCGCTTCACCGCTGATTTTGTCACGCAGCCCTTTGAAATATAAATCTCTTGGAAAGCCGCCGCGGGTTGTTTCTTTTGTTAACAGCTCTTTTACTGCGGCTGTCACGCGTTTAGGGTCCGGCTGTTCAATCAGCGTCATGTAAGGGATGTCTTTGAGCCATTGGTAGCCTTCCATCACCTTGTGGTCAAAGGAGCGGATGACGACACACGGCGTTCCTGTCAGCGCGCAAAAAATCATGCCATGAAGCCTGTCAGTGACAACGGCTTCTGCGCTTTGCAGCTTAGACCATAACGCTTCAAGCTCCTTCTCCCGGGAATCGCGGCCGACCCGGCGTCCAATCGTTGTCGTAAAAGCTTTAATGTCGCCGAATTCTTCAACAAGCGCTGCCTTCACCTTGTTTCTCTCATCTTCTTTAAACACGCTTTCCTGATCCTCGCGCAAACACATATAAACCCCGTTGCGCTCTGCGGGGGTCTTGCTTTTATCTAAATACAGCACCATGTCCGGCTGCTTCAAAATCGTTTTTTCTTGAAAATGCTGTTTCATGAATTGATACGTTGTTTCATCACGCGCCATCAGCAACAGGCCGGGGTGCGCGTTATAAATTTTCTGTGCCCGTTTCAGCTCTTTGCGCCCCTTTTTCGTGTCAGAAAAATGAGCCGTTGCCGGCAGCTGGACAACTCGGTAGTCGTGAAATGTTTTAATGATAAAGCGGCGTGTCCACTCCTCATAGCGGTATAAATCACCCATGTTTCCGCCGCCGATGATAAAGACCATATCCTCCGGATGGCGCGATCGGAGCAGCGCTTTTGCTGATTTGTACATGTCCTTCATATCGACCTCAACGATGTCAAAATCAGGGTATTCTCGTTCAAGAAATGCCTTGCTGGCATAAGCAATCGCGTGATCCCCCAAATTGTCATGGGACGGCAGCAGGGTCAGTATGATTTTTTTCTGATTCGATGGGGCCTTTACCGGCTGATCAGCCGTACCCAGCCAATATTGGGACGGGTATTTGACCTTTAGCAGCAGCCATTCTGCAAGATTGATTTTCAACGATTGTAACGACATGTCCTCACCCTCTGTTTCTCATTTTGTACTCGATCACCCGCTGATACACGGCTGACGCCATAGCGACGAACGGAATCATTCTGTATTTTGCCATCAGAAGCAGGCATGACCGTTTTGCGTCAAAAGGCGCGGTGCCCGTTTTTGAGAGGCTCTCCCGGAACACTGGATCTGCGCAAATCACGCCGACATTTCTAAGCTTTTCAAACAGCCGGCGGCTGCCGCTGGTTTTCCATTCATTCAGCATACAGATGCTGCTGTGAAGCACGATAAAGGTATCAAGCTCCTTTTGGTACTCCTCAGATTTGTTGTTTTCCTGTAAAAACGCCGCATTCGCCTCGTACAGCGCAAGTCCTGATTCAAACAGTTTTTTCTGATAGCGCTGTACGATGGAAGATAGGTGAATTCGGTAATGATAGAGCGGCGCTTTCACATAGGAGACCGAACGGGCGAAGAAATGAGCCCTGAAGCTGAAAAACTGATCCTCGACATGCTCCAGCTCGCCGCGGAGCGGAAACGACAGCCGATGTGCATTAATCATGCTTCTCCTGTACAGTTTGTTCCAAGAAAACCCTCTGACCTTCCCTTCGAATAGCGCCTTGATATAGTGCGCCTTCGGCTGGTCCTGATAGGTTTCCGCAATGTCAGAGATCATCGTTTTTCCAGTGTCCTCAAACTCCGCGGCGTAATTACAAATGACAAGATCAGTTTCATCGCCCGCTGCTTGGAGCATCCGCTCGCAATAATCAGGCTCGATCCAATCGTCCGAATCGATAAATGCGAGAAACTCGCCACTTGCCGCCTCGATGCCTTTATTCCGAACCGCGCCGAGGCCTTGGTTTTCCTGATGAATCACTTTGAACCTGAGATCCTTTTTGGCGTATTCCTCCGCGATGTCCGGGCTGGCGTCTGCCGAACCGTCATTGACGATGATGATTTCAATATTGTCCACAGTCTGGTTCCGCAGTGATTCAAGACACGTTCTGATATATGTTTCTGTGTTATAAACAGCGACTAACAGACTAACCGCAGGTGTTTCCATAATGACCGGCTCCTCTTGCATAAATTACCGGGAAAAAATCGTTCTGTAAGGCAGAACGGACGAATCAACCGGCATAAGCAAATAACTGTAAAGAAAATAACAAACAACGATCGCGATATAGATAAGGGCATTCGATTTTTCATCAAATATCCTGACGAAATAAGGGACTAAGATGATTTGATACAAACCGAAATAAATATTGAATCTGGCAAAGATCACATCCTTTGTGGCCAAAAGCCCGAACAAAAAGCCGAGCAGGCACAAATTGACGACGATGTCGATTTGCGGCCACAGCTTCCGCAGACGCGCCCTGTAGCAAAAAGCGAGAAACAGGGGCAGAATCAGGACAGCGATTTTGATCACATTCATTCCATTTGTATTCGTCATCAGCCATTTCTCATAATGGCTGTATGAGCTGTTTTCTAGCACAACGACAAACACGGAAATGAATTTTTGATATAAAAACGTCATGCCAAGAAATAAAACGGATAGGCCGAATATGGCAGGCGACCAGGCTTTTCTCCTGACAATAAAATACACTGGAATCATAATCAGCGCCGAGGAATGAAAGAGCGAGCTGATCAGCACGATCAGAAAATACCGCTTCCAGTTCCCGCTGATGATATAACGGATCGCCCAAAATAATACGGCTGCCACCATGTATTGCCTGATGCCGTTAAAAGACGCGTAATAATGGAAGGTTCCTAAAAATAAAAAGACACTCAGCTCAAACGGCCTTCCGTAGTCGGCGAGTGTCTTCATAACCAAGCTATAGGTCACGGCCGCAACCGTGATATACATGATTTGCGGATCTTCCGTGATGAAATTCATCAGCCAAAGGAGTGTGGTAAAGCCTGGATCAGTCGCAGTTTTCGCTGTGCCGAAACCGAATATCTGCCACACATTTTGATAATCGCCCGCCAATTCGTACAGCAATGTGTAGGTCTGAAAATCCGTGCCGACTCTGTAACGGAGACCCGACACGAGCACAAGTGAGGCAAGCGGAATCCAGATCAAAAGCTTATTCGGCCGATACCCCGTGGCGAGCGAATCATCACGGCTGCCGCACATTTTGGCAAACCAAGACCAAATATATACAATTCCCATATTGACGGCATACACAATCATCGTTTACTGTCCTTTTTCGCTGGTCAAGTTGTATACATGCAGCAGCGCTCCTACATTTTGCTGTGCATCGTAGCCAAGTTTAGCGAGTGTTCCTTTGATGAGCTCCCGCTTCGGCCTGCCTGCGGCGGCCGCCCTGGCAATGGTTTCAGCCCAAATGCCGATCGGCTCAGAAAGATTCAATCTTGTCACAAGTCCCAGACCGGCATCGACTTTTTCTGTAATGGTATCTGAAATGATGCATGGAAGCCCCGATGCCTGCGCTTCCACCAGCACTACCGGCAAGCCTTCATACAGAGACGGCATGACAAACACATCAAATGTGCGCATCAGCTCATGAATGCGTTCTTCAGTGCCTAAAAAGAGGACATCTGAAAGCAAGTTCTGCCGCCGCGCTTCCTCTTCCATTTTGTCGCGCAGCGGCCCGTCTCCTGCGAGCACGAGCTGAAAGCGAACCCTCCGTTCTTTGAGATGTGCGGCAAGCTTCAGCAGAAACGCATGGTTTTTCACTTCATGAAACCGGGCCACATGGCCAATAATGAGACGGTCAACTGCAATGCCGCGTGCTGTTTTTTCTTCATCAGCCCTTTGCCCATTTGGAGCGAACAAATCAAGATCAATCCCATTCGGAAGAAGATGAACACGCTCCCGCTCCATGTTGGACGGTCCGAATAAAAACCTGCCCGCATCCTCTCCGCAGGCACACAGTGCTGTCGCGTTCGCCAAAATCAGCCGCCTGAATGCCATCAGCTGCAGGCGATCCTTCCAATTGAAGCCGGTCTTCCACGACGTATTATGGGAATGGCAGACCCTGACCGGCACTCCGGCTAGCCTTGCCGCAAGGGCGATAAAGCCCGTCTGAAAATCCGTGTGCGCATGCACGGCGTTGAACGGACCGTTTTCTGTTATCACATGTCTTACATTCCTCACAAATGTAAGGGGATTGCTTTGCCCGATGCTCGGGACATAAAAAAGCCGCCCGCCTAAAGATAAAATTTCTTCATCATAAGCGCACGGATCATTTCGATATGTTAAAAAATCAAATTGTACTTTGCTTCTGTCCATTTTTCGATATAAATTCATCACCATGGTCTCCGCGCCGCCCCTGTTCATGCCGCTGAGAACATGAAGCACGCGTTTTGGAATGCTATTCATGTTTCACAAGCCCTTCTTTTTGGTTCATCACTCTTTTTTTGTGGTAGCGATTCATTACAGCAGGCGGCATAAACGCGCGGATTATCGGTTTTGCGATATATAGGTAATCAGATAAAGGAAGCTTCAAGCGCCTGCATGCCTGAAAGACAAGGACGGCATTGTCTATCGAATAGGCAAATGACCGCCGTTTGAATGCCTCTCTGTCTTCCCTTACTTTATACAAGGCTTCCTGAAGGTTGTAGCCTCTGAAGCCCTCTTCAAAAAAGCGAAGCCATAAATCAATATCCTCCATCCGTCTCGTCCGCCTCACCGACCGGTAGCCTTTCAGCGTACGGTAAGCGCTCGCTCTCATCATAATCGTTCCGTGGCAAAACGGGGTCCCTTTTGCCATGATGCCCGGTTCCGGAACAGAAGGCAGGATGCGTGTGCCCCTTGTCCCACTTTCATCAAATACAAGCATGCCGGTGCCAACCACCTGATAGTGGCGGTGCTTCTCTAAGAATGCGACCTGCTTTTCCAGACGGCGCGGGAATGAAAGGTCGTCTCCGTCCTGGCGGGCGATATAATCGCCTGTGGCATGTGAAAGGCAATGATTTAATGACGCGGCAAGCCGCTTGTTTGTTCTGTTTTGAATCACCTTGATGCGGTCGCTGTAATGAGCGGCATACTGCTTCGCGATGCGGAGCGTGCCGTCTGTTGACGCATCATCGCACATAATCAGCTCCCAATGTTTGTAGGATTGGCTGAGAATGGATTCGATGCTTTCCGCCAAAGTGCGTTCACAATTATAAATGCCCATAATGACAGAAACTTTTGGTCCTGAGTTCATACGCTTTTCTCCTTTGTATCCATATCCATGTAGGCGGAATAAATATCTGCCATTTCTTCCACCGTCCGCGCCTCCGAAAAGCGCAAGGCTGTTTTCCGGCCTTCCTGCCCCAGCTTTCTGCAGAGTTCCGGTGTACGGTAAAGCTGTTCAATCCGGCTGGCAAAACCGGCACTGTCTCCGATTTTGATCAGAAAACCATTTTCTCCGTCCCTGATGATTTCCCGGTGCCCGCGATTATCCGTGGCAATCGCCGGCTTTTCCGCGGCCATCCCCTCAAGCACATTCATGCCGAGGCCTTCTCTCATGCTGGATGCGACTGATAGATCTGCTAGCTGAATCAGTTCGTGAATGTCGCGGCAAAAGCCGTAAAAGCGGACATTGCCGGAAGCGCCAAGCTTTTCAGCCAACGTTCGATAGGTTTGTTCCATCGCCCCTTCTCCGGCAAAAACAAGACGAAGCGACGGTATTTTATCTTTCAGCAAGGCTGCGGCTTCAATTAACAGCTTCTGATTTTTATTGAGATTAAGCTCAGCTGGATAAACCAATATAAAATCGTCTTCACTGAATCCATGTTTTTCTCTGAGTCTTTGCTTCTCTTGCAGGCTGACAGGCCGAAACCGGTCTGTATTGACGCCGATGCCATGAATTTTCCGCGTCATGCCGCCCGGCCTTTGAAGTCCTTTCGCCCTTATGTAATCCTCTTCATTGATCGTAATTAGGCAGTCCGTATAGGCCGAGAGCCATTTCTCAACCGGATAGTAAAGAAGCCAATTTTTGATCGGTGCTCCGCTGCAGAAGTGAAATCCGTGCGCGGTGTACAGCACTTTTGTTCCGTGCCGCCTCGCTTGCCTCGCCGCTAGTCTGGCAAGAACGCCGCCGACCGGCGTATGGCAATGGACAATGTCGTATTGATTGGTATCGATCACTTCCTTCAGCTGCCTGTAAACGGCCAGATTTTGCGGATGAAAGGGTGACCTGCGAATCGGAATGGAAAATTTCTCGTCCACATACGGCAGTTTCGTTTGTCCGCTCGCCGCGACATGAACCTCCCAGCTCATTCGTTTAAACCATGTAAAGTAAGGGAGGTGAAAGGCTTTAAAATGATAATCAACCGTCGCGCAAAACAATATCTTTTTCGTCATCTTCACTCCACTCCCCCTAATGAACACTGGCAGCCGTCATTGTGTCTGATGTATGGATTGCCGCAAACAGCCTCGCTCTCAGATCGTCTTCCGGCAGCTCATGAAAATCCTCGATAAAACGCATCAGGACTGGCCAATCGCCATCCACCGCTTTGCCGATATGAATTTTCGGAAAGATTTGTTCAGTGTGTACTTCATTTTGGTTCAGCAATTCCTCATACATTTTTTCACCGGGGCGAATGCCTGTGAATTCGATTGGAATCTGCTCAGTCGTATAGCCGGACAGATGAATGAGGTTTTTGGCAAGGTCCACAATCTTTACAGGCTCTCCCATATCGAGAACAAAAATCTGGCGCCCTTTCGCCAGTGCCCCGGCCTGAATCACAAGCCTTGAAGCCTCGGGGATCGTCATGAAATAGCGGGTCATCGCCGGATGTGTCACAGTTACCGGACCGCCTTTTTCAATCTGCTTTTTAAAAATCGGAATAACGCTGCCGCGGCTCCCGAGCACATTGCCGAAGCGGACAGCGACAAACTTGGTTCTGCTCACTTTTCCAAGATTCATAATAATCATCTCGGCGAATCGTTTTGTCGCCCCCATTATATTGGCCGGGTTCACCGCTTTGTCTGATGAAATCAGCACAAATGTCTCTGTCCCCGACATATCGGCTGCTTCCGCGACATTTTTTGTTCCAATGATGTTGTTTTTGACAGCCTCCTCAGGGTTGTGCTCCATTAACGGCACATGCTTATGGGCAGCTGCATGGTAGACCACGTGCGGCTCGTACTTTTTCATCAAGGTAAACATTTTATCGCGGTCCTGCACATCCGCAATTTCTGTATGAAACACAATGTGTTTGCCGAATCGACCGTTCAGCTCTGTATAAATCGAATGAATGCTGTTTTCTCCATGGCCGAGCAGAATGATTTCCTTAGGCTGAAACGCGCTGATTTGCCGGCAGATTTCTGAGCCGATTGATCCGCCCGCTCCCGTAACGAGAACTGTTTTTCCTTTAATGCGGTTCGAAATTTCGCTTGTGTCGAGGGTTACCGGCTTTCTGCCGAGCAAATCCTCTGCTTTTACATCTCTGATTTGCCCGGCAGTTCTTGAGCCGAGCAGCATTTCATCAAAGTGAGGCATAATTTTGATGGTGGCCCCAGTTCGTACACATTCCTTATATAACACCTGAAGCTCATGGGTGTGGAGTGAAGGAATCGCAATAATAATATAGTTAATTTTGAGCCTTTGCACCGCAGGCATGATACTTTCTTTTCCGCCGATCACTGGCAGCCCCATGATTTCTAATTTATGCTTCGTTTGATCGTCATCAATAAAAGCGACAGGTATGATGTCGGGATCATCTTTTGAAAGCAGCTGCCTGACCATAAGAGTCCCTCCTGAGCCCGCCCCGATAATCAGCGCGCGGGAAGAGGCGCTGCGGTTCTTTCTGATGCTTTCTTTCAACACTCTCGACAAAACACGGGTTCCTCCGATGGACAAAAGCTGCAACACCCAGCACGCGATTAACAGACGGAAGAACATCGTATGATACACAGCATACTGAATGACGCCGGTCACAGCGGCCGATAGCGTAATGCCCTTCAACAGGACCATCAGCTCGCCGATTCCGGTGTATGTCCATACCTGTTTATACTGATGGAACAGGAAGGCACAGACATGATAGCTGAGGAGCAAGCTGACAGCGGTAAGCAATAATGCTCCGGAGTCATAAAATTGATAAGAATCTTTTAAAAATTGATATCCTGCAATAACTGAATGTAAAACGAGATAAGTATCCAGCGCAATAATCATTGAAAGTCTTCTCCGGTAACTCAACCTTTTCCCCCCTAATTCTTTTATCGGTTTAGCTGCGGCGGTTTTCGTCCTCTAAAACATCGGCGGCAGCTAAACCGACAACCACCACACATTCTATGTATATATTAAATAAGCGGGCATTTAACCCATCCTCACGCCCCGCCAGCGACGACCAGCATCTAAGGCAGCAAATTTCATCTGCCCACAGCGGAGCCGAGTGCCTCCATTGATACAGGTCAGGAGACATCACCTTTATCATCTATTTAGTAGGAATAGTGTTCCGACTTTTTCATTTTCTTTTTGTTTAAAAGTGCACCTAACAGCTTCGCGTTGGATTGTTCCAGTGCATCCTTCGCTTTCAGGACAGTATCCGTTTTCGTTTTTCCGCTTAAAACGACGAGCACGCTGCCGTCTGTCTGGTTTGCTAAAATCTGAGCATCCGCAACCGCCAAGAGCGGAGGGGAATCAAAAATGACAAGGCTGTATTGTTCATAAATGTCAGATATTAAGTCACCCATCGCTTTTGAAGACAGCAATTCTGCCGGATTCGGCGGGGTTGGTCCGCTTGTCAGCACATATAAGTTATCAATCGGCGTCTTTTGCACCGTCTCACTGAGTGAAGCATTACCAACCAGCACATTTGTCAGCCCCGTAATATTCTCAACCTGGAATGTCTGATTGATGGTCGGCTTTCTTAAATCGGCATCCACCAGCAACACTTTCTTTTCCTGCTGCTGCGCAAAGACTGCCGCAAGATTCGCCGCACTGAACGATTTACCTTCACCAGGCACAGAGGAGGTGACGAGGATAGACCGCAAGTTGGTCTGGACGGATGAAAACTCAATGTTTGTCCGAATGGTGCGGTATTGTTCCGCAACAATTGATTTATTGTGTAAAACGGATATTTGAGCCAAACCTCGTCTTGCTTTCTTTTTTCTAAAGACCACTCGCTTCACTCCCCGAAATGTTTTAGCCCGCGATTCCGCCCTTTTTGGACATCAGGGACGGAGCCTAAGCATGGCAATCCGGTTCTCTCGCTGAGCTGGCGTGCGCTTTTGCACGTATCATCGAGAAAATGCAGAAAAAATGCCAGTGTAATGCCACCCATGACAGCAGCGCCAAAAGCCATGACCATGTTTCGCAGCCGGGCCGGCTTGATCATCGGGCTTTCAGAAGCCTTCGCCTCTGATAAAATATGTATGCCTTGTATATTCATCCTTTCATCTACTTCTTTTTCAAATTTGTTCACTAGCGTGTTCGCAATCTCAGCCGCTTTCGCCGGATCGTGATCCTGGACGGACACGGTGATAATTTCTGATTCATTCTCACTGCCTGTCATCACTTTTCCTTTCAGTGATGAAGCTGATTCAGAAAGGTGCAACTCCGCCTTGACCTTTTCCATCAAGGCCGTGCTTTTCATAATTGATTGGAACGTGCTGCTGTACTGAAGATTTCGCTGGATGTCGCTGAGATTCGAGTTTTCTTCACCGTCTGATTCATGAATCAGCACTTGTGTCGATGCTTGGTAGGTCGGTGAAATGACCTTAAATTGCACAAAACCCGCCATAACGGTAACGCCGATTGTGATGAGCAGAATCAGCACGAATCTGTGTCTGACAATCGCATATAATTCTTTAAAACTCATATTCTCATTCATGTATTCATAGCCTTCAGCCTTCCCGCGGCTGGCTTCCCGCGCCCCTTTCTGTTAATGATTGGATTATAAAAGAAAACGATATTATTTAAAAATTGCAAAATAAGCCAATAAGTTCTCTTTAGAGAACAAAATCATGATTTTCCTCTTATTTACTGCACTTCCCTTATTATTTTAAATTTTATAAAGAACGGATAATTCCTTATAATGAACGAAATAACGACAGGAATAGAGGCGAATTTCATATCATGATTGGAAGAATTATCCGTTTATACCGTAAAAGAAAAGGCTATTCTATTAATCAGCTGGCTGTTGAGTCAGGTGTATCTAAATCCTATTTAAGCAAGATTGAAAGAGGCGTTCATTCAAATCCGTCCGTTCAATTTTTAAAGAAAATTTCCGTCACGCTGGAAGTGGAATTAACAGAATTATTCGACGCAGAAACAATGATGTACGAAAAAATCAGCGGCGGTGAAGAAGAATGGCGCGTGCATCTTGTGCAAGCCGTACAAGCCGGGATGGAAAAGGAAGAGCTGTTCACTTTTACGAACATTCTCAAGAAAGAACAGCCTGAAACCGCTTCCTACCGAAACCGTAAACTGACGGAATCCAATATAGAGGAATGGAAGGCGCTGATGGCGGAAGCAAGAGAAATCGGCTTGACTGTGCAGGAAGTCAAATCCTTTTTCAAGACGATGGGAAGATGAATATCGGCGAAGGGCTGACGTTCGCATTCTCAGGGCAAATTTGTTTATAATGGGGGAAAAAGGGAGAGAGTGCGATGTCTAAAACAGTAACAACTCGATATGGGAAAGTAAAAGGCACAACAGAAAACGGCGTACATATATGGAAAGGCGTCCCCTATGCCAAGCCGCCTGTCGGACAGTTGCGTTTTAAAGCACCGGAGCCGCCTGAAGCGTGGGAGGACGAACTGGACGCAACAGCTTATGGCCCGATTTGCCCGCAGCCGTCTGATCTGCTGTCCCTTTCATATGCTGAGCCACCCCGCCAGTCTGAGGATTGTCTGTATGTCAATGTTTTCGCGCCTGACACCCAGAGCGAAAACCTGCCTGTCATGGTGTGGATTCACGGGGGCGCTTTTTATCTCGGAGCGGGCAGTGAGCCGTTATATGATGGATCAAGCATTGCCGCGCGGGGAGACGTCATTGTCGTGACACTGAACTATCGGCTTGGGCCGTTTGGATTTTTACATTTGTCTTCGTTTGATGAGACGTATTCTGATAACCTTGGGCTGTTGGACCAAACCGCCGCACTGAAATGGGTGCGGGACAATATCTCAGCGTTTGGCGGTGATCCAGATAACGTAACAGTTTTTGGAGAATCGGCTGGCAGCATGAGCATTGCCGCGCTACTCGCTATGCCTGCGGCAAAAGGCCTGTTCCAGAAAGCGATCATGGAAAGCGGCGCTTCCCGAACAATGACGAAAGAGAAAGCGGCAAGCACCGCGGCAGCCTTTTTACAAGTCCTTGGGATTGACGAGAGCCAATTGGGCACATTGCATACTCTATCAGCGGAAGATTTGCTTAAAGCGGCCGATCAGCTTCGGAAAGCAGAAAATGAAAATATCTTTCAGCTGTTCTTTCAGCCCGCCCTTGATCCGAAAACGCTGCCTGCTGAACCAGAAAAAGCGATCGAAGAGGGTGCTGCGGCCGGAATTCCGCTATTAATCGGAACAAATCGCGATGAAGGATATTTATTTTTCACCCCGGATTCAGACGTACATTCTCAGGAAACGCTTGATGCCGCGCTCGAGTATTTATTAGGGCAGCCGCTGGCCAAGAAAGTCGCCGATCTGTATCCGCGTTCGCTTGAAAGCCAAATTCATATGATGACTGATTTACTATTTTGGCGTCCGGCCGTCGCCTATGCCTCCGCCCAGTCCCATTACGCGCCTGTTTGGATGTACCGATTCGACTGGCACTCGGATAAGCCGCCGTACAATAAAGCGTTTCACGCATTAGAGCTTCCTTTCGTTTTCGGAAATCTCGGCGGGTTAGAACAGATGGCAAAAGCGGAGATAACGGATGAGGTGAAACAGCTTTCTCATACCATACAATCAGCATGGATCGCGTTCGCCAAAACAGGAAACCCAAGCACTGAAAATGTAAAATGGCCTGCGTACGACGCAGAAGCAAGAAAGACGCTGATTTTAGATTCAGAGATTACGATTGAAAACGATCCTGAATCTGCAAAAAGGCAAAAACTATTCCCTTCACAAGGAGAATAAACATGGGGAAAATAGGATACACAGGCACTTTCATCGTTGTGGCAGCATGTATCATCATTTTTTCGGCAGTCGTATTATGGCGGGACACAGCCTATTATCAGCCCATCCGCTGGACTGGAATCGTACTGTTTTTCACGGGAATTGCTATGGTT
Source organism: Bacillus vallismortis (assembly GCF_004116955.1). Taxonomy (NCBI): domain Bacteria; kingdom Bacillati; phylum Bacillota; class Bacilli; order Caryophanales; family Bacillaceae; genus Bacillus; species Bacillus vallismortis. Next base: position 4,246,963 of record NZ_CP026362.1, on the reverse strand, counting down.
CCCGCATATTCGGCAAAAAGAAAACCCGGAAAAGAGAAATAACTCTCTTTTCCGGGTTTTTCTGTTTTTATCATTTACCCGCGCGAATATCGTCTGTCATTCCTTCATAAGGAGCTTTCGAAATCACTTCTTCATTGTCGGCTCCCTCATTTTTCAGAAATGTAATCTCGGCAAATTCAGGCACAACGTATTTTGGATACGTTTCATATTTCTCGCGGGATTCTTTCATCAAGTCAATGTGGTCATTTTGGTAACAGACCGTAATTTCAGGATGTTCATGCACCCATTTCGGGAAGAAAATAATGCCGTGCATGCGTTTTTCATTCGGCATAAAGTTGAGTGAAACATCTGTGCCTGTCGGCTCTGTCCAAGACACTTTATATACGCCTTCTGTCAGTTTGACAATATTGACTTCCTGATCCCGAACCCAACGTCCGGCAACCATTCCGCTATGAATTCTATAATCGATTGTATGGTCGTTTTTAATATAAATCTCGTATTCCCATCCATTTTCATACGTGTAAATCATGTGGCTTCCGATAAAGTTTTCCATCTTTCACACTCTCCTTAGTCTTTACTGTACTTCATAAATGTCTAGTCGAACGCAATCAGGGGTTCTTTCTGCGGAACCGATAAACAAGCGGTCATGCAGCCATTGGTAAGCTTCGCTGCCTGTTTCAAATGTCGGCACCGTACGAAAATAAACATGCTCCGGATCAATGATTTCTCCGGCTGCGGCTTGTTTTCGAAACGGCTCGCTGACTTGCCGTATTCCATTGTTTTGAATATAAATCAGTTCATGATCGGCTGTTTCGATTACATATCTGGCAGACAAATCTGTTCTGCCGTCAGCGCGAATGATTTGTGAATCGGCACCGCCCGGCAAAACACGCCCTTTTACTTTCCCGGTTATGGTTCCCGAACGAATCGGAATCCACCGTCTCAGTCCCAGGCCTGTCTCACCAATGGTGATAGGCGGATCAACCTTAATTTCTAAAGAGGCAAATTGTTTTAAAACCGGCTTATTCATCAGCATACCTCGCATCCCGAAAAAATCATGTAACTATTTACATGTTTAATTTAACACTATTGCGTGTAGCTGTCAAACAATAGGAGCATAAAAAAACAAGGGCTGTTCGTAGACAGTCCTTGTTACCTTTGATAGGAAAGATATGTGCTGACAGTGCTTTTTGCAAGACAGTCGGAGGAATCGATAATCGGAATCTCACTTTGAATATGATCTAGCACCGCATTTAAATCCGTGCAGGCTGAAATGATAATGTCTGCATGCTGACTGATTTCAGCGTATAGCTTCTGCCACAACGCGTGTGTCTGCTCCGTATGATTCGGCTGTTTGATTGCGGCGATGAGCTGATTTACAGCCTGCTGCCAATGATCCTTGTGAACAACTTCTTGTCCGTTTGCCTTCAGCCCTTTTTGATAGATACCTGATTGGATGGTTGACTCTGTTCCTAAAACAGCCGCTTTTTTTGCAGTGTGCGGCATTTCTTTTACCGTTTCCTTGGTGATATGTAACAAAGGAACCGCCAACGCCTGCTGAACCTCTTCATAATACACATGTGCCGTGTTACAAGGAAGAGCGATAAAATCAACGCCTGTTTTCTCAAGCTTTACCGCACCATCGATAATTGCTCTTTTCATCTCCTCATGGTCGATGGGACGATCTGTATAGAATGGGGTCGGGCATGAATAAATCATCATGTGCGGAAAGTCGATATCATGTGAAGCCCCATACAGCTTTTGGCAGTAATCAATCACCTTATCAATAAATGGCGAGGTCGATTTCGGCCCCATTCCGGCTAATATACCGATCATCACGTTCATTCCTTTCTCTTTCTTTTTAATTCGTACGGACCGCTTCTTCTTCTGTTCCATCTTCATAGAGAATAAAGCTTTTCGCAGCATCATCACCTAACAAAAATTCGATTTCAACAGACAATGACCTCAAAAAGAAACGGGTTTCCGAGGAAGGAAACAATTCAAGCCTCACCTGTCCGGGGATCTGCAAATAAAGCTTTTCATTCTCGGCTGTCACCCGCGCGGCCGTGCCATCCTGAAACAAGTAGCTGCCAACATAGCGGCTGTATATCGCCGGATCAACTTCTTTTTTCTTTTTATCAGCAGGACGTTCCGGGATCTCATATGGCTGGCCAAATAAAATATGTTCAGCCGCCTTCAAAATCGCTTGTTCATATTCCGCCTCCTCTTCCTTGTTACTCAAATAGATCAACGTTTTATGCCGATCTATATACCGGATCATCATCGTCGAGTAGCCAGGCCATCCTCCGCTGTGGCTGACAATACGCCCTTTTTCAGGACTGTGTTGCAGCACCCAGCCAAAGCCGTAATCAACCGTTTCACCATTGTTCAGGCGCACCGGCGAAAATGCGGCTTCCTTAGAATCGTTACTGATGAAATTGTCCTGATATAAAGCCTGATCAAACCGAAACAAATCGCTTGTGACAGCGTTCACCGTCCCATCTCCCTGAATGCCATCGAGGTACACAACATAGTTTGTTTCTTCCAGATCATCAGGCAGGACGTACGTTTCGGAATGGACATCATACACGTATCCATATGCATAATGATCTGTCTGCTCAGACCGAAACCTCCTATTATACACTCTCGTTTCATTCATGCCGAGCGGTGAGAAAATATGTGTTTTCATAAAATCCGAATAGCTCATGCCGGAGGCTTTTTCCATGATTACCGCCAGCAGCACATACCCCGTGTTGCTGTACAGCCAGCCCTCGTTCGGCTCAAAATCACTAGGCAGCCCCTCATTCATCAGCATATCGACAACATCTTGATTCACCGCAATCTTGTGCTTGTTCCAATTGTCAAGAAACCATTGAAAATAATCAGGCAGCCCTGACGTATGGTTCAATAAATGCCGAATCGTGACGCCCTGATATGGAAAACCCGGCAGCCAACGCTCAACTTTGTCTTCATATCCAACAATTCCTTTCTCCTCAAGCAATATAATCCCCAAAGCTGTAAAAGGCTTTGACAGAGACGCTAACTCAAACAAAGAGCTGGTTTGCAAAGGGCGTTTTTCCGCCAGTTCCGCATAACCGAAAGAGTGATGATATAAAATATCGCCGTCCTCCGCGGCCAGAACCGTCCCGTTGAACTGCTGTTTTTCCGCCAACACAGAGAATAATGTGCCAAGATGTATCCTTTTTTCTCGCTTCATTTTTACACCTCCCATAATGTCTACGATATTTCCCCTTCTATGTTTCAAAAATTTGAAAAATATGAGAAAAATAATTCCGAAAGAGTGATAGTGGCCTGCATCCTGATTCCGTTTCACAATCGCTGAAGCTGAAGCCGAAGCCCCCGAATACAACCTATGCAACCAGTCTCTAAAACAGCCGATCTTCCTGAAAAGAAAAGAGCTTTCCCCAACACCTATTAGTCTATCCGACTCATATCCGTGAAGGTCTTTTCTCATTTTTCTATCAAACAAAAGAGGAAAATAGACCCGTTGTAATCTAAACGAGAGTCTAATAGAATGATGTCGAAAAGTAAATTACGCAGGTTTGTTACTGATAAAGCAGGCAAGACCTAAAATGTGTAAAGGGCAAAGTGTATTCTTTGGCGTCACCCTTACATATTTTAGGTCTTTTTTTATTGAGGTAACTGACTTGCCATCTTCAACAGGAGGGCCGGAAGAAGCAAACCGCTAACACAGTACATCAAAAAGGAGACATGAACGATGAACATCAAAAAGTTTGCAAAACAAGCGACAGCATTAACCTTTACAACTGCACTGCTGGCAGGAGGCGCGACTCAAGCGTTTGCGAAAGAAACGAACCAAAAACCGTATAAGGAAACGTACGGCATTACCCATATTACACGCCATGACATGCTGAAAATCCCTGAACAGCAAAAAAATGAAAAATATCAAGTGCCTGAATTTGATCCATCCACAATTAAAAATATCTCTTCTGCAAAAGGCCTGGACGTTTGGGACAGCTGGCCATTGCAAAACGCTGACGGCACAGTCGCAAACTATCACGGCTACCACATTGTCTTTGCGTTAGCGGGAGACCCTAAAGATGCGGATGACACATCGATTTACATGTTCTATCAAAAAGTCGGCGAAACGTCTATTGACAGCTGGAAAAACGCTGGCCGTGTCTTCAAAGACAGCGACAAATTCGATGCAAATGATTCAATCCTGAAAGACCAAACACAAGAATGGTCTGGTTCAGCGACATTCACATCTGACGGTCACATTCGTTTGTTCTACACTGACTTTTCTGGTAAACATTACGGCAAACAAACACTGACAACTGCACAGGTTAACGTATCAACGTCAGACAGCTCTCTGAATATCGACGGTGTAGAAGATTATAAATCAATCTTTGACGGTGACGGCAAAACGTATCAAAATGTACAGCAGTTCATCGATGAAGGCAACTACAGCTCCGGTGATAACCATACGCTGAGAGATCCGCACTACGTGGAAGATAAAGGCCGCAAATACTTAGTATTTGAAGCGAACACTGGAACTGACAACGGTTACCAAGGCGAAGAATCTTTATTTAACAAAGCGTACTACGGCAAAAGCACATCATTCTTCCGTCAAGAAAGTCAAAAACTTCTGCAAAGCGATAAAAAACGCGCAGCAGAATTAGCAAACGGCGCACTCGGCATCATTGAGCTAAACGATGACTACACAATGAAAAAAGTGATGAAACCGCTGATTGCATCTAACACAGTTACAGATGAAATTGAACGCCCGAATGTCTTTAAAATGAATGGCAAATGGTACCTGTTCACTGACTCTCGCGGATCAAAAATGACAATCGACGGCATTACATCTAATGACATTTATATGCTTGGTTATGTTTCTAATTCCTTAACAGGCCCATACAAGCCGCTAAACAAAACAGGCCTTGTGTTAAAAATGGATCTTGATCCTAACGATGTGACCTTTACTTACTCACACTTCGCTGTGCCTCAAGCTAAAGGAAACAATGTCGTCATTACAAGCTACATGACAAACAGAGGTTTCTTTGCTGACAAACAAGCAACGTTTGCGCCAAGCTTCCTCTTGAACATCAAAGGCAAGAAAACATCTGTTGTAAAAGACAGCATCCTTGAACAAGGACAATTAACCGTTAACAAATAAAAACGCGAAAGAAAATGCCAATATCCTATTGGCATTTTCTTTTATTTCTTATTTCCATCATAAAGGTGAATCCCATATGAACTATAAAAAAGCAGGCAAATGGCTAACCGTCTTCCTCATCTTTGCAGGAATATTGCTGTTTATCGACTTATTGCCAAACGAAGAACCTGTCAAAAAAACAAAATCAACACAGAAACCGGACTACCGGGCGGCATATCATTTTACAACGCCGGACAAGTGGAAAAATGATCCTCAAAAACCAATCTATTTTGATGGACAATACCATTATTTCTATCTTTATAATCGGGATTACCCAAACGGAAACGGCACAGAATGGCGCCATGCCGTTTCAGAGGATTTCCTGCACTGGACCGATGAAGGCGTGGCAATTCCGAAATATACAAACCCGGACGGCGATATTTGGTCCGGTTCTGTTGTAATCGATAAAAATAACACAGCAGGATTCGGGAAAAATGCGCTTGTCGCGATAGTGACACAGCCTTCTGCCAAAGACAAAAAACAGGAGCAATATTTGTGGTATAGCACAGACAAAGGAAAATCATTCAAGTCCTATCGTGATAACCCCGTTATGCCTAATCCCGGCACAGACGACTTCAGAGACCCGAAAGTCATATGGGATGACCAGGATAACAAATGGGTCATGGCCATGGCTGAAGGGACAAAAATCAGCTTTTATGAATCCGATAACCTAAAAAACTGGCATTACACAAGCGGATTTTTCCCAGAGCAAGCGGGCATTGTGGAATGTCCTGACCTCTACATGATGCGGGCAAGTGACGGCACCAATAAGTGGGTTCTCGGTGCCAGCGCGAACGGTAAACCATGGGGCAAACCAAATACGTACGCTTACTGGACTGGAAGCTTTGACGGAAAAGAATTTACAGCGGATCAGACTGGACCGCAATGGCTTGACTACGGCTTTGACTGGTACGGCGGCGTGACGTTCGAAGACGGCAAAAGCACAGATCCATTAGAAAAGCGGTATGCGCTTGCCTGGATGAACAATTGGGATTACGCCAACAACACACCGACAATGAAGAATGGGTTTAATGGCACAGATTCTGTTATACGTGAACTCCGGCTGCATGAGCAGGACGGCACATACAGTCTCGTCTCACAGCCGATCGAAGCTTTAGAGCAGCTGACTGTTTCAACTGACCACATAGAGGATCAGGATGTGAGCGGATCAAAAACACTGTCGATCACTGCTGATACGTACCAGCTTGATATGGATCTTTCTTGGTCAGAGCTAAAGAACGCAGGCGTCAGGCTGAGAGAGTCGGAAGACCAAGAACGCCATATTGATGTCGGCATTTTCGCCGAAGACGGCTATGCATATGTCAACAGAGCGGCTGCAAATCAGCCTGACAAAAGCAATACCTATGTCGAAAGCAAGACACCTTTCGATGTAAGCAAACAGAAGACCCATTTAAAAATTCTCGTCGATAAAACAACGATAGAAGTATTTGTCGGCGATGGAAAAACCGTTTTTTCAAATCAAGTGTTCCCGAGACCTGAAGATAAAGGCATTACCCTTTATTCTGAAGGCGGCACAGCTTCATTTAAAGAGATAACGGTGAAACATTTGGATACGATTCATAAATAAAAAACAGATGCAGCCCGTGCTGCATCTGTTTTTTGATGAGAGCGGTATTCTCTCCTGCATATTGGGCATTGTAAGGAATATAAGGCTGGTTGCAAAGGAGGAAGCGGATGTCTAAACAAGGAAATTTTCAAAAATCAATGTCACTGTTTGATCTGATTTTGGTTGGGATGGGGGCAATCTTTGGGTCAGCGTGGCTGTTCGCTGTCAGCAATGTCGCCTCAAAAGCGGGGCCCTCCGGCGCTTTTTCCTGGATCATCGGCGGAGCTATCATTCTGTTAATCGGGCTCGTGTACGCTGAACTCGGAGCCGCTCTGCCCCGTACCGGAGGCATCATTCGATACCCCGTTTATTCACATGGTCACCTTGTCGGTTATTTAATTTCATTTGTCACAATTGTCGCTTATACAAGCCTGATTTCGATTGAAGTCACGGCAGTCCGGCAATACGTGGCCTATTGGTTTCCCGGCCTGACCAAAGAAGGCTCTGATTCACCGACCATTGCAGGCTGGCTCTTGCAATTTGCCTTGCTATGCTTGTTTTTTCTCCTGAATTATTGGAGTGTCAAAACTTTCGCCAAGGCCAATTTCATCATATCGATTTTTAAATATATTGTCCCGATTACGATCATTATCGTGTTGATCTTTCATTTTAACGCACAAAATTTATCTGTTGAAGGATTTGCGCCGTTTGGTTTTACAGGTATTCAGGCTGCGATATCGACAGGGGGCGTGATGTTTGCGTACCTGGGCCTGCACCCGATTGTGGCTGTTGCAGGCGAAGTGCGAAATCCAAAACGCAACATCCCGATCGCTTTAATCGTTTGCATCATCGTTTCCACCATCATTTATACTGTTTTGCAAGTCACTTTTATTGGCGCAATCCCGACAGAAACGCTTAAAAACGGCTGGCCTGCAATCGGACGGGAGTTTTCATTGCCGTTTAAAGATATTGCGGTCATGCTCGGTTTGGGCTGGCTTGCAACGCTTGTCATTTTAGACGCTATTTTGTCACCGGGTGGAAACGGGAATATTTTTATGAATACGACGTCTCGCCTTGTTTACGCCTGGGCGCGGAACGGCACATTATTTCGCATATTTTCAAAGGTCAATAAAGAAACCGGAACACCACGCGCTTCACTCTGGCTATCGTTTGCCATGTCGATTTTCTGGACGCTCCCCTTCCCTTCGTGGAACGCGCTCGTCAATGTCTGTTCTGTCGCACTCATCCTTTCCTATGCGATCGCACCCATTTGCTCAGCAGCGCTCAGGGTGAATGCGAAGGACTTGAACAGGCCGTTTTATTTAAGAGGAATGAGCATTATCGGGCCGCTTTCCTTTATCTTCACGGCCTTTATCGTGTACTGGTCAGGATGGACGACCGTTTCTTGGCTGCTCGGTTCACAGCTCATCATGTTTTTGGTTTATCTCTTTTTCAGCAAATATGCGCCTCAAGAAGATGTCAGTCTTGCCCAGCAGCTGAAATCTGCCTGGTGGCTGATCGGGTTTTATATCATGATGCTGGTCTTTTCCTACATCGGTTCTTTCGGACACGGTTTAGGCATCATCAGCAATCCCGTCGACCTAATTTTGGTCGCCATCGGCTCAATTGCGATTTACTACTGGGCAAAGTATACCGGGCTCCCGAAAGCCGCCATTGATTATGATCAATAAAGAAGCAAGAGGTTTTCTTGCTTCTTTATTCTTTACAAACAAATAAACCGGCTATAAAATGAATGAAAGTCAGTCAGTAATGGAGGGATTCCTTATGCCAAAACATACATCGGGCAAATATGAAAAAATTCTGCAGGCTGCCATTGACGTGATTTCTGAAAAAGGTCTCGACAAAGCCTCTATATCAGATATTGTCAAAAAGGCCGGCACTGCCCAAGGAACGTTCTATTTGTATTTCTCATCTAAAAATGCCCTCATCCCGGCAATCGCAGAAAATCTTCTCACCCATACGCTGGACCAAATCAAAGGAAGGCTGCATGGAGACGAGGATTTTTGGACCGTTTTAGATATATTAATTGATGAGACATTTCTCATTACCGAACGCCATAAGGATATTATCGTTCTCTGTTACTCCGGGCTTGCGATCGACCACTCCATGGAAAAATGGGAGACGATCTATCAGCCTTATTATTCCTGGCTCGAAAAAGTCATCCATAAGGCGATGGAAAGCCGCGAGGTAACGGAAGGAATCAATGCAAAATGGACGGCCAGAACGATTATCAACTTGGTCGAGAACACAGCTGAACGATTCTATATCGGATTTGAACAAGATGAAAATATTGAAGTGACTAAAAAAGAAATCTTTACTTTCTTAAAACGGAGCTTAGCTACAGTGTAAAAAATGACTGGTAATACCGCTCATTTTTTACTGGCATAAAAATGACTGACGTTCATTCATAAAATGAGAGGTGTTTATTTTGAACTGGGTGCTTGTTTTGATTGCAGGACTTTTAGAAGTGGTTTGGGCCTCTTCCCTCAAACATGCCGATTCGCTTTTGGATTGGATCATGATTTTGATTTTGATCGCGATCAGCTTTATGCTGTTGATCCGCTCTTATCGAAAAATCCCCATGGCTGCGGCGTACACTGTATTTGTCGGAATCGGAACTGTCGGAACATATATCACCGGCGTTGTTTTGGGCGAATCCTTCTCAGCAGCGCAAATGTTCTTTTTAGCTTTATTGCTGGCTGGTATTTTAGGAATGAAGCTCTTCACGAAAGAAAGCAAAACACAGTCGGGAGGTGACTCGTAATGGCATGGTTTTTATTAGTCGTTGCCGGCATAGAAGAAATTATAGCTGCCGTCGCCATGAAATATATAGATGGAACAAGAAAAAAGTGGCCGATCATTGTAATGACTGTTGGATTTGGCTTATCCTTTTACTGCCTTTCACAAGCGATGCAGATCCTGCCTGCTGGAGTCGCTTATGCCGTCTGGACCGGCATTGGCAGCATTGGCGTATCTGCAGTCGGCTTTATCTGGTTTAAGGAACGTTTTCAGCTTTCACAGCTGATTTGTCTGGGCCTTATCCTTGCCGGTGTCATCGGCCTGCGTCTTACGTCTTCATCATAAAATAAAGGCATATACAACTGTATATGCCCCAGATTGTTGACAAAATCCTAAAACGGTTTTCGTTTTAGGATTTTGTCATCTTTTCAGCGTGATTGAAAACCCTTGAAGTCTAGGAAGGACGAGCATCGGAGCAGACTTTCACAGGATATGATGACGGCGGCGTTTAGGCAGGACGCTTAAGCATTTAGCCGCCGTTCCTTTCGTCATTCGTGAGCACCGACGCGCAGGCCTGACAACGAATGCGAGGGTTTGTCGACACGCTGAGGCATATACAACTGTATATGCCCTTGCCATTAAGCCTCGTCTTGATGGTTGTGAAGATGAAGCGGCGGCGGGATGAGCCAGCCTTTGTTTTTTAGCAGCCTTAAGTATTTTGCGCCGGTTGCCGCTTTAGAGATATGGAACTGCCCAAACATCATGGCAATATCCTCGCGAATTGACTCTCCCATGATTTTGCTGCATGTCACTAGCCCTGCGGCATTTTGCGCTGCTGATGAGACTGCCACATCCGGATCGAGAAACCGCGCGCCCGGCGGAATATCGTTCAGATCCGCTGCCGGCGGTTCAGGAGAAGCCGGCGGGAGCGCCACCCCGTTTTCCTTCAGGATGCTGCTGACTTGTTTCACTTCATCTTGGCACTTCTCAATGGACTCACGAAGCAGCTTTTTCAAATCGTCATCACCGACATGATGCAATAACATCTGGTAATTGCCGATCATTTTGTTGCCTGCCATCACATAACTCCACAAGCTGAAAACCTCACCATAATGCATCGGTTCCTCTTGCGGATTTCCGCTTAAAATACCCATATTTCATCCTCCTTGCAAATGTCAATATCGCACATCTCTAACGTGCCCAGCAGGAGGAAAATATATGTATCGAAGAGAAAAATTTTAACATCAAACAAAAAAGACAAGAGCGGCAAAATGCCAAACCCTTGTCTTTCTGCTGTTCTATTGGACGCGCTCGGAGGGATTCGAACCCCCGACAGACGTGGTACCGGAAACCACCGCTCTATCCAACTGAGCTACGAGCGCATATGGACTGCGTAATGAGAACGTCAGCACAACCCATTATACGATAAGTTCATCCAAATAACAACCCTCTATTTCAGCAGACCGTTTTTTCATCTATCACATCATCTTATTTGGCAATCTGGCATACGATGGTTTGAACCCTTGTATTTTTGGGGAAAATGGGAAAAAGAGAAGACTTTGCGTGTCAAGCCAGCTTTTTGTTTGACCTTTATTGACCAAAAATGTATCATGTAACTACATACTTACCTAAAAGGTGAAGGAGGAGCATTATGAATTTAATACCTACAGTCATTGAACAAACGAACCGCGGGGAAAGAGCGTATGACATTTATTCTCGTCTATTGAAGGATCGTATCATCATGCTTGGATCTGCGATTGATGACAACGTTGCGAACTCCATCGTGTCACAGCTTTTATTCTTAGAAGCGGAAGACCCTGAAAAAGATATTTCTATTTACATCAACAGCCCGGGCGGCTCAATTACAGCCGGTATGGCGATCTATGATACCATGCAGTTTATTAAGCCGAAGGTATCTACCATTTGTATCGGTATGGCTGCATCAATGGGCGCGTTCCTGCTTGCTGCCGGAGAAAAAGGCAAACGCTATGCGCTACCAAACAGTGAAGTCATGATTCACCAGCCGCTTGGCGGTGCGCAAGGTCAGGCGACAGAAATTGAAATTGCCGCGAAACGCATTCTCTTGCTTCGCGACAAATTAAACAAAGTTCTTGCTGAGCGTACTGGCCAGCCGCTTGAAGTGATCGAACGCGACACAGACCGCGATAACTTCAAGTCTGCTGAAGAAGCGCTCGAATACGGCTTGATTGATAAAATTCTGACTCGCAACACAGAAGAGCAAAAGTAATACTGTAACCTGCAAGAGCTATGTCTCTTGCAGGTTTTTTCATTACTTTTTAGATTTCCGTCCACTTTTTCTCTAAAATCGGATACGAGTAATTCTGCATTTGCTCAATTAACTCATCCGGCCGTGAAGAGCTGTGGATCAGCTTAAGGTGCGAGTCGTTAGAAAACCCTTCTTGAATGCTGTATTTGATCATTTTCATCATCGGTTCAAAATATCCGTTGACATTGTACAGTCCGATCGGCTTTTTGTGGATGCCGATCTGTGCCCAGCAAAGCACTTCAAACAATTCTTCATATGTACCGAAACCGCCCGGCATGGCGATAAAACCGTCAGCCAGCTCGCTCATTTTGGCTTTCCGTTCATGCATCCCGTTTACTTCAATCAGCTCAGTCAGGTTTTGATGGACAACCTCCCCGCTGAACAAACCGCTCGGCATGACCCCGATCGCAGTCCCGCCGTTTTCCATTATTGCGTCAGCAATCGCGCCCATCAAGCCTACGCGGGAGCCCCCATAGACAAGGCCGATTCCCTGCTCAGCCATGTAGGCGCCAAGCTCTTCCGCTTTTCGTTTATACGCTTCATTTCCCCCCGGGTTTGACCCCGCAAATACACAAATGGTTTTCATTTTTTTCATCTCCGTATCTATATATCGTGCCATACATTCAAAAACACACTATATATTGTCCCACCTTCATGTGATAATATCAATATGAAATACATAAGAATGCGGAGTGATGATGTTGCAGCTGGCTGATGCGGAGAAATGGATGAAGGAATTTTACGAAAAAAGAGGCTGGACAGAGTACGGACCGTTTATTCGAGTCGGCTTTTTAATGGAGGAAGCCGGTGAACTGGCCCGTGCTGTCAGAGCATATGAAATCGGGAGAGACCGGCCTGATGAGAAAGAGTCGACACGTGCTGAGCAAAAACAAGAATTGATTGAGGAAATGGGAGATGTCATTGGAAATATTGCCATCCTTGCTGATATGTACGATGTCTCCTTAGAAGAGATCATCAAAACCCACCAAGAAAAACTGACCAAACGTTTTGAGCATGCATGAAAAAGCGGCCGCAATGGCCGCTTTTTTTAACCTGTGATTTCATCATGATGATCAAAGAAATGCTGTTTTCCTATTTTGTGAAACAGGCCTGTTTTATGCAGCAGCTCCTTCGGCTGCGACTGCAATCCTACAATCATCAGCTTTCCGTTGTGGCGTTTAATTCGGTTCATAATGTTCCCAAGCACTGCTTCAGCCGACGTATCCATGTAGTGCACCTTATTCATGTGCAGAATAAGGGTCTTCGGCTTTTTCTGCACATGCTCCAGCAGTGAAGATTCAAGCGAATCAATGGACCCAAAAAACAGCGGCCCTTCTATAGTATACATGCTGACAGACGGGTCTTCTCTCTTTGCCGCATTCGCCAAAACAGGATGCGATTCCTGATTGTGGATGCGGGTCGCTTCGCTCATTCTTCTGATGAAGAACACAAATGCGAGGAGCAAGCCGGTTGCCACACCGACGATTAAATCAAACAGAACCGTTAGCGCAAAGGTCGCCGCCAAAATAAAGGAATCAGCGGTCTTCAGTCTCAGCATATTCGCGACCTCCTTGCGCTCACTCATATTCCATGCGACGACCATGAGGATCGGCGCCATACTGGCAAGCGGCACATGCGATGCATAAGGCGCGAATACGAGCAGGACAAGAAGAACGACTACACCGTGAACGACGCCGGAAACAGGCGAAACCGCTCCGTTTTTAATATTGGTCGCCGTTCTGGCGATCGCTCCCGTAGCCGGGATTCCACCGAACAGCGGCGCAGCCATATTCGCAATCCCCTGGCCGACAAGCTCCTTATTGCTGTCATGCTTTGAGCCCTTCATGTTATCAGCGACCATCGCGGACAAAATCGACTCAAGGCCGCCAAGAAGCGCGATGACAAGCGCCGCCGGAAACAGCATCACCATTTTATCCAATGTCAGCTCAGGAAACTGAAATTCCGGCAAATGACGGGGAATTTCTCCATACGTTGATCCGATCGTTGCCATGCGGTCAGGGAAAAAGACAACCGCGACCAATGTCGAAATAAGAAGCGCCAATAAAGCGCCGGGCACTTTCGGCATCACTTTCGCGGATACAAGCAAAATGACGAGCCCAATCACCGCTGTCAAAATGGCATACACGTTAAAGGTGCCAAGGTTCTGTGCAATTTCAAACATATTGTGATGAAAATTTTCATGTTTCTCAACATGACTCAAACCAAGAAAGTTAGCGATTTGCTCTGTAAAGATCAGCACGGCAATCCCGGCTGTAAAACCGACGATAACAGGTTTCGGCACGAATTTCATTATTTTTCCGAGCTTAAACAGCCCGAACAGCACCAGCATCACTCCCGCCATAAACCCTGCGATCAACAGGTTCTCAAAGCCATACTGCATCACAATGCCAAATAGAATCGGGACAAAGGCGCCTGTAGGACCGCCAATTTGATATTTGGATCCCCCAAACAAAGAAATACAAATCCCCGCCACAACAACAGTGTACAGCCCGTATTCAGGCTGAACTCCCGAGGCAATGGCAAACGCCATCCCTAAAGGAATTGCCACGACACCTACTACGATACCTGCAATCAAGTCTTTCTGAAATTTCTGCAAATTATAGTCCTTGAATCTCCCTGAGAATCGCATATTTTGCTATAACCCCCTTATGATTGAGTGTTTATGAGCTCAGTTTCATAACCGTTAATGACCACATCAAGTTTTCCTGTTTCAGGGTGAATGACAAGACCGTGAACCGGCACCTGTTTCGGCAGCAGCGGATGGTTCTTGATCAAATTCACACTGTGGGAAACGCTTTCTTCTACGCTGTGAAAACCGGTCAGCCATGTTTTCAAATCAAGTCCGGCGCTCGCCAGCAAATTCAGGCAGCTCTCTTCCACTCCGCGTTCCTTTGCTTTCTCGAGAATCGAGGACGCATTCAGTCCAGACATCCCGCATTCATGGTGGCCGACAATGCACACCTCTTGAGCCTGCAGTTCATAAATTGCCACCAGTATGCTGCGCATCACGCTTCCAAATGGGTGAGAAACGATGGCTCCCGCGTTTTTTACAATTTTAGCATCGCCGTTTTTCAGTCCCATTGCTTGCGGAAGAAGTTCGGTGAGCCGTGTATCCATACAGGTGACAATGACGAGCTTTTTTGAAGGAAATTTTGTCGTTTTGTACGGTTCATACTTCCTCTCTCTGACAAACCGCTGATTGTGTTCCAAAATTGATGTTAAAGAAACCATTTTGATTCATCTCCCATCCATATGATATTGCAAGCCTTCTTACCCAGCTTACAGTAAGGAATTATAGCATAGGAACACGAAGTGAAACGGCTTTCAAAAAAAGACACTATAAATGGACGGTAGAAACAAAACATACACATTTATATCTTTCAAAGATAATAAAATTTATATTTATTGAATCCTATAGTCTGGATTCAGCTCGCATAATCGTGGTTTGTCTGACAAAAAATATAGGTGAATTCAGATAATTAAAAAACTTTTTAAAGCAATTTTAACTGTTTACCCAGTTTTCAGATTCATTTTAAGTTCAAAAGAACCAGAAATTAAATTGAACACAGCTATCATTTTAACAAATATTTATTTCCGATATAATAAAATAGACAACAGCCATAAAGGGGGAGCCTTGTTGAAACCATTTGTATTCATCACTAAACCGATTCCTGAAGAGATTGAATCATTCATCGGTGAACATTGCCGTTATGAAATATGGAGGGAGGATACACTTCCAAATGACGTGCTATTTGAGAAATTAAAAGAAGCAGAAGGGCTTTTAACGTCAGGAACGTCCGGACCGTCAATCAATCGTGAATTGCTGGAACATGCGCCAAAGCTTAAAGTGGTCAGCAACCAATCCGTAGGCTATGATAACTTCGATATAGAAGCCATGAAAGAAAGAGATGTCGCCGGCACTCATACACCTTATACACTGGATAACACAGTTGCGGACTTGGCCTTTTCTCTGATTCTATCTTCCGCCAGACGTGTTGCTGAACTGGACCGATTCGTCAGATCCGGAAAATGGGGAACAGTTGATGAGGAAGCGCTTTTCGGCATTGATGTTCATCATCAGACATTAGGCATTATCGGGATGGGCAGAATCGGTGAACAAGCCGCAAAACGCGCCAAATTCGGCTTCGATATGGAAGTGCTTTATCATAACCGCCATCGCAAACAAGAAACGGAAGACAGCATCGGCGTCAAGTACGCTGAGCTTGATACATTGCTCGAACAGTCTGATTTTATTCTGCTCATTACGCCGCTGACTGATGAAACGTATCACATGATAGGAGAACGCGAATTTAAGATGATGAAGAACTCAGCAATTTTCGTCAATATTTCCCGGGGAAAGACAGTTGATGAAAAAGCATTGATTCGCGCCCTTCAGGAAGGCTGGATTAGGGGAGCCGGCCTAGATGTATACGACAAAGAGCCTGTCACACAAGATAATCCGCTCTTACAGCTAGATAACGTCACGCTGCTTCCTCATATCGGTTCCGCAACAGCAAAAGTGCGCTTCAACATGTGCAAACAGGCTGCCGAAAACATGATCGCAGCCCTCCAAGGGCAAACACCGAAACATCTCACAAAAGAATTTCAATAATAAAAAAACATCCGGTCTGATACAGACCGGGTGTTAAAATGGAATATGCTGCAGAACGGCACGCTTATAGATGTGGCGGGTGACAAGATAATATACCGCCTGAAACACAAAATAAACGAAGATGACCAGTACGGCCTCCAGAAATAAGTTTGAAGACAGCATATTGCTTAACGCCGCATACGCAAATCCTGCATGAATGGTACCCGCAATAAATGGGATGAAGAACAAAAACCCCATTTGTTTTCCTAGAATGGCATGAATCTCTTTGTCCGTAATTCCTATCCTCTTTAATGCCAACACCTGTACCCTCGTATCCTCTATTTCCGTAAACATCCGCAAATACAGCATGCTTCCTTGCACGACAAAAAACAGCACACTGACAAACATTCCTATAAACAGCGTTAATGCCACGGCCTGCTTTACAATCTGATAACTGGGGGCACGTGTTTGAAAATCAGATACATGTTCTTTCGGCACCATGTTTTCAAGTTTTTTAGAGACATCCACCGTCTCCTGCCAATGCTCAAGCTCGTAACCGACTACTCGCATCTGCTGCTTCAGCGGCACATCCTGTGACAGGCTGGCAAAGCTCTTTTCGCTGACGACCAATAAACGGCTGACTCCACCGACTGACATCAATATCCCTTTGTTTTGCTGCTTTTTCATGACATAGGAAAGTGTTTTTCCTGACTTCATCTGAAATGCTGCTGTTTCCCCTTCTCCAAATGTATCTTTCACCATCATCTGAAACGGAACATTGATAAACGCTTCATTTTCTTGCAAATGAATAACAGGGAAACCTTTTTCCTTTGCGACTTGATTATAGATTTTCTCTGAAATCAGCAAGGCTTTCGCTTCCGTTTTCTTGTTTTTATACGGCAGGTCTGATTGAAAAGTGACAGGAATCCCTGTCGCATTTACTTTATACTTGATTTTAGCACCCGCTTTTCTCAGTGTGCTCTCCGCTCTTGCAGGCTCCATCACCTGAAAATGGGAAGCGTCTTTTTCCACCCATGCAACAGCCTGAGGAATGCTTTGCTCCTCCTGCCTTTGCAAATCTGCATAAAACATATAGATGACACCTGTAGCTGTAAGTATGACCGCTGTTATGACAGACGTTAAAAACAACATGCGGGCGTGATCCTTCAGCCGAAAGATCATATTGGAACGGACAATGATATTCGTGCCTTTATAGAAACTGTGTTTTTTTCTGTACAGCATGCGGAAAAATGCAACACCGCTTTGTGTAAAAAAGAAATACGTCCCGATTAACACGAGAATCAAAATCGGAAAAACACGAAATACCATATCAATCGCATTAGCAGTGGCAGACAGATAATAACCGCCAGCGAGACATAACAAGGACAGCACAGTGAGCCATTTCGAATAGGCCGGCAAGCTTTTCGGCTTTTGGGCCGATTTCATCAACTCAATGATTTCAAGCTTTCGAATCCGTGCCAGCGAAAAAATGAGCAATGCCTGAAACAGGATGAGAAAGCCCGCAGCCGTCATCACAAACGCTTTCGGCACAATGACAAACGATATCGGAACCTTCACGCTGAGCATCCATGTCATGATCATGAAAAACAGCTTTGAACATAACAGCCCCGCTCCAATGCCAGCAGCAATCGCCGCAAGAGAGATCAGAGACTGCTCATAATAAATCATCTTGCGGAGCTGCTGTTTTGATGTTCCGAACAGTGTCAGCAGCCCAAACTCTTTCTTTCTCGCCTGCAAAAACGCCGAATTCGAATAGGAGATAAAAAATATACAAAACACAATGATGACGACAAGAGCCGCGCTCAAGCACGTTTTGACAAGGCTTCCGCCATATATATTGTCTTCATTGACATCCGGATGAAAAATGAAAGATGTGAAGATAAAAAACACCGAAACGGCAAACACACAGCTTAAAAAATAGGCGACATATCGCTGCAGGTTCCCAAGTATGTTTTTACGGGCGATGGTTCTCAAATTCATGAAAATCGCCTCCCAACACGCTCAAGGTATCCAATATACTTTGATAAAACACCTGCTGATTTGTTCCTCTGTGAATCTCTGAAAAGAAACGGCCATCCTTAATAAAGACAATCCGTTTACAGAAGCTCGCCGCTGTTGCATCATGTGTGACCAGTAGAATCGTCGCTTCCTTTTCTTCATTCAGCTGAGCCAGTGTGTTCATCACTTGCTTTGCCGATTTTGAATCAAGGTTGCCAGTCGGCTCATCGGCTAGAATGAGCGCCGGATTGTGTATAATGGCTCTGGCACATGCTGCGCGCTGCTGCTGCCCGCCCGACACCTCATAAGTCCGATGGTCGAGAATATGCTTGATTTGCAATGCATCAGCCAATTCATCCAAACGGGCTTCCATTTCTCTCAGCTTTACCTTATCCAGTGCGAGCGGCAGCAGGATATTTTCCCGAACGGTCAGCGTATCAAGCAGATTAAAGTCCTGAAAGACAAAGCCGAGTTCTCTTCTGCGAAACAGAGCCAGCTCCTGATCCTTTAACGTTTTCGGCTGAATGCCGTTAATCATCATCTCACCCTGGGTCGGCTTATCAATGGTAGCCAGCACATTCAGAAGCGTGGTTTTTCCGCTTCCCGACGGCCCCATAATTCCGACAAATTCTCCTTTCGCCACGCTAAGATCAAAGTCGCTGAGCGCTTGATACGATATTGTTCCTTTATTTGAATAGTACGTTTTCGACAGGTTCGTTGTTTGTAGCACATTCATGTTCTGCTCCTCCTTTTTCTTTATTATAAAAAGGAAGTCGGCAGCCTCCCATCGAACTTTCTTGCAATTCCGCTCTCCAATCTTACAAAGCTGTCACATTCACTAGGGTGTCACTTGAAAACACGATGGTCATCACAGTGCCCGTCCCTTGTTCTGATTCTGCATACAGCTGATGGCCAAGCCGGCTGCACACTTGTTTTGCTAAATAAAGACCCATTCCCGTTGCCTCTTTCATGCTTCTTCCGTTTTCCCCGGTAAAAAACGCGTCAAAAATCCGCGGCAGATCCTGCGGCGGTATGCCAATGCCTTCATCAGCAACCGACAGGCGCGTTTCATGGCCCACTGTTTCTATCCGGATTGTAATATGGTCTCCCACCCCTTGCCTTGAATATTTCAAGGCATTATAAAGGATCTGCCCGACAACAAAAGAAAGCCATTTTTGGTCGCTCGAAATCTGAACCGGGTTTGGCGGCACATGTAATGTTGGGAAAAGGCGCCGTTTGATAAACTGCCGTTTTTCCTGGTTAATAAGTGAACGGACAAGCTCATTTAAATCGAAAGTTTGCGGCCTTACATCAAACGCAAATTCCTCCAGCCGGGCCGTCTGCAGCATCATATCAAGCCCATGGCGAAATCTCTCATTTTCATCTTCCAGCTCCTCTAAAAACGTTGGAAAAGAAGAAGCGGTCCCGTTTTTTCCTTCTTGAATCATTAAGGAAATGACAGAAACCGGTGTTTTCATATGGTGAACCCATTGATTGGTGAAGGTATAATGCTGTTTTTGCTGATTCGTATAGTGTGAGAGCCTGCCTTCGTATTGCCGACCGAGTGCGTTGATCATGTTCGTCCAAAGCGCCTGCTCTCGAGTTCTTGGCTTTCGGGCTTTCAAAGACTGGCCGATGTCATTCGAAGAAGACGCTTGTTCCGCAAGCTTTTTGACATAAGTGAGAAAGGAAAACTGCCGAACATAATCAGCGGCAAAACCGGCGGCTAAAAGAACACCGGGCAAAATCCATATGTACATCATATTTTCTGCGGGAGGCTCTGCGCCGCTCTCTATGATGCTTAAATACGCAATCAGCATGGCGGTCCCTATCCCTAATAATGAAAATAAAATAATGGCTAAGCGGTCAATGAGATAAGTCTTTAACACTCCGGTTCACCCTTCCGATTGACTTGAAATTGATAGCCTTGTCCCCTGATCGTTGTAATGCAATTTTTCAGTCCGGCATTTTCCAGTTTTCTCCGCAGCCGATTGACATTGACCGTTAACGTATTATCATCGACAAAATCAACATCATCCCATAACGCCTCCAATAATTCATCACGGGAGACGATTTTTTTATGTTTTTTCACGAAAATGGATAAGAGCTGGAATTCTTTTTGTGAAAACAAAATGCGGGTGCTGTTCCACTCCGCCTCATTCTGATCAGGATAAATCGTGAGCCCGCCAACCTCCACTATTCTTGATTCCTGTGACAAAGAAGGCGAGTATTCACCATACGTGCGGCGGAGGACGCTTTTGATCTTGGCCAACACTACCTCTAGATGGAATGGTTTCGTGATATAATCATCCCCCCCATTTTCTATCGCCATGACCTGGTTCATCTCATCGGTTCGTGCCGATATAAAGATAATCGGCGCATTGGAAATGGTACGGATTTGCCTGCACCAATAAAACCCGTCAAAAAAAGGAAGATTGATATCAAGCAGGACAAGATCCGGTTTCATTTCTATAAATTCATATTTTATATCATTCAGCTGTTCAGCTATTTTCACTTCATATCCGTATTTTTGAAGATGTCCGCCCAGCAAAGAAGCAATCCGGTCATCATCTTCCACAAGCAAAATCCGATACACGTTTATCCCCCTTACATGTATGTCGCGATGACTTTTCTAGAAGATTCCAAAATTCATTATAGCATGTGGCAGAATCGCAAATGGTCTTTTTCCATACGTTATGATAGAATGAAAAGGAAAAAATTTGCTGTTAAGCAGGTGTCGTCATGAAGAAAATTATGCTGCTTCTGACAATAACGTCAATTCTTTCAGCATGTCAGCCCAGCTATACCGGAAAATACATAGAAATTGGGGATACACTAACTGAATACGAAAAAGAGTGCTTTAAAGAGCATCAAATTCCTTATCAATATGAAAAGGGAAAACTATATGTTCCAGATGATGCATTTGATGTAGTAATCAATACATGTTCATAAGAAAAAGCTTGCAGACATGCTGCAAGCTTTTCACGTTACAAAAAATAAGTATTTAATTTCTCTTCAAACGCTGAAGGGCCGATGTCACGTTTTTGGCCTTCACCGCCGTTTTCATGAATCGTGAAATGGCGGTCTGTCATGACCATCCGTCCGTTTGGTGTCAGCTTTGAAGCGAGCGGTGATTTGTTAAAAGGAGATTTTTCATGAGAGTGAATCATGTCCTTCATGTCATCTAAATCACCGGCATCGCTCTCATCAAGGGTAAAAGCGTAACCGATTTGCCAGCCGTCTCCCTTGTCCATCAATAGAACATGGCTGCCCTTTTCTGTTTCTTCTTCTTTGATTCGAAATGACCCGACAGGTGATTGTACCGTTTCTCCAGAAAGCGGTATCGGCTGGAGCGCCAGGTTGATGCCGAAGCCGATATCAACGATGTACTCGCCTTTTTCCGCAGACAGCCATACAGCAGCATGCGTCCCGTCTAATGCCCACTCTTCTTGTTTTCCTGCATAAACCGTTCCCCGAATGAGCTTCACATGAAACCCGGCCTCACGCAGGACAAAATAAAGCAAACCATTTAAATCGTAGCACAGGCCGCCCCGTTGTTCTTTGACCAGACGGCGCAACAGCTCTTCTTTTGTTACCTTATAATTCTCTTTTGCGAGTACGGCACGGTTTTCAAATGGAAAACGGTATGCCATTGCTTCGAGAAAAAGGGGGAGATCGCCGAAGCTGACATGGTCTTTCTCCCAGCCGATTTTCTGAAAACAGTCTTTTAAAAAATCACTCATTTTTATCACCTAAACTTCTTCTTGAACATAAGCAGCCAGCTTTTCCAGCGCCTCTTGTTCGTCTTCTCCCTGGGCAATCAAGGTAACCTCAGTGCCTGTGCTTACCGCAAGGCTCATCAGCCCCATGATGCTTTTTGCATTTACTTTTTTCCCATCCTTCTCAAGAAACACATCTGACGTAAACCGGTTTGCCTCTTGTACAAACAAAGCAGCAGGACGCGCCTGCAGTCCTGTCTTTAATCGAACTTCCACTTTCTGTTGAACCATAAGATCTCCCCTTTTCTTTACGGTTATTTTAAAGTGACGGTTTGCCCTGTCCGCAGCTGTTCTGCGATTTCGTCAAGTTTTCTCAGCCTGTGATTGATCCCTGATTTGCTGATTTTCCCGCTTGTTACCATTTCCCCTAGTTCTTTCAGCGTCACT
Organism: Bacillus vallismortis; assembly: GCF_004116955.1. Taxonomy (NCBI): domain Bacteria; kingdom Bacillati; phylum Bacillota; class Bacilli; order Caryophanales; family Bacillaceae; genus Bacillus; species Bacillus vallismortis. The sequence goes on along the minus strand of NZ_CP026362.1, from coordinate 4,224,352 downwards.
TCTTGATAATCAATCCGCAGCTGCGCGATTTCCCGAAGCTTTTCAGGAAGCGCATCCAAGCCGATTCTTTCATCGATGTATTTGATATTTTCCACCTGCCTGAGCGAAGCGCCGATCGTTTTGTTTAAGTTGGCTGTTTCACAATTCACGAGGCGATTGACCGAATTTCTCATATCCCTGACGATTCTGACATCCTCAAATCGCAGCAGCGAATTGTGGGCACCGATGACGTTCAGAAATTCGGTAATCTTTTCAGCCTCTTTTAAATAAGTGATATAGCCTTTTTTCCGTTCGAGCGTTTTGCTGTTTAACTGAAACTCATTTAACAGGTCGCATAATGAATCGTTATGCTCCTTATAAAGAGAGAAGATTTCTAAATGATACGAGGAGGTTTCCGGATTATTGACCGAACCTCCCGCCAAAAATGCCCCTCTCATATAAGAACGTTTGCAGCATCTCTTTTTGACCAGCTCTTCCGAAATACTTCGTTCAAACACAAAATTCTCCCCGAGTATTTTTAAATCCTCTAAAATTGTTTTGGCATTTTCCGAAAAACGCACAATATAGACGTTATTCTTCTTCAGCCGCATTTTCTTTCTGACCAGCAGCTCGACCGACACATCATATTGTTTTTTCAGCAATGTATAGATGCGGCGGGCAATCGCCGCATTTTCAGTTTGAACATCAAGTACGAGATGGCGGTTTGTAAAGGATAATGCTCCGTTCATCCGGATAAGCGCAGACAGCTCTGCGTTAATGCAGCAGTCTTTCACTTCCAAATTCGTTAATTCTTTTTTTGTTTCTGATGCAAATGACATATAGCCACCTCATTTCAAGGCTTCATTCTTTTAGTAAATCGACAAGAAGAGAGGCCACTTTATGTGTATCGTGACGAATTACGTCATTTTTATGCGTTACGATTTGATCTCTGATGACTTCCAGCCCTAGCGCTTTTAGCTCTTCGATATCAAAATCAACAGGGCGCGCCGATTCCATTTCGTACTTACGTTTGATTTCGTCAGGAATGTCTTCACTGTTCACTAATATCGTATCAATGAAATCGCAGCCCATATGCTGATTGAGCGCTTTTACATGATCAGCAGCGGTGTAATGGAGCGTTTCGCCGGGCTGAGTCATCACGTTGCAAATGTATACTTTTTTCGCCGGCGCCTTTATGACTTCTTCCCCGATTTTTGGAACGAGCAAATTGGGAAGAATGCTTGTATAGAGGCTACCCGGGCCGATAATAATCAAATCCGCTTCCCTGATTACCTCTATCGTTTCCGGCAGCGGATCAATATGTTCCGGCGTAAGAAACACACGCTTAATGCGCTGTCCGTACGCCGGGATCGTGGACTCGCCTGAGACCACGCGGCCGTCTTCCATCTCTGCATGCAGAACGACACTGGCATTAGCAGCTGGCAAAACCTTTCCTCTTACATTCAGCACCTTGCTCATTTCTGTGACAGCGTGAAAAAAATCACCGGTTATATTCGTCATCGCTGCCAAAATCAAATTCCCGAGAGAATGGCCTGTTAAGTCATTCCCCTTATTGAAGCGGTGCTGAAAGAGATCTTCAACAAGCGGCTCGACATCGGATAAAGCGGCAAGCACGTTTCTGATGTCTCCGGGTGGCGGAATTTTCAGTTCATTGCGCAGACGCCCGGAGCTTCCTCCATCATCGGCAACTGTCACAATGGCCGTAATGTCAACTGGTTTATGCTTCAAGCCCCGGAGCAATACAGAAAGACCCGTACCGCCGCCAAAGATTGCGATTTTCGGTTTTTGTTCCATCTTATTTCCGGCTTCTCTTTTCAATGTCCCGGTGAGTAACATGAGAATAGTAATCCTTCTTGAAATAATCAGCTAAATGTTCGGCAAGTGTCACAGAGCGGTGCTGGCCCCCTGTGCAGCCGATCGCAATGACAACCTGGCTTTTTCCTTCTCTTTTATATGAAGGCAGCATAAAGCTCAGCAGATCGATCAATTTTTCATTGAACTTCTGCGTTTCATTCCACTTCATGACGTAAGAGGAAACCTCTTTATCCTTGCCAGTCAGCGGACGCATGCTTTCAATATAGTAAGGATTCGGCAAAAATCTGACATCAAAGACGAGGTCTGCGTCAATCGGGATACCGTATTTAAAACCAAATGACATGACATTCACGGTAAATGTTTCTCCTTGGTTTGACGCAAAGTGCTGTACGATTTTTTCACGTAAATCACGCGGCTTCATGTCTGACGTATCATAAATGATTTGAGAGCGGCCTTTTAATTCCTCAAGCAGCTCCCGTTCCAGCCCAATGCCCTCAAGCGGCAGGCCAGTCGATGCCAGCGGATGCGAACGTCTCGTTTCTTTATATCTCGTGACGAGAATGGAATCCTTTGCATCTAAAAATAAAATACGAGGAGTAATCCACGGATTTTCCGCCATCTCATCCAGCGCCTCAATCAGCCGGTCAAAAAATTCACGGCCGCGCAAATCCATCACGAGCGCAACCTTGCTCATTTTCGAATTTGATTCCTTCATCAGCTCTAAAAATTTCGGAAGCAATGAAGGCGGAAGATTATCGACGCAGAAATAGCCGAGGTCTTCAAAGCTTTGAATGGCGACCGTTTTTCCCGCTCCCGACATTCCGGTTATAATGACTAGCTGAATATCATGTGATTCACTAACGCTCATCTTTCTCCCCCCTGACTGTACTTTTTACTTGATATGCTGCGGATCTAAACGATAACTGAGCAGCTTGAAGTCCGGTGTATACGTAAAGGTGCCGTGCAGCAGCCCTTGGCCCTTCATCATAAAATCAAGAATATGGCCGTCTCCCGGGGCCATAGGCAAGTTTTGAATCTCCTCAATATTGTGCCACTGCAATTTGCCTTCCTCTGATTCGGATACATTTTGTCCGGTATATGAATCAGCGACAAACGTAAACATCATCCACTCAGAGACAATCTGGTCACCTTCTTTAATGATAAAGGTAAAAACGCCTTTTAACTGAGGGTTTATGATATAGATACCTGTCTCTTCTCTGTACTCTCTGATGACGGAATCTCTGACTGATTCCCCGCTCTCCATCTTGCCTCCCGGCGCGACCCACCAGCCGCGTCTCGGCTTTTGCAGCAGAAGGACCTTGTCATCCGTCTGAAGCACACAATTTGTCACTCTTTGCAAGTACGTTCACCTAACCTTCTCGTCCTGTCATCGTCTCTTTATTATACCGCTTCAAGATGCCTCCCACAATGAAGAGACATTGACAATCTTTTCTTCTATTTTACAGCATATTCATTCATGAATTCAGGTGATTTTTAATGGAATAGGCAACCGCCTTTTATTTTTGGACAAAAAAAGGACACGGATAACTGGAGAATCCGTGCCAAAAAAGTGTATTCATTATAAAAAGGGGGTCAATTACGTTATTAATCATAACCGAAAAGCATTACACAACTGTTACAGCGGAATTAAAACCCAGTAACGTAATGTGAAACTCGTATGACAGCCTTTTTATTTTAAAGTTTTCAGCGTTTCTTGGAGCTCTTCGACATAATGCTGTACGCTTTGTGCCGCAATACTTCCGTCTCCTGTAGCCGTTACGATTTGGCGCAGTGATTTTTCGCGAATGTCTCCGGCAGCGAAAATCCCTTCAACCTTTGTTTCCATGCGGTCGTTTGTTTCGATGTAGCCCTCTTCATTCGTAATGCCCAGATTTTCAAACGGTTTAGACAGAGGAAGCATGCCGATGTAAATGAATACGCCGTCTGTTTTGAATTCACTTTCTTCACCGTTTACTGTATCAACAAGCGTTACGCTGCCGACTTTGCCGTTTTCCTCATGAATTTCCTTCACGGTTTTATTCCAAAGGAAGTCAACTTTTTCATTATCAAATGCTCTCGCTTGAAGAATGCTTTGCGCACGGAGTTTGTCACGTCTGTGAACAATCGTTACTTTTGAAGCGAAACGTGTCAGATACACGCCTTCTTCCACAGCGGAATCTCCGCCGCCGACAACGACAAGCTCTTTGCCTTTAAAGAAAGCGCCGTCACATACCGCACAATAAGACACGCCGCGGCCGCCCAATTCTTTTTCGCCAGGCACGCCAATTTTCTTATATTCCGCACCTGCGGCAATGATCACTGCACGCGCTTTATATTCTTTAGAACCGGCTTTTACCACTTTGTACTCTTTTCCGTCAACCACTTCTTTAATATCGCCATAAGCGTATTCAGCGCCGAATTTTTTCGCGTGTTCGAACATTTTGTTAGAAAGCTCAGGTCCGAGAATGCTTTCGAATCCAGGATAGTTTTCTACATCTTCCGTATTGGCCATTTGCCCGCCTGGAATTCCTCTTTCAATCATTAATGTCGATAAATTTGCTCTTGATGTGTATACAGCGGCCGTCATCCCAGCAGGACCCGCGCCGATAATAATCACGTCATATACTTTTTCTTCTGACACACTATCCACTCCTTAACACGTCTTTTTCAAGTTGGGGCGCTTCTTTATATGATAAGAGTCCCCATCTAACGTATACCTTACCCATATCCTATAAAATCTCAGGGTGATACGCTATTTTTTTGCTCATTTTTTTCTGATCATGATTAAATGTTTTTTAAAAGGGTATATGTATTAATAAAGAAAGAGCCTTCTGTTCAAGAAGGCCCTTGTCTTATTTATTATTGAACAACACGTCTTACAACGCCTTTAAATGCCTTTTTCCAGTAAACGTTGCTCATTGAGTCAATAGATACACCGTGAGATGAATTATCGTTTAGGAAAGTACCGTTTCCTAAGTAAATTCCAACGTGACCGTTTGTTTTGTATGTGTCAAAGAAAACTAAGTCTCCGCGCTTCATTTCAGACGCGCTGACAGCTTGTCCTCTAGCAACTAACGTATCAGTTGTTGTTCCGCCGACAGGTCCAAGGTTGACACCTGCAGAAGCGTATGCCCAGCGTACGAATGATGAGCAGTCAAAAATACGGTTGTTGATATCAGACTGAGAGCGTCCGCCGCCAAATTTGTACGGTGATCTTCCGACAATGCTTGAACCAACGCTGATCGCGCCTTCAATTCCGCCTGAGTTACTGATGACAGTGCCGCCTGAATTGCTGTTTGAGCTGCTTCTCTTCTTAGAAGATGAGCTGTTAGACGAACTGTTTGATGAACTCTTAGAAGAATTGTTGTTTGAAGAATCATCATGAGATGAGCTTGCTGTTTCAGTTGTAGCTGTTTGTGTCTCATCAGATGCTTTTTGCGCTTCTTCCTGCTTTTTGATCAAAGCAGCCGCAGCTTCTTGTTCTTTTTTGATGCGTGCTTGTTCTGCTTCGGTATCTGCTTTTTGGTTCGCAAGCTCAGACGCTTCTGATTTTAATTCAGAAATCGCGTCAGCCGTTTTCTTCTGGCTTGCTTTTGCTTCTTCGAATAGCTTGTCTTTTTCATCAAGCTGTTTATCAAGCTCTTTTTGCATGGTTTCTAATTTAGCCAATGCAGCTTGAACTTCTTTCAGCTTATTATTCAAATCCGCTTCAGAATCTTCAAGTTTCGCTTTATCCTGCTCTTGCTGCTTGATTAAATCTTTGTCTGCATCAACAATTGATGAAACCGCAGTCGCGCGAGAGATAAAGTCACCAAAGCTTGTTGACCCTAAAAGGACATCTATGTATCCTTGAGATCCGCCGCTTTCCTGTAAAGAACGAACGCGTTTTTTCAGGATTTCGTTACGCTTTTCAATACGGGCTTCTGTTTCTTTAATCTCTTTTTTCAGCTTTTTGATTTCTTCTTTTGTTTTAGCGTTTTCTTCTTTTTTATCTTCGATCTCGTTGCTTGTATTAAGCGCCTTATCGTTAATGTCTTTTAGTTCTTTTTCAATCTTTGATTGATTTTCCTGAAGCGCAGTTAATTCTTTTTCCTTCGCTTCTATGCTGGAAGCAACCTCAGATTGCTTGCTTTCGATATTTTGTTTCTTTTCATCTAATGTTTCCGCCGATGCAGTTTTACTTGTAAATGGGATCAAAAAACTGCTTGTCCCGATGACGGAAGCCAAACCAAGTGTCAATAAACTCTTTCTCACTTTTAATATCCTCCCTTTACTGTGAACCTGTTCTCATGTGGAATCGTATTTTAAACATCAAGTTTCGTTCCTCATACTCTACGAGGAATGATGGTTGTTTATGGTTAATGTTTCTGTGTATCTCTTATTCTGGCTGTATAGCGTTTATTTCACATCATATGTAAAAAACACTAATTCCTTATGTACGAGAATCATTATACCATCAAGTTTCGACAAATTAGCGATAAATTTTATTACATTTGTGTTTCAAACAGATGTCAAGTCATTCATCGTTTGTCATTTTTCTTAAACACCTAAAAAAACTGTCGATATTATTCTATTACTATAATCTATCAAATAAAAAAAGAGTCGATTATACAAATCGACTCTTCAAAATATTCTATTCTAGAATATCATCAATATATTTCATATATTTCGTCAGCGTTGCCGGAGAGATGCCAAATCGGGCCGCTGTGTCTTTTTTCGTATCATGTTTTCCGTGAGCTTCTTTCCAAATATAACAAATCGCAGCTGCCCAGCCCTTCTCATTTTTCAATGGAACGGCAGCCCGGATTTGCTGAATGACATGGAACACCCAGCAGCTCATGACCTCTGTTTTCATTTCTTCTTTTTCAGCTTGCTCCAATAATTTGACGGTTTGATAAGCGAAAAGCGCATCCTCTGATACATCAGCAGCCGCCGATTCTCCATTCAAGAGCAGCCTTACAAAATGATTTTCGAAAGGAGCGGTGATTCTCTTCGAGTGTATCACCGCTTCAAGATGCTCCGTTTCTCCCTTTGTGCTGCTGATATAATAGGCTGCGAGACGCTGCTCTACCGATGAAGGGAGTGCTTCCCTCCGTTCAACCCAGGGAGCCGGGCGGTCTTCTCCGGGATATTGCGACTCGACTTTTCTCCAGATCGTCTCGGCGAATTCAGTATGCCCTGTAAAATAAGCGGAGCACGAGAGCCAGTAAAAGAATGTGTCATCGCCTTCAAAACCGCTTTTATATAATGACTTGAGCCATTTATATCCGAGCTCATAGCGGCCGACAAGCGCCAAAGTAGCTCCAAGTTTGTATCGCTGTTCCAATAGCATCGGATACACATTAGAAAGCCGGTCACTCAATTCCGCCACTTTTTCGTCTTCTCTTTCATAATAGTAGAAAACGAGAAGATTGCATAAGGCATGAAGATTTCCTTCATTATGACTGAGCACTTGATAAGCGGTTTCCTTTGCTTTAACGATGTTGCCTGAATAGAAATAGGCGAGCGCCAGATTGTTGTATGCTGACCAAAGCTCCGGATATTCAGCTGTGATTTCCTCAAGCGCCGCCACAGCTTCAGCAAGCTGGCCGCTTTCCAAGAGGGACTTTGCCCGATCCTGTTTCACCAGCAATTCATCCTGATCATACAGAGAATCCTCAGGCCCGCCGTCTCCTAAATCTAGCAATTCAAGCAGACTATCGTTTTCTTCAGCGAATTCCCCGTCCGGATCCGCATCTGAATAAGCGGCCGCTTCTTTATAAGCTTCTTGAAAGAGTCCCAGATGGGCAAAATTATTCGCTTTAAAGTAATGGCACTCCGGCATTTCGGTCTCCAGATTTGCCATAATATAATCAAGAAGATCGTTCGACTCTTGATATTGGCCCATTTCTGAATAAATGACCGCAAGCTGCGAAAGCATCTCTGAATCCTCCGGCTCCAAATGAACCGCGCGTTGAATCAGTTTGCTTGCCCGTTTCAGATTGCGCTCTTTATACGCTTTCAAGCCTTTATGAAAAAAATATTGTCCATCTTGAAGCAGCTGGACAATTTGTGCGTGATTTTTATGTTCAGAAGTGTGTTTTCCCACAACTACCCTCCGTTTTTATACAATATTACCGTCAGTAGTATACCATAAATCGTCAGCCCCTCAATAGTTCAAAAGGAAGGATTGGGAAAATCCCCCCGTTTTTTTGCTGGCTGATTCGACCAAAATTTACCCGGCTTTGTTTTCTAAATCCGCGTTCATTTTGAGCTGCTGTTCAGCAAAATCTTTATATAGATCATGCGAAGCCATTAATTCATGATGGGTTCCCCGTCCGGTAATTTCTCCTTTTTCAACAAACAGCAGCTGGTCCGCGTCTACAACAGTAGAGAGGCGGTGAGCGATGACAATCGTTGTGCGGCCCTCCATCAGCACCTCGAGCGCCTGCTGGACTGATTTTTCAGATTGGCTGTCAAGGCTTGAGGTCGCTTCATCAAGCATGAGAATGCTCGGATCTCGGAGAAGCGCTCTCGCAATCGCGATTCTTTGCCTTTGTCCGCCTGACAGCATAATGCCGCGTTCGCCTACCTCCGTATCAAGCTGATTCGGAAGCTCCTTTATGAAATTGAGCGCGTATGCCATCTCCGCGGCCTTTTCGATCTCAGCGTCCGTTACATCACGTTCTAACCCGTAGCAAATGTTTTCTCTAATCGTTCCTGACATTAACGGGCTTTCCTGTGATACATACCCGATATGCTCCCGCCACGATTCAAGCGAGTAAGTGTCAACCGGCTCTTCCCCCAGCCGAATGATCCCTGCAGTCGGTGAATAAAAACGTTCAAGCAGCTTAAACAATGTTGTTTTTCCTCCGCCACTCGGACCGACAATCGCTGTTACTTTCCCTGCTTCAATGACGGCGCTGATCTCTTTCAAAATCAGCTGATCAGGCTTATATCCAAAAGACACACGATCAAGCTGGATAGGCAAATGCGCGTTTTCGATTTGTTTTCCTGTGACAGTATCTTCCTCTTCTTCTGACAAAATCTCAATCATCCGTTCGGTTGCGCCGATTGATTTTTGCAGCTGTGTAAAAAACGTTGTGATCTGGCCCATCGGCATAATAATTTGAAACAAATATAAAATAAAGGCCACGAGCGCTCCGGCAGTGAGCTCGCCTGATGAGACCTGCATGCCCCCGTATCCGATGACTGCCACAAGTGCTGCCATTAATACAAGTGAGATAAGCGGACTGACAAGCGACTGAACCTTGGCTTCACGAACTCCCAGTTTAAATAATGAAGAAATCCCCAGTTTCCCGCGCCCATATTCGACAACCTCCGCATTTGAAGCCTTGACGAGTCTGATTTCCGGAAGGATTTGATTCAGCAGGCCGGTAAAACGGGCTGTTTCATCTTGCGTTTCCCGAGAAATGGTGAACATCTTCCGGCCAATCGGGATTAGGATTAGAGCGGCAAGCGGAACGACAACTAATACAAGCAGTGTCAGCTTCCAATTCATAATAAACAAGATTGTCAGAGATCCAATGACTGAAATGATGCCTGTAATAAACCCGCTGATATGGGTTGTGATCAATTCTTTGACCACCATCGTATCATTCGTCACGCGGCTGACGGTTTCTCCGGAAGCGTTTGTATCGAAATAAGGGACAGGGAGCTTAATTAATTTCTTCCATAATAAATCCCGCAGCCCGGAAATGATTTTTTGTCCATTATAGTTAAGCGCATAGGTGGCATAGGCGCTTAAACCGGCCTGTACGAAAAAAACAAGCGCGATCAGCCCGATTTGCGTGCCTGACAGGTTTGACATGGAAAATCCGTCGACAAGCTGCTTCGTTAATAATGGAATCAGCAGGCTGACCAGCGTGGTCACAATACTGAGGGCCAGCGCAAAGACAAGCTTTCCATAAGAAGGATTGGTCTTCTTTACTAATGCAAAAAAGGGTTTCAATTTACTTTTCGATTTTTGTTGCTGGGTTGGCATATACTTTTTCCTCCTGTTTCAGCGTTCAGAAAGGTGAAATGTCGTATCAAAAGGATGATTTTTACTCTTTCTCAATCATATCAATGGAGAGAGACTTTTTCAGTATATTTTTGCCGTGATGAAAATAAAAATCTCCCACTCGTGTTTTGAATAGGAGAAGAGTAAACGATACACCTTTAACAAGATGTGTATCGTTCCACATTTTCCGGATGATTCTATGTTTTTCTCCTTTATATTCAGCGCATCTCTGCTTCAAAGATTAAACGCAGTTTTACATTTTCATTTTCAATATATTCTTCTTTTTCATTTCCTATACTTCTCCTTTATAACCTTTAAAAAGGTTATAGAGTCTATTATTTTTTGGACTTTTTTTCTTGCTCCATCTTTCTTTAATGAACAATCCTCTTCATCACTATAACAGGCAAATCGAAACGAATACTCTATCCCCAGATCATCCTCTTTTGTAGATTTGACATAACCAAAAAATCTATAAGAAAAATTGTTCTTTCCCTCTACATCATCAAAAACACTTTTCTTTTGAGCAGAATATACAATTTTGTCAGATAGCTCTCTTTCTTCGAATTTGCCTTTATAGCTATTTCTACCGCTTACAATGTCCAGCATTGTATCCTTGTCATTCGCAAAACTTTTTTCTCGATGATAATCCAATTGCCCATCATATTGAATGTTAGTTTTTTTATTAAAACTATCAAATATTATTGTTTCTTCATTTTTGCCAACACTTGAAAATTTAGTTACGTACTTCGCATCCTCCGGAAACAACATCCTAAACCCTTTCAGCTTAGACTCCAGCACATAATACCCCGGCTCCTCTTCTTTCGTTGACACCATGTATTCTCTCGTTTTCTCGTCCTGAAACGCAGGAACTTTCGGCAGGTCTTTTGGGTCCATGTCTTTTGGTTTTACGGCTTCTGTTTTATTGTCATTGGTAGTGTTTTTATCATTGTCGTTCATACTGCATCCGCTTGTCAGGGCAAGAAATAAGCTGAAGCAAATAAAGATGATCTTTTTCATTATGAACCTCCGTGGTTTTTTGAGCTGTTTTATCAAAATCCATACTAATGACCCTGTTAAAAAGTGATTATTTTATCCTTATTCATATTATAAAATGGAATAAATTTGATAAACAGAAAGGAGGGCTTAAGATACAGGTTGAATTTCTCATACTCGAAAAAACGCTGTTTCCCTTGGCAGTCTTTGAGCGATTACTACTTCTGTTTCGAATAAAACCTCTTCGAGATAAAAAAACCTTCGACATCAATGTTTGTATTTTTCTCTTACACATCGCCAAAGGTAACAGAGTTTATTATTCTTTTAACCTGTTCTTCATTTGCTTTTGGGTCTGGTTTGCATGTCTTTGCATTGGCTGAGCAGCTAAACATAAAAGAATATTCCATCCCTAAATCATCTTGTTTTTTTGACTTTATATAACCAAGAAAGATATAAGATGGGTTTTCTTCGTTGTCAAAGTTTTCATGTTTTGAAGCAAAATAAATATCCTTATCTTTTGCTTCAAATTTTTCAAAATGACCTTTGTATTCATTTTTACCGCTAACGATATCCAACATAGTCTCCGGATCGTTTATAAATGATTCATTTTGATAAAACTTTACTGAAGCGTTCATTACTATATTCGTTTTTTTATTCACACTGTCAAAAAATAGTGATTCGTTTTTCTTTGAAGTTTCAGAGTCTGAGTACTCCCCATCCTCCGGAAACAACATTCTAAATCCTTTCGTCTTAGACTCCAGCAAATAATACCCCGACTCCTCTTCTATCGTTGACACCATGTACTCTCTCGTTTTCTCATCCTGAAACGCCGGAACTTTCGGCAAGTCTTTTTGATCCTGGTCTTTTGGTTTTACGTCTTCCGTTTTATTGCTAATTGTGATGTTTTTTTCATTGTCGTTCATACTGCATCCGCCTGTCAGGCAAAGTAATAAAATGATGTAAATATAAGTGTTCTTTTTCAAAGTGAACCTCCAATGGGGTTAACTAATTGATATTAATAACCCGGATGCAAATTGCTTATTTTGTTCTTATTCATGTTACAGCTGCGAAGATGCGAAAACATTTTTATTCGCCATCTCTACTCTTCTTTTTATTTTTAAAGAAGGTTATAGAATGAATTAGAGTATCCGTTTTTTCTTTTGCTTGGTCTTCATCCAAAGTACAAGGTTTATTATCTTTTTTACACCGGACGATAAAGGAATATACTATCCCTAGACACTCTTCATCACTGGATGCTATATATCCAAAATAACCAAAGGAATAATTGTGTTTACGATCACTGTTTTTAAAAGTGCTTTTTTTTGATGCAGTATAAACTGTTTTTCCATCAGTTTTTTCTTTCTTAAAATCACCTTCGTAACCATTCTCATTACTAATTTGGTGCAGCATTGTTTCTGGATTATTAATAAAAGAAGATTTGTTATAGTAGCTAATTTGCGCATCTAAGAGTATATTTGATTTTTCATTATAGCTTTGAAACCCTATCGATTCGCTATTCTTTCCATTTGACGTAGAATAGTCTGGAAGATACTCGCCATCTGCCGGAAACAACATTCTAAACCCTTTCAGCTTAGACTCAAGCAAATAATACCCCGGCTTTTCTTCTTGCGTTGACACCATGTACTCTCTCGTTTTCCCGTCCTGAAACGACGGAACTTGCGGCAGTTCTTTTGGGTCCATGTCTTTTGGTTTTATGGCTTCTGTTTTATTGTCATTGGTGCTGTTTTTTTCAATGTCGTTCATACTGCACCCTCCTGTCAGGGCTAGTAATAAGCTGAAGCAAATCAAGATGATCTTTTTCATGAAGAACCTCCGCAGGTTTTCGTTGTTTACACGAATAATGGTTTTCTATCATTTCACTTGCATTCATTAAGGCAAACTGTTGTTAATAGCCATATTCTAATCAATTAGCCTTAACTTTATTTGTCCTTTTTATCTATTAAAAAGCTGATGGAATGTATTAATTTCTCAACTTTATTTTTAGCCTTTTCTTCTTCTAGAGAGCATGGTTGATTTTCATTTTTGCATCCAAAAGTAAAGGCGTATTCAACTCCTAGGTTATCTTCTTCTAGAGATTTCACATATCCAAAGTAACTGTATGAATCATTATATTTTCTATCAATATTTTCAAAGATGGCTTTTTTCTTACCAAAATAGATATCCTTGTTCTTGTTACTACTTTTCTTGTATTCACCTTTATAATCATTTTTTCCACTTACAATATCTAGCATTATTTCAGGTTCATCTACAAAACTTTCTTCTTTGTAATATGTTACATGCCCATCAAACATTACATTGGTGTCTTTATCATAACTGTTAAATCCAATGCTTTCTTTGTGTTTTCCAGTTAACGAGGATCTTCTTGATAGATATTTCGCTTCCTCCGGAAACAACATCCTAAATCCTTTCAGCTTAGATTCCAGCACATAATACCCCGGCTCCTCTTCCTTCGTTGAGACCATGTACTCTCTCGTTTTCTCGTCCTGATACGCAGGAACTTTCGGCAGGTTTTTTGGGTCCATGTCTTTTGGTTTTACGGCTTCTGTTTTATTGTTATTTGTGATACTTTTTTCATTGTCGTTCATACCGCATCCACCTGTCAGAACAAGTATTAAGCTGATGCAAATCAAGATGGTTTTTTTCATGACAAACCTCCATATCGTTAACTGATAGAATCAAACGAACAAAAGACCGCCGAGTTCTCTCGGCAGTCGTGGCCAGGCATTATAGCTTCTCTTTTTTCGAATAAAATATTCTGGATATAAACAGCCCGATGACCCCTAACAAGATGAATAAGACCGCTCTCCAAACAATATCTATCGAAGCAGAATCTATTAAAATCATTTTGGCCAGTGTCATAAATAAAAATACAAGCCCGATTCGGTTCCATGTCTTGTCTTTGGTTGCGTAATAAACAGCATACATCACGATGACAAATATAAACCAAGACAGGGATACTCCTACATGATTGGATACGCCGTCAATCTTATCCGTCATCCATATGGATAATTTGCTGAAGAATACAAGCATCAGGAAGGAAACAGCGTACGAAACAACAATCGTGATTTGTTTATTTTGTATGTTTTTCGAATACAGATAGGCAGCAAATAGTGAGCTGATCAGCAGCAGCCAAGAGACCACGCTGAGAAAGTGTAATGAGCGTGCCGGGTATTGCATGAGGCCGCACGATGCCTGTAAAACGACAATCACTCCGGCAATGCCGATCAGCCAGCTTTTTTTGCGGTATGACACGTAACACATCATGATTCCTTGCAACGTAAACATGATGTACAGCCAAATTTCATTTTCATCTAATGCATCCGCTGCTAATACATTAAAATAAATCATAGAAATGAGAAAAAACGTATGTGTGATTTCGACTAAATCTTTTCTTTTCCATAAACTTAACAATAGGTAAATGACAAAAGCAACAGTATAAAAGGCGTATAACGCTGTATCGTTTTTTAGATACAGGACAAACCCTGTAATGAAAACGACAAAAGCTCCGATTGAAACAGCTGTGAGGTAGACAGCTTTTTGAAATGGGATGTGCGATCGTAAGGCCGAGAAGATCATGATCGCCTGCTGCATCGTAAAGACAGTAAGTGTCCAAACCGATACCTGTGCATCGGTAAATGATAAGAAAGCAAAAATCGCTAATATAAATGCATAGTTTGCTATATTCCACGCCACGCTGTACTTTTGTTTGACTGTCTCATACATTAAGCCTGCGAAAACCAATGACTCATATACATAAAAAATGTATTCGTTTCCTTGTTCCCCGCCAAATAAAAACGGATACAAGTAAACACCTGCGCCGATAATCGCAATGAGTGCTTGTGACCGATATTTTCTTGATATGTACACACCGCCCGCAACGCCTGCAGCAAGAAGGATCACTGTAAGCGGGGTCGGGATCATCTGGTACAGCATGTTCCCCGCAAATAAAGAAACGATGTAGACAATGTTACTGCCCGCCAATAATGAGACGCCCAGCACACTGGCATTTTTCTTATATTGCCTGCTGCCGAGAACATATAGCACAATGGAGACCATGAGCCCTGCCGCCACCCTCATATATGTGTTGACCCAGCCTTTTTCAGCAGCTGCCGCAAACGCCCAAATCATGCCAAGAAGAAAAACAAAAATAAAGATTTTCGGAAGCCAATTTCCTGCTATGTTTTCTAAAGTGCGGCGCTCTTTTGACGGAGCCGTTGTTTGTTTTGGCACTTCGGTTTCTTTGTTGATTTTTGGATGTTCTACCGTTTTGGCTATAACTTGTTCTTGCTTGCCTGCCGTGAGATATGCGATCTCTTTTTTGACATTGGCCAGTTCTTGTTCCAAACGTCCAACTCTTTTGTTCAGTTCATCAATTTTTTCGTTCACCATTCTCTCCCCATTTTCGAATGTACTTCCTTTTTCATGATATGCCTTTTTTTGCTCTCCTTACCGGTTTCCACAAAATCATGCTAAAGACCTGCTATCCAACAGGGATTTTCATCCTTAGTTATGTTACATCATGGAAAATTTTCGATGAATAGGGAATTCGATTGGTTTTTTGATGTCTATTTTTTGTGAGCAGTGCTTTTTTACACTTTATTTACCGAAACACGACAAATGGATCAGGCGTAAAGATGCATAAAAAGGGAGCTGCTAATGAACAGCTCCACTCCTCTTACTTTTCAGTATGGCGTTTCTTCAACACATCAAGCACATCATCCAGCGGCAGAGCTTGTTCTCTGAGCAAGACAAGCAGGTGATACAGCAAGTCTGCCGCTTCCCATTTGAGTTCCTCGCGGTCTCGGTTTTTCGCGGCAATGATCACCTCGGATGCTTCTTCACCGACTTTTTTCAGAATTTTATCGACACCTTCACGGAAAAGATAAGTGGTGTATGCTCCCTCAGGCATTTCCGCTTGCCGCTCCGCGATCACGCGTTCCAGTTCGTTCATGATGTCAAATCGTCCCGCAGCCTGTTCTTCTGATTGTTCCTTTGTAAAACAGCTGTAGCTGCCTGTGTGGCATGCCGGGCCGGATGGCTCTACGAGTACGATCAATGCGTCTTGGTCGCAGTCATATCGGATGCCCTTAACGGCTTGCGTGTTGCCTGAGGTTTCTCCTTTATGCCATAACTCTTGGCGCGAACGGCTGTAAAACCATGTTTCTTTCGTTTCCAGCGTTTTTTCGTACGATTCCTTGTTCATATAGGCAAGGGTCAGCACTTCTTTACTTGCCGCATCTTGCACGATGGCGGGAATTAATCCATCCTCGTTAAAACGCAGTTCATCTGCCTGTTTCATCTCACATTCACCCCGTGCTCTTTTAAGTATGATTTCACTTCTTTAATCGATGTTTCTTTATAATGAAAAATAGAAGCGGCCAGCGCGGCGTCGGCTTCTCCTTTTGTAAAAGCCTCAAGCATATGCTGTCCGTTCCCCGCTCCGCCCGAGGCGATAACAGGTACGGGGACAGCTTCAGAAACAAGCCTTGTCAGCCTGTGGTCAAAGCCTTTTTTTTCACCGTCGGAGTCCATGCTTGTCAGCAATATTTCTCCTGCTCCGCGTTTGACGCCTTCTGTTGCCCATGCGGTGACTTCCCAGTCTGTTTTCTTTCTGCCGCCGTGCGTGTAGACCTTATATGTGCCGGATTCTTGGTCATACTTGGCATCGATGGCAAGAACGATGCATTGTGAACCGAAAAACTCGGCTCCTTCTGTAATCAGCTCAGGCCGGAGAACAGCTGCTGTGTTCACAGAAACTTTATCCGCGCCGGCACGCAGAATCGTTTTCATATCGCTGAGCTGGTTGATGCCGCCGCCGACTGTAAACGGGATCGCAAGCTTCGCGGCAACCTGCTCCACAACGTCAACCATCGTTTTGCGCCCTTCATGCGAGGCGGAGATATCAAGAAAAACGAGTTCATCCGCCCCTTCCTGGCCGTACACTTCCGCCAGCTCAACTGGGTCACCGGCATCCTTTAATTCGAGAAATTGAATTCCTTTGACAACGCGTCCTTCTTTGACATCAAGACATGGAATAATCCGTTTTGTGATCATTTGCGCTTCATCCTTTCAAACGCCTCGCTGAGTGTAAACTGATTGGTATACAGCGCTTTTCCGATGATCGCTCCAGAGACGCCGTCCTCCTGGTAGCGGGCGAGGGCTTCGAGATCCTCGACGGAGCTGACGCCGCCGGAAGCAATCACCGATTTCCCCGTTTCCTTCGCAAGCTCGACCGTGCTTTCAATATTGGGGCCTGACAGCATCCCGTCTGTCGCGATGTCAGTAAAAATAAAGACCTCCGCTCCTTCATTGGCAAGCTCTTTGCCGAGTTCAGCTGCTTTAAGGGTTGATGTTTCCAGCCATCCTTCAGTTGAAACAAAACCGTTTCTCGCATCCAGGCCGATTGCGATGTTTCCGCCATATTGTTTCAGCATTTTTTTGACAAACGGAGGGTTAGAAACAGCTGAGCTTCCCAGGATCACTCGATCGACTCCTGCCGATAAATATTCATAGACGTCATTTTCAGATCGAATTCCGCCGCCGATTTCGACTTTCAGGTTCAGCTTTTGCGCAATCTCAATCACATGGCGGTCATTCACTCTTTTCCCTTCTTTGGCTCCGTCGAGATCAACGAGGTGGATCCATTCGGCACCCTCACTCGCAAATAACGCGGCCATATCGTACGGTGAATCGCCGTAAATGGTTTCCTTATTATAATCTCCTTGGACGAGACGGACACATTTGCCGTTTCTCATATCAATTGCCGGATATAATGTAAAAGTACTCATTTTTTCACCTTCATTTCTGCTGCCATTTTCGTGAATTGGGTTAGGATGGACATTCCGACTGTGCTGCTTTTTTCCGGATGAAATTGGGCGCCGAAGACATTTCCTTTTCCGACGACAGCGGGCACTCGCACACCATAATCAGCGCTTGCCAGAAGCGCGTCCCCCTCCATCCCCTCGATGTAATACGAATGCACGAAATAAGCATAGCCTTCTTCTGTTTCGGCCAGCAGCGGAGATTCGTTATGAAAAGAAAGGCGATTCCAGCCCATATGCGGAACCTTCAGTTTGTTTCTTTCCTTATCTTCTGTTTTCAGTCTGACTGCTTTTCCTTTTAACAGCCCAAGGCCTGACGCGCTCCCGTTTTCTTCGCTTTGGTCAAATAAAAGCTGCATGCCGAGGCAGATCCCGAGAAGCAGTCTTCCCTCTGAAACCATATCGTGAATCAATTGATCGAGCTTCGCGTTGCGCAAATTGACCATCGCGTCTCCGAATGAACCGACTCCGGGCAAAATGAAGGCATCGGCTTCTTTCAGCTCCTTCGGCTTTTCAGAAACAAAGTACGGCACGCCGACACGCTCAAGCGCCTTTGAGACACTGTATAAATTGCCCATTCCGTAATCTATCACGCCGATCATTTACAGCATCCCTTTCGTTGATGGTATCCCTTTAACACGCGGATCGATCGTAGTCGCTTCATCAAGCGCACGCCCCAGCGCTTTAAAAACAGCTTCAATTATGTGGTGGGTGTTTGTGCCGTAATGAACGATGACGTGCAGGTTCATCCGCGCTTCAAGCGCCAGCTTCCACAAAAATTCATGTACAAGCTCCGTATCAAAGGTCCCGACTTTAGCCGCAGGGAAGTTCGCGCGCATTTCCAAGTGCGGTCGATTGCTTAGATCTATGACGACTTGGGCAAGCGCCTCATCCATTGGCACAAACGCTGATCCATAGCGCTTGATTCCTTTTTTATCGCCCAAGGCTTCGAGCAGCGCCTGCCCTAAACAGATGCCGATATCTTCAGTCGTGTGGTGATCATCTATATCAACATCGCCTTTTGCGTGAATGGAGAGATCGAATTGTCCGTGTTTCGTGAATAAATCCAGCATATGCGTCATAAACGGCACGTCTGTTTTGATATCCGCTTGCCCCTCGCCGTCTAATGCAAATGCCAGCTCAATATCTGTTTCGTTTGTTTTTCTGGCGCGTTGTGCTTTTCTCATTTTGAATTCCTCCGTTCTCTCGCTTCAATTGATCTGGCATGGGCTTCTAACCCTTCAAGTCTGGCAAAAGCCGCAATGCTTTCGGCATGTTCTTCAAAAGCCGTTTGGCTGTAAGAAATGATGCTCGATTTCTTTTGAAAATCCGTTACGCTTAATGGACTTGAAAATCTGGCTGTTCCGTTTGTCGGAAGCACATGATTCGGTCCGGCAAAATAATCGCCGACAGGCTCAGGGCTGTATCTGCCTAAGAAGATCGCTCCCGCATGTTTGATTCTGCCGAGCAACGCTTCGGGAGACTGGGTGAGGATTTCTAAATGCTCCGGTGCGAGCGTATTGACCGTGTCAATCGCTTCACCCATTGTTTCCGCTACATAGATACAACCGTAATCACTTATTGAGGCTTCCGCGATTTCTCTTCGCGGCAACGTTTTCAGCTGCTCGCTTACCTCGGCTGAAACCGCCTCGGCCAACGCTAGGGAATCTGTGACACACACACATGAACTAAGCTTATCGTGTTCCGCCTGTGACAGCAGGTCGGCCGCGATTTCGCCCGGAATCGCAGTATCATCAGCCAGCACGACGATTTCACTCGGTCCGGCAATCATATCAATATCGACATCACCGAACACCTCTCGTTTGGCAAGCGCGACATAAATATTTCCCGGACCTGTAATTTTATCCACCGGCGCAATGGTTTCGGTTCCGTACGCCAGCGCCGCAATCGCCTGAGCGCCGCCCATTTTGTAAATGTCTTTTATGCCTAGCTCGGAAGCGGCAACTAAAACCCCGGGAGACAGCTTCCCGTCTTTTCCCGGAGGCGTTACAAGGACGATTCTTTCCACACCTGCTGTCAGCGCCGGGATGACATTCATCAAAACAGATGATGGATATGCCGCCGTCCCCCCCGGCACATATACGCCGGCGGAATCAAGCGCCGTTACTTTCTGCCCCAGCATTGAGCCGTCTTTTCTGTGATAAAACCATGAGGATTGCAGCTGTCTTTCGTGATAGTCCCTTATATTTTCAATTGCCTGCCTCATCACCTGAAGCAGCTGTGAATCCAGCAAGGTATACGCTTCTTCAATTTCTTCTTTCGTGACTAGCGGGCTGTCTAGTTCGATGCCGTCAAATCTCGCCGTATATGTGCGGACCGCCTGATCACCGTTTGCTTTGACAGCTTCAATAATGGTTCGGACCGCTTTTCTTTGCTCTTCCGTTCCGGCATCTATGGACCGTTTGAGAGAAAGCCGGTCTGCGCCGCTGATGGTTTTGATCTTCATTTTGCCGTTTCTCCTTCCACAACGAGAGATAAGCGGGAGGCCATTTCGTCAATCACATCGTCTTTCATCCGGTAGCTTACCGGGTTGACGATAAAGCGGGACGTAATATCACAAATGTGCTCCGTTTCAACAAGTCCGTTTTCCTTTAGCGTCTGTCCGGTGGAAACGATGTCCACAATGCGGTCTGCAAGCCCGATGAGCGGAGCCAGCTCAATTGAACCGTTGAGCTTGATGATTTCGACTTGTTCTCCCTGCTCTCTAAAATAACCGGAAGCTACATTCGGATACTTTGTCGCGATTCTTGGGGCTACGCCGCTCCAGTCTGTATTCGGAAGTCCGGCGACTGCCAAGTGGCATTTGCTGATCTTCAAATCGAGCACCTCATACACATCGCGCTCCTCCTCCAGCATGACATCCTTGCCCGCAATTCCGACGTCAGCCACACCATGCTCCACATATGTGGTTACGTCCATCGGCTTAGCCAATATAAAACGGAGATTTTCCTCCGGCACATCGATGATCAGTTTTCTCGAATCTTCAAACTCCTCTGGGAGCTTATAGCCCGCCTGCCGAAGCAGCACTGCCGCTTCTTCAAATATCCGGCCCTTTGGCATCGCCATTGTGAGTAACTTACCCATTTTGCTCTTCCTTTCTGGCACCGATAAAATAGGTGACGTTCGCAAAAGATTTTGTCATCTGATCGATATTTTCGATTCCCGATAAATCCTGAAGCACCACTTTATTCCCTTTCATGCGTTCTTCATTCGCATAAGCGATGGCTTGCACCCGCTGCTCTTTGCTGAAAATAACAGCGTTGATTTCACAAGCTTCTTCTTTCATATGAAGCGCTTCAATCAGCCGGTCGATCCGAAGTCCGAAGCCTGTCGCCGGCGCGGGTGAATCAAAATAGCCTAAGAGCTTGTTATAACGGCCGCCGCTTCCAATGACAAAGCCGACATTTTCCGCGTACACTTCAAATAGAATTCCCGTGTAATAGCTCATATGGCTGACCATATTCAGATCCAGACGGACATTTTCCGTACATCCATAATCCTCAAGTATGTCCCACAGCGCTTTGAGTTCATCAATCACGCTTGTTCCTTGCGCAGAATCAACGAGGTTCTCAGCACGTCCGCATACTTCTATGCCGCCCCGCAATTCAAGCAGCTCAAGCAGCCTGCTTTTATCAATGGAGGAAAGCGGGAGAGATTTGACATGTTCTCTGTAGCCAACGTAGTTCTTCTCATATAAAAACCTCCGCAGCACATCAGCGCGTTCAACGTTTCCGAGCACCTCAACAAACAAGGCATCCGCTATACCGGCGTGGCCGATAGCAATTTTAAAGGAAGACAGCCCGGCGCTTTTTAATGCACCGACGGCTAAGGCAATGACCTCCGCATCCGCGCTTGTCGTCCCGTCACCGATTAATTCCACTCCGACCTGCTCGAACTCGGCGGGACGTCCGCCTTCCCGTTCCTGAGCCCTGAATACATTTGCCGCATAACCGACTCTGAGCGGATGATCGTGTTTTAGAAGCTTAGATCCCGCCACCCTAGCAATCGGCCCTGTCATATCAGGGCGAAGCACCAATGTCTTGCCGTCCTGGTCAAGAAGCTTAAACAGCTGCTGTTCTTCAATCGCTGACTGCACGCCAACGGTATCGTAAAATTCCAATGTCGGTGTTTCCATAAACCGGTATCCCCATTTATCAATCAAATCGGTTAACGATTGTCTCACCTTTTTTTTCGTCTCGTATAAACCCGGCAGTGTATCTCTCATACCGTGCGGTTTTTCAAACATAAACATCAACCCAAGCACCTCCGTTGTCATCGTTTGAAGGAAAATTCCGAATCCTTTAGTTCGCTAATATGATAATATGTTAGCAGATGAAAGAATGAAAATCAATGCTTAACTTTTTTGCTCAGATGTCCTCCTCCTCATTATGAAAAAAACATGAACAAATCATTAAAGGTGTGTCATATCTTAAATTCTTTATGTTTGGCATGCTATAATACAAATCAAATAGAGAACAAGGAGATACAGATGAAAACACTGCGAACTCTATGTGTCCTGATCATTCTATCAGGCGTTATTTTTTTCGGACTCAAAATATATGCAAAAGATATAGATATCCCTTTTTTCAATAGCATTAAAAGAGAAGCTGAAGAAGGCTCGGAAACAGCTGCAAATAGCGAAAACGAGCTGCAAGGAAGCGCGGAACCGCTGAATGTCGTGCTTTACAATCAAATGGACGCCCCTCGGCTCTATAATGGTTGTGAAGTAACAAGCCTTGCGATGGTGCTGAATTACGCGGGATATGACGTGACAAAAAACACATTGGCAAACCAGATTGCCACAGTGCCTTTGACATATAGCAGCGGATTAAAAGGGGATCCGAATGACGGATTTGTCGGGGATATGGCGAATGGCCCCGGTCTCGGTGTCTACCACGGACCGATCTATCAATTAGCAAAAACCTATGCCGGAGACAAAGTGTCTGACCTGACTGGAAAAAGCATTTCTGCAGTCTATCAACAACTGGAGAAGGGCAATCCTGTTTGGGTCATTACGACCGCCAGCTTGGCGCCAGTTGACAACATGCAGACATGGAAAACACCAAATGGAACAATTGATATCACGTTCAGTGTCCACAGTGTCGCCGTTACGGGCTATGATGAAAAATATGTCTATCTCAATGATCCGTATGGCTATAAAAACAGAAAAACGGACAGAACCAGTTTTGAAAACGCGTGGGAACAAATGGGCAGCCAGGCCATCGTTATCCAAAAGTAAACAGCTGAACACCCCACTATGCTCTACCCTGAGCAAACACGACAATATTCATGCTTTTTGTTTCAATCGGTAATATCGATTCATTTTCCATTTAATATCCAAAAATATCTTTACTTTCAGGCTGTCTGTTTTTATGATTAAAGCAGATTCAGCCTTGCCCCGATCTATGTGAGAGAAGCCGGTGCAAGACGCTGAGGCTTCTCTTACAAAATTTATTGATATCCGGGGAGGATTTTATCATTGAAAAAAATCGTGTCTATCCTATTTATGTTCAGTTTGGTTATCGGTTTCAGCCAGTTTCAGTCATCAACTGCTTTTGCAGCTGACAAAGTGGTTCATGAAACAATTATTGTGCCAAAAAATACAACATATGACGGGAAGGGACAGCGGTTTGTAGCAGGGAAAGAATTAGGTGACGGAAGCCAGTCCGAAAACCAAAAACCTGTTTTTCGTGTGGAGGATGGAGCAACTCTGAAAAATGTGGTGCTCGGCGCACCTGCTGCTGATGGCGTGCACACTTATGGAAACGTTAACATTCAGAATGTAAAGTGGGAAGATGTGGGCGAGGATGCGTTAACGGTGAAGAAAGAAGGAAAAGTGACCATCGATGGCGGCTCCGCCCAAAAAGCGTCGGATAAGATTTTCCAAATCAATAAAGCCAGCACATTTACAGTGAAAAACTTCACGGCGGACAATGGCGGTAAATTCATTAGACAGCTTGGCGGTTCAACCTTCCACGTTGATGTGATCATTGACAAGTGCACCATCACGAATATGAAAGAAGCGATCTTCCGGACAGACAGCAAAACAAGCACGGTCAGAATGACAAATACACGCTACTCCAATGTCGGCCAGAAATGGATTGGCGTTCAGCATATTTATGAAAATAACAATACTCCATTTTAATATAAAAAAAGGCCCGCTAATGTTTATTCAGCGGACCTTTTCATTCTTTCTTTCATTTCTTCCTTCGTATAGATGATCCGCATCGGGTTTCCTCCGACAAACGCGCCGGCAGGCACATCTTTATGGACAAGCGTTCCGGCGGAAACCACTGCGCCATC
Organism: Bacillus vallismortis; assembly: GCF_004116955.1. Taxonomy (NCBI): domain Bacteria; kingdom Bacillati; phylum Bacillota; class Bacilli; order Caryophanales; family Bacillaceae; genus Bacillus; species Bacillus vallismortis. The sequence goes on along the minus strand of NZ_CP026362.1, from coordinate 4,200,376 downwards.
GCCTATTTCCACCCCGGGCAAAATGGTCGTGTTGGCGCCGATCATCACTTCGTCTCCGATCAGGACTTTGCCGATCCGGTATTCTTGAATCAAATACTCATGGGCCAAAATGGTCGTATTGTACCCGATGATTGAATTTGTTCCGACTATGATCTTTTCCGGAAACATAATATCCGGCATCACCATCAAGGCAAACGATGTCTGCTTCCCAATCTCCATCCGCAGAAACGTACGGTACAGCCAGTTTTTCATCCCTATAAACGGTGTATATCTCGCCATTTGAATGACAATGAAATTTTTGACAACCTTTAAAAAAGGGACCGTTTGATAGACATGCCATAGTGAGTTAGCTCCTGAGACCGGATGACGATCTGTTTTTCTCACAGATTACTTCACTCCAACGATTTGTAATAGATCACTCATTTTGTCAAGCATATAATCAGGCTCATGCTTCGCAAGCATTTCCGGCCCTTTAATCGTCCATGCCACTCCAGCCGTTTTTGTTCCGGCGTTTTTTCCTGCCAGCACATCATGGTAATTATCACCGACCATCATAGCTTCCGCCGGCTCGCTTCCAAGCTGTTTGAGCGCTAACAGAACCGGCTCGGGATCAGGCTTTGCATGTGTCACATCATCGAGGGTGACGACCGTTTCAAAGAACTCGCCGATGCCCGTCAGCTTGAGGCCCATATTGACAGTATCCCTTAATTTTGTTGTTACAATCCCTAAGTTAAACCCGGCTTTTTTCAATGCATCTAAGGTTTCATACACGGTTTCATATTCAGTCACAAGTGAATCGTGCATGTCGTGATTGTATGCTCTGTACATGGCGATCATATCATCGCATTGATCAGCGTCCATCGAGGAGAATGTGTCATAAAGAGACGGCCCGATAAACGCGAGTACGTCTTCTCGTTTATACTTGCTCGGATAATAATGCTCCAGTGTATGCAAAAAGGACGCGATAATTAATTCGTTCGTATTAATAAGGGTTCCGTCTAAATCAAACAGAATCGTCGTTACTTGTTTGTCACTCATATTGCTTCCTTTCCAACCGCTGAGGGTTTCCACTTTTTCCATGTGTGCGCAATAGCCATTGTCAAGAGCACCGCGGTGGTGACACGTATCAGAAGAAGAGGCCAGACCGGTATGCCGAGCGGAATAAAGACGAGTGTATCTTCCACGACCGCGTGGCAAGCAACGAGAAAAATAAATGCCAATGTCATATCCCGCCTGCTCACGCCGTCATCCTCAACAGCTTTGATCATGACACCCGCTCCGTAGGCCAAACCGATCGTCAGTCCTGCCACCATCGTCATGGACGTATTTTTATTCATGCCAAGCAGCTGCGTAAACGGAGACAGCCATCTGGAAAAACGGTGCAGCCAGCCTAAATCTCTTAAAAGCTGAATGATGATCATCAGCGGGATCACAATGGCCGCCAGCTGCAAAACACCGAGCCCGGCTTTCATTAAAGCCTCGGCAAGCATTGCCAGCCAGCCGTCAGGAGCCGCGCTCTTCGCGGTGATAAAACCGTACTGCGCGGTTTCCTGTCCGCCATGCCAAATCAGGTTAATGACGATCGCTGAGACAGCGGCCAAACCGATGCGCACCGCCAATATGACGCCAATTCTGATGCCAACCTTTGCGGCCACTGTCGATTCGATAATCAAGTTATGGCAGAATGACAGCATCACAGCTAAAATAAAAACTTCCTTCACAGATAAATCCAATGTCAAAATCCCGGCAATGCCGGCATACAGATTCAGCATATTCCCCAGCACAAGCGGAATGGCTGCTTCTCCAGAAAGCCCGAACAGGCCCATAACCGGTGTGATCAGCCGTACCAGCCAATCCATGACAGGCGTATGCTGAAGCAATGTAACCAATAGTGTTACCGGGAAAATGACTTTGCCGAGTGTCCATGTTGTTTGAAGACCTGCCGCCAGACCGGCCAGAAAGATCTTCTTCATCCCTCATCCCCCTTTATTGACGTCTACTCCGTGTACCGCTCCTTCGAATAACCCTTGGCGCGTCTGAAGATGATGGCCGCCACAGCCAAAACAATCAATACGATTGAAATCACCTGAGCGATGCGAAGTGCCTCAGTCAGCATTAAGCTGTCAGTCCGCATTCCTTCAATAAAGTATCTTCCGATTGAATACCAGATGATATAGATCAAGAACATCTCGCCTCTGCGCAAATTTGCTTTGCGCAGGAGCAGCAAAACAACGACGCCGACAAAGCTCCATAGTGATTCATATAAGAAAGTAGGGTGATAGTATTGTCCGTTAATATACATCTGATTGATGATAAAGTCAGGCAGATGCAGGCTTTCTAAAAAGGCTCGGCTGACTGCCTCGCCGTGTGCCTCCTGATTCATGAAGTTTCCCCAGCGGCCGATCGCCTGGCCGAGTAAAATGCTCGGTGCGGCAATGTCCGCAAGCTTCCAGAACGAAAGGTTTTTCACCCTCGAAAACACATAACCTGTTAAAATCGCCCCGATTAATCCGCCATGAATGGCAATGCCGCCCTTCCAAATCTTAATGATTTCTCCCGGATGTGCCGCATAATAATCCCATTCAAATGCAACGTAATAAATTCGGGCGCAAATAATCGCAATCGGAATGGCAAACAGGACAAGATCAATAAACGTATCTTTTTGCAGCCCCAGTTTCTCACTTTCTCTCATCGCGATCCAAAGTCCAAGCAAAGCACCGAGACCGATAATAATTCCGTACCAATGGACGGCTAACGGCCCCAGCTGAAAAGCTATCGGATTGAGCGGTTCTATCGCTTCATTCATTTAACGCCAACTCCTATTCGTCTTGTTCACCGTCTTCTATGACGTCCGCCAGCTTAGTCGTAAATTGCTCGGCGGCATTCAGGCCCATCCGCTTCAATCTGAAGTTCATCGCTGCCACTTCGATAATGACTGCGAGATTTCGGCCCGGACGGACGGGAATCGTCAGTTTTGTCACTTCCGTATCAATGATTTTCATCGTTTCTTCCTCAAGTCCGAGACGGTCGTATTGCTTGCCCTGCTCCCAGAGTTCAAGATTCATGACAATCGTGATTCGTTTATTGCTTCTGACTGCGCCGGCACCAAACAGCGTCATCACGTTGATAATGCCTAGCCCCCTGATTTCCAGAAGATGTTCAATTAATTCCGGAGCGTTTCCGACAAGGGTATCCTGGTCCTCCTGTCGGATTTCAACGCAATCATCCGCAACGAGGCGGTGTCCTCTTTTCACAAGCTCCAGCGCGGTCTCACTTTTCCCGACACCGCTTTTCCCTGTGATCAGCACGCCGACGCCGTATATGTCAACAAGAACGCCATGAATCGCCGTGGTAGGCGCGAGACGGCTCTCAAGAAAGTTGGTTAACCGGCTTGACAGCCTTGTTGTTTTCAGCGGCGATCTGAGGACAGGCACACCGTTTTTCTCAGAAGCGTCAATCAGCTCCTGCGGAATGGGCATATCTCTAGAAAGAATAATAGCTGGTGTTACATCCGTGCACAGAGATTCCATTCGCTGCTTTTTATCCTCTTCCGGCAGCTGCTCAAAGAAAGAAAGCTCTGTTTTTCCGAGAAGCTGCACGCGTTCTCTCGGGTAATATGTAAAATATCCGGCAATTTCAATGCCTGGTCTTGATAAATCACTCATGGTAATCGGGCGGTTAACCCCTTCTTCTCCGCTGATTAATTCCAAATTGAACTGTTCCATTACGTCTTTTGTGCGAACTTTTGCCACGATATGTTCCTCCTGTTCCGGGCTGACCCGAGCTTGCTCACAATACTTTCATTTTATCACTTTCGGGCTTGAACCTAAAACAGATTTTATAAAAGACGGGAAAACACCTCAGCTGGTCTAGATCACTAGTCTGAAAAGGAGTAAAATAAATGTATTCATATACCAGAAAGGCGGATCACCTATGGCAGAAAGTCTTCTTATCAAAGACATCGCGATCGTGACAGAAAACAAAGGAATCAAAAAAGGCTATGTCGGAATCACTGACGGAAAGATCAGCACAGTCACTAGTGAACGGCCTAAAGAGACCTATGCAAAAGAGATTCAAGCACCGGCAGATTCCGTTTTGCTTCCCGGGATGATTGACATCCATATTCACGGCGGCTATGGCGCAGATACAATGGATGCAAGCTTTTCTGCCCTCGACACCATGTCGTCAAGGCTGCCCGAAGAAGGCACGACGAGCTTTTTAGCAACAACCATTACCCAGGAACATGGGCATATTTCTCAAGCTTTGGTGAATGCAAGAGAGTGGAAAGCGGCTGAAGAGGCCTCTTTATTAGGTGCGGAACTGCTCGGCATTCATTTGGAGGGCCCTTTTGTTTCACCTAAAAGAGCCGGAGCGCAGCCAAAGGAATGGATTAGGCCTTCAGATGTTGCACTTTTCAAAAAGTGGCAGCAGGAGGCAGGCGGGCTGATTCACATTGTCACACTTGCACCTGAGGAAGATCGGCATTTTGAACTGATCCGCTATTTGAAAGACGAATCGATTATCGCGTCGATGGGGCACACAGATGCCGACTCCGCATTATTGTCAGAGGCCGCGAAAGCAGGCGCGAGCCATATGACCCACCTCTACAACGCGATGAGCCCCTTTCATCACCGAGAGCCCAGCGTAATCGGAACGGCGCTAGCCCATGATGGGTTTGTGACAGAGCTTATTGCCGACGGCATCCATTCCCATCCTTTAGCGGCAAAGCTTGCTTTTTTGGCAAAAGGCAGCAGCAAGCTCATTTTAATTACTGATTCTATGAGGGCAAAAGGCCTGAAAGATGGTGTGTACGAGTTCGGCGGCCAAAGTGTGACGGTGAGAGGAAAAACAGCTCTTCTTTCAGACGGAACACTTGCCGGTTCAATTCTCAAAATGAACGAAGGCGCACGGCATATGCGTGAGTTTACAAATTGTTCTTGGACGGATATAGCTAATATAACTTCTGCAAACGCGGCCAAACAGCTGGGCATCTTTGACCGTAAAGGCAGTGTGACAGAGGGAAAAGATGCGGATCTTGTCATTGTCAACAGTGATTGCGAGGTGATTCTCACCATTTGCCGCGGAAACATTGCATTTATATCCAAGGAGGCTGACCAGATATGAAAGTAATGGAATGTCAAACATATGAAGAGCTAAGCCAAACCGCAGCAAGAATAGTCGGTGACACGATCAAGAAAAATTCTGGCGCCGTTCTCGGCTTAGCAACAGGCGGCACACCTGAAGGCACGTATCGCGAGCTGATCCGCCTGCACCAAACTGAGAACCTCTCATTTCAAAACGTCACCACGGTTAATTTGGATGAATACGCCGGACTTTCAAGCGATGATCCGAACAGCTATCACTACTATATGAATCATCGTTTTTTTCAGCATATTGACAGCCAGCCAAGCCGGCATTTTATTCCGAATGGACATGCAGTCGATCTGGAATCCGAATGCAGACGGTACGAACAATTAGTGAAATCCCTCGGCGGCACTGACATTCAGCTTCTCGGCATCGGCCGAAACGGACATATCGGCTTTAACGAACCGGGAACGCCTTTCCAGTCACGCACACACATTGTGACATTAAATGAACAAACTAGGCAGGCGAATGCAAGATATTTTTCTTCAATAGACAGTGTGCCGACAAAAGCGCTCACAATGGGCATCCAGACGATTCTCACAAGCAAACGCATCCTGCTGCTTGTTTCCGGCAAAAGCAAGGCAGAAGCTGCGAAAAAGCTGTTAGAAGGAGACATAAGTGAAGATTTCCCCGCATCTGCTTTGCGCCTGCATTCCGATGTAACGGTTTTGATTGATCGTGAAGCAGCAGCATTAAGACCTTGAAAGGAACATGCTGATTTATGAATATCGATAAACAATCCCCTATTCCGATTTATTATCAGATTATGGAGCAATTAAAAGCCCAAATAAAGAGTGGAGAGCTTCAGCCGGATATGTCTCTTCCCTCCGAGCGTGAATATGCCGAACAATTCGGAATCAGCCGGATGACGGTTCGCCAAGCGCTTTCTAATTTAGTCAATGAAGGCTTTCTCTACCGCCTAAAAGGCCGAGGCACCTTTGTCAGCAAGCCAAAAATGGAACAAACACTCCAAGGGCTGACAAGCTTTACCGAGGATATGAAAAGCCGCGGGATGAAACCTGGCAGCAGGCTCATTGACTATCGGCTTATTGAATCAACGGAGGAGCTCGCCGCTGTATTAGGCTGCGGGCACCCCTCCTCCATCCATAAAATCACTCGGGTGCGGCTGGCAAATGATATTCCGATGGCGATCGAAGCCTCGCATATTCCGTTTAAGCTTGCGGGTGAGTTAAATGAATCGCATTTTCATTCGTCGATTTACGAGCATATTGAAAGGTACAACAGCATACCGATTTCCCGCGCAAAACAGGAGCTTGAGCCAAGTGCCGCAACGTCGGAAGAAGCAAGCATTCTCGGCATTCAAACGGGAGCGCCTGTCCTGTTAATCAAACGAACAACGTATTTACAGAACGGAATTGCTTTTGAACATGCCAAATCTGTATACAGAGGCGACCGTTATACATTTGTCCACTACATGGATCGGCTTTCATGAAAAAAATCTCCAACCCTTTTTAAGGATTGGAGACATGGCGAAAATCAAACTGGTCTGGCGCGGGATGATACGTCTCTTTTTTCGTCTTGAACTTCCAGATCGGTGATTTCGTTTTGCCGTTAAAACTGTCTTCCACAATGGTGTACCAATAATAAACAGAGTCCGGCTCAAGGTGATCCCAGCGGAACTCAGCGATATCCCCGCTTTTCACCTGCTTCCGTTTTCCAAGCTCTTCATTGGTATACACATTACATTCAAAATAATCGGTTTCCACCTTTTTGATCCTCGGCTTCAAATCAAGCGAAAGGGAAAACTCGTCCTTGCTGCCATAGGTATCCGTATCATAGTAGTTTAAGTTTTTATCATGTAAATACGGAGAGTACGTCGATACATGCACCATATCATTCGCCTGGTCAAATTGCAGCAAACGCAAATATCCTTGTCCGCCTTCAGGCCCGCCCTGATAATCAGCCAGCATTTGATGCACGAGGCGATCCGGTTTTCCATCACCATCATCATCCAACTCATCAGTTTTTCTCATCGCACTATGATAATGTCCGCTTAACACCATCACCACATTCGGATTCGGTTTAACCACTTTCTTGAATATTTTCTCTCCAATCGGGCTTCTGTTTCCGCTGACCAGCAAATACTCATGAAAAGCTAAAACAGCCATCCGGTCAGGGTGCTTCCTCAACACCTGATTCATCCATGCGATGTCTTCATCGGTAATGCCCCACCCCATATACAGCATGATATAATCATTGCCGTTGCTTGAAACCAGGTCGTAATGGCCGCGGTTATTTTTATAAGAACCTCCATAATGCCATTTTTTATCAAAACGATCACTGCCAAAGTATTGGCCAAACGCCCTGTAGGAGCCGTCCTTATGCCCGACATCGTGGTTTCCTGCCAGCACGCCGTATGGAATCCCGTTCTTATCGAGAACGGACATTGACCGATCAGCGTTTTTCCACTGTCTGATATCGGCGGAATCATCTACAATGTCACCCGTGTGAAACACATATTTGACATTGAGCCGCTTTTGATTGTTTTTGATCCATGCGGTTTGTTTATCAAAAATATGCGGATAGCTTTCGGCGTAATACTGTGTATCGGACATCCAGACAAATGTGTACATATCCTTCGCTGGAGGAATTTCATCCTGTACAATCACATTCATCTTCGACTGCCGTACAAAATCGGAGGCGATCACAGACGCCTTCAGCATAAACGGTTTGTCATCCTTGGCAACGAAGCTGTCAATCGGCTGCCACTCGTTTGTCCGATAATTCCAAGCATACATCGTCACCTTTCTTCCCGACAAAGAACTCCCCTTCCAAACCGCTTCCGCCAAGTCATTCTCATCAACTGACGAATCAACCGTCACTTCAAAGCGATGATAAGGGAACAGCTCCTTCTTTTCTGTCGAAACTGTTTTTCCGTCAGCAGCAGATACCCGCTCCAATTCTTGATTCGTAAACGGGGTCTCACTTTTCGGCACAAAACGTTTCGGCGGTTCAGTCACTGACGCGTGCTTGAATATGTTCACATTGTTTCGTGCTGTATATTGAAACCCTCTATAAAAAGCGACATTCATGTCGTCATTCGTCGGGTCCTTCACCCGCACAGAAAGCTTTGCCCCATGCGTGCCGGCTTCGCTGTCTATGACCTCCGGCTGGTCCGGATGCTCACGTTCTGTTTTAAACGTCCGCTCAATGACCGTTTGATTGCCCGCGAGGTCCATCGCTGTCACTTTTAGCGAATGTTTTCCCGGCGATAGTTCAGAAGATGACGTATGGTATGGGAGTGTAATGCTTTCACCATCTAAAAACGCCTCCGCCTCCTCAATTTTGCTCCATTTATCATACATATCAGCCTGCAGAATGAGATTTCCTTTGTACGTTTGTCCTTCGTTCATATTCGGCTCAATGTGCGGCCCTGAATTGTCCACCCGCACAACCAAGCTGACATTTTCCTTCCCGTCGCTTGCTTGAATATGGTGAACGCCTTCAGAAAGCTTTGATGTATCCCACTCCAGCAGCTGTGACGTAAACAGTCCGTCAGGCAGATTGAATTGAAATTGCCAGCTTTTATTCGAGCGCTGATTATCTCCAATAAAGAGTTCCTTCTCGGGAGAAACCCTCTGATCCCTGATCACCGTTCCATCCGATAACACCAATCTGGCGTTTTTGACTAAGAAATCATCACGGTTTTCAGCCGTATCAAACGGCGATACCTTAGAACCTGATCGAATCGTAATATGCTGGAGCTGCTTCCCCTTACGAAGCAGCGTTTCTGGCAACGGAACAGAATAGGTCCGGTATTTATTTGTCGTATCATCAAACACCTTTAACACTTTGCCTTCCATCGTTACCGCATTTTTAAAATAAAGATTCGTTTTTCTTGTATCAAACGCAAAATACACTTCTTTTTCCATAGCGGGCTCTGTCACTTGTTTTTTTCCGTCAATCCACAGCTTGATGCTGTCAGTGCCCCCGTCTGTCGTCACTTTAAGAAATTGGGTTCCCGACAGCGTGTCTCTGTTTTCAATGTTCATCCGCAAACCGTGCGATTTGCTTGTTTGTTTAATATCAATCATTTTGACCGGCGTTTTCGCTTCATTGACCCCGTCCCCTGCCGCAACGTAATACTCGAGCTGATCTTTCCCGATCAGTTCAGGCGAATACACGATATAATGGTAAAGATTGTCGTTGCGGTCTTTTTCAGCAAAAATGCGCTTAAACGGTTTGTTTTCGTCTGTCCGATAGTAAAAGGCCGCGGTTTTCACAAGACTGTAGTCCCGAATGTCTGCCCGCAGCTCAATGCTTTCAGCAGGACGGACAGGCTTGCGGTCAGTCAAATCCTCTATCACCGGCTTTTCTTTATCAAGCTTGATTTTTCGTTTCTGCTCAGGCACCTGCGCCTGTAATACGGTTCCTGGAGACGGATTCTTTTCCCCGGTAGAAATATTGAGAAGTTCTGCGGTTCCGTTCAGCGGATATTTGTACAGCACAGACGAGAGCCGGCGAAACGCATGTTTTCGATAATGCGCAACCGAAATATCTTTTCCTGTATTCGTTGATATCACAACTGCCCGCGGCCTCGTATTAGCCATGCCCTCTGTCTCCTCTATCACCGCCAAATTTTTCCCTTCTGTTAATTGTGTCTCGTAATATCGATTGAAATCTTCCGCCGTCAATTCCGGATGCCCGGCAGGCTTCAGCCAAACCACAAACGTGTCGCCGGGTGGAATCGTGATCCTTTCTTCCGGCCTCCAAATCAGATCGGATTCTGGCCCTTCTTTCGGATAGCGGTAACGGATATGATAGTCTTTAAAATCAATCGTTCTGTCAGTCGTATTATACAACTCAATAAATTCATAACCGTCTGCGTGTCCTATGTTCTTCGTATCAACAGCAAGCTCTGTGATCAGAAGCTCCGGAATATGGGAAAGAGCCGCTTGATATCCTTCCAGCTTCAGTTTTTTCGTCTCCGACTCGGCCCGCTGCTTCCCATTTGAAACCACAATGTAATACTCAAGCTCGCTGTTCCAAATCAATCGTTTCGGAATTTGTGCCATAAACTTTCGGATCGCTCCGGGTGTCGGGTCCATCGGCACCATTTTGTAGCCCAGCTCATTACTTTGTTTATAAAACAGAAAGGCAGAAAATGCTTGATACTCATTGTCACGTACTTGAGCCTCAATCATCAGATTGCTTTTCATTTCAGCTTTTACATCAATGTGAGGAGGATTTTCAAGCAAGGGGATGTAATGAGGCGTTTGGAATGGTTCCTGTTTTGTAATAGGGAAAGCTTTCGGTTCATAGTGACCGCCGTACAAAACTGAAAGAAAAGACAAGAATAAAGAAGCGATAACAGTGTATTTCCTCATCGAAGCACCTCCCTTTTCACGTATTTTGCGTCTGAACAGGGCAGCTTATGAGTTCATTTTTGTACAAAAAGAAGAAAAAAGCGTCTGCCTCTTGAAAATCCCACTATTCCCCAGTAAAATAAGAATAGTTAACCAGTTAACAATTAAATCGGAGAGGCACAATAATGACCAACAGCATTCATGAGGAATTATTTCAAGCGATACAACAATTCGCATTAAAAAGGGATAAACGCGTCTTGCAAAAGGTGCAGATTCCGTCCCGGGATATGTCCTCAGAACATCTCGAACATCTCAAAAAAGACTGGACATTGACCCAACTGCACATTGTTTCCTGCATACATACCAGCCAAAATGTGAATAACAGCTTTCTGGCATCACGCTTACACATCTCAAAAGCAGCGGTTTCAAAAGCGGTGCAAGCTTTGTTGAAACACAAGATCATCACAGTGGCAAAAAAGCCCGGCAATAAAAAAGAAATTTTTTATACGTTAACTGAAAGCGGCAGAGAGCTGGCAGCATTACATGAACAGCTGCACGAAAAAGCTATGGAGAAATACGAGCAGCTCTTCAATGAATTTTCAATTGATGATTTAAAAACAGTGACTGCGTTTTTTAACTTATGGGTAAAACATATGTAAAAAAAGCCTCGCCCGCATGGGAGAGACCTTTGATTTTTATTAACACCTGTCAAACGTAATATGAAGTGAAACGGGTCCGCGTGTATACAGGCCGGATTCAGCATATTGAAAACCTTCTTCTAACCTAATATTCCGCATCTTATCCAGCACAATATTGGCTACAATCTCGATTTCGGTTTTGGCAAAAGCTGCTCCTACACAGTTATGGATGCCGGATCCGAAAGCGAGATGCCGGGCGGCGCCGCTAAAAGCGCTCTTGATGCCGAGATCTTCCCGATGAATGTTAAACACGTCGGGACATTCAAACGCTTCAGGGTCTCGGTTAGCCGCTCCGATCATACAAAACACAATCGTATCTTTTTTGATTTCCATACCGCCGACCACCGTATCTTGGGACAGCTGCCGCGGAATCAGCTGAACCGGCGGTTTATAACGCAGCGTCTCGGCAATAGCTCTTGGCACTAACGTACGGTCAGCCAAAACATCATTCATCTGCTCGGGATTGTTGAGCAAATGATAGATCATCAGCGCCAGCGTCTTATCCGCCGGTTCCGTTGCGGCTAACAGCACATTGAGAATCAGCGCCAGTATATCCTTGTCCGACATCGCCATGCCTTCATATTCAGAGGTACAGAGGATTGAAATTAAATCTGACCCCGGATTGACGCGGCGATCCTCGATGACAGGCATCAAGTATTGTGAAAGCTGTTCGCTGCACCATAAAGAATGCGCCCGAGCTTCAGGATCCTGAGAGATACTCGTAATAAAATCGGCAACTCCGCTGTGCCACTCAGCGATTTTTTCATGATCTCTTTTATCCAGCCCGAGCATGTCCATCGTGACACACACCGCAAACGTTTTCCCAAAATCATTGACGAGATCGATTCTGCCTTTTTCAAGATAAGGAGCTAACAAGTTTTCTGCATTTTGTTTAATCAATGGAGACAGATGGTCCAAAGCGTCCCCGATAAAGCTTCTCACTACAATTCTTCTTTTGGCGGAGTGTTCTTTCCCGTGCATTTGGGCGAGCACAGGACCGCGCATAACCGGTTCAGCACGCTTAACAAGAGATTTTGTCGTAAAGATATCCGGATGCTGAAGGATATAGCGGACATCGTGATAGCGGCTGATAAAATAGCTGTCTATCGACTCTTCATAATGAACAGGGTCTTCCTCCCGCAGCTGTGAAAAATAGGCATATGGATTTTCTTGAAATTGGTCAGAAAGCACACTAAATAATTTAATCGATTGACTCATCTTTACTCCCCCTATCATCCTTCAGATGTGATCGGTGATTCAGAAAGCATCTGCTCCATTTCCTGCACAATGAGATATCCTTGATTCGGCCGCATGCGAATAGAAAATGCATGATCACTGATCTTCTCACCCAGTTTCCACGGACGATGATAAGCAAGGAGCGTCTCTTCCACCTCTAAAATATCCGGAGCCCCGATAAAAAACGGCAGCTCAGCTATGACATATTCAACAGCCAGATTCAGCATATCCTCACTGACTTCTTCCATCATCAAACTAATGCCGCGCGCGCGTCCAACCAACGCTTCACGAGACATATCCAAACAAGCCTGGCGAAAATGAGGCTGTTCAAAAAACGCATGTTCAGCTTCTTGTCTCATCAGCTGATAGGCTTTGTTTTCCGTAAAATCAGAAAATGTATGGATCGCCTCCGGGTCTCCGCCATGAGCCGCAAGAGCCCTTTCAGCAAATCTTCGGTTTCGCGATACCTCTTTTCTGACTTTTCGTTCCGCCTTGCCTCTGGGAGTTCCGAGGGCTTCAAGAAGATTAGCCGCCTCATGCCCTGCAAGCAAAACAGAAACACTCTTAAATTCAGCGGTTGCCCATCCAATCAATCTGTAAATATAGTCCTCAGAAAACCTGCTGTTAAACGGGCTGATCCCCAACAAAACATGCCGGCGCCGTTCAAATATTTCTCTGCAATTTTGTGTCAGAGACTCAGCAGTAAAATGCACAGGCTTTTTTTCCGTCACCATTTCGGTCATCTCATTCACCCCTAAAAACTTATCCCGCTTTAAGTCAGCACCCTCAAAGATGAGATAGAACAACTGGCACAACTGAACAAGACGAATGACAGGCAGCACTTAAAGTTTCCAAGTGAATTATAGTAAGATTCCAACTTCTTTTTCATTATTACAATGCACATCATAATTAATGTTTACTAGTAAACATTAGTCATTTTATCCCTTATTCTTCCTTTCGTCAATACGATCAGCACCCAAATACTTGAAAATAAATGTTAATGTCACATTTTTCACACACTTTTTACACTGATGCTCCACATGACTAACAGCAAATAAAGTTTAAACACCAGCAATTGACAACGAAAACAAGAAAAGATAAAATTAAATCGTTCACCAGTAAACAATATTGTTTATTGTTTTATTGTAAACGATTATTTCTCAGAAAGAGGGTAGCCTATGTCTGATTTGACAAAGCAGATGATATACGACATATACGTGAGACTTCTGCACCTTAATGAACAAAAAGCGAACACTTCGCTTCAGCAGTTTTTCAAGGTGGCCGCAGAAAAGGATGTGATGGATGTTCCTAAAAACATGACAAGCATTCATGTTATTGACTGTATCGGCCAGCATGAACCCATTAACAATGCGGGAATCGCCAGAAAAATGAACTTATCGAAGGCGAATGTCACGAAAATCAGCACAAAACTGATTAAGGAAGAATTCATTAACAGCTATCAGCTGACAGATAACAAGAAAGAAGTGTATTTCAAATTAACCCGCAAAGGCAGACGGATTTTCGACTTGCATGAGAAATTGCATAAAAAAAAGGAGCTGGCGTTTTACCAATTCCTCGACTCATTCTCACAAGATGAGCAAAATGCTGTACTGAAATTTTTAGAGCAGCTGACGTCTTCACTTGAAGCAGAACAAACCAACGAGACTCCGGACAAATAACACAAAAGGCGGTGTACACAATGGCTCAAACGAAATCAAAGGCGGTATTGATCTTATATATTGTTTGCTTCAGCGCTTTTTTTGCGTCTTTAAGCCAAAACATTTATTCACCTATCATCCCGATTATTAAAGAATCGTTCCATGTTTCCGCAGCAATGGTCAATCTGTCAGTCTCAGTCTTTATGATTGTGACAGCGATTATGCAAATTATTTTAGGGACCATCATCGATTTTAAAGGCGCACGGTTTGTTTTGATCGCTGGAATTCTGGCAACGGCAGCTGCCAGCGTCGGCTGCGCGGTGACCACCGATTTTACTTTGTTTCTGATATTCAGAATGATACAGGCGGCCGGGTCCGCAGCACTGCCTCTTATTGCTGCCACAACGATCGGAAAGCTGTTTACAGGCAGTGAACGCGGAAGTGCCATGGGAACGTATCAAATGCTCCTTTCCGCCGCCCCGGCTATCGCACCTGTCCTCGGGGGATTGATTGGCGGAGCAGCCGGGTACGAAGGGATCTTTTGGATGCTTACGGCCATCTCTGTCATTATGCTGGCGGCAAACGCCATGATCTTTCCCAAGGACGCTCCCGCTGAATCTAAGCAGAAAGCTAAGGGCAATGTTTTTGCCCATTACAAATCAATATTTACAAATCGAACAGGAAACGTCATTTTAACCTTAAGCTTTGTCCTCTTTTTCATTTATTTTGCGGTAATCGTCTACCTCCCGATATTGCTGACGGAGCATTATCATATTGATGTGAGCATAGCAGGGCTGTTGTATTTGCCGCTGGCCCTTAGTACAATCGCAGGTACGTTTCTGTTTAAACGGATACAGGCAAAAGTCGCGCTGAACACTTTGTTTATCGGCAGCAATGTGATGGCGGCCTGCAGCATCATTTTATTCGCCGTTACACATTCCGTTTCTCTTATTCTCATGGCTCTCACACTGGCATTGTTTGGCATCTCAATGGGGATCATTCCTCCCTTGTACTCCACAATGATCACCAACGAATTTGAACACAACAGGGGGAGTGCAATCGGAATGTTTAACTTTATCAGATACACAGGCATGGCGGCAGGCCCGATGATATCTGCCTATCTGCTCACCATGATGCCGTCTGTCATGTCGTTTGGCCTCTTAGGCCTTATATTTGCCGCATTGAGCTTTTGCCTTCTGCCGCAATTGTATCCGCCGCAAAAGCGCATGAAACAAAAAAAGCACCACATGTAAAAAAGCTGCCCTTTGATGGCAGCTTTTTATCTCTTTTGCAGAGGTTCTAAAATTCCTTTTTGAATCAGCAAATGGAACACCGATAGAATAACAGATGCCCAAATCGCTGTGCCGAAGCCGCCAATTTGAAAACTGTCACCCATAATGGACGCGGTCATCATAAGCGTAATGGCGTTAATCACAAACAAGAAGAGACCGAACGTCACCATGGTGACTGGCAGTGTGAAGATAATCAACAGCGGTTTGATCAGCACGTTTAAGATCGATAAAATGAGGCTGGCGATAATCGCTGCCCCGAAGCTGCTGATATGGATGGAGTCAATGTATCCATCAATGACGATTAATAACAATGCATTGACTAAAATGCTGACTGCCCATTTTACCATGTCATTTCATATCCCTTTCTGACGGGACGATAAAAATCCAAATGATATAAATCAGCAAAACAGGGAAAACACTTGTCATAACAGCTAAGATGACAGTTATGACCCTGAGGAGTGATGCGTCCCAATTGAAATATTCCGCGAGACCGCCGATGACACCGGCCATTTTTTTGTTTTTTTCTGAACGGTAAAGCCTATTCATTCGATCACCTCTGTGAGTACTTTAGTTTGATAGCGCCTGTTAATGATTCTGAAAAGACGGTGATGTTTTGATCATGTGCCTGATTTGAAGTGAACATCAATTCTTTTTGAATGGTATCATTTTTTTCTTTCAGCATCTCGACATCCATTAATTCATGGGACAGCGAACCAAGGTTGCTTTTCAGCTCTGCCTTTACGGCAAGGTCTTCCGGAATCGCAAGTTCCACATTTCCAGTCGTTGTTTTTGCATAAATGGAGCGGCAGTCTGATTCAGTTACGTTCATCGCAATATTTCCGTTAAAGCTCTGAACGTCAATGGATTCGCTTCTCCCGCGGAGATCAATCAATCCGTTAATGGTTTCCGCTTCTATCGAGCCGCAGTTGTGGCTGGCAAGCTTAATTTGCCCGTTGGCCGTTTCTGCTGTGGCTTTTTCAGCTGTTAAGTGCGTGAACGACAGCACGCCGTTTGTCGTTTTCGCCGAGAACTCTTTTACATGTAAATGTTCCCCTCTGACTGGACCATTAAACAGCTTCACCCGAATCTTATCATACTCCTTCTGCGGAATATATAAAGCCACATTCGTTTTCATCGTTTTCTTCTCAGTGCGGATAAAAAACTTATTTCCTTTCATTTCACATTCAATATGCTGAAGAAATGCATGTCTCGCCGCATCCTGGCTGTCAGCGCGATATACCTTCGCCTGGCATTCCGCCCTGATATCCTCATCTTCCCAAGGGACGATATTTACGCTGCCGTTGGCGATTTGCAGGTCAATGCTGGAAAGGTCAGTATCTTTAAATTGAAAAATGTGTTGAACATCATACGCATGGCCAAAGTTCAAATCAAGGTCAACTTCCTTGACCTTTTTCACCGCAGAATCAATCCAGTCAAACAGCTTAGCTCCTAAAGACGGTTTGCCGCTTTCTTTTTTTGTTGCTGTAAACGGCTCTTCCTCGTCATGTACATGAACTGAAAGCGCTGTGATTTTTTCTTCTTTTTCCTTGTAGTCACTTTCAAGCTTTTCAATCAATGTCAATGCCTCTTGTGCTGTAAGTTTTCCTTCTTCCACAAGCTTAAGGATGCGTTCCTTTTCTTGCTTCATTACGATCTCCTCCCCATTGTCTACTTATGCTGCGCGCAGCACCTTAATACCCTGAATCACATTCCAAACCATAATGCCAATGACAACTAAGAAGTAAATAACCGCTCCCCCAATCATCACAAATACAGGCAGCAGGCTGTCTCCATCAATTGCAATGGCTCCGCCCAGAAAAGCGATAAAAAGGACCAGCCAGCCGGCAAAAGGAACAATATGAGAAATAAGAGAACGTATCGCGTGGCGTTTTGTTTCTTTCTCATCTACAACAAAGTAAGCGACAATCGGCACAATGATCGGCGCGATAAACACACTAAAATAACAAAGTGATGCGATAATGGCTTGATTACGGTTCAATTCATTTCACACTCCCATAACAGTGAATTATCCATGACAAAAGGTCAGGGACGTTTTACTTATTCATACGTTTAAAACCTCATAAGGTTTCATATTCATGCTAAAGACATGCTTCGATTTACGGAATTTGGATTTTAAAAAGTTTTAGAAGTAGAATCTTCCGGCTGTACCGATTACAATATGTAAAAAGCTTACGGCAATCAAGGAGGCTGGACAAGCAATGGAGAAAGATACCGGTGACTATACAGTAACACAAGAATCATTGTTAAAGCTGATTCATGAACAAAAACGAATGAATCGTGAAATGATCGCTGAGCTTGAACAGATTCACGGACCTCTTCCGATCTCTCACGATATTCAATATATAAAAGTGCTGCTCGACAGCAGCAATACACACATTGTTCAAGATTTAATAAATGTAAGCAGGCAGCTGTATAAGAAGACGGAGACATTGTAATGGCAGAAAAAGCTGCAAATCATTATAACCGAAACAAATGCTAAAGGTTAGATGACAATATCTTGCCTTTTTTGTTTTGAAGGTAACAAGTGATTCTCTGGGCGCCACACCATCATTGTAACAAAAAAAGCCTGCCGGCATATCCAACGAATGGACTGTCGGCAAGCTGTGACGGCCAGAAAAAACGATAGCCGTTTAGAAATTAACGTAATAATTGAAGTACGTTTTGCGGCTGTTGGTTCGCTTGAGCAAGCATTGCTTGAGAAGCTTGAGAAAGAATGTTGTTCTTTGTGAACTCGCTCATTTCTTTCGCCATGTCAACGTCACGGATACGAGACTCAGCAGCTGTCAGGTTTTCACCAGAAGCGCCTAAGTTGTTGATTGTGTGCTCTAGACGGTTTTGTACCGCACCTAATTCAGAACGTTGTTTTGAAACTGTGTTGATTGCTCCATCAACGATAGCCAATTGGTCATTAAAACCGCCATCTTCACCAGCTTTAATAGTCTCAAAATTTTTCACATTAATATCTTGCACAGATTTCCCAGTAACAAGAGCACCACTTGTTTCATCAACTTTTCCGATAGCCTTAGCACTCATATCTTCAATGTGTACAGATAGCTGCTGACCGCCATTTGCACCAATTTGGAATGTGAGCTCTTTTCCATCAGTAGAATTGAAATCTCCATTAAGAAGTTTCTTACCGTTAAACTCGGTACGGTCAGAGATACCGTTAGCGTTAGTTCCGCCACCAAGTTCCTCAACTAAGGAATCAATTTCGTCTTGAATAGCGCCAAGATCTGTAGTATCTTGAGTACCTGTGTTTCCTGCTTGAACAACTAGTTCACGAACACGCTGAAGGATTGAGTGAGTTTCGGTCAATGCACCCTCAGCTGTTTGGATAAGAGAGATCCCGTCTTGAGAGTTTTTAGAAGCCATTTCTAGACCTCTGATTTGTCCTCTCATTTTTTCAGAAATCGCAAGACCTGCTGCGTCATCACCCGCACGGTTGATCCGTAGGCCTGAAGAAAGCTTCTCCATGTTTTTAGAACTTGCATTGTTGTTTGAAGACAAACGGTTCAGTGTGTTAAGCGCTGCGATATTGTGGTTAATTCTCATGTAAAATACCTCCATGTGTATATGTTTTTGAAATCAAAGACTTCCTTTTCTTCGATTTCTGGCACTGTGATTCCAGTAAAGCTTCTGGCTGTTATGTAGATCCTTCATAAAGGATACCTTCAAATCCCTTCATATAAAGGGCTTTTTTGCTTAATATGGAACACATTGTCCGCCCTTCAATATATCGGCAGTATTTTGTAAATGTTTAGGCGTTTTTCCAAAGAAATTTTCCCCATTTAAAAAAATGCCTCTAAATATCGCAAATTATTTTTCTTTTCTCGTTAAACTATAAAGGAAGCTTGCCTGCTAAGCCCAATCATGGACTCGCTGACAAGCTCCCTCTGAAAAGCTTATTATTAAGAAGTAGCCGCTTCTTTTGTGTCCAAGAGCGATTTCATTCGTTTTTTGTCCCGCTCCATAACAGGCTTCAAATATCGTCCTGTATACGACTCTTCGACTTCAGTAATGTCTTCAGGCGTTCCCGATGCGACAATGGTTCCGCCTCCGTCTCCGCCTTCTGGGCCCAGATCGACAATGTAATCCGCCGTCTTAATGATATCAAGATTGTGCTCAATGACGAGTACTGTATCTCCATTGTCAACCAAACGCTGAAGCACGACAAGAAGTCTGGCGATATCATCGACGTGCAGACCTGTTGTCGGTTCATCTAAAATGTAAAGCGTTCGCCCTGTTGACCGTTTGTGCAGCTCAGATGCAAGCTTTACGCGCTGCGCTTCTCCACCCGACAAAGTTGTTGCCGGCTGTCCGAGCGTAATGTAACCTAAACCAACATCATAAAGGGTTTGGAGCTTACGCTTGATTTTCGGGATATTTTCAAAGAAAGCAAGAGCATCTTCCACCGTCATATCAAGCACATCAGAGATGCTCTTTCCTTTGTATGTCACTTCAAGCGTTTCCCGGTTATAGCGTTTGCCGTGGCACACCTCGCACGGAACATACACGTCAGGAAGGAAGTGCATTTCAATTTTAATAATCCCGTCTCCGCGGCAGGCTTCACATCGCCCGCCCTTCACGTTAAAGCTGAAACGACCTTTTTTATAGCCGCGGACTTTCGCTTCATTTGTCTGTGCGAATACATCGCGAATGTCGTCAAACACACCGGTGTATGTCGCTGGATTGGATCTCGGCGTTCTGCCGATTGGCGCTTGGTCAATATCTATGACTTTGTCCAGGTGATCCAAACCTTTAATCTCTTTATGGCTGCCAGGCTTCGCTTTCGCTTTATGAAGCTTTTGCGCCAGCGCCTTATGCAAAATTTCATTGACGAGTGTGCTCTTCCCTGAGCCGGAAACTCCTGTAACCGCTGTGAACGTTCCTAGCGGAAACTTGGCATTCGCCTTTTTCAGGTTATTTTCTGAAGCGCCTTTAATCTCAATAAAACGGCCATCCGGCTTTCTTCTTTCAGGAGGCAGCGGGATGAATTTTTTCCCTGATAAATAGCTGCCCGTTAATGAGTTGGCATCTTCCATCACTTCTTCCGGCTTACCCGCGGATATCACCTGTCCGCCGTGAATGCCGGCGCCGGGCCCAATATCAATTAAATAATCGGCTGCCATCATCGTGTCCTCATCGTGTTCGACAACAATCAGCGTGTTCCCAAGGTCTCTCATATTTTTCAAAGCGCTGATCAAGCGGTCGTTATCACGCTGATGCAGGCCGATAGACGGCTCGTCTAAAATATAAAGCACACCTGATAAGCGCGAACCAATTTGAGTGGCCAGCCTGATACGCTGCGCCTCTCCCCCGGACAATGTTCCCGCTGCCCTGCTCAGTGTCAGGTAATCAAGGCCGACTTTGTCCAGAAAGCTTAAACGCTCTACAATTTCACGCAAGATCAAATTGGCAATCTGCATATCTTTCTCAGAAAGGGTAAGGCCTTTGAAGAAATCAAGCGCGTCTCTGACAGACAACTCGGTAATTTTACCGATGTGGCGTCCGTCAATCAGTACGGCAAGCGCCTCTTTCTTTAACCGATAGCCTTTGCATGTCGGACAAGACTTCTGGGACATATACTGCTCCATTTGTTCACGGATGTAATCGGAGCTTGTCTCCTTATAGCGTCTTTCAATATTGCGCAATACGCCTTCAAATTGTATTTCGCCTTCACGTATTTGCCCAAAATCATTTTCATAACGGAAATAAATCAAGTCGTCTCCGCTGCCGTACAGCACTTTATCGAGCTGATGCATCGGCAAATCTTTTACCGGCACGTCCATATCAATGCCGTAGTGGGTGCAGACCGCCTCAAGCAGCTGCGGATAATATTGGGAGCTGATCGGTGTCCAAGGAGCGACCGCATTCTCCTTCAATGACAAATCTTGATTGGGGATGACGAGATCCGCATCCACTTCGAGCTTCATTCCGAGGCCGTCACATGTCGGACACGCGCCAAACGGACTGTTGAATGAAAAAAGCCGCGGCTCAAGCTCGCCGATTGAAAATCCGCAGTGCGGGCAGGCATGATGCTCACTAAACATCAGCTCTTCCTCACCAATGACATCAATCATAACCCGTCCTTCACCTAAACGGAGCGCCGTTTCCAATGAATCTGACAGGCGGGCCGCCACGCCTTCTTTCACCACAATCCGGTCAATGACAACCTCAATCGAATGCTTTTTATTCTTTTCTAATTCAATATCATCAGAAAGCTCAGCCATTTCGCCGTCAATTCGAACTCTGACATAGCCTTGTTTTCTGATCTGTTCAAGCACTTTCACATGAGCGCCTTTTCGGCCAGAGACAATCGGGGCCAGTACCTGAAGCTTCGTACGTTCCGGGTATTCCAGAATTCTGTCGACCATTTGCTCGATGGTTTGCGATGTAATCTCAATTCCGTGCTCCGGACAATGAGGCTTCCCTACTCTCGCATATAAAAGACGCAGATAATCATAGATCTCAGTTACCGTACCGACAGTTGACCTCGGGTTGCGGCTCGTTGTTTTCTGATCGATGCTGATAGCCGGAGACAACCCCTCAATTGCATCAACATCAGGCTTATCCATCTGCCCTAAAAATTGTCGGGCATAGGCAGACAGCGACTCGACATACCGTCTCTGCCCTTCCGCATATATGGTGTCAAAGGCAAGGGAGGATTTTCCTGATCCGGACAAACCCGTGACAACGACAAGCTGATCTCTTGGAATCGTTACATCTATATTTTTCAGGTTATGCGCCCTTGCTCCCTTCACCTCTATCCGATCCATAGCCATATGTTCATCATCCTTCCGCTTTTAGCTCTAAAAGTAAATCGCGAAGCTCCGCGGCTCTTTCAAAGTCAAGCGCCTTGGCGGCTTCTTTCATTTCGTGCTCCATCTGTTCAACGATTTTCTGGCGTTCTTTCTTCGTCATTTTCGACAGCTTAGGCGCGGCTTTTGTTTTGTATTCGGCTTTATCCTCAGCTGCTGCTGTGGCACGAATGACATCGCGAATTTCTTTATTTATCGTTTTCGGCGTAATGCCGTGCTCTTCGTTAAAACGCTCCTGCTGCTCGCGGCGGCGTTTTGTTTCATTCATCGCAATTTCCATCGACTTCGTTACTTTATCTGCATACATAATGACGCGGCCTTCAGCGTTCCTCGCTGCCCGTCCGATCGTCTGGATCAGCGACCGCTCCGAACGGAGGAAGCCTTCCTTATCCGCATCCAAAATGGCAACGAGAGATACTTCGGGAATATCGAGGCCTTCCCTCAGCAGGTTGATGCCGATGAGAACATCATGCTTCCCAAGGCGCAGATCACGGATAATTTCAATCCGTTCAAGCGTCTTAATCTCTGAATGCAGATAGTTTACTTTAATGCCAATTTCCTTCAGATAATCCGTCAGGTCCTCTGACATTTTCTTCGTCAAGGTTGTCACGAGAACCCGCTCATCCCGTTCGACTCTTGCTTGAATTTCGCCGATCAAGTCATCAATCTGGCCTTCAATCGGACGTACATCAATCAGCGGGTCAAGAAGCCCCGTAGGACGGATGATCTGCTCAATCATTTCATCCGTATGCTCAATCTCATACGGCCCTGGCGTTGCTGATACATACACGATATTGTGCATATGCTTTTCAAACTCTTCAAAACGGAGCGGACGGTTATCAAGCGCTGACGGAAGACGGAACCCATGATCCACAAGCACCTGTTTCCGCGCCTGGTCTCCGTTAAACATGCCGCGCACCTGAGGAATCGTCACATGCGACTCATCTACCACGATCATAAAATCGTCAGGAAAATAATCAAGAAGCGTATACGGCGTTGAACCTGGAGGCCGAAGCGTCAAATGTCTTGAATAGTTCTCAATGCCGGAGCAGAAACCCATTTCCCGCATCATCTCAAGATCGTACCTTGTCCGCTGCTCTAAACGCTGCGCTTCAAGCAGCTTGCCGTTTTCGTGCATGACCTTCAGCTGCTCCTCAAGCTCCTTCTCGATATTTTGAATCGCTTTCTCCATTTTCTCGGCCCGCGTTACGAAGTGGGACGCCGGGAAAATCGCAACATGGTCACGGTCACCGAGAATTTCTCCTGTCAGGGCGTCCACTTCCCTGATCCGTTCGATTTCATCACCGAAAAATTCAACCCTGATACAATGTTCATCACGAGAGGCAGGGAAGATTTCCACTACATCTCCGCGCACACGAAATGTCCCGCGCTGGAAGTCGATATCATTGCGGGCATATTGGATGTCTACAAGTTTCCTGAGCAGCTCGTTGCGCTCAATTTCCATTTCAGGCCGCAGTGACACGACCATTTCCCGGTATTCTTCAGGCGAACCGAGGCCATATATACAAGATACACTCGCGATGATAATGACATCTCTCCGCTCAAACAGAGACGATGTGGCGGAGTGTCTCAGTTTATCAATTTCATCATTAATACTGGCGTCTTTTTCTATAAACGTATCCGTTTGAGGCACATACGCCTCCGGCTGATAATAATCATAGTAACTGACAAAATACTCGACAGCGTTGTTCGGAAAAAACTCCTTGAACTCGCTGTAAAGCTGTCCGGCAAGGGTTTTGTTATGGGCAATGACGAGGGTCGGCTTATTGACTTCTTTAATCAAATTGGACACCGTAAATGTTTTGCCCGTTCCTGTCGCACCCAGCAGAGTCTGATGCTTCTTGCCCTCCTGAATTCCTTTTACAAGTTTTTCAATGGCTTTCGGCTGATCTCCCTGGGGCTGGTATTTCGAGACTAACTCAAAGCGATCTTTCACAAAATAAGCCTCCGTTTCTTTAACGAAATCTTCCTATAGATATAGTAACACAATGGAATGGAAAATCACCAAAAATACGAACTAAAGTTCGGTGGTTTTTTATTTCCAGCTGTTTTCGTGTATAAAAAACCTGCTTTTAAAACGTAAAAGCAGGAATTCATTCGTTATATTCATTATGTCCGATTTACTCTTCTTTTTTCTCAGCAGTTTTTTTGGCCATGTACAGTCCGCCAGCCACAAGAGACACAACGTCCAATCCTACAATAAAATACGTTTCTGTATAGCCTTTTAAATAAGAGGCAAACAGCAATGCAGCTGTCAGAGCGATCGCCACATAATGATTAAAGGTGACTCTTGTAAATAAGACAACCAGCATAAAAGGGAAAAATAATGCAAAAACGGCTTTTGTAATCAACAAAAACCCTCCTCAATGATTCTTCATCTGATTTGATTATAGTAAAAAATGAAGAATCGGACAATCTGCAATCGTTCCCCTTTCTACACCATACCCTTTTTCTGCTTAAATCAATCATCATCTTTGCACTTTGGCTCCAGGCACAAGAAGCATTTGCGGCACTTTTGCATGAGGGCATTATGTCTTAGCTTGATATCGAAGCCCGCCTCCATAGCAGAACGCCGGCGAGAATAAATAGGCGGACAGCACTAGTTTGACTGCATTTTTCATGATCATTCAACTAACTTAACGATTCATTTTATTTAGGACTTTCTGCTTTTGACATCATTTTCCTGAAAACTTACAATTGAGCGATAGTGTTCACTATCATTTTTGAACACAGGCTCCGTCATAAAAGACTAAAGAGAAAAACAAAATGAAGGAAAGAGGGGTTTCAAATATGTATTCTGTTTTATTTCGACAGGCAGAAGCGTCCAGCCAGCTGGCTGGCGCAAAAGGCATGAATTTAATTAAACTGACCAAACACGGGCTTCCTGTTCCGGACGGGTTTGTTATCCAGACGAATGCGCTCTCCCGTTTTATGGAGGATAACCACCTTCATCAAACTAGCGAAGGCATCGAAAAGGAGATCATCGCCGGAACATTTTCAGATGAACTGAAACACGAGCTGACAAATTCCTTTTACAAGTTAAGAGACTCATACCGCTCCGTTGCCGTGCGCTCTTCGTCTGCCTCGGAAGATTTAGAAGGCGCTTCATTCGCGGGTCAATACGAAACCTACTTAAATATTAAAACAGAAGAAGAGTTTCTAGCTAAAGTGAAAGAATGCTGGGCCTCATTTTTCTCAGGCCGAGTCAGCAGCTATAAGAAAAAAATGAACAACCAAATCGCAGAGCCGTTAATGGGCGTTGTCGTTCAGGGCCTGATCGATTCAGACGTATCAGGTGTTATTTTCAGCCGCAATCCCGTTACCCATGATGATAGAGAGCTATTAATCAGCGCCAGCTATGGTTTGGGAGAAGCTATCGTTTCAGGAAGTGTCACCCCAGACACATTTATAGTCAATAAATCTTCGTTTGAGATTCAGAAAGAAATAGGTGCAAAAGAAATCTACATGGAGTCCGCGGCAGAAGGAATTGCTGAAAGAACAACGAGCGAAGACATGCGGAGCCGTTTTTGCCTTACAGATGAACAAGTGAGTGAACTGGCTGAAATCACGAAAAAAACCGAAGAGCTGTACGGATATCCAGTCGATATCGAATTCGGAATCGCTGACCATCACGTATACCTTTTGCAGGCCCGCCCGATTACAACCATTGAACAGGACAAAAAAGCGGCAGAAGAAGAACGCAGCTTCATGATAACAGACGCTGACATGAATGATTTCTGGATCAACATGGAATCAAATATTGAAGGTCCGATAAGTCCGTTATTTTCTTCGATCATTGTACCGGCCATGGAATACGGCTTAAAGAAAAACATGCAAAAATTCCCGATTGGTGTAGTCGTTGACGAAGTAAAACTTTATCGCGGACATGTTTATTCCAAAAGCCAAGACGGACAGCAGCCTCAGACTGATGACTGCGGAGAAGAGCTTTTTCCGATATTATCGGAGCGTATGTATGACATCATCAAACACACGTACCTTCCATTTTACGAGACGCTGGATCAGCTCACACAAACTGACCATACTGCTGAAAGCGCACTTGATGCTTTTCGGAAACTAAAAGCCTTTTATCTCACGGCTTATGATGAGCATTTCAATATTGTTTTCCCGCAAATGCTTCTGACAAACAAATTGCAAGCAATGTACCAGCACATTCAAGGCGAATCCGAAAACGCTCATTTTTACGAAATGCTGACAGGTAAAATGAACAAATCATTGGAAACAGACCGCCTCCTATGGCTATTTTCCGTTGAAGTGCAGGAAAACCCGAATCTGCTGTCTATTTTTAAAAACACCAAGCCGGAACAGCTGCAGGAAAAATTGAAACAAACTGATGAGGGCAAACAATTTCTGAGGAACATTCATGAATTTTTACAGGAATACGGGTGGAGATCTGTAAAGAGCCATGATCTGATTGAACAGACCTGGGCTGAAAATCCTTATTATGCCCTGGCCAATATTCAAAATTACGTCCGCAATGGCTATCATTTTGACAATGAATTTCAGAAAACGAAAGAAAAACGAGAGGCATTATACAGTGAATTCTTGGAAAATATAGAAGACCCCAATTTACGTAAAGAATTTGACCGTTATTATCAGTGGACGCTGAACGCTGCAAATATAATGGATGACCACCACTTTTATATTGACGCCATGCTGGATGCCAAGGCGAGAGCCTTTCTGCTCAAGGTAGGTGAATTGTTAGCGGAAAACGGGGTCATTCAAGATCGGGAAGACCTTTGGTTCTTGTATGATGATGACGTGGAAAACGCGCTGCTTCACCCTGTATCCCTGCAAGATAAGGCTGAAAAACGCAGACAGGCCTTTCACGAGTATGAGCTTGCCAAAGCCCCTGCCTATCTCGGAAATCCGACAAAAGAACAGATCAAAATCGCTGAAGAAATTGTCGGCGCTGTGATTGAGGATGAAAAAAATACAGAAAACCATATTTTCGGCATTGCGGCATCAAGCGGCATTGCAACAGGCCCGGTCAAAGTGATTCGAGACGCGAGTGAATTTTCTCGATTCGCGTGTGGGAACATCCTCGTTTGCAAAATGACCACACCGCTATGGACCAGCCTGTTTCAAGATGCCAAAGCGATTATTACAGATACAGGCGGCATTTTATCCCACGCTGCGATTATTGCCCGCGAATACGGCATTCCCGCTGTTCTCGGCACTCGTACAGCAACAGAAAGACTTCGGGACGGAGACATCATTACTGTTGACGGAAGCAACGGCAAAATCACGGTTGTCAGCCGGGCCTGACGCGTTCTCCCCTCTTTCTTATACAAGCGGGGCAGGTGTATACTTGACCTGCCAGTATATTCGTGAGGTGAAACGTATTGAGACCGACAAACAAGAGAATCCTTGACGCTGCCATGCAGCTGCTCGTCAAAAAAGGATATCGCGCAACGACTACAAAACAAATCGCAGAAAAAGCAAAAGTAAGTGAAGCAACGATTTTCAGGAATTTTAAAAATAAACAGGGACTAGTCGAGGCTTTGCTTTCTCAGCATTCTCCAAACAGAAGCCGCATTTTGGAGCAAACAGAAGGCGATTTGCACAAAGACCTGCTTCATATCGGAACCTGTCTCTTGGAAGAGCTCGAACGCAGAAAAGATTTGATTAAAATCAGCTTTCGTGAACCGGCCATGTTCCAAGATGTCATCAACCACGTAACTGAATATCCCCAATCTATGAAACAGCTATTGATTGATTATCTCAAAGGAATGAGTGAAAAAGGGGTTATTCAGACAGGAGATGAAGCGGAGCATGCAGACGTGTTCATGTCGATCGTTTTCGGTTATTTTATTCACCGCCTCCATTTAGGAGACCGGGTGATTTCAATGTCCCAGAAAAAAATGCTGGAGCACAGCACTGCTTTATTTGTCAAAGGAATCTCTCGATGAACTCCTTGGCATAACAAAAAGGAGGATCTCCATGAGTTCAAGAAAAGAATGGGCGCTGATCGTCTCGCTATTATTGGGGGCTATCCTGGTTCCCATTAACTCAACGATGATTGCGGTCGCGCTCTCATCTATATCCCATACGTATAACGAGTCCATCTCGAGCATCACTTGGGTGGTTACCGTTTATTTAATCGTCATGGCAGTCACACAGCCGATCGCTGGAAAACTCGGTGACATGTACGGCAACAAAACAATGTATTTATGGGGTGTCGGTCTCTTTCTTATCGCGTCCTTAGGCTGCGCCCTCTCACCGAGCCTGCTGCTGCTGATTGTCTTTCGCGCATTGCAGGCTGTCGGCGGCGCGCTGCTTACGCCAAACAGCATTGCTATTATCCGTCACGTTGTTTCAGAAAAACGCCTTCCGAAAGTATTTGGATTTTTCGGGCTCGGGGCGGGACTTGGGGCAGCACTCGGGCCTTTCATCGGCTCTATGCTGATTGACAGCTTCAGCTGGCACTCGATTTTTTGGGTCAACATTCCGTTTCTCGCCATTGCCTTATTTACGGCATTTACCATGTTCCCTCCATATCAAGAAATTAAATCTGACGCGCCGCTGGATATTATCGGCTCTCTCTTGCTTGCGGGCAGCATCGTTTCAATTATCCTGCTGACGAAAAATGAGGCTTCATGGGGTTATGCGGCATACAGTGTGTTAATCCTTCTATTTGTCCCGCTTTTTTTCAGAAGAGAAAAACGTACAGAGCACCCCATCATCGATTTTACACTGTTTAAAAGCTCAACGTTTACAAATGCCAATCTATCAGTCCTATTGAGCAATCTGATGATGTATGCCGTCTTATTGATCATGCCGTTATTCATGAAGAGCCAATTTGGGCTTAATACGTCTAACAGCGGGATGGCGCTTTCTGTATTTTCGATCTTTATGTCGGCGAGCAACTGGGCGGGCGCACAGCTTCACCACAAATGGGGGGCAAAGAAAATCATTTTCCTTTCATTTGCCATGATGGCTGGAGCGAATCTATTATTTATGCTGTTAAGCAGCTCGCATTCCGTCTTGTTCCTCATGATCTCTCTTATCTTGGGCGGGCTCGCGTCCGGAGTCGGACTGACCAGCATGCAGGTGTCATCCCTTGCCACAGTAGATCCCGGCATGTCAGGAGTGGCGTCAGGCATTTTCTCGACCTTCCGTTATTTCGGAAGCATCATTTCCTCAGCCTTAATCGGCCTGATATCGGGATATCACAACCTATTTATCATTCTCTTTGCCGTCTCCATCATTGGCGTTTTTGTTTCATTAGGCATCAAACCTGATGAAATGGCACGGCTGGAAAAAAACTCAGCGTAACTCAAAACAGCCCGGCACCGCAAGAAACTGCGGCGCCGGGCTGTTTTTTATGATCCGGACAAAGCGGCTGCTTCGCCTTCACGTTCATCCTTTACGAACAGGATACCTAATTCATGATGTTCTCCCTCGTAAGAAGCTCGCTGATCAAAACGAATTTCTCCATTCAAACCGATAATTTCAAGCTTCACATATGCGCGGTTATGCTGGAGCGCTTCATAAAAATCGGATACGTTCTTAACGGGTATGCCATTCACTTTCGTAATGATTTCCCCAATTTTCAATTCC
The DNA here is from genome assembly GCF_004116955.1 of Bacillus vallismortis. Classification (NCBI taxonomy): domain Bacteria; kingdom Bacillati; phylum Bacillota; class Bacilli; order Caryophanales; family Bacillaceae; genus Bacillus; species Bacillus vallismortis. The sequence goes on along the minus strand of NZ_CP026362.1, from coordinate 4,170,579 downwards.
AGATCCTCAGCCGGCGTATTTGGTATAATCCCAAGCACCATTAAGCCTTGATCACGTTTTGAGAAATAAAACGGAGCCGCGTTATCGTTCACTCTTTGTTTAATGGACAGAAAAACACGTCCTAACAAAGCGGTAATGACGGCGGCACCCGCAAGCGGCGTCCACAGTAAGCTCGCTGCACCGAGAGCGGTGACGGCAAGACCGAGAATACAAATGCGTTTCGCTGTGATCCTGATGCTCGTTTCAGGCAGCGACCCCTGCACGCGTTGCCCGAATCCGACAAAGTAAGGAATCCACAGAAAATGGAATGACCCGCCGGGAACAGTAAACACTGGCCACCAGCTAAGGTGCGATTCTAATCCGTTTCCCGGAACGAGAAGGAACAGCGGCAAAAGCCATATCCGGTTTGCCAGTTGCTGGCCGATCGGCAAACCGCGGCTGCTCACCACAAGTGCCGGTGATGTTCTCACATGTGCAGAGCGATAAGCTACTACTCCTTCAATGATAACCAACAAGCCCAAAAACACAGCCATAGCCGGCCAAACGACCGCAAAGCCTTGCGGAAATCTCTCTAGAAAAGGTTCCGCTTGATTGATTTGCAGTCCAAAACCTATCAGCATACTCACACCGACGATATATGCAGCAGACATCCAGTTTGCGCGAAGAGTGAGCGCTGCCGCCGCAGTGATAACGGCAATAATTGCAAGTACACCGAGAGGAATCGAGATGCCTAGTACGCCTAAAACAACTGACAAAAGGAGTCCTGGAATCAATCCCTTTGTATAAGTGAATGTCAGGTCGTCATAAATATCGGCTATTTTTGTATGAAAGGTTCTTCGTTCCCGTTTGATTCTCACATAGCCGAAAGCAAGGCTTATCATGATAAAAAACCAGAAAAGCGGGTGTAAGAAGAACAGGCCCGCACTTTTTAACAGTTCAAATCCCCATTGAACAGACACTATCTTTTTCACCGCCTCAAGCCAAACATGTTACTCATATTCTATCAAATATTAAATGGCTTGGATATCCTCAGGATGGTTTAACCCTCCTGCGTCATCCACAGCGTGACATTCGATAGTGAAAAATCCTTTAAATAATGGTTCACATCCACATCCAATAAACCGCTGATCAGGTGCATCGACCTTTTGATATCTGTCAGATTGATTCCTAATCGCTTATGATTTTTCATTAAATAATTAAAATAATGCTTGGCACACTCTTCATCGATTTCATTTACTGTTTCGACATTGGTGTAATTGACCAAATACCTGCTGAACAGCATAAGAAGACTTAGTGCTTTTGTAGCCGAAAATGTTACATCTTGTGTTCTGTCTTTTAATTGTTCCACTAATTCATAATATTTTTTTTCACGCACAATACTTGCCCTCTTCAATTGTGAACCCCCATTTTCTTTATACAGATAAGCACGGGCCAGTATAAGCAGCAGTACTGGAGTGCTAAACAAGCATTCTCGCTAACGTTATTTTTTAAATACCTGTCGTTCAGCTGCCATAAACCTGATTACTGTTCTTTTTAGAACCTTCTTATATTGTATGAAGTAAACAAAGACTAGGCAACTTGCAAAAGTTTCATTTTAAATGCATATTAACTCGTTAGAAAGTCTCTCTCATATATTGATATCGGGTAATTCAAGTCCTTTATAAATGTTTATTTGTGAAAATTTTTTTAATTTCTTGTTAAAACTTCATTTTTTCTGTGACTTTTTGTTCAGTCTTTCATTAAGTATAAAGAAACAGGAGATGGAACACCATCTCCTTTAATTGACAAATAATGATTTCAGCGCTGTTTGGAGCTGCAAATCATTTTTTTCATCTAATTTTTTCTTTTCTATCTGCTGATTTAATGACTCCGCGGTGTGAGTGTCGATGACACCCGTTTTATCCAGCTTGTTTTGTTCCTGAAAAGCCATAACCGCTTTTTTCATATCCTTGCTGAAATAGCCATCCTCACGTCCCGGATCAAAGCTGAGACCTTTTAATAAAACCTGAGCATGCTTGACATCCTCATTGTTCATATCCGTTTTAAGCGGCTCCTTCAGCTGCAAGGGGCCAGCGGAAAAATAATCCGGCTGCTTAATGGCAATGGTCGGCTCAATGCCTTTTTTATGAATCCAATTCCCCTTTGGCGTCAGCCACTTATAAAGGGTTAATTTAATGTTGCTGCCGTCTCCCATCGGAACAGCCTGCTGAACCGTTCCCTTACCAAAAGACGTATCGCCTACAACATCATAATGCGCCGCTTCTTTTAATGCGCCGGCAAGAATTTCTGATGCGGAGGCACTTCCTTTATCCGTGATGACATTGACAGGATACGCTTTTTTATGAGTCAATGTTGAAAAATACCGTTTTTTATCACCATTCCGTTCAGCAATCTGAATATACGGATGATCCTTTGTGACGAAGTGTTTGAGAATTTCTTCCACACTTTGCAGGTATCCGCCCGGGTTTCCGCGTACATCAATGACAAGGCCTTCAATTCCTTTTTTCTCAAGGTCCCCCAGCGCTTTTGCAAAGTCTTCCGCGGTATGCTCAGAAAAAGTAGAAATGGCGATATATCCGACAGAATGCCCTTGCACTTTTTTCTCTGAAGCAAAAACCGTTTCGAGCGGGATTTCAGCTCTCTTGATCCGGAATGACAGCTGCTTCTTCGTCCCCGGACGTTGCACCTTCATAGAGACACTGGAGCCTTTCTTTCCTCTTATTTTGAGCACAGCTTGGTTTAAATCCTTGCCCGCCATTGATTCACCATTGATGCTGATAATTTCATCATTGGGCTTGAGTCCGGCTTTCTCCGCCGGCGATTGCTTAAATGGAGAAACAATAATAATTTTGCCGTCTTCCATACCAACCTCAGCACCGATGCCTTCAAACGAGGAATCAAGAGAATCAGAAAATTGCTTAGCCGTCTGCTTGTCCATATAGACAGAATAAGGATCATTTAGCGTAGACAGCATTCCTTGAATGGCTCCCTCGAGCAGCTTTTCTCTATCAACTTTTTCTACGTACTCATTCGAAATTAACTCATACGCTTTTTCGATTTTGTCCATGGCCTTATCCCGCTCAGAGTCAGCTTGTGCGGTCGCAGGAACTGCTGCAGTCTGGGGCTTATCCACCTCAAGCAGGTTCATTCCGGCATATACACCGGCGCCTCCGAAGAGCATGCTTCCTGCTGCTATCACAGCCATTATTTTTTGATTCATCCTATACTCCTCCTGTATGCCAGACTGTTTCTTTCAAAACCTAGAGATAGTATATGTAAAGGATGGAGATTTCATGTAATCATAGAAGAAAAAGAAGGCAAAAGAAAAGCCGCCCCGGAAGCGGGACAGCTTTTTCTTATACTCGCAAAAACTTGCGGATGGAAGTGAGACTTCCCCATACGCCAATAACTGCGCCGATTGCAACCAGCACTAGCGATATTTGGAATACAAATGGGTTATAAGGAAGAAGAGAGACAAATGATCCTTGAACCTTCGGAACGACCCATCCGATGACGTATTGATAAGTGCTCAGCACCAGTGCGATCGGAATCACTGAGCCGAATACGCCAAGCAGCAATCCTTCAAGGAAAAACGGCCAGCGGATAAACCAGTTCGTCGCGCCGACAAGCTTCATAATTTCAATTTCTTTTCTTCTAGCAAAAATGGTAATTTTAATGGTGTTGGAAATTAAGAACATCGCCGTAAATATCAAGCCGATAATTAACGCGATTCCGATATTGCGGGAAACGCCGACCACTTTAAATAAACGGCTAACCTCTTCTTTTCCGTAAGTGACTTTATAGACATGATTCATTTTTTCAATCTTTTTGGCTACGTTCGGCGTATCATGCGGATCTGTCGTTTTGACGACAAACGCATCATTAAGCGGGTTTTCCTGATCCTGCATGGTCAGGGATTCTCCGCTGTCGCCAAAGCTGTCAACCAGCTGGTCAAGCTCTTTTTCTTTTGATGAAAAAGTGACACTCTGAATGCCCTTTAAATCCTTAATATCGTTCTGCAGCTTGTCCTGTGCCTTTTGATCTGCAGTCAAATCAACCAAAACTTTGATTTCGACTTGTTTTTCAGCATTCGAAGCCATGTTATTCAAATTCAGCATAATCACTAAAAACACGCCGACTAAAATCAGCGTAACGGTTACAGCACTAATGGATGCAAACGTCATCCACGTGTTTCTCCCGAGAGATTTAAAACTCTCACGCAAGTGGCGCCCGAGAATTTTAATCATATGAACCATACTCCCCTCTTGACTCATCACGCACAATGATACCATCTTCGATTGCGATGACACGTTTCTTAATGGTGTTTACGATTTCTTTATTATGTGTCGCCATCACGACTGTCGTCCCGCGGTTGTTGATCTCTTCCAGCGTCTTCATAACTTCCCAGGACGTATCCGGATCAAGGTTTCCTGTAGGTTCATCAGCAATGACAACATCGGGATTGTTCACAATTGATCTGGCAATAGAAACACGCTGCTGTTCCCCGCCTGAAAGCGTGTCAGGGAATTGTCTTGCTTTATGCTTCAGCTGAACAAGATCAAGCACTTCGAGGACACGTTTCTTAATAACAGACGGCTGTTCTCCAATCACTTCAAGGGCAAATGCCACATTCTCAAAAACAGTAAGTTTCGACAGAAGCTTGAAATCCTGGAAGACAACGCCTATTTTACGGCGCACGAAAGGAATCTCTTTTTCTTTAATTGCAGCGAGGTCTTTATGATTGATTAAAATTTGTCCTTTTGTCGGTTTTTCTTCTCTGTATATCATTTTAATAAAAGTAGATTTACCCGCTCCGCTCGGACCGACAACATAAACAAATTCGCCGGGATGAATGGCTACTGAAATCCCATTGAGCGCTTTTACGCCGTTCGGATAGGCTTTGTATACTTCCTTCATCTCTATCATGAAATCACCTAATCTTTTATATCATTTTATCTATCACACGGTCATACTCTTCGAATGCATTCGATAATTTATGACTTATTCATTTGCAAAAAGACGAAAAATCTGAAAGTTTCATTTTTCACAACACACTTCATTATACGTCAAATTTAGACATAATACTATTACAGTTTCTTTTCATTCATATTGTCATGGCATAAAAAAATCCTTGCCTGTACTGAGGCAAAGATTTTCTCATCTTACTTTTTTTCTGACAGCCATTTGGCGATAACGGCGGCTTCCTTATCGTCTACAAGCCCCTTCGGCATATTGCCGCGCCCGTTTTTAATAATGTTTTCAATTTTGTCTTCGTCGTATTTGCCTCCGACCTCTTGGAGATTAGGCCCTGACATACCTTCTAAATCCTTGCCATGGCAGCCTACACAGCTTTGCTGATATAATTCTTCCCCTTCAGATGCAGAGGCTTCAGTCTTGCTGCCGGTGTCTGTCTTCTCTTCTTCTTTTGCATCGTTTGAACCGCAGGCAGCCAACAGAACAGAAAGCGCAAATCCAAGCATTAATATCGATAACTTTGATTTCATATTGAGAAGCACAACTCCTTTACGATCTCTCCCATATTATAACCCCGTTTAAGCGCGTTTGAAACCCTCGCCCAGCACCTCGCTCGCGTCTGCTACGATCACAAAAGCAGACTCATCAATCTGTTTGACGATTTGTTTCAATTTGGTGAATTCCGCTTGCCCAACCACGCACATTAAAATCGGGCGGTCATCGTCAGTATACCCCCCGACCGCGGAAATTTTCGTCACGCCTCTGTCAATCTTCTGTAAAACGGCTTCCTTGACTGCCTGCTCCTGCTTTGTAATAATGAGCGCCATTTTTGATCGATTAAAGCCGACTTGAACGACATCAATCGTTTTGCTGGACACAAAGACGCCAAGCATAGCATATAAGCCTTGCTCAATATTAAATACGATCATAGCCGTAACGACAATCAGTCCGTCAATGATTGCGAGACACGTCCCCAATGACAGCCCGGAGTACTTATGAATGATCTGTGCAGCCAAGGCCGTTCCTCCCGTTGAGCCTTTGCCTAAGTATACAATGCCAATTCCGACACCGATGCCGACACCGCCAAAGATCGCCGCTAGGAGCTCATGATGGGTGGCGGGCTGAATATCTCTTGTCAAAAACACAACAAGCGGCAAAAAAACAGAACCCGCAAGCGTTTTAAGCCCAAACTTTCCGCCTAACAAAATGACACCCGCAATAAATAAAGGGATATTAATCACCCATTGTACATATGCTGCTTCAAAACCATATGACTGCAAAATCGTGCTGATTCCACTGACACCGCCGGCGGCAATTTTGTTTGGAAGCAAAAATACATTAAAGGACACGGCTGTAATCGCTGCTCCTATCAGTATATATACATAATCCCGCAAAACCCGAAGTGTTTGATTCCGTAAATCCATTGCATATCCTCCGTTTCTTCCAATGCTCTCCGATAGCATTTTAATCCTTCCCTGATCAGATGTAAATAACACCCAAACGCAGTGGTAATATGCTAAAGCAGCAGTGAAATCAAGGATATGAAGCAATAAAAAACACACCTGCATACATCAGGCGTGTTTTTCTGCTTTATGAAAGCTTAGAACGCAGGTAGGCATCGATAAATGTATCAATGTCTCCGTCCATTACCGCTTGAACGTTCCCCATTTCTGTATTGGTGCGATGGTCTTTCACCATGGAATACGGATGGAATACGTAAGAGCGGATTTGGCTGCCCCAGCCGATTTCTTTTTGTTCACCGCGAATTTCATCCAGCTCAGCCTGCTGTTCTTCAATTCTGCGCTGATACAATTTGGCTTTCAGCATTTTCATGGCTCTTTCACGGTTTTTAATTTGTGAGCGCTCTGTTTGGCACGTCACAACCACATTCGTCGGCAAGTGCGTAATCCGAACGGCTGAATCCGTCGTATTGACGTGCTGTCCGCCCGCTCCGCTTGCGCGATACGTATCAACTTTAATATCCTCCGTACGGATATCAATATCAATCTCATCGTTAAATTCAGGCATCACTTCACACGAAACGAAAGACGTGTGCCGGCGGCCTGATGAATCAAACGGCGAAATCCGCACGAGACGATGGACACCTTTTTCCGCTTTGAGATAACCGTAAGCGTTGTGTCCTTTAATCAGTAAAGTCACTGATTTAATTCCCGCCTCATCTCCTGGAAGGTAATCGAGTGTTTCCACCTTAAAGCCGCGGCGTTCTCCCCATCTGGTATACATTCTAAGAAGCATAGAGCCCCAGTCCTGTGACTCTGTACCGCCAGCACCAGGGTGCAGTTCTAAAATCGCGTTATTTTTATCATACGGCTCACTGAGAAGAAGCTGAAGCTCAAACTCATTAAACTCTTTTGTTAGCGATTTTAGTTCTTTTTCAAGTTCAAGCTGGAGGTCAGTGTCAGGCTCTTCTTTTAAAAGATCGTGGGTCATTTGCAATTCTTCATGGGATTCACTCAGTTTTTTATACGAATTGACATAATCCTTTATACCGTTTGCTTCATTTATGACCGTTTGAGCTTTCTGCTGATCATTCCAGAATTCCGGATCAGACATTTGTTCATCTAGCTCAGCAATGCGGGCCTCCTTTGATTCGAGGTCAAAGAGACCCCCTAAAGTCCGCTAAACGAGAAGCCATATTTTCGAGCTCTGCTCTGATTTCTGATAATTCCATTCCATTCACCTCATTAAAAGATCCGCGGGCGCCTGCAGGCGCCGCGGTCAATAACCTTGCCCGATCGAATTACTCAGCCCGGCCGCAGCAATTTTTATATTTTTTTCCGCTTCCGCAGTGGCATGGGGCATTTCGGCCGATATCAACCACTTTGCGAACCGGTGCTTTTTTTGCTTTTTTGCTGTCGTCGCCTTCTTGCTGCTGATGAGCCGTTGTCTGGCCCTGTACAACCTCTTCACGCTCCAGATTGTTTTCAATCTCAGCTTTCATCACAAATTTTGCGACCTCGTCCTCGATCGATTCAATCATATTCTCAAACATCGCAAAGCCTTCCATTTGATACTCACGAAGCGGATTTGTCTGCGCGTAAGCTCGAAGGTGAATCCCTTGGCGAAGCTGATCCATTGCGTCGATGTGATCCATCCATTTTGAATCAACGGCGCGAAGGACGATGACTTTTTCGAATTCACGCATTTGCTCTTCGCCGAAGTCCTCTTCTTTTTCATTATATTTGGTCATGATGCGATCCATAATGAGCTCATGCATTTCATCCGGCTCTTTGCCGAAGATGTCGCTTTTCTCAAGCTTGCCTTCATCAAGATAAGTCGTGTTGACAAGCTCAACAAGACCGTCAAGCTTCCACTCCTCAGGAAGCTCTTCTCTTGGCGTATAAGCTGCAATAGCACGTTCAAGAGAAGACTTGATCATATTCTCAACGATTTCACGCAAGTTTTCAGAATCAATGACTTCAAAGCGCTGCTTATAAATGACCTCACGCTGCTGGCGGAGAACGTCATCATATTGCAGGAGCTGTTTACGTGAATCGAAGTTATTGCCTTCGACGCGTTTTTGAGACGATTCAACCGCGCGGGATACCATTTTGCTTTGAATTGGAGTAGAGTCGTCCATACCGAAGCGGTCAAGCATCGCCATTGTCCGCTCAGCTCCGAATCTGCGCATCAATTCATCTTCCATAGAAAGATAAAATTGGGTAATCCCCGGGTCTCCCTGACGTCCAGAACGCCCCCGCAGCTGATTGTCGATCCGGCGTGATTCATGTCGTTCCGTTCCGACAACAGCAAGACCGCCAAGTTCTTTTACGCCTTCGCCAAGCTTAATGTCCGTACCGCGTCCCGCCATGTTTGTCGCAATCGTAATTGCTCCTTTTTGGCCGGCCTCTTCAATAATCTGCGCTTCACGTTCATGGTTTTTGGCGTTTAACACTTGATGCGGAATCCCTTTGTTTTTGAGCAGCTTAGAAATCAGTTCAGATGTTTCAACCGCAACCGTACCGACAAGAACAGGCTGTCCCGTCATGTAACGCTGTGCGACATCCTCCGCAACGGCCTTAAACTTCCCTTCCATCGAACGGTAAATTAAATCCGGACGGTCGTCACGGATAACAGGCTTGTTAGTAGGGATCGTGACAACCTGCATGTTATAGATGTTGCGGAATTCCTCTTCCTCTGTCTTAGCCGTACCTGTCATACCGGCAAGTTTTTCATACATGCGGAAGTAGTTTTGGAACGTAATTGTCGCCAAGGTCATGCTTTCGTTCTGAATCTCAAGCCCTTCCTTCGCTTCAATCGCTTGGTGAAGGCCTTCGCTGTAGCGGCGGCCTTTCATCAGGCGTCCCGTAAACGAATCAACAATAACAACCTGTCCGTCTTCTACAACGTAGTCAACGTCCTTCTGCATCGCAGCGTGTGCTTTTAGGGACTGGTTGATATGGTGGTTGAGCGCGACATGCTTCACATCAAACAGGTTATCAATGCCGAACGCTTTTTCCGCTTTCGTCATTCCTTCCTCAGTCAGCTGTACACCCTTTGTTTTGATATCAAACGTATAATCCTTCTCTGCTTTTAATGTGCGGACAAAAGCATTTGCCTGTACGTACAGCTTAGTGGATTTTGCAGCTTGTCCAGAAATGATAAGCGGCGTTCTTGCTTCATCAATTAAAATAGAGTCAACTTCATCTATTACCGCAAAATGAAGCGGGCGCTGAACCATCTGCTCTTTATAAAGAACCATATTGTCACGCAAATAGTCGAAGCCAAGCTCGTTGTTTGTGGAGTAAGTAATGTCCGCGGCATAAGCTTCCCGCTTTTCGTCTTTTGACAATGAGTTTAAATTCAAGCCGACAGTCAAACCGAGAAACTCGAAAATTTTCCCCATTTGCTCAGCATCACGGCTCGCCAAGTATTCGTTGACAGTCACGATGTGAACGCCTTTTCCTGTTAACGCGTTTAAATAAACAGGCAGAGTAGACGTTAACGTTTTCCCTTCCCCTGTTTTCATTTCCGCGATATTTCCGTCATGAAGCGCTACGCCCCCCATGAGCTGGACTTTGAACGGAAACATGCCGGTTACGCGGCGTGAAGCTTCCCGAACAACGGCGAATGCTTCAACAAGAAGATCATCGGTTGTCTCCCCTTTTTCAAGGCGCTCTTTAAATTCAATCGTTTTATGTTTCAGTGCATCGTCAGAGAGATTTTCATAGTCTCCGCGAATCGCATCAATATCGTTAGCTACTTTTTCGTATCTGTTCAGCGTACGTTTTGTTGGATCAAACATTTTATTTAAAATTCCAAGCATTTATAACGCTCCTCTATCTTCACATGCCTGATGTGCAGGCATGTATAAATAATTTACTAGCCCATGTATACCTCTCATTATCATATCATACCTTGGGTTATTTCCAAAGAATTTGCAAATAAGAAAAAACAAAAACCTTCCGTGTCGATCACGGAAGGTTGCTCTTCATTATTCAGTCGGTTCAATCAAGCCATATTTCCCATCATTTCTGCGGTATACAACATTTGTAAGGTTTGTTTCCGCATTGGTGAAAACAAAGAAATTGTGGCCAAGCATATTCATTTGCAAGATTGCTTCTTCACTGTCCATCGGTTTTAAATTAAATCGTTTCTGACGGACAATGTCCAAGCTATCCTCGTCTTCTATTTCATCCTGAACCGCGATATCTGTATCAGAGCCGAGACCATTCGCTAATAGATATTTTGGAGAGCCCTGCTCACGGAATTTGCGGTTTACTTTCGTTTTATGCTTACGGATTTGACGTTCCAGTTTGTTTGTTGCGAGATCAATTGCGTTGTACATATCCTCGTTATGCACCTCAGACCGAAGCGCCAGATCTATCATCGGAATCGTAACCTCAACTTTAGACTCCTTGTCATTGTAAAACTTCAAGTTGACGTTCACATCGGCATTCACGCTATGGTCAAAATAACGCTCCAGCTTGCCGATTTTCTTCTCGACATGATCCTTTAACGCGGGTGTCACTTCAATATTTTCTCCTCTGATGTTATAGTTCATCAAAGAACGCCTCCCTTTTATTAAGGATATGTATCTATTTCTCCTTTACCCTTCACAATCCCTGCCCAAACGTAACTTTTTTGTGAAAATTCAGTGAACTTTGTCGAATGATGTTTTATATGCTGCTGTTATGGGCGGTTTTGAGGTATATGTATATGCTGATTATAAGAAACAAATACCTCACCCTCGCCTAAATTAATTGATGACAAAGGGCTCCATACATTGATGAATGGACAGCATCCATTGTCTATAGTGAATCAGAAAATGTTCTTTTAAATACTCGAAAAACTCATGAGAGGGAAAAGAGAAAGAAACCAATTGGTCAAACTCCGCAAAAATTTCGTCAAATGCTTTAATACTACATTCAGCACATCCCGTATTCATAATAAAAAGAAGGGTTGAATGTGATGAATCCAAATAAAAAAAGGCTTGGATCAGATCTTGGTAGATCCGATCCCCTTCTGTTTTTGATAAATTCTGTTCAGCCTCTATCAAATAACACAGCCCTTCTTCAATGGTAAAAAGAAGATGATAATAAGCTGATAAAAGCGTATAATCTTCAATGCTCTTCACGGCACTCACCTATTTACGCTTGTCATAATATCTGCCGTCTATCGTGATGTTGTTATAAGGATTTAAATACGTCGTATGCATCGTCCGTTTTCTTTTCACTTGCTGGAGCTCGTCTGCGATCGACTGCTTAAGTCTTCCCATTTCATTCACAATAAGCTGATCCCATGTCAGAATCAGTTTCATCTGCTTCCGTTCTTCTTCTGAAAGCGGCGGAGAGATCTCCTGAATAAGTTCTGCCCGTTTAGCCACAAAGTCTTCGATTTCCGTTAAAAGTTCATCGCTTTCCGGTGTATCTTGTATGTGTGACAGCATACTCTTCGTCTCAGTGTATAGTCGATCTATGTTGTTCATGCCATTCCGCCTGATCCGTGCCGGTCCTTCCGTTCACTTTGAATGGCTTGTTTCCATGCATCGCGAAAATCTGTTACATAGCCTTCAACCTCAGCCAGCATGCTCATATCACTATTGATATTTGCCTGCACCAATCTACGATACATATAGTCGTACATCGCGCCCATGGAATTGGAAAGCTCGATGTTACGGTTCAGTGTGAAATTTAATTCCTGTATGATATTTTGCGCTTTAATCAGATTCTCATTTTTACGTTCCATATCATCATTCTCGATAGCCTGGGATGCAAGTCTTATAAATTTCAAACAGCCATTATACAGCATTAGCGTCAGTTCACCGGGTGTAGCGGTATTCACTGAATTTTGCTGATAAGCTGTATAAGGATTTTGGATCGCCATGTGTCATCCTCCAAATTACTTTTATTGTACAAGAAGCTGTGATAAATAGGACGCTTGTTCATTCATTTTTTGAATCGCAGAATCCATTGCACTAAATTTTTTATAGTAGCGGGTTTCAATGGTATTCAATCGGTCCTGCATTTTAATAATATTCGTGCTGATTGTATTTAAATTTTTACCGATTGAGTAGTCAGTGGTGCCCATTGTCGAGTTACCGGCTTTTGCTTCAATGCTTTTCACTGTGCTTTTCAGTGTGTCACCGATACGTTTCATAATTCCTTTTTCACTATAAGGGCTGCTGTTCGTCCCGTTTGTAAATAAAGCGGCAACACTTTGCGGATCTTCTTGTATTTTTGCCTTTAGTTTTTTTTCATCAATCTCTAAATGTCCCCGCAATTGATAAGTGCTTGAAGTGGTGATGCCAAACTCAGTCAATTGATGCGTTTTTCCATCAGCCGTTACTTGAGAATAAAAATCGGTTCTCATTTGGTTCGTACCCGTGCTTATACTGGTATCATTTCTCAGTAAACCGCTTTTTGCCTTCTCTTCCCAGAGTTCGACTTCTTTATCGGACATTGCTTCTTTTTGTTCACTCGTCAACGGAGTATAGTCTCTGTATTTTTCTTCGTGCAGCTTTTCATTCAAGCTGTCAACCAATTCATTGTATTTATCTACAAACTCTTTAATTTGGTTATAAATCCCGTCCACATCAGTAGAAACAGATGTAGTAACAGGGCCTGTGGTTGCTGTTGTATTTTTGAGCGAGTAGGTAACTCCGTTAACCGTAAAGTTGTTTGACAGCTTCTCCATTTCAAAGCCATCGATTGTGACTTTTGCATTTGTTCCTTCTTTGTATGCAATGAGCTTATTATCAGCGTCTAAAGAAAAACCAAGCTGGCCGGACATAAAGTCGGCTGTAGCTGAGTCTGCTGCCTGTATGCTGCCTCCTGCGCCTGTTGCTTTAGAAGAAAACGCAATCGTTTCTACATACTCGGTACCATTCCAAATTTTATCTTTAAAGGCTGATACTCCAAGATCAGATTTGTTAATTTTAGATATCACATTATCAATCGTATCAGCACTCGTCACACTGATGTTGACGGTTTTTGCCGTTGTTTCGCCAGGCGCAACAACATTAAATGCCAAATTATAGTCACCTTGAGTGTATCCCGCATAATTATCGGCCTTATACGTTGCTGAAGTTGCCAAGCTCGCTACTTCAACAGTAGAAGACGCATTTGGCGCAGTTGAACTTCCTGTAGCAGTTAACACAGACTCGTTTGAGCTAGTCACAGTTTTGCTCTGATACGTACTCGGATATGTCAGCGTATTTTTAGACATATAATCTTGCAATTCTTTTATTTTAGTATTTACTTCCCGATAGCTGTCACGCTGCCATTCAAGCGTCTGCTTTTTTTGCGTCAGCCTGTCAAGCGGCGCTCTTTCTGTCTGCATCAGCTTTGAGACGATATCATCTATATCCATTCCTGACGCCAAACCTGTTATTCTCATGACCATTTCAAACACTCCTCATCTACTTTTTTTCATCTACAAACAACCCAAGAAATTCAGTCATAGCCGCATAAAAATCAAGCCACTGTTTTGGCGGAATTTCGCGGATGACTTCATTTGTAGAGTCCTCTATTACCTTTACATAGTATTCATTTAACTCTTCGTGAAGCTCAAACTTCAGGTGAACTTGCGAAGGTTCCAAAAGCTTGTTCATTTCCCCTACCATTTCAGAGAGATTGGTATATGAAACTTGCTGAACAGGAACCTCACTCTCATGATCTTTTTGATTATGTATTTGAGTATCATAACGATCCCAAACAGGTTGTAACGTAGTGAGCCTTTCAATGTTCAATTGATCATCCCCTATGTCCCAATCTACCGTTTATATCGACTGAGTAGAGAGAAGATTACACATATTTTTGGAAAAAAACTCATCCGTTTTAGATTTCTTATTTAGATATACTTTTATCAAGCTAGCGGGCAATCCGATTATTATATCATGAGTTAGGGATATATAGCAGGGGAATCATTCGGAGTTAAACATATAAAAAAAGGACCCGGCAATGCCAAGGTCCTTTTAAAATTAACGTAATAATTGAAGTACGTTTTGCGGCTGTTGGTTCGCTTGAGCAAGCATTGCTTGAGAAGCTTGAGAAAGAATGTTGTTCTTTGTGAACTCGCTCATTTCTTTCGCCATGTCAACGTCACGGATACGAGACTCAGCAGCTGTCAAGTTTTCACCAGAAGCGCTCAAGTTGTTGATTGTGTGCTCAAGACGGTTTTGTACCGCACCTAATTCAGAGCGTTGTTTTGAAACTGTATTGATCGCATCATCAACAATTTTTAACTGAGCATTGAATCCTACAGTTGCAACAGTAGCATCGTTAGTAGCAAATTGAGTTACATCAATGTCAGAAACTGCTTCTCCTGCTACAAGAGCACCTGTACCATCTACAGCACCGATAGCTGTAGCAGCCATGCTTTCGATATTAACAGAAAGCTGTTGTCCTCCGTTAGCACCAATTTGGAAAGTTAATTTATTTCCGCTTGCAGAGCTGAAATCTCCGTTAAGAAGACTTTTTCCGTTAAACTCGGTACGGTCAGAGATACCGTTAGCGTTAGTTCCTCCACCAATTTCCTCAACTAGAGAGTCAATTTCGTCTTGGATCGCTTGAAGATCAGTACCATCTTGAGTACCCGTGTTTCCTGCTTGAACAACTAGTTCACGAACACGTTGAAGGATTGAGTGAGTTTCGGTTAATGCACCCTCAGCTGTTTGGATAAGAGAGATTCCGTCTTGAGAGTTTTTAGAAGCCATTTCTAAACCTCTGATTTGTCCTCTCATTTTTTCAGAGATCGCAAGACCTGCTGCGTCATCTCCAGCACGGTTAATACGAAGACCTGAAGAAAGTTTCTCCATGTTCTTTTGGCTCGCACCGTTGTTTGAAGACAAACGGTTCAGTGTGTTAAGCGCTGCGATATTGTGGTTAATTCTCATTGTTTTGTTCCTCCCTGAATATGTTTTTGGCACGTCCTTGTGCCTCATTTTTTATAACTGGCGGAGTCTTTTGCGTCTCCTCCCGGCTACATCATTAATATCGGATTGTCTCTGATTTTGTTAATAGAAAAATAAAAAAATCCTCACTTTTTTTGTGAGGATAATGCGGAGATGACATCGCTGGATAACGCTGCCGCGCGGTTGTTTTCTTCCTGAATGGTTAAGTATATTTCTTTTCGGTGAATATCAATATGCTTTGGGGCTTCAATTCCCAGCTTCACTTGATCACCTTCAATCGAAATGACTTTCACTTCAATATCAGCACCTATTTGAATCGCTTCGTTTATTTTCCGCGATAAAACTAGCATGATTCTCCTCCAATCGGATGCTTTGTCGTATATGAGGAGTCGTGTAAAACGACTTGCTTAGCCTTCATGTTCTTGCGGTTCACAATAATGGGAGCCAATAAATTGGCAGTCGATTTTTCGAACGGCTCAGCCATGGTCAATATGGCCATGACTTCCACGTCTTCAATGTTATCAATAGCCAAAAGTTCGGCGGTTGATGCATCAAGGTCAAATTCATAGTTCTTAAAAAAGATGAACGGACTGACAACGATGAACGCAAGATTTTCTGAAGTGACGGACTGCAGCGCCACAAATGGAGAGTCTTCTGACAGCGGAAGAATAACGAACTGTTTTTCTTCTAAAAAGCCTGGAATCCCGCTTTCAAAAAGAATAATTTGTTCTTCTTTTACGTTCATTTGGCCATGGTACTTCGTTTGAATGATCATTGTTCACGATCCTTTTCTGTTTACTTTTCGAATGATTCTTTCGGGTATTCTACATCTATTTTTAAATCAGGGTATTGCAGCATGTCAACCTTAACGTTCCCCGGCGTATAATCCACAATTGGCTTATTCGGTTCAGCCTGAATGACAGGCTTTTGAGGCGTAATCTGAATATCAAGCTGTGACGGGGTATATTGGATTTTCACTCTTGAAAGAGACGGGACATAATGTTCGCCTAATTGAATTTGTTGCATTTCAGAGTTCCTCTTTGCTTGTGAAGCAATTGGATTCCCTTTGTTTTCAATTCTCATAAGCTCCTCTCCTTCTTCTACAGTTCGAGCTATTCCCGCCATTACATCCTCCTGCCCTTGTTGTGCGGCTTCTTCAATTCTTTTGAAAACATGCTTTCTGTCTAATTCTTCCCATGCTTGCGTTTGGTCAATCGTGAGTTTTCCAGACGTAACCGATATTTCCATTTCCGCGCTTGGCTGTTCAATTTCGAGATCGGCTTGCGGCTGCTCCATTTTTAAGGTGGCGGGCGTCGTCGTTAAACCAATTTTCCCTTGAACACTGTGCATAATCAATCTGGGAATTTGCATCATTCTACCTCCTAAACTATAAAAAAAGCGAACTCCTGAGAGCCGCTTACTTTAAAAAGTCAATCAATGTAGGCTGAACAATTTGCGCATTTACAGCAAGGGTAGCCCTATGCACGCTTTGCTGCGCAATAAATTCTGTTATTACTTTTTCCAGTTCTACATCTTCATTATCAGACAACACTTTTGTTGCTGTTTCTTCTTGAGCTGAAAGCCTAGTATTAATCAGTTCAAGACGATTATATCTAGCTCCGAGATCAGAGCGTTCAGCACTCATGCCGTTAGAAAATTGATCAATATCCTCTAAAACATTGTCCATGCCATCGATTGAACCCGTACTAAGTGCTTGCTCAAATGAGTCAAGCATTTCAAATACATTCTGTCCGCTTTCAGACGTGCCCCCAAAAGCTGACTTTGGATCTGAATTCACTTTTAAATTCATATTATTTGATATATTGACCACAACATCAGCAGTATCGGAAATGGTATAAGTTCCGTCTCCGTTATCAGTAACCGGAGGCGTGTCTGAATTCGTTCCGTTAAAGATATATCTGCCGTTTACTTGTGTATTCGCAATTTTTAAAAGCTGTTCCTTTAACTGCTTTACTTCTACGCCTATCGCTTGCCGCTCATCTTCACCATTTGTGTCATTTTTAGCCTGAATAGCCAAGTCTTTGACTTTCGTTAAAATGTCAATTCCTTCAGTAATATTCGTTTCTGTGTTTTCAAGCCAGGTAAAAGCTTGAGAAGCATTACTTTGGTATTGCTGAACCTGGGATAATTGCGTATGGTATTTTAGGCCTTTCATAGCTACGACAGGGTCATCGGATGCTTTTGAGATTTTTTTCCCTGAAGAAATCTGTGATTGAAGTTTATCCAGCTTCGAGTAGCTTGAACCGATATATCTCAATGAGTTTTGCTGAATCATGCCCTGTGTTACTCTCATTTGATCTACCTACCTTCCTCCGACACCCATGCCGTTAATCACTTTATCAAGGATTTCGTCTTGTAAAGTCACCATCCTCGCAGCAGCATTGTATGCGTGTTGGAATTGAATCATATTCGTCATTTCTTCGTCTAAAGAAACTGCGCTCATTTGCTGACGGTTGATGTCGGCGTCGTTAAGCTGTGTTTCAGTATTAGACGCGAGCCGATTCGCTTCTTGCGCTTTAATTCCAAGCTCGCCAATCAGTCCCGCATAGTAATCCAGCACACTTGTTTTTGTGCCATTAATGGTAATATCGCCAGTTAAAACATTCGCTAGCTTTGTTGCATTTGCATTGTCATTGGCTGCGCCAGTTAGTGAGAAAGCAATGTTCGCGCCTTTTGAATCTAATATGCTGTCAGCAATTTTAATCTTGCCCGCTGCTCCTTTTGCCGGCTCAGATTCGCCTCCGGTAAAATCAAAAAAGTCTCCGCCTTGCTCACCGCTTTTGGTCAAACCATTTTTGTGAACCTCATTGAAAGCTTTAGCGAATTCAAGCGCCATATTATCAAGGTCAGAAAGCATATCCGGGTATGCGCCCTTTACTTCGCCGCCTGCTGTTACATATCCGTAAGATTCTATAAATCCTAAAAGAGACCCTTTACTGCTGAATGACCCAGCCTGTACAGCAGCGCCTCCGATTGAAACACTTGATACTAAACCAGTTTCATTATCATAATTGGCTGCAAGTTCTGAAACCTCGTAATTTTTACCGTCCAAAACAGTTCCCAGCGACTGTTTATTTTTATCAATTATTTCAATTGATACAGTTCCTTCAGCAGAAGCAAGTGCATTCCCGCCTGATTTGTTATAGCTGAGTTTGATATCAACCATTGAGGATAATTTATCGATCAGCACATCTCGCTGGTCATATAAACCATTCGGAAGAAGCCCGACTGGCTCTACTTGCGCAATTTGCTTATTTAAGCTGTTTAATTGAGAAAGCAGAGAATTGACATCTAATACAGTAGTATCTAGCTCCGCTTTTAAGTTCGATTGAACATTTGTAAGTGATTCAGAAAGGTAATTAAACGTTTCTGCTAAAGCTTTTCCTTTTTCAGCAACAACAGAACGCGCGCTGTCTTCGTTTGTATTGTTTGATAACTCCTGAAGGGAATTCCAAAATGAATTGAGCACACTGTTTAAGCCGCTTTCATCCATCTCATTTAAGATGCCTTCCATCTGGGACAAAGCTTTGGCCTTAGTGTCGTAGTAACCGGCACTGTTGTTTTGAAGGCGGTATTGGTAGTCAAGAAAGATATCTCTTATTCTCTCAACTGACTTGCCTTGAACGCCCGTTCCCATTTGTCCCGCGGTTTTTTCTGCGTTTTTTGATACAGCAGGAAAATAGTCAGTTGCTTCCAATGAGACCCGCTGTCTTGTATAACCGTCTGTATTGGCATTTGCCACGTTATTTGCAGTAGTGCTTAACGCTGCTTGCTGAGCGCTTAACGCCCGCCTTGCAGTTTCAAGCCCCATAAAGGTAGATGTCATGTTCTGAATTCCTTTCTGCTAAGCTTTTGAATCAAATAGCTTCATTCGGCTGCTCTTCGGAAGCTCAGCTTTAATTGATTTGCTGTAATTGAAGTTATTTTCCTTAGGAACCAGCATATCGTACGAAATTGAAATGAATTGCAGCGCATCTCTTGTGAGCTGCCTATTCATCTCATTCACTTCCTTCAGACGTCCGATAGCGTTAGAAAGAGACTCATATAGTTGTTCCAGCTCTTCCTTTTCACTGCCTGAAGTTTTGGCGATACATGCGGAAATGGTGTTGTTTTCACTGTATCCGAGAAAAGCGGAAGTTGCTTTGATCCGGTCATCTTCTGTCTGTCCGATTGCTTGTATATATTTTTGCTCTTTTGTCAAAATGTTAGAAAGCTCTTTCGTTTTGCCGGCCTTGAGCGCTTCCGTCTTTTCCTGAGACAGCGTGAGCAGGTGCTCATGAAGAACGCAAAGTCGCTTCAATTGGTCAATAATTGGCTTTGCTGACATGGGCTTTCTCCTTTTTATTGCTTTTTATAAAAGTTAACAATATTTTTCGCTATATGATTAGCGTCTACTTTGTATGACCCGTTTTCAATTTGCGCTTTAAGCTGCGCAATTTTTTCCTGGCGCGAACCAGTGACTGCATCAGATGCATGTTGCATTTCTTTAGCCTGTGATGAAATCTCAATTTTATCTTGGGGCTGTGCAGCATTTTTTTGCACCGCTTGCTTTTCATATTTTTTTTGGTATGGATTAACGGATTGTGTTCCAAATTGATTGATTTTCATAGGATTCCTCTCGCTTTCCGTTGCAGTCTTTAAACAATCTAACCCTTTTATCGACTGCGGTTTCAGTTAGTTTAGGGAATCAGCTGTTTTTGGTATTATAGGCATAGTACGTGTCTTTTTTACTATTTTCCCTCTCGGTTTTCAGTGCATCTTCATGGTCCAAATGATCCATTTGAGCCTTTATATCTGACTGGCAAGCCTTACAGAACTTGCCTTCTCGAATCGATGTCCCGCACCTCTCACATGGGTATGCCAAATTAGGAAGATGAGTGATTTGAATCCGTTTCTGCCTGATGAATTTCAATATCAGCTCTTCTTCTACACCTGTTTCCTCTGTTATGCGGTCCAAAGTTGATTTCCGATTTTCCTGTTTTCTTAAAAACTTATATACAGTCTCAAATGATTTTTCTTCTTCCTTAATACACGCCTGACATACAGTTTGCAGCTTTGTTTTAAAAAATAAAGCATTGCATTTTGGGCAATTCGCCAGTTCTCCCATCTTTTTTTCTCCTTATTCGATAATATACCTGTTAATTTCTAGTGATTATATCGGCAGAAAAACAGAATCATTTAGCTTCTGATCAAGGTAAAAGATGCCACAGAACCGGCTTTCCCCTTCTCTAATAAACAGCGGGCTGCAAAATGCAAAGTAGCGCCTGTTGTATAAAGATCGTCTATTAAAATGATATTCATACCTTCGACTGAATTGTTTTTTGTATCAAAAATATGCTCTGAAAGCAGGCGTTCTGCTTTCGTTTTCTTAGACTGTTTCTCATTATTCAAGCGGAAGAGGGCATGGCGGATAGGACGGTCTAAGCATTCTGCGAGGAGCTGTGCCTGATTAAACCCACGCTCCTTTTCCCGTTCCTTGCTCAGCGGAATAGGAACGAGAACAACATGGTTATCGGGGTAAACCTTTGAGAAGGTTGAAGAGAAATCACTTTTAAATGCATTTATGATTTCTGCATCTCCTCTAAATTTAAAACGGGAGAGTGTTTCTTTCATCATATCATTATATGTGTAAACTGAACGGTTTTGGCGCAGCAGCAAGCTGTCATTCATCCTTAATTTCCACGTCTCGCAATCCTTGCATAGCTCATGAATGGATTGAGGCTTGCCGCATAGCGGGCAGATATGCCCTGTGATTTTTTTAAATTTGCTTCTGCAGGAATGACAGACCTTTTCTTCAAGCTTTAATAAAAAAAGAGCTCTCCATGTAACAGGTTGAGAAAATGGCGTATCACATAATAGACAGATCAGTTTATGAATTCCCCCTCCTGCTTCTTTTGGCATAAATCGTTTGGACTATCTGAAACCGCTGCAGCAGATTCAGCCAAAATCACAAGCATAGCCGTATTTTTTTGTTTATCTACCAGCTCAGCTTTCGTATATGCGATCTTTTTAAGATCAGTAACATAAGATGGTCTTACTTGATTTAAAGAAAGTGCCAATACATCGTTTTTGCATACTTGGCAAGTGCAAGTCATATGAAGCTGGTCCATATATCGGTCGAGCAGTTCTTTCATTATGATTTCTTTGGAATTGACAAGCATTTTTACAGCCCCTCATCATCAGTTATATGAGTATACTGTACCATGTTTTCAAATAATGGCTAGTCTGTTCTTTCATTTTTTTCCGCCAAAGCATTCATTTCTTTTATATGCTTTCTTGCATCCAGCATGCTCTTTGTTTTTCCGTAATGAAAGAAAGTAACATCGCCGTCCGCGTATTCTTTATGCCGGCCGGTTCTTCCTGCGATTTGCACAAGTGCGCTTTCCGTAAAGATAGGTGATTCCGCCCCTAATATCCCTGTTTGCACCTTATGAACCGTAACGCCTCTTTCTAATATTGTTGTTGTGATTAAAAGATCAAGCTGACCATCTCTGAATTGCTGTACTTTTTCTTTTCTGTCCTTATCTTCCGCATGAACAGACGCCGTTCGGCAATGAATATCTTTAAAGCAGGCCGCTGCCTTTTCTAAAACAGAAACGGAGGGAACAAATAAAAACACAGGCCTCCCTTCTTTCACATGAAACTCTATCCATCTTTTTACCGCTGGCGGGATTTTATTTCGGGTTAATTTCTTTTTCCAGTTTCCGCACCATAGAAAACGCGGTTCTGGAAGAGGTTTCTGGTGGTGTCTTGCTGGAATGCGAATTGAATGCAGCTGTCCGTTCATTGTTTTTCTTTTTAGTTCTTTAGAAGGTGTTGCACTTAAATAAACCAGCGTGCTGATTTTCTTTTTGGCTTTTTGAACAGCGAATTGAAGAGTTTGATCAGCGGAATACGGAAAAGCATCAACTTCATCAACGATGATAACATCGAATGCGTCTTTATATCGCAAAAGCTGATGTGTAGTGGAAATCACAAGAGGAGATAAACGCCCTTTGTCCTCGCTGCTCCCGTATAGTGCCGCAATGTCAGCGCCCTGAAAAGCGGCCTTGAGCCTCGGAGCTAGCTCTAATACAACATCGGTGCGGGGTGTCGCAATACATACACGCAGTCCTTGATTTAATGCTGACTCTATACCGGGGAATAATATCTCAGTTTTGCCAGCGCCGCAAACTGCCCAGATGAGGAGTTCTTTTTTTCTGGATATTGCTTCAATTAAGACATTGGCGGCTTTTTGCTGTCCCCTTGAGAGCTCGCCATTCCAAGTCAGCTTGATAGGCTTCCAATGGAGTTCATCCTCCTCTTTCCATGAATATAAAGGCACTTCCTCACTTACTCTTCCCATCATGACACAGGAACGGCAATACAGCTGCTTCTTTCCAGATGAGTGATAATTAGAAAAATAACGCTGATCATTTTGGCCGCACCTATTACACCTATACTCCCGTTTATTTTTGGATATTGAGTTTTGAGCGCCAATATAACCGTTCTTGATATGCCATTCAATCAGCTCATCGGAAAATGGGACTTCAGTTCTGAGCAAATGACGGCCTTGAAGCGTCTGCTGTAATTCTTTTGAGAAAGTCATGTTCATAGCACCGCCTCCTTTCGAGAAAGTATGGCTGATTGAATATTTTCTGTCCAGTGGTCAAAATATGAATATAAAAAAATCTCCGCTGCTAAAACGGAGATTTCATGTTATTGAAAACACCAGCAAATTCCAAGCGCGCCCTCACCCAAATGAGTGCCGATTACCGCTCCAAAATAACTGTTATAAAATTCAACATGAGGATATTTTGCAGAAAGCTCCTCAATGATTTTCGCTGCTTCTTCTTCTCGATTAGCGTGAATAACAGCAGCACGCATAGGCAATCCTTTACTCGCATCCTCGTCTAAAAGCTCATAAATTCGTGAAATTGCTTTTTTACGTGTGCGAATCTTCTCAAAAGGCACAATTACCTTATTGTCAAAGTGAAGAATAGGCTTTACCTTTAGAAGACTCCCAATAAAGGCCTGGGCACTGCTTAATCGTCCGCCCCGCTGAAGGTGCGCTAAATCATCTACCATAAAATACGCCCGAACTGTTTTTTTCATTTCTTCCAGTTCTTTTATGATATCTTCCGGTGATGACGCTCCATTTTTGATTAATTCAGCAGCTTTAAGAGCATAAAAACCTTGAGCCAAACAGCTGATCTCTGAGTCAAATGGATACACTTTAATATTTTCCACCATTGCGTCAGCCGCTGCTGCACTGCTGAACGTGCCGCTGATTCCGCTGGAAAGATGGATACTGATAACCGCATCATAAGACTTGCCAAGCTCTTCATACAAAGCGATCAGTTCGCCGATTGGCGGCTGTGAAGTCGTGGGAAGCTCAGTATGTTTCTTTACTTCCTCATAGAAGCTTCTCCAGTCCAATTCGATTTCTTCCCGATACGTTTCTTCACCAAACACAACCTGGAGTGGGATCATATGTATTTGATGTTGTTCACGCATTTCTTTCGGGATATATGCCGTGCTGTCTGTTACGACTGCAATATTCATAGATTCGATACCTGCCTTATTGCTTAATAAATCTATTGTAAGCCAAACGGCAGACTAAAAAAAGACCTGCCTAATAAAAGGCAAGTCTCGTATTATACTATCTCATTTCTACCCAGCCATTTTTAATGGCGACCACAACGGCTTGCGTCCGGTCGTTTACATTCATTTTCTGCAAGATATTGCTCACATGGTTTTTGACGGTTTTCTCACTGATAAACAATGATTCACCGATACCGCGGTTGCTTTTTCCGTCTGCAAGCATCTGCAGCACTTCACATTCCCGTCTAGTTAAGATATGTAATGGTCTGCGGATTTCAGGGTAGACCTCATGCTGAGGGTGTGCAGAAACTCCGCTTGTTGCAAGACGGCGAAATTCGTTAACGAGGTTGTGAGTAACCTTCGGATGAAGATAAGAACCTCCCTCGGCAACTACTTTAACCGCTTCAATTAATGTATCGGCATCCATCTCTTTCAGCAGATAACCTCTCGCGCCGGTTTTCAGGGCATGTGTTACATAATTTTCGTCATCGTGAATTGATAGAATAATTACTTTAGATTCAGGATACAGCTCTACAAGCTGTTTTGTAGCTTCCACACCATTTACGTTTGGCATATTGATATCCATGATCACAACATCAGGATGATAGTGCTCGACAATACGAGCCGCTTCATCTCCGTCGTCCCCTTCGGCTACCACTTCAAAGGTAGGTTCAAAATCCAATATCCGTTTAACACCTTCACGAAATAACTGATGGTCGTCGATAATAACAATGTTTACTTTAGTCACAAGCCACGCCTCCTTGTATTATTGTTCTATATACGCTAGCATTCGGTCAATAAGCCATTTGGCTCTATTTTACAAATCATAGTCAAAGAGATAACGGAACCTTGATCATAATAAATGTCCCAAGACCTATTTTCGAATCTATTGTCATGGTTCCTTCCAATAAATCTACTCTTTCTTTCATGCCAAGCAAGCCGAATGATTTGTTTTTCTTCTCTTTCGCTTCCTTCAGGTCAAACCCTTTGCCGTTATCTTTTATCATTAAAATCACAAAATCCTTTGTGATCTCAACTTTGACAGTAATTTCTTCAGATTCGGAATGCTTTAGTGCATTAGACACAGCTTCCTGTGCGAGCCTGAATAGCGCCACTTCAAACTGGGGCGCAAGCCGCCTATCCTCTGTTTCACCGATGCACTGAAAATGTATTTTAACATTACCGTTATATTCCTCTGTTGTATATAGATATTTTCTCAAAGTTGGAATCAGGCCCAGATCATCAAGGGCCATCGGTCTTAAATCATATATAATCCTTCTCACTTCGTAAAGGGCATTTCGCACATTTTGACGGAGATTTTTAATTTCTTGGAAACCGTCCTCAGTGCCGCGGTCACGGAAAATCCGCTCTATTAATTCCGATCTCATCATCACATTTGCCAGCATTTGAGCGGGTCCGTCATGAATTTCTCTTGAGACCCTTTTTCGTTCTTCTTCCTGCGCTTCAATAATTCTTAAGCCAAAATCCTGTTTTGCCTGAGCATCAGCAAGAAGCAGTCCGACTTCGCGCAAATCCTGATTCAAGTAGTTAAGGACAACTGTAATTTGGCTTACTAATGATTCCGACCGTTCAATGATTTCCTGAAGGCCTAACAATCTGCGCTCTAAATCATCCCGGCGTTCGCGCAGCTGCTTCTCCCGCTGCTGGATCATCGTCAATTCCACCTGTAGCTTATGGGCTTTTTCGTAAGCAGTGCGAATTTCCTCCTCGCTGAATCGATGAAAATTGCGGCTGACCTCGGATAAACGGTTTCTCGCATGGCGGGTTTGCACTTCTAGTT
Source organism: Bacillus vallismortis (assembly GCF_004116955.1). Taxonomy (NCBI): domain Bacteria; kingdom Bacillati; phylum Bacillota; class Bacilli; order Caryophanales; family Bacillaceae; genus Bacillus; species Bacillus vallismortis. The sequence goes on along the minus strand of NZ_CP026362.1, from coordinate 4,144,825 downwards.
TATCGCCTAGCTCGATCACTTCATAAACCTGCTGTTTAATCTGTTTCAGTTCTTCAACCAGCTGTTCATACTGCTGGCGTGACTGTTCCCCGATCTGAAAAACCTCGTCCTTGCTCCCGTCAACGGTTTTCAGCATCTTCATCAAAATAGAATCCAAAACTTTGGAATCCATCTTTGTTTTATTCATAATTTCCCTCCGTCACGGCGTTGTTATATATTTTTATTATAAATGTAATTGATCTGCAATTTATGTCGAATTATAATGAAAGAATGCGTATATTCTAGAAAAAAACAATTTTATATACCTTCTATTCTTTATGATACCAAAATACGCACAAAAATTCTAAAGACTGTACGAATTTGTATAGGCAGTCTTTTATGCTTAGCAGGGGGTCAGCAAGCATGCTGCACAGCTATTTTACTGTGAAAGAAGCAGGAGAACACGAGATTGTTATAGAAAAATCGCGTTTTATCTGTCATTTAAGCCGTGTTTCTACTGAACAAGAGGCACAGGAGTTTATACAGAAAATAAAAAAACAGCACTGGAATGCGACTCATAATTGCTCGGCTTACGTCATTGGCGAAAACGACCATATCCAAAAAGCCAATGATGATGGAGAACCAAGCGGCACAGCGGGAGTGCCGATGCTTGAAGTATTAAAAAAACGCGGCCTTAAAGATACTTGCGCCGTTGTTACACGATACTTCGGAGGCATTAAACTTGGGGCCGGCGGATTAATTCGCGCTTATGGGAAATCAGTGTCTGAAGGATTAAATCATATTGGTGTTGTAGAACGTAAGCTCATGCGGGTCATGCATACTTCCGCAGATTACACGTGGCTCGGCAAGATTGAAAATGAACTAAGAGAATCACAATTTCTGCTAAAGGACATCCATTATGCCGAAAATGTTGAATTCGAAGTATATGTGGAAGAAAAAGAAACAAACGCATTTTCTGAGTGGATGACAGAACTGACAAATGGAAAGAGTGATATTAAAGAGGGAGAGTTGACGTACCTTGAAAAAGCCGTCAATCACATAAAGGAGACTGAATAATGGCTGAACGCGTTAGAGTGCGTGTGCGAAAGAAGAAAAAGAGCAAACGCAGGAAAATTTTAAAAAGAATGATGTTATTATTCACCCTTGCCTTATTGGTGGTCGTAGGGCTTGGAGGATATAAACTTTATAAAACCATTAGCGCTGCGGATGATTCATATGATGCTCTTTCCCGCGGAAATAAATCAAATCTTCGCAGCGAAGTTGTTGATATGAAGAAAAAGCCGTTTTCTATTTTATTTATGGGGATAGAGGATTACGCGACCAAAGGACAAAAAGGGAGATCAGACTCTCTTATTGTCGTTACCCTGGATCCCAAAAATAAAACCATGAAAATGCTGAGTATTCCGCGTGATACACGAGTGCAATTAGCCAGTAACACAACCGGAAGCAAAGCAAAGATTAATGCCGCTTACAGCAAAGGCGGAAAAGATGAGACAGTTGAAACTGTTGAAAAATTCTTGCAAATCCCGATCGATAAATATGTCACAGTTGATTTTGACGGATTTAAAGATGTTATTAATGAAGTTGGCGGTATTGATGTAGATGTGCCTTTCGATTTTGATGAAAAAAGTGACGTAGACGAAAGCAAACGGATTTACTTCAAAAAAGGCGAGATGCATTTAAACGGCGAAGAAGCCTTGGCGTATGCCCGTATGAGGAAACAGGATAAACGCGGAGACTTTGGCCGTAATGACAGACAGAAACAAATCTTAAATGCGCTGATTGACCAAATGTCAAGTGCAAGCAACATTGCTAAGATCGATAAAATCGCAGAAAAAGCAAGCGAAAACGTTGAAACCAATATTCGCATTACGGAAGGTTTAGCGCTGCAGCAGATTTACAGCGGCTTTACCAGCAAGAAAATCGACACGTTGAGCATTACAGGATCTGATTTATATTTAGGGCCGAACAACATATATTATTTTGAACCAGACGCAACAAATCTGGAGATTGTCAGAAAAACGCTCCAAGATCATTTACATTATAGTCCAGATACAAACAGCACCGGCACAGATGAAAGCACAACAACTGACGGTACGACGTATTCGAATGACGGCAGCACAAACTCAAACAGTACAACGAATTCAACAACGGATTCATCCTATTAAAAAAATGCCCGATCTTCTTTAGAGATCGGGCATTTTTGCGCAGAAAAAACTCCGGCATCTTCGCCGGAGTTTTTAGTTTCGTTTCACCAGCCGTTTATAAAATTTCGTAAACGGCTTAAATTTTTCATTCACGAGTCCTGTCACTTCTGCTATGATTTGCATAAAAATAATTAAAATGAAGATAATAAACAAAGAGAGCCAAATTGTGGCACTTTTAAGCACAATTGCACTGATGCTGAAAATAAATCCAATGAGATATATCACAATGACCGACATTCGGTGTGAAAGGCCAAAGGCCATCAGTCTATGGTGGATATGGGACTTATCGGGTGCCGAAATCGGCTGTTTGTTTAAAATTCTTCTGATGATAGCAAATGTTGTGTCAAATATCGGCACGCCTAATATAATAATCGGGATAACGATACTGAACAATGTTACACTTTTATACAGCCCTAATAATGAAAGAATCGAAATACAATACCCTAGAAAAAGCGATCCTGTATCACCCATAAAGATTTTTGCCGGATGAAAGTTATGGAACAAAAATCCAAGTGTACTGGCGATAACCACCAATGAGAGTGACAGAATAAGTACTTTTCCTCCAGATAGCGCCATAACGGCGATCGTTGACAGGCCGATAACAGAAAGACCGGCTGCAAGGCCATCCAATCCATCAATCAGGTTAATTGCATTTGTGATGCCGACAATCCATAATACTGTCAGAGGATAAGCCAGCCATCCTAGCTCAAACCGTTCTGCTAAAAAAGGCACTGAGAAAAAGTCCATTTTTAAACCGGTGCTTACAATCATAATGGCTACGCCTAATTGAATCAAAAACTTAACTTTTGCACTTAATTGATATTTATCGTCAAGAATACCTAACACAACAATGATGAATGCTCCGACTGTAATAGCCGTCATTTTTGTTTCTGTGTAAATACCGGCTGCAAGCACACCTGCAACCACTCCGATAAAAATGGCCAGCCCGCCCATCCGGGGCATGATTTTGTCATGTACTTTTCGATTGCTGGGCTGGTCAACTGCACCTATTTTAATCGCAATCCTTTTTACGATTGGGGTTATGATTAAAACTGTCAGCAGCGAGACAATAAACGCAACAACAATGCGAATCATGCGTTCGTCAAGCATAAAGAAGTCTCCTTTGGGATCAAATAAAGTCTTTATTTATATAGAGAACCGTTCCTTCCATTATACCTTCTCCCTAGTTATTATAACAAGCTTCATCAAAAAGAAACACGCATAATCAAAAAACGCGCATCCCAATTTATAGGACTACGCATGTTTTTGAATCCCTGTATATTTCATGATTTTTTTAAATAAGCAATTCCAATCTTGTGCGCGGGCGATGTTTCGGCGCATTTCTATATACGTTTCATCCCCGTGTTGGCCGAGCACCTTTTCACATGCGGCGATAAAATCGAGCGGGTGACCGCCTTCTACATATTCGTATACATACGGCTTTTTCATTTTTGAGGTTGACGGAAGATTAGAGCCGACGACAGGCTTTCCCGCCGCTAAAAATTCAAATAGTTTCAGTGGAAACACAGCTTGATTATACGATGATTTTTTATATGGCATGATGCCGATGTCGATAAGCTCCATATAATGCGGAACTTCTTTTGGATCTGCCGGACCTGTCCATATCACATTGGGAAGCCTCAGCAGCTCTTGAAACGAGACATCGCCATTAGTGGCATCTGGCCCAACCCATAAAAATGTCCAATCAGGTTTTTGAAGCGCTGCTTCTTCAATCATTTTAAAATCGAGCTTAGGCTTAATTCCGCCGATAAAACCTAATACAAATCCTTCTCTTCCTTGCAAGATGCTGCGATCGGAAGCCGCTTGATTTGCAGAAAACAGCTCATATTCCACACCATTTTCGACAGTATGCACCTTTTCTCGACCCGCTGTCAGTTTCTTATCTACTTCTTTGTGGAGATAATCCGATGAACAAGTAATGGAATCGGCTCGATGGATAATTCTCAGCTCTGCCGACTTAATGACTTTTCGCCGGAATTCAGACAGCAAATTTGACCGGCCGCTGATCGGCGCCGCCCATAAATCACTGCAATCATAAATCACTTGATCCCAAGAATACAGCAAAGACAGCAACGGGAAGCCGGGGAACGTGTACCATAAACAGCAGCGTTCACCGTTTGCAGAAGCAGATGCCAGCTCATCAAGTAATGGTGATAATTTATGCCTGTAAAAAACATCTGTATAACGTCCAAAACGAAACATTTTTTTCTGCAGCAAGTCTTTGACAGCGAATTGCCTGATGCCTGAATGAACTTGCTGAAACTCATTCTCTTGGGCGCGCGGAGCCGGACACACCCAAATGACTTCCTTTGTTTCCTCCTGTGCAGCTAAAAACTCCGCCAGCCTATGCCGCCTGTATCTTAATTGGTCTTTTCCCCATTCAGCAGTGGCAACGATGACATGAATGATTGCTTTATTTGTTTCCACCTTCATCACCTTTTCTCTCTGTTTGCGGCTATAATCTTTTTTTCACCGCATTTTTTGCATATTGGACAAAACACCATGTTGCTTTGATGAAATGAAGCCGTTCAATCTCCCTGTAGACAAACCACGTTTTTTTCGCAGCCTTCCATTTGTTGCTGGATATCGAATTATTCACAAGCCGGTATTCAGCCAGGCATTCACTCATCCCATAAGCGGTAAACCCTTTTTTTAAAAGAGACAGCCAAGTGGCCAAGTCCTGCCTCGTTCTGATATTCGGCATTTGGATCTGTCCCGTTTGCTCTCTGTCAATCATGACCGTCAAGCAGCCGATAATCGTATTTTTCAGGGCATCGTCGTACGTCAGGCTTTCCGGGGCATGAATAAACTTATCGAGCGGAGTCCCGTCCTGCGCCATTAAGCTATAGCCTGTGAAAGAAAATGCACAGGAGCGCTCCATCATAAAATCAAGCTGCTTTTCCAGTTTGTCTTTTTTCCATTTGTCATCACTGTCCAAAAAAGCTACAAATCGTCCTTGAGCGCGCTCTAACGCTTTGTTGCGAGCAACCGCAGCTCCGCCGTTCTCTTCCATATACACCACATGAATTCTTTCATCTCTTTCTTCATACTGCTTTAAAATGCCGCGTGTCCCATCCGTTGAGCAATCATCCACGATAATCATTTCCCAGTGAGGGTGGCTCTGATCCAACACTGACTGAATCGTGTCTTCAATATAGTCACGCGCATTATAAGAAGGTGTAATGACAGATACGAGAGGTTTCCAATTGGTCATGATCACATCTCCATCGGTATGATTTTAAAAGGATTCTCTAAAAAATTCAGGAATGACAACGAACATAAAGGCAATCGTGAGGCCGATCATAACGCCAAGAACCGCTTTCTTTTTCGGGGACATTCCGCCGCCCGCTGCCTCACTTACGGTTTCAGAATCAGTGACACTGGCAGCTTTCAGATTAAGCTGCGTGTTTTTCAGTTCATATAAAAATCTCTCTTTATCCACCTTGGAGTCCTCACTGACCGTCTCGCCTTCGAGTGCGTCTATGCTGCTGCGGATAACCGCTTCTCTTTCCGCATACAGTTTTTGATCGTTTTTGAGAAAGGCGGAGGAAATGGCGTTTAAGACGGATTCCGTTTTATCCTTGTCCTTATCGCTATAGCTCAATGTCAGCAAAGATTTGGATTCCATTTTAATGGTGAGTTTTTCCTTGATCTCAGCCAAATCTTCATCCTTTTCGTCAGGAAGAGCCTCCTTCAAAAAAGAGTCACTCTTAAGCAAAAGAGGAATTTCCTCTATGCTGTTGTAAACCGGATGATCATATCTCCCCACAGCTAAAGTATCTTCAGCTGTATAGCGCTTTTGGTCAGCGATCTGGGACGGCAGGATATACCCAGCCGCACCTAATATAATGGGCACTGCTATCATCCAAATGATATTTTTTTTCATGCGACGGGCTATTCTTGTCAATATATCGTTCATATAAGTCTCCCTGCTTTTTGTAGTCTGTTTTATTTGTACACCGGTTCAGGCATCTTTCTAGACCGCCTTAACACATTTACAGCGGCGATGACGAGCGCCAGAAACACCCAATGAAAAAATAAATTTGAAACAGAGCTTGGGCTGATACTGGATGCCAAGAAACTGACCAGAGCGGTAATAAGCCCTTCTGTGATCAGTTTTGACTGCTTTTCTAGTTTTCTTTCATAGAACTTGTAAAGCACCCATATGAGATAGGCATAAACGGCCAGATATCCAAGCATGATAAACAAGCCAAAGTTAGCAAGGATTTCAACGAGCCAGTTGTGCACCTCTGTCACATTGTCAGTATCATATAAAGCATAGTGCTCAAGATAATAGGATACATTCCCTGCTCCGACTCCGAATCCGTATGAATCAAGGAAAAAGTGCCATGCGTTTTTCAGCAGATTGGCACGGCCCACATTTGATGGAAGCCTATCATGAAATGAGTGCAGCGTCTGCGGAGCGAGAAAAAGCTCCCAAAACTTTGAATAAATTCGGCTGGCGAATAGAACTGCAAACATGGCAACCCCTGCCGCTGACACCCATATGGCCACTTTCTTAAGAACGGGCGGCAATACAATGAAAATGTAGACAGCAATGCCAGCAAAAATCCCCAGAAGGCTGGCCCTTGAACCGGTAGCAAAAATTAAATACAGCGCACAGAGCGAGAGCACAAAGCCAATCGCCTTGATGTATCCATTTTTAATATTTTTCACCATTGTGATGTAAAAAAAGAAGCTGATTGATAAAAAGGTCGCAAAGTCGTTTTGGTTAAAAAAGACCGATGTCGGATAATGCTGCTTATATTCCGGCCCGCTGTATAGCGTTGAACTCGGGAGATGATGATGAGTCAAATGATTGTAAAAACCAATGATCATCAGAACCACTGTCATGACAAGCCAAATGGCATAAACCATCATCAGCCGCTCCATTTTTTGCACATACATAACAATGAGGTAAATGAAGAAGATTCCCATAGCCAATAAAGACAAATATTTGATTCCGTCTGTCACCGACTTGGCCCACAGCAGAGAAACAAGGCCGTATATAAACCAAAAGGCGAAAAAGAGCAATATCCCTTTCACTTGCAGTCCGTTCCATCTTTCAATATGTGTTCGATTACGGACCATACCAATCACATGCAGACATCCCGCCGCAATGAGCAAAAGCCTGTAAAGGAACAAACTGAAAAAACCTAGATCAATCGAGTAAAAGGCATTGTTTAAAAAAGTGCAGGCGATCAAAATATAGATGACAGCCATAAAGAGCCGTTCTTTTGTTGTAAATGCGGTTGCAAGCGCTAGGGCAAACAGCCCGATCACCAATACCGCGAGCACGGCAGCCATCTGCATGAAACCTGTATCGGTGCGGATGGCTCCCAGCAATAGGATGATTCCAAATATGGCAGCGGCCAGTAACGCAAGCGTTTGGACCGCTGAACGTTTGATACTCACATGTTTAACCCCTTTCCTGATGTTTCAGGAGCCGGCGGCCGAGCCAAGCAGCCGGCAATTTCAGCCAAGTCACAATTTTTCTTTTTATAAATTGACACTCCCCAAGTCTTTAGCTACTTCCTCAAGCGGCAAGCCCGGAAAATACCTGGCAGAAGGTTCCGTTCCCCGAACAGCGGGACGGCCGATAGAGTGGTAAATGTATCCGGCTGCTTGCATCTCCTCAAGTGAAAATAAATTTCTTCCATCAATGATGATTGGCTGTTTTAAAAGAGTTTTCACTTTTACAAGCTCCATTTCTTTTACTTCCGGCCAATCCGTTAAAACGAGACAAGCATCCGTGTCCTCAATCGCCTCATATACATCTGTGTAATACTCAGCCTGATCGCCAAGGATCGCTGAGGCTTCAGGAATCGCAATCGGATCGTATGCCTTTACATGTGCGCCAAGCTGCTGAAGCATCGGGATAATGTCTAAAGCAGGAGCGGATCTCACATCGTTTGTATTCGGTTTGAAAGCCAATCCAAGAACGGAAATGGTTCTTCCTTTGATGCTTCCCATAACAGTTAGAAGTTTATCTACAATATGGACGCGTTGCTTTTCGTTCGTTTCGATAACAGCTTCTATAAGCTTAAAAGGATAGCCAGCCGTTTTTGCGATTTGAAGCAACGCGGTTGTATCCTTTGGAAAACAGGAGCCGCCAAACCCAATGCCTGCTTTTAGGAACTTCTTGCCGATACGGCTGTCAAGCCCTACGCCGTCAGCAACTTTTGATACGTCTGCGCCGACTCGCTCACAAATATTTGCGATATCGTTGATAAAAGAAATCTTTGTCGCCAGAAAAGCATTCGCTGCGTATTTAATCATTTCTGCACTTTCTAAGTTTGTTTTAATGACAGGAGTGCGGAAAGGCTGGTGCAGCTCCTCAATGATAGCGGCCGCTTTATGGCTTGTTGAACCAATCACGGCACGCTCCATATTCATCGTGTCATGAATCGCTGAGCCCTCACGAAGGAATTCAGGATTAGATACAACGTCGAATGAGTATCTTCCTTTTGAAGCTTTTTGAACGATAGATTGAACCAGTTTTCCTGTTCCAACCGGGACTGTGCTTTTATTTACGATCACTTTATAGCCATTGAGGTGCTCACCGATTGTTTTCGCTGCCGCTTTCACGTACGTTAAATCAGCTTCACCTGTTTTGGACATTGGCGTTCCGACTGCAATATAAATAATGTCAGAGGCCCGAATGGCGGACGGGATATCGTTAGTAAAAGACAGACGCCGATCCAGCACATTTTTTTCGACTAAATCTACAAGCCCTGGCTCATAGATCGGGATTACTCCATTTTTCAGACTTCTGATTTTTGATTCATCGATATCACAGCAAACAACTTTATTCCCGATCTCCGCAAAACAAGTGCCTGATACGAGTCCTACATAACCAGTTCCAATGACAGCTATTTTTTTCACAGCGCTCATCCCTCTCCTGTAAAATAACTTCCTATTTCTATTGGTCGCAGTTTTCTACAATGAAACCAACGTTTTTATGACCGTCTGATACTGATGATGCAAGGCCTTGGCATTTTTTCCAGCATCAAATTGAGCCTGCACGATTTCATACAAATCATCTGCTATTTCCGGTTTCCATATTTGCTCCTGTTCGTACAGATCGATTGCTTCCGCCAAGGCTTGAGCAGATTTCGGTTTAATCAGCAGATGCCGATGCTTTCCGAATAACGATGCCGCTCCGCCAACATCCGTACAGATGACAGGAACCCTTAACGCAAGCGCCTCAATCACGACTGTCGGCATCCCCTCACTGTAAGAAGGAAGCACGAACATGTCTGCCGCAAGCAAATAGTCTCTTACCTTGTAGTTTGGCACTTGGCCTGTGACGATATGCCCTTTCTGGATCAGCATTGATTTTGCAGGACCATCCCCGACAAAAACTGCCTTAGGAGGCTCCTTCAGCGATTCAATGGCGTCTGACAGTTCAAAAATGCCTTTCTCCCTGACGAGCCTGCCGACGTACACGGCCAGACGCTGATCGAGCGGGAGCCCGAGTTTTTTTCTGACTTCTTCTTTTGTCTGCTCATTTTCCTGAAAGCGGCTGAGCTGTATGCCGATCGGCAAAACCGAGCTGTCAACGCCAGTAAGCTTTTTGGTCTCTTCCTGAAGCTTATGGCTGACAGCTAAAACAGCTGACGCGGAGCCTACAGCACGATGGAAGGCTTTAAACGCCCCTTTGCTGTAATGCGGGTAGACATTCACATCGCTGCCGTGCAAGGTCAGGACATACGGAATTCGCTCTGACTCCGACACCATTGCCGCAGCCCCGCCCGATGGCATGGCAAAATGCGCATGAATCAGATCCGGATGTAAGTCGAACTGTTGCATCGTTTTTAGAACGGATGATGCGATTCTCCCGTGAGGCTGCGCCCACTTCAGCTGGCCGGGAACCGCTCGATAGAAAGGCCGGTAAACCGGTATCCCCTTCCTAATCTCATACTCCGGTCTGGCATCCTTTTTTCGATATGCTTTTTTTAGCATGCGGACAGGCACCGAATGAAAAGGCCTTGGGCATACCACCGTGATATCAAGCCCAAGTTTTTGCAGCTCTTGCACCTGTGTTTCGTGAAACACACCCTCACCGGGTTTCAGACTGCTCGGATATACGCTTGTGATCCACAAAATCTTCATGACAAACGTCCTTTTCTTAGTAGTTTGCTTTTCGTTTGAGGGTACGCTTTTACCAAAAGAAAGAGATAGCACAGCGCCCCGGCCGCCACTGAAATCGCCAGCCGCATTTCTGCCTGCAGACTGAAATGTTCCGCGCTTAGGCTTACACCAAATGCGATGATGGCCATTACGGCTGTGATGAAAAACGGCTTCAAAATCGACTGGAAATAAGCCGAAAGATTAAGCTTGATGACATACGACAGCAGCCAGCGACCGATCAGGAAATTGAATACGCTGATGATGGCGTATACCCATGCGACTGTCAGCAGATTTCCCGTCTGAACGGCTGCAAACAATGACAATCCGTACAGCATCAACACTCCGGAATCCCAATAAAACGCTAAATCTGCTCTTCCTTTAGCTAGAAGCACAGATCCATTTGGATTCATGAGCACTCTAAGTATCCCGACAATGGCCAGCACATTGAGAACCGGAACCGCAGCAAGCCATTTTTCTCCAAAAACGGTAGCAACAAAAGCGTCTGACACAGACACGAGCCCGATTAACAACGGAAACGAAATAAGCGCCAGCATCTTTGTCATATTCAAAAAGCCTTCTCTGATTACGCTGTTTTCATATTTGTTTTTTGCGAAAACAGGGAATGCCACCCGTGTCACAATCGGATTGATCTTCAAAACCGGAATCGTGACAATCTGGTAAGCAAGGTTATAAATCCCCAGCGCTTCTGCACCGATAAACCGGCCGATCAAAATCATATCGAGATTCGCTCCCAGCCTGTTCACAAGTCGGGATGAAAGCTGAAAGGCTCCAAAGGAAAAGAACGCCTTCATTCCCCTCAAGTCAAAAACAAAAGCGGGGCGCCAATTTTTCCGGTAGACGGCCCAATATAAAATCCCTTTACTGGACTGCAGCAGCACTTGAGAAATGACATACGCCAAAATCGCGTCCATCATAAACACCGCAATCGCTAAATATCCAAAGGACAATACATTTGAAAAAATCTCAATTTTGCTTAACGTATTAAAGTGCAGCTGCTTTTGCAGCATATACTGATACTGCTGCCCGATTGGCGCGATCAAAAACATAATCGCTAAAATCCGAATCAGAAACACCAGCTCTTCCCTTTGATAAAATCCCGCAATAACGGGACTGCTCACATATAAAAGAACAAACAGCAAAGCGCCGGTCATCATATTAAGCCAATATAAAGTTGACAGCTGGCGCTCCGTCGCGTCATCTCTTTGAATTAACGCCGCGCCAAACCCCATATCAAGCACAATCTGAGCGAACACAGTAACCGTTGTGATCATGCCGACGAGTCCAAATTCCGTTAAGGTCATCATATTTCCTAGCAGGGCAAACTGAACAATTTGTATGGCTGTAATGAACATTGTTGAAATACTTGTCCACTTTGCGCCGCTCATGATTTGTTTTGTAATACTTGGCATCATATTCCCTACTTCTTTTTAAGCTCAGATTGATGGTGAATGCAGGCTTTCTATTTTATCTTGCACCATCACCTGTCCACACTACTTTACAAGTTTTTAACATAATTTTTAATTCTAAAGTGAAAGTCAGATTCCGAATATAATATAAATCAAATATCAGTTTTTCCTTCGGCGTCATATCGTAACCGCCGTTCACCTGAGCCCAGCCGCTCAATCCCGGTTTAACAGCCAAACGCTGTGTAAAACCTGGAATTTCATTCTGGAATTTTTCCGTAAACACAGGACGTTCCGGACGAGGGCCTATCATACTCATATCACCTTTCAGCACATTAAATAACTGAGGAAGCTCGTCAATTCTCGTTCTTCTGATAAAAGCTCCGATCCTTGTCACCCGCGGATCTTGCTTCTGCGCCCAAACAGCCCCAGACTTCTCGGCATCTATTTTCATGGAACGAAGCTTATAAAGCTTAAATCGTTTCCCGCCTTTCCCTACACGTTCCTGCGTATAAATGGCAGGCCCCGGCGTCTCCAAACAAATCAGTATTGAAAATACCGCAATCATTGGCAGCGCAATCGCCAATCCAATGAGCGCAAACCAAATATCCATTACGCGCTTAACCGCCAAGTAACGAGCCGTCTTTTCCGATAATGTAAAAGAATGTATTTGCTGAACTGAGAATTCACGGCTCACATTCATGCTTTTCTCTGCACTCACTGACACACACCTCACGATTTGTTTGGGATGTTATGATGACCTATGCCAGTCAGTTTAGCAGACAGATGTTAATTGGATGTAAATGGTATGTTAAGAAGTGTGAATTTGTTATTTTTTCTGACATTTAATCGTAAACTTTTTATTGTTTTAGACACTTTTTTTTAAAATTAAGCATATTGTATAAAAAAAGAGACAAACCATTTTCCAGATTTGTCTCTTTACTCTGCGAAGCATTTAATATTGAAAGTAAAATTTTGATTTAGAGGTTAACAGCTTGTATTGAACCTCCACTGTTTTACGAAAGACTAACATTGATTTCCGTTCCACGCTCTTCGTATCGAGGATAATGACTTGATTATCCTCTTTTGCACTGATTTTATTTTGAGAAGTATTTATTGCAAATTCAATTAATCGATGTTCTTTCTGGACATGAGCCAGCTGCTCCAGCAAACTCTGCACGTTTACCGTCAATTTCGTACAATCAGGCTCTAAATCAATATGTTTTACAGGCAATGAAATTTCAGCCTGGGCGGTATTGACAATAATTTTCGAATGATTTGGCAAACAGATTTGCTTATCTTTAAAAAGGAATGATAAATCTTTTGATTCTGTTTCGTAAGAAAGTTCAGCTTCTGTATAAGCATGTTTCTTGATATCAACCGAAAGATTATCATAGTTCATTGTGAAGTATGGTCTGGCGCTGTATACAAATAAAGAATTATGTCCTAAATACATTGTTTTGGTTGAATATTTGTACGGCACCCGTTTGTTTCCGATTCTTCCTCTTAGTTTGTAGCCGTCTATAGCTGATTCAATAAAGAAATCCCAAACGCCTAAGTCTTCTTCAGCAGATGCTAATTCATCAAACGTACACTCAAATGTAAACGTTGAGTTTTCAAATGAAACTGGAGAAAAATATTTTTCTGCTTTTGTACTGCGATGAACAAACACTCCTGTAAGCGTTTGGTTATTATTTGTTTCTTCATCTGCCAATGTGTGTCTCATCGTTCCCTCAATGCTGAGGCTGTGATCGTTGAATTCAATATTTTTCAGATGATGTTCAAGCTTGTTTTTATCATTTACCTTTAACAGTTCTTCAGAAATGGAATAACCCTCTAAGCTCGGATAACGCGCAATGATATTCCCGTTATGCACAGTACAGTACTTTTTAATATCCTGTTCCTCTCGTTCGTACTGGGCTAACCCTTGCAAATCGTTATTCCGAATAAACAGCAGCCTTAATTTGATATGCGAAAGCACAAATTGATCCACTTCTTCAGGCACTGTTCGTATAAATGATGCCAGATAGTGAAACCATTCTGCTCTTTCTTCGTCTTTTTTCAATTTAATCGTGACATTTCTGGTCCGTGAAAAATCAAAATGCCTATTTAAAAAAACGGCCATCAGCTTCATTTTTCTGTCTTCTTCAAGGTCGCTGGCTTTGATTGCGTGAATAATATCTTCCATCGCTTCATAAAAATTATCTGGAGAAACATAAGCGCCGCTCATATGATCTCCGTCTCGTTTGACCGCATAGTAATAATCGTAGTCTGCTAAAACAGATATCTTCTTTGCTTTCAAATATGCCTTCATAGTAAAGACCTGATCCTCTGCCGCCTTTATATGAGTAGGAAACGTTAACTGATTCTCTTTTAAAAGTGAATTCCTATACAATTTTGTAGGTCCCAGACTAAAGATAATTCTGGAGTTTACAAGATCCACATCAGCGTTTGTTTCGTTAAACATTGATTTTGGAACGCCTCTGCCGTTAACCCCTTTTAATTTTCCTAAAGTAATATCTGATTGATTCTCTTTTGAGAAATTATACCACCTCAATAATGCTTCATTTCCCAGATAATCATCGGAATCCACAAATAGAATGTATTCACCCTTGGCGATTTTTATCCCATCATTGCGGGGTGCACCTGGACCGCCTGAATTTTCCGTTCTTTCAATAACAACAATATTTTCATACTTCTTTTTATATTGCTTCAAAATGTCTAAAGATGAATCCGCAGATTTATCATCGACACATATAATCTCATAATCGTCTGTTGGCATCGTTTGATTAACTAAGCTGTCAAGACATTCGGAAATAAGATCTTCTGAATTATATACAGGGATAACAATGCTTATCTTCATCGATTACCTCACTACCATAATGGTTCGGTTATATTTTTTGCCTGATCATTATACCAAAAAACATCTGTCAATAAAAATAGGGCTTAGCTTAAATTTTGTTAAACTTTTACATAGCATCTATACTTTAAAATTTTTATCATTTTATCGTATAAAAAACTTGCCGGCAACTCCTGATGGGTTCTGCCGGCAAGCTGTATGAATGTATAAAACTGTGAATCATTTTTCCTAATAATAACCGATAATTCCTTCATATATCGCTTGAGCTGCTTTTTCCTGGTACAAAGCACTTTTCAACTTACTTGCATCGTTCACATTTGAAATAAATGCCAATTCCACTAAACTGCTCGGCATCGTTGATTCCCTGATCACATGGAAATTACCGATTTTCACGCCGCGATTTTGAGTATTGAGCGCTTTGTAGAGCCTGTTTTGGATCTCGGTCGCGAGACGTTTGCTGTTTGCTGACTCATACTTTGTATAATAGAATGTTTCGGTACCGGTTGCAGAAGAGACTGCTGAGTTGGCATGAATACTTACAAACAGATTTGCACGATTGCTTTTTGCTTTAGCAACCCGCTCAGAAAGCTCTAAGAAGAAATCTGTAGATCTAGCCATAACCGGAACAGCCCCGCCTTTAGACAGTTTGCTGTTTACAAGCTTTGCTACGGCAAGGTTCACGTCTTTCTCCTTTAAACCATTACCGACCGCTCCGCTATCGTATCCCCCGTGTCCGGCGTCCACAAATATCTTTTTGCCTACAATGACATTTTTCAGCTGGTTCGTGACATTTCCTGTAACTGAAATGGTTCCTCCCAGTACAGTGAATGTGTTCTTGCTATTTGATCCGATGACTGTTCTTGTGGCAGTCGGCAGTGAACCGGCATCTGTAAACAGCATTGGACGATTTTGCTTAGCCGCCAGCACAGAACCGGCTAAAGCATCGGCATATTTATAGCCATTGCTGACAAATGCAGCCTTTGATGAAGAATAGTACTTCTTCGCTATGTTCGCAGCCACTTCAAAACGGCTGTTTCCGCCAATTCTTGTTGGTGAAGGCAGCTGGCTGTAAACACTATTAGACACACTGATTGCTCCTCCGACCACGATTGTCGAAGTTGTTCCTTTTCCACTCATCGCATTTTTTGTCGGTGTTGGAATTGAGCTTGCCGTTGTTAACAGAATCGGGATACCATTGCGAGCGGCATAAGAGCCGATCGCCAGACTGTCGGCATATGCCGTTCCATTTGCGATGACCGCTCTTGAATTTGAAGACAATTTTTTTGAAATATTTTGGGCAACTTCATAGCGGCTTCTTCCGCCGATCCGTTCCACAGTGGAAACACCCAATTTTTTAATGTCACTTACAACGTTGTTGGAAACACTGATCGTTCCGCCAATGACGATAACCTTGCTCGGTTTGAGCTGGCTGATTCTGTCTTTGGTCGGTGTTGTCAGCTTGGATGATTCCGTCAATAGAATTGGAGCATTGTATTTATAAGCCAGAGGAGCGGCAGTTAATACGTCGGCATATGCTGTTCCGTTCGCCACAATAACTGTGCTCGCACTGCTCCAGCCTTGTTTTGACACATTCACAGCAACCTCATATCTGCTTGCTCCATCCAGCCTTGTGACAGAGTTGGCTGCAAAAGCATTTGGTACAAACAACACGACTCCCAATATCAAGATTGGTAAGCTTTTAAGAAAGATCCGCAAAGATAGTCCCTCCAAAGATTGATAATGATTCATAAATCAAATAACGAACGAAGGAGGCATATCGCCCCCTTGAACTTCTACCAATCTTTTAATAGGTTGATAGAGTCGTTCCCGGATAGTAAAAACTTAAAATTGTTGTATACGATTGTCCTGCAGCCGCTCTGGCATTCGCTCCATATTGGCTCATGCCTATGCCGTGTCCATATCCCTTACCGCTAATGAGAAAGGCATTCGTATTGCTTGAGACAGAAGCGTATGTACTCTTCATATTTGAAGCGCCAAGCATCGTTCTCAGCTGTGTCGCAGGTACAGAAATTGTTGCTGTTTTTTCACTCAGGCTTCCATTTGAAAGAATGTAGCCATTTGATTTTTCTTTCACGAAATAAGAGAATGTCACACTTGCTGTTTCCGGCCGCTGACCGGCAGTTTTTGCCGTACTGAATGTCACACTGGATATTTTCGTGATTTTAATAGACTCGGCATTGCTGTATTTGTTTTTGATAAACCAGCTTTTCAAACCGCTCAAATACGCGGAGTTGATTTCATTTTTAGTGCCCCACCAAGATCCCGGACTTTTAAGATTCAAGCTGCTTTTATCAAGCTGGGTTTTATTTAATGACAGAGACCAGCTTCTCTGCGGGTCATAGGAGTCTTTTTTGGCGATTAAATAAGGAAGCTGGCTGCTCCACACCTCGCCGCTTGCTTCTGTGTACCCGCCGTTACTTGATGAATACGTAGCTGAAATCAAATTGCCGTTGTATTTCAACACTTTTCCTTTTGTGGCTTCTACAACCTCTGACGTTCTCGAATTCCAGTCATATCCGCCATATACCTGAAAAGCGGTGGTGTCTTGTACTTCTTTTCCGGCCGATCTGATGGAATAGGTACGGGCAGCGACAGCTTGAGCTTTAAGTGCTTCTTTTTGCCAGCTAGCCGGCATCTCATGAGGTACAACACCCTTTAAGTAATCTTCGAAAGGAATATTCACATTGATCGGACGAACATATTTGCCTGACTCGATCGTGAATTTCATATTTCCAAGATACGGCTTTCCATTCAGACTGATGGAATTAGTCGTTGCATATTTTTTAGGATTTGCTGTGAAAGAAGTTCCA
Organism: Bacillus vallismortis; assembly: GCF_004116955.1. Taxonomy (NCBI): domain Bacteria; kingdom Bacillati; phylum Bacillota; class Bacilli; order Caryophanales; family Bacillaceae; genus Bacillus; species Bacillus vallismortis. The sequence continues at coordinate 4,127,349 of NZ_CP026362.1, read as the reverse complement.
AGCGTCTTGATAGCAGTGCTGTTTTTATAAAGTACCAGGTTTCCGCCTGATAGCTTAACTGAATATCCAGATCCTGAGAAAGTATCTGCCAGTTTATTTTTTAGCGTATCACTCACGGAGATGTTTCCCCCAAGGAGTGCAAATGACTGAGTTCCTTTTGACGCCACCACATCAGCGACTGGTGACGGGAGGCTGCCGGATTCAACCAACAGTAAAGGGCTGCCTTGCTTCGCTGCAAGTACTGATCCCGTTAAAGCATCCGCAAAGGTTTTACCGTTTGACATGAAGACCTTTGTCGCTTTCATATTTAATTCTTTTACGATATTGGCAGATACTTGATACCGGGAAACCCCGCCAATCCGCTTCACAGCCGCCTGTTTTTTTAATGTGCTTTCCACGCCAGTGCTGACACTCAACGGACCGCCGACAATTGTTACTTTACTTGGAATTTTGTAATCACTGCGGATGTTGTTGTCTCCCGCAAGTAAAATCGGATAACCGTTCATTGCAGCATATGGCGCGATTGACAAGGCATCTGTAAAGACCATGCCTGTAGCCACTACTGCCTGGCTGTAATTCCCCATTCGATCGGCTATGTTTTTGGAAACCTCGTAACGGGTTGCTCCGCCAATCCGATCGATAGAACCATATTTTCTCAATGTATTTTCTACATTTTTAGAAACACTGATTGTCCCGCCAATGATGAGAATGTTGTCAGGATTTAGTTTTGCTATTTCACTTTCTGTTTTGGGTGTTAGCGAACCTGCGTCTGTTAATAAAATCGGCGCGTCGTATTTTTTGGCAAGCGGTGTTGCTGAGAGCGCATCGGCAAAAGCGTCTCGATTCACAATGACCACAGTCGTTGGATTTGTCCAGCCGGCTGACGCTACATGATTGGCAACGTCAAAACGGGTAGCCCCCCCGTATCGCTCTGTATCCGCAATTCTTGAGCCGGGAATTTCATAGCCGCCAGTGATATCGACATTCAAGCTTGATTTGTTGCCTACATAATTACTCAGCTTCACCGAAATAGTCTTATCAGCGGCTTTCGCAGACTGCATAAACGCCGGGCATGCAAAAGCCGCCGCAGTGACTGACGCAAGAAGCAAGAGCTTCACTTTTTTCAAAACATAGAACCCCCTAAGAAGTTTTTATTACTTCGTCTCAAGACTCTTTAGCGTTAAGACGCCATTTGAATCTTTTGTGTATTCGACATCCACTTTTTGTCCTTCTGACATGCTGTTCATTTTGTCCTGAAGGTCTGAACCAACCTGAATCATTGTTTCTTTACCATCAATATCGACTGCAATCGTATGGCTGTCCGCCAAACCGGCAAACGTGCCTTCCTTCGTTACAGTTTCTTCAGCAGCCGCATCCTGGCTATCTGAATTTGTTTCTGAACCTGATGAGTTCTCAGCTGTGCCGCAAGCAGATAATAGAAGCAGCATTGAGAACATTAAAATAGCAAGTTTTTTCATTCCTATATCACCTCTCCTGTTTTTATCGACAATTTTAAGCTTATTTTAAGATATCTTTCGAAACAACGAAAAGTTTTTGCGGATTTTCTTAAAATACCGAAACATTTGTTACAAGCAGCCGTCTATTGTAAAGAACTAGACAAATTTTAGTTGTTTTCAAATATTAAGAAACTTATAATCATACTAGATGACAAAAAAGCGAGGACTTTATATGAGAGCTGAAAAAAGAAAGAAAAAAAGAAAGGCATTACTTGTCATTTTAGCCATTGTGGCTGTTTTGGTGCTCGGAACAGGCGGCTATGCCTACTACTTATGGCATAAAGCTGCTTCAACTGTGGCAAGTATTCATGAGAGTATTGATAAATCTAAAAAAAGGGATAAAGAGGTCAACATCAATAAAAAAGATCCGTTTTCCGTCTTAATTATGGGTGTAGATGAACGCGACGGAGATGTAGGCCGTGCCGATACGCTCATTTATATGACTGTTAACCCAAAAACGAATACAACTGACATGGTCAGCATTCCGCGTGACACATATACCAAAATAATCGGAAAAGGCACAATGGATAAAATCAACCATTCATACGCATACGGCGGTACGCAGATGACAGTGGATACGGTTGAAAACTTCCTCGATGTTCCAGTAGATTATTTCGTGAAAGTGAATATGGAAAGCTTTAGAGACGTTGTTGATACACTTGGAGGCATTACAGTTAACAGCACATTCGCGTTCAGCTATGACGGTTATTCATTCGGAAAAGGCGAAATCACGCTAAACGGCAAAGAGGCGCTCGCCTATAGCCGGATGAGAAAAGAAGATCCAAGAGGCGATTTTGGCCGTCAGGACCGCCAACGCCAAGTCATTCAAGGAATCATTAATAAAGGCGCGAATATCTCTTCCATTACGAAATTTGGAGATATGTTCAAAGTGGTTGAAGATAATGTGAAAACGAACTTGACCTTTGATGACATGTGGGATATCCAGTCCGACTACAAGGGCGCGCGCAAAAATATTGAGCAGCACGAACTGAAAGGCGACGGCACAAAAATCAACGGCATCTACTACTACCAAGCTGATGAAACCGCCCTTTCCAATATCACAAAAGAGCTGAAGGAAAATCTGGATAGCTAAAACAAAAAGAAGCTTTGCACAGTGTGCAAAGCTTCTTTTTTATTTGCCTGCAAATGAATCCGGCTGCTCTTTCCGGTATCCGTAATAAAATAGCAATTCCTCCACAATCCGGCGGGAAGCCTCTCCATCTCCGTATGGATTAGAAGCGTAGGACATTTTCTTGTATTCGTCAGCATCAGTTAACAGCTGTTTTGCCAGCTTATAAATGGTTTCCTCATCCGTTCCCGCTAGTTTCAGCGTACCTGCTTCTACTCCTTCTGGCCGTTCCGTCGTATCGCGCAGCACAAGCACTGGTTTCCCCAGAGATGGCGCTTCCTCCTGCACGCCGCCCGAATCTGTCAAAATAAAATTCGATTTTGCCGCAAAGTTATGGAAATCAATGACTTCCAAAGGTTCAATCAGGTGCACCCTGTCAGAATCTCCAAAATGCTTCTGGGCGGCTTCCCGGACAACAGGATTCAGATGCACAGGGTAAACGACCTGTACATCGTTACATTCCTCAACAATTCTGCGGATGGCCTTGAACATGTTTTCCATTGGCTCACCCAAATTTTCCCGGCGGTGCGCGGTCAGCAGAATCATCTTATCCTCGCCCACCTGATCGAGAACAGGATGCGAATAGCCGTCCCTCACCGTTGTACGAAGTGCGTCAATCGCTGTATTTCCTGTCACAAAAATAGAATCAGCCTTTTTATTTTCTTTTAATAAATTTTCTTTTGCCTGGCCTGTCGGCGCAAAATGCAAATCAGCAATCGCTCCTGTCATCTGGCGGTTGAGCTCTTCCGGAAACGGTGAATACTTATTGCCCGTACGGAGCCCGGCCTCCACATGGCCGACAGCGATTTGATGATAAAAGGCGGCAAGGCTTCCGGCAAAGGTCGTCGTCGTATCACCATGGACAAGCACAATATCAGGCTTGATGTCTTTGAACAGTTCATCCAATTTCACAAGCGCGTTGGACGTAATCTCTGCCAGCGTCTGCCGCTCCTTCATGATATTCAAATCGAAATCAGGCTTGATGTGAAACGCATCTAACACCTGATCGAGCATCTGTCTATGCTGGGCAGTGACCGTCACATAGGAATCTATTTCAGGATATTTTTTCAATTCAAGCACAAGCGGTGCCATCTTGATCGCCTCAGGCCTGGTCCCGAAGACGGTCATGACTTTTAGTTTTTTCATATTTGTCACCTGGTTTCTTTGTTTAACGGGCTGTCAGATAAAATGTTGATTCGTCTGACTGTATATATAGGTCTACTTTCTTCTTTATTTTAAAGCACCATAGCTTTTTTTCAATATTTTTACTGCAAAAGTATACGCTGACATCCTTTTTTGGAACCAATGCCGTCTTATATGAATTGATAGATAAGGCGATATTGGTGTTTTGCAAATGAGCAGGGGCAAATTTTTGTTCCACAAGATTCCGGTCAATCTGGATCACTGTCTCTTTAGCGGAACTGATTTGTTTATTGATTGGGATTAAAAACTCTTGGTTTTTAAATTCCAGCAGCAATAAAGAACGCTTCGGGAAAAACAATTGGCTTCCAGGAAATACAAACATTAAATCCTCATCAGACTCACTCGTTCTGATTTCGACTTTCAAATCTTCCTGTTCTCTGATATCGACTGACAGATTATCATATGGTTTTGTAAAATAAGGCCTTGCGCTAAAAGCATATTTTCCGTTATTCCCAATATATTTAGCATGCTTTGGATAGGGATACTTTTCTCTGCTGTTGCCAATTCGGGCGCGCTTTGTGTATCCGTCAATCTCTGATTCAATAAAGAAGTCCCAAACACCAATATCTCCTTCATGAACAGCCAAATCAGTAAACTTCGTGAGAAACTCAAATTCTCCGCCATTGGCATACACCGGGGAAATGACTTTTTCAGTTTTTCTCTCACGGTGCACCCAGATGCCAGATAACATTTGCAGCTCTTGATGCTCTGGTTGTAATGCCGAGTGTGTAACCGTTCCTTTTAATAAAAAGGTGTTATTCTTCATTTGAAAATCGCTCACGTAATGACTGAGTTTGTTTCTGTCATCAACGATTCGTTCGTTCTCTGTTAAATGATACGGCATAAGGCTTGGATAGTTTGCTATGATATGACCATTTTGAACAGACGTAAATTGCGTCATATTTTCTTTATCAGCTTCAAACTGCTTCAAGCCATTTAAGTCATTATGACGTACAAAGTATAATTTTAACCGTGTATGAGAATGAACAAGCTTATCAATTTCCCGCGGGATAGTTTGGTCAACAAAATCGTGCAGCTCTTTCATCCATGTTTGCTGCTCCTGCTCATCCTCGATTGTGACGGTAAAGTCCGTTGTTCTAGAAAAGTCAAAATGGCGATTTAAAAACTTTGCCAAAAACTTCTTTTTCCTTGTAGGCGATAGACGGCTCTCACTGATCATATCTATAATAACCTTCATTGCGCCATAATAGCTTTGAGGCGCCACATATGCAAATGTCATATGCACGCCGTCATGCTGTACAGCGTAGTAATAATCATAATCGGCCAAGACAGAAATTTTGTTCGCTTCTAAATAAGCTTTCATGACAAACACCTGATCCTCAGTCGCTTGTATGTTAGAGGGAAAATAGATGTCATGATTTCTAAGCAATGAAACTTTAAAAAGCTTTGTCGGGCCAATGGAGTAGACAAGCGGTGATGTAACAAGATCCGCCTCAGCTTTTGTTTCCTTAAAAATAGCTTGCGGGACTGATCTGCCGTTCACACCGACCATTTTTCCTAGCACAATGTCAGAATCATGCTGTTTGGCAAATTGATACATTCTCTCAAATGATTCAATACCAAGATAATCATCGGAATCAATGAAAAAGATGTATTCTCCGTTGGCTGCGCGTATCGCTTGGTTTCTTGGTTCGCCCGGCCCTCCCGAGTTTTCCTTTCGTTCTATAACCGTTATATGAGAATACTGTTCACTGTATTTTTTCAAAATTGAAACCGTGCCATCCTGAGAACAATCATCTACACAAATAATTTCGTACTCATTATTCGGCATCGTTTGTTGAACCAGACTATCCAGGCAGCGGGAGATAAACTGTTCTGAGTTGTATGTGGGTACTGCTGCAGTAATTTTCAACATGACACCTCTATCCTTATCCGCTTCTATTTCTTCACAAAAGCTCATATAATGAACAAACATGGTATAAAATGCACTATTTCGTCATTTCAAATACTTTTTCCCATCTTTCAAACAACCGGTCTTCACTATATTCTGTATCCATTAAGTTCTTTGCGTTTTTTCCATATTGAATGGCTTTATCAGGGTTGTCGTACATATAAATGATGCTTTCAGCAAGCATTTCAATATGATCAGGTTCTACAAGCATGCCCGTTTCGTGTTCTTTTATGAGCTCTCTTGGACTGTATTTCACATCAAAACTGATCACCGGGGTTGCGCAAGAAAACGATTCACAAATGGCAAGACTGAAACCCTCAAATTTTGATGTCAATAAAGTGGCAAGCGCCTGCTGATAAAATGGGGCAGGATTTGCGATATAACCTTTTAAATGCACATTATCCAGCTTAAGATCATTGATCAATTGCTGATATTCCTCGTGGCCCGGACCGCTGCCATAAATATGAAGGACAATTTCAGGACGCGATTTTTTTACAATTCCCATTGCTTTTATCACCTTATCGATCCCTTTTTCCTCATGATATCTGGCCACCATGACAAATTCGTTTTTCTTCTTTTCATACGTTTTTAGCTTCTCCAGCCTTCTTGGAGCATGGGGAATAACAAAAATATTATGGTCCGACTCAAAATCCTTCATAATATCTTCTTTTTGTTCATTCGTTAAGACGATCAGACCGTCATAATCTTTAATATGCTCCATCACATATTGATGATTTTTCCGAACTTTGCTGCCTAGTGTGTGTGGATAATCTAAATGATTTGAATGAACACAGTAATATCGTTTTGCCAATCCTTGACGCATTTCATTTACTTTTGAAGCACTTCCGACACCATCACAGATGATAATCGGGTCTTTTTCTTTTTCACATAGCTTCTCAAGCCAATGTGTATGAAACTTGTGCCTGCTTTTGAAAAAGACAGCTTCTTTTTTTTCTCGCTCAAACACCATAACTCCTTGGCTGGCTCCCGTATGAAAATGATGCCATTCCGTTAAATAACAAAAACCGTCTGGTGCTGTGTAGTGAATTTGATTGATTTTTCCGCTTCTTGTATCAAATAACACCGTTTTATTTACATAAGCGCCATGAAAGAATTCACGCTTTGTTATTTGCATATTTTCATTGAAATGATCTACATATAAAAGGTTATTCGATTCATCCCACTTTTTCTTTTTGATATATAAACCATTCTTGAAGTATTCCGTCTCTAACTTTTCCTCATTGTGATAAACAGCATAGGGTTCTTCAAAGCGAATACGATTTTGTTCATAATAGCTTTGTTGTTCATCCCCGACTTTTATATGTTTATGCTGATTTTTATAGTCGTCATAAATATTAAGGATATTAACATCAGCATGGAGTCTTCCAGCGTTCTTCAGCACTTTCTCAATTTGATCGTAATTCTCTTTATAATCAAGCGTGACCAAATCGATTTTATGGCCGCGCTCCGCAAATGTAAAAGATCTTGACATCATAGAACTTGTAATGCCGCCTTTTTCAATGTCTATTTCATATATTAGTGAAAAGATCCTTCTCATTTTTAAGCTCCTTCTTCTGGTAAAGCTTACTCTGCTATTTTTTGGCGAACAGCCGCTTCATTAATTTTCTCCGAAAACCCTCGGCTGTATGAACACACAAATGATTTTTTTCTTCTTCCAATTTCAATCGCCAGCCTGAAATGCTTTGTTCTGCGGCTGGAAGTTTCTTCGGATCGGTTACTTCTACACTCGATGCAAAGAAGCTATTATCCCACTCGCAACAGAGATACAACTCTAAAGCGGATAGCTGATCTACTACAGAAAGAACATGGAGCGTACCGCTTACAGTAAATATCAGCTCTTCCTCGCTGTTTACATTTGCGTTAAACGTATTTTCAGTGCCGCTTTTCTTATTTTTTAATTTCCAATACATGTGATAACGGCCAACAGAATGGGCCGGAACGCCGCCTTTAAAGTCGACCTCGGCTGATAAATATAAATCGGATTTTGATTGCCACTCTGCAGCTGAGAGCTTAACATGCATATCTTTCAGTTGGTTATGAAAAGGCACCTGATCAATGAGTTTGTCCACAAAGCCTTTCCAGGTAAATGTGCCTTCAGAAACATTATAAATAGTTGTGCGAGGCCCCGTTTTTTCAATTGTGTCATGATATCTCTTCAAAGAAGGAGCCACGAAAGCATGAAGGCAGCTTATTTCCTTTTCAGGATTTTCCAATATCTCATCCGTCTCCATAAAACCTAAATATATGGAAGAATATTCAGCAGAAAGAGACTTCAATGTTTTATATACGCCCACTTCTGAGGTTAAGAACAAATATTCCTTCTCTTTTATCAGGCGGCTCAGAAATTCATAATAGAGTTCATTTTCTGAGGACAATACTTTGACTATATTGTCTTTTTCGTCAAAAATAATAATTTTTTCAGTTGTTCCGTTATTCTTATACCATTTGGTCATATAACAGGTGCCGTCTTTTCTTAAATAAAGATGCTGTTTCGGTTTGTTCGTCTCCAGGTCCATGTATATTAAGCTGTGTACATAGCCGGATAAATCATATTCTTCTCTTATAAACCTTTGCCTGTTTTCATTAAAGTAATCAATGACAACAAGTTCTCCTGTTTCTGTAAACCTTTGATATTTGATATAACGACCATTGTCATAATAGCGGTAAATGGGCTTGTTCGGTTCTTGAATATATGTTAAACCTTCTTGTTCTATCGGATGCTTTATTTTAACTTTCTGAGGTTCAGGTCCTTTAAAGTAGCTGTACATATTCATAACAGCAGCATCTTTAAAAGAAGAAGGCCCATTAGGCTCATGATGCAAAGTGACAATTTCCATTTGATAATTCCAATCAATTATATTAATATTGAACTTTTTTGCAGTATGAAGTCCTGAACAAACATATGCTAATTGTGGGGTAGAAACCTTCATCGTCATCTTTTTTATTACCTTTCGAAAAAATTCGTACAGTCACAATTTCAGAACTACATTATATCATTTTTGCTGAGCTGTCTCTATACATGAAGGAGTTGTTACACCTCTGGAATATTTTTGATTAACACAAGCTGCTTTTCCTATCTATTGGATTATTTTCTGTCATTCCTTGATCTCAAAGTTACTGTATTGACTCTTGTTTAAAATTGGTTTTTCTTATATGATTAAATGTGTTTAACCTAATGAAAATAGGGTATTGATGAGAAAAGAAACTTAAACATTTTAAATAATCAGCATTTCACAAAGCTGAACCCTAAATCTGTTTTTAAGGAAGGTGCTTTGACATTGAAAAAAGTACGTAAAGCCATAATCCCTGCCGCTGGTCTCGGAACGAGATTCTTGCCGGCTACGAAAGCAATGCCGAAAGAAATGCTCCCTATCGTTGATAAGCCTACCATTCAATACATAATTGAAGAAGCTGTTGAAGCTGGTATTGAGGATATTATTATCGTCACAGGTAAAAGCAAGCGTGCGATTGAGGATCATTTTGATTACTCTCCTGAGCTTGAAAGAAACCTAGAAGAAAAAGGTAAAGTTGAGCTCCTTGAAAAAGTGAAAAAAGCTACGAATCTGGCTGATATCCACTATATCCGCCAAAAAGAACCTAAGGGACTCGGGCACGCTGTCTGGTGCGCGCGCAACTTTATCGGTGATGAGCCGTTTGCGGTTCTGCTTGGAGACGATATTGTTCAAGCTGAAAAGCCTGGATTGCGCCAGTTAATGGATGAGTACGAAAGAACGCTTTCCTCTATTATTGGTGTTCAGCAAGTGCCTGAAGAAGAAACACACCGCTACGGCATTATCGATCCGCTGACAAGCGAAGGCCGCCGTTATCAGGTGAAAAACTTCGTTGAGAAGCCGCCTAAGGGCACAGCTCCTTCTAACCTTGCCATCTTAGGCCGTTACGTATTCACGCCTGAAATCTTCATGTACTTAGAGGAGCAGCGGGTTGGTGCCGGCGGAGAAATCCAGCTGACAGACGCCATTCAAAAGCTGAATGAAATTCAAAGAGTGTTTGCGTACGACTTTGAAGGCAAGCGTTATGATGTTGGTGAAAAGCTTGGCTTTATCACAACAACTCTTGAGTTTGCGATGCAGGATAAAGAGCTTCGGGAGCAACTCGTTCCATTTATGGAAAACTTATTAAACAAAGAAGAAGTGTAAACAAAAAGGCTATTGGACATTCATCCAATAGCCTTTTCTTATTTCGATATCAAGGTCAGCGTATGCTCTTCATTATCAACCGCAAAGACCTCATCATCTGTATTGACAAGGAAACGATCCTTCTTGCCATCATATAACACATCGCTGTCACTTAATGATAATGACGCAGGAGTAACGGGAGAAATATGATGAAAGATAAGCTCAGATGCTTTATCATTCTCCAGCACATAGCTGATTTTTTCATAATCAAAATCCAGGGTTTTTCTGCCGTCAGCCGTATCTCCTACAGTATATCCATTCAATTTCGATTGGATGTTGGTGCTGCTGTCTCCCAAGAATTTCAGGAAGTATTCATAGGAAGAAGCCGCGTTTTGCGGAACATAAGGCGTAAAGGCCGCCGCCTGCAACTCAGCATGTTTTACGTTTGTTGCAACAGCGCTCTGCTTTACAAAATAAGGCTGCCCGTTAAACTTTATTTTTACTGCTTGCTTTCCTTTTGCAGCTACCGTCACCTCGGTACCGAATGGCAGTGTCATGTCAGCCTTCTGTTTCAAAGCTTGATCCTTATAAACAGACGCTTTTTCATCAGCAATAAACCCTTGTTTATTGACTGCGGTTAAACGTTCCTCTGTCTTTCCCTTTGCATCGCCATGATGGTTCTTCACTTCGTTTTGGGGAATAGCGCCAAACGAAGCAATGGTTCGAAGCGGGGTGTTAAAGAACATGGTTCCTGCAGTAAAGACCGTCAAAATAGACAAAATAGCAATTTGAACTGCATTTGCCAGTGATTTCGGCTTTTTCTTCTTTTGACGGAAACGGGCAAACGCTTCAGGATCTTCTTTCTTCCGCTCTTCCGTTTGCTCCTTTTTATAGGTTTCTTTTTCTTTTTTCGACAGCTTATTAAACCAGTCAATAAACGCTTTATACTCTTTAACAACCGTTTTTGTATCATCAAACATACGCAGCTCGCCGTAGTGCATCCAAGCGACGCGGTCACACATTTTTTCAATCTGGCCGATGGAATGGCTGACAAAGAAAATCGTTTTTCCTTGTTTTTTAAACTCATTTATTCTGTCTACACACTTCTGGTAAAACGTTTGGTCCCCTACGGAGAGCGCTTCGTCAATAATTAAAATGTCAGGGTCGATATGCACGGAGATCGCGAAACCAAGACGCGATTTCATGCCGCTGGAATAGTTTTTAACCGGCTGATTAATAAAATCGCCAATCTCGGCAAATTCCACAATACTGTCATACATATCATCAATTTCTTTATTGGTTAATCCCATCATCAAACACTTGAGCCGGACATTGTCCCGGCCCGTTAATTGATTATTTAAACCGGCTGCAATCGCAATCAGCGACGGCTGGCCGTTCATTTCGATTTCACCGCTGGTCGGCGGAATAATTTTAGCCAGCAGGTTAGACATGGTCGATTTCCCCGACCCGTTTATTCCTACAAAGCCGATTGTTTCTCCCTCATACACGTCAAAGGAGACATTCCGCACAGCAAAAAAACCATTATCCTTAGCTGGAAAAAACAACCCTTTAATCTTGTCCGATTGTTTTTTATACAAATGATACTGCTTTGAAACATTTCGAAACGAAACTTTTAGTTTCATCGTACAATCTCCTTACGTATTAAAGAAAGTCAACAAACTTGTCTCTAAATTTCATATGCAGGATAGAACCTACCAACAATAAAAGGAATGTGAACAGCCAGAAATACAGCGTGTATTTCATGTCTTGGAAAAACCATTGCCCGTCTAAAAACGTATTCCGGAACCCTTCTATCAGATAATAAATCGGGTTCAGCTTAAGCACTGGCAGAAGGTTCGGATGATTTTTTCCAAGCTGTTCTGAAATATTCCAAAAAACCGGAAGTAAAAAGAACAATAATCTTGTTACAGATTGCAGCAAAAATTGATAATCGCGTACCAGGACGCTTATCGTCGAGTTAAACAAACTGAATGAAAACATAAAAATGATCATACAGGCTAAGTAGTAAATATATTGTATCCAATGTAAGCTTGGATAAATTCCGTTAGTCAAAAGTACGATCAAAAAGATGCCCATCATTACGAAATAACTAAATAAATTTGAAGCAATCACAACAGAAGGCAGTGAACTAATTGGAAAATTCATCTTCGCGACCATATTAATCCGTTTAAACACACTGTTTGATCCATCAAGTATAGTTGGGCTAATAAAAAACCATGGAATCAAACCAGCCAGCATCCAAACAATAAAAGGCACTTCTCCGACACCCGTTAAAATTGGCTTACTGTTGCGAATTCCCATACCAAATACAAACCAGTACGCCAGCATTTGGATGAGAGGGTTTAAAAACTGCCATAATACGCCAAGATAATTCATCTGATACTGAGACTTTGTCTCATACGAAGCCAAGCGCAAAATTAAAGGAAACGATGTCACTTGCTCTTTTACGATTCTTACTAATGCATTCATTATTTATCTTCCTTAGACTTAAATGATTTTTTGGATCTTTCGGTTAAAGAAATTTGAAAGCACCGGTGAATATTGTAACAGATAATAGAGTTTTTTTCACATCATAGCAGGTTTAAGATCAGTAAAAATGCTCTCAAATTATTTAATGATAGCCAAAGTAAAACAAAAAAGTATTTCGAGATATTGTCTCGAAATACTAATTACAGCACTATTGGACCTCAATTTGTGAATAAATCTTTTTCAAGGAAGTTTTGTTTTTTTTGAATTCTTGCTCATGCAAAAGATTTTCCCATTTTGATCCTACAACTTCAAATGAGTATCTTTTCACATTTTCCTTTGCATTTCTCCCCATTGTTTTCCTCAAACTCTCATCTTTTATTAAAGTGGTTAAAGATTCGGCTAGCTTGTCTACATCGTTCCTTTCGACTAATAACCCATCTTCACCATCTTTGATAATTTCAGCAGGACCAATACAAGAATAACTAACACAAGGAACCCCTACGGACATAGCTTCAATGATAACCATTCCAAATGATTCATTTCTTGAACTCAATGCATATATTGAGGAATTGGCCATCTCCTTGATAATATTATCTGTTTTCGGCATTAAAAAAACATTATTATACAACTTCTTATCGAATATCATTTGACGTAATGAATCCTTCTCCACACCATCACCAAAAATTTTTAATCTCCATTCTGGATATTCTTGGGACACTTTTTCAAATGCATCAATTAATTGGTCAAAACCTTTTTCATGAACAAATCTTCCAGCAGCTATTACTGTTTTTTCTACAAGGTTTGAGCTCTCTTTTGGCATGTGTGTTGCGTTCTCTATTTTATATAAATCTGTGGTGTTGTTATTTAAAAGACGCTTATAATCATTAATCTCAGCATCAGTTAAACATGTTAGAGCATCCAGTTTTTTGTAATACTTTCTGATTTTCGTTTGAATTGACCTTTCATACCCGCCAAAAAATTTGTGCTCTTGGCCAATTTTGATGACATTACGATTAACAAATTTAGCTGATAAGAAATTAAAAGATGGAATAGTTGTTATAAGTACACCCTGATTAATTTCTGAAAGTTTTTTTAGAATTTTAAGATCTACAAACAAATTAAACATATGATATAGATCTTCATTTTTATCAATAAACACACTTGGCATCTTCATTAAAATTCTTTTAATGATTTTCTTGTATAAAGGTGTGTTTTTGCCAAAGAGCTTTCCTCTTCTTGCATCAAATATGGGTGTTAATTTAATCCTCTTGTCAAGGTCAAACATGGGTTTACCCCTTGTTCTTCTAACACTTATAATTTCAACATCATAGTTTTGGGCAGCTAAATAATTGGCTGTGTTGGCAACAGTTCTCACTGTACCACCCATGCCATAAATATTGTAAACCAAAAAAGTGATTTTCACTCCATTGTCCTCCTTTCCTATTTTAGCAATTTTATTTGGTTATAAATACGTTCTGAATTTTGTTTATCCTGATACTTATAAAATTTCTTTGACTTCACCTTATATTTTTTTTCATACTTAAAATCATTTTCAATTTGCTTTTGAACGATTTCCAATAAACTTCCATCTGTATAAGCTGTTTGTCCGAATAGATCTGTTTTTAAATTGATATAAGACCCTCTGTAATGTAAATAATCAGGTAGATCAAATTGATAAAAGATTACAGGCTTTTCTAGGTAATTAAAGTCAAAAGCTACGCTTGAGTAATCCGTTATCATTAGAGAGCTTTCACTTACAAGACTTTTAACGCTCTCTTCTCCTACTTGTACTAATTTTATATTTTTGTGTAGATCTTCAAAATAATTACTATATTTTTTCTGTAATTCTATGTGCATGAAGAATTTCAATATAATATTGTTGTCTTCTAAAAGTTTATGCAGTTTTTTATTATTTAAAAATCCACTGTAATTGAGATAAAAACTAGAATTTTCAAAGTCATCAATCCACTCTCTCCAAGTCGGAATAAGAAGTATTTGTTTAGACTTCATCTTTTTACTGTCGTCAATCAACGTGTCAAATCTCGATAGTCCTGTTACCATTATTTGATCTTTTTTAAAATTCATGTCCTTCACTAAAATCTGCTTTTCGTGATCAGATGAAACGACAAACTTTTTAATTTTACTGTTATATGATTTTCTATTAAAGCTCAATTTTTTCATTGCAATGATACCATGCTGCAAATAAATAATATCTTTTGGATTTTCACTCATTTTATTATGAATGACACTAGGAATTACATCTCTAATACCATGGCTTACAATTAAATATTTACTTAAATGATAAAAGACGAGATGTTTAAAACTATCATAAGTTATAATATTTTTCGGATACTTCGAAATGTTGCCAGGGTTTTTATTATCTTTCTTACTTACATAGTAGTATTTTTCCTGATTTTTATTTTGAACACAGTATTCAAAAAATGCAAACCCATTATCCTGTGCGACTTCTCCTAAATTCTCTCCAACAAACCACACTGGTTTTTTAGCAAAAGGTTTTAAAACTTTTGCTATTACTCCTGCAAATAGGAATCTTATTTTTTCCAATTTCTTTTCAGTAGCCTTTATATCTCTCATCTCTAGCTTTAAAAGAGCGTTTCTTTTATCAATAAAAGCAGATAAAAAGAGAGACTTATTAATTTTAATTGCACCAGATTTAAATGTTGACTTACTATTTATTAGTTTTAAATTTTTTATGTTTATTGATGAATCAACATACTTATTACTAATTAATAAGCATAGACCGACATCGTATTGCATTTGGTTTTCCAAGCCGTAACACCCAGCTTCGCCTTCATTCAATATAAATACAAATTTTTTATAGTCTTGTTGCTCCTGTTCGAACGCAGGTTCAACCAGAACCGAACGGCTATTCTTATCTTTTAACTTTAAATACATTTTATCGTATATCAAATGATTTTTTTCAATCGATAAATGAATTTCTATCTCTTTATTTTTACTGATTATATCTGTGCATTCAGCATTGATATATGAAGAAAAAACAAAAGATAATTCATTTAATTGATTAAATTTGGGCTGTATTGAGAACGGTTTTATATCTTTAATTACAAACTCCGGATAAACATGAGATTGTGATTTGTCTAAAATATCATCTAAGTTCGACTTCAGCTTCACAGCATATTCTTGATTCTTAACAAGAATTGAAATATAAAAATCAAAAATAAAATGATTCATTGCCTCTATATCTGTTTTTTTTATGTTAAGCCTGCTCTCAAAATGCCAACAAGAAGAAGTTTTTTCTAGGTTATTAATAAAATAAATTTTCTGCTCACTTTCATTAGCTAAAAAAACGTTTTTAATTTCAATTTCCTTATCTAAAACCTCTATAGAACCTTTAACTATTAAATCAACACCATCATGATGTATATAAGATATTTCTCCATTAATTGCTGAATCTTTTATTAAAACCGCCAAGTTGTTATCTAAAGTAGCATACATACGTGCTCTTTTTATGAATCCTTTAGAATTGTAAATGGTTTTTGGCAGACTGATAAATTTACCCGTAGATTTATCATTTTCTGAATCAAATGATAATCTTTGACTTACTGTTAATCCATTTGTATCGAACTCTAGATAAACGTCCCATATTCCATCAGTTTCAAAAAACCGTTGTGTTAATAAAGGGATGCTTACTTGTAAAAAGCCGTTATTATAATCTTTTTCCTGCAGACGAATAATGTGCTTATCTACAGTTTTTCTATTGATAAACACTAACTGTTTAATAAAAATCTGTTCGTCCCTAGTTGGAGTAATTTTACAATTCAAATGAAGGTCATTATTATCAATGCTTAATTGATGAATTTTCGTTTGAACTAACTTTGCATTAAACCTAGAAATGTTAATTAGCAATTCTTTATTTTGAGTCTGGGAAACATTATGAACAAATAGTTCGCCATTTTCAGTATAGATCTCTTTGGTTTGTAAAGCAGTATCTATATCAGTTTTCACTTTAATTGTAAACTGATATTCACCTATCTTCACTTCGGTATAAAAATACCAGTTTCCTTGATATAAAGGATACCCATTCAGTGTTAAGGATATTTCAAAACTTGAGTCTTCTGAAATTAACAAAGAGTTCTTTGGTATTATTAATTGTTCTTTTGTTGCCTCGTTTTCTAAATAACATTTTATGAATTTGACAGAGCTATTTAAAAACAAAAATGTATGAGATCCAATAAAAGTCGTGGAATTTGCTGACATTTGGACATTTTCAATTACAAAAGCCGATTCGGAAAGGCTTGTTTTATTTGCCATTAAAATTCCATCCACTCCAGGAGCAAACTCTAACACAGATCCATCAATAACTAGTTTAAAAGTATCATTTAACTGATTTAGAATATCAATAAAAACTTCATCTTTATCTAAAATAAGCTTTAGTTTAAAAACTGATTTATCCGAACAAGACTTAAGCTCATCTAATGGGATAACAACTTTCATAATGCCTTCATCGCTAAGTAAAGAGATATTCGATAAGAGATCAATATGCCTGTTAGAAGTCGCAAGCGCAACATTCTCTATCCTGCTGAAAAAGTGTTCATAAAAATCTTTTTTTTCACACATCAGATCAAATACGATATTTTCATTTTCAACTTTCATGTTTATTAAATATATGCCGTAGTCCATTAAGTCTCGCCTTTCTTTGCTTGCTGAATTATCGTTTATCCAAAAAGCTTTTTTACAACTCTCTTTGTTGACTCGCCTGCTTCTAAATAACAAAACTTACTGTGAAATTTCTGATATTTATCGTTAGCATCGTAATCAAAACTTTCTACATTATCAACAGATTTAATTACTTCCTCTGTAGTCATCAATAACGGTCCAGGAGCTTCATTTTCAAAATTATAATAAAACCCTCTTAATTTATCTCTATATACATCAATATCAGGAACAAAAAAAATGATCGGTTTCTTAAGTGACCCAAAATCAAAAAATACAGAAGAGTAATCAGTAATTAAGATATCTGAAACATAATATAGTTCACGGATATCATTATATCTAGACAGGTCATATGCAAAGTCTTCTAAACCCTCTAAATCAATAACATCAGCCACTAAATAATGCATTCGAAGTACAACAACATATTCATCACCTAGATGTTCTTTTAGTTGTTTTAAATTCAAATGTATATCAAACTTATAAGCGCCTTTTTTATGATATAAATTATCCCGCCACGTAGGCGCATATAAAATCACTTTTTTATTTATACCTATACCAAGCTTCTGTTTTATCTTATTTTTCTCGAAATTAGTTTTTGGTGAAAATAAATAATCATTTCTCGGATAACCAGTCTCTAAGATTTGTTTTTCAAATTGAAAAGCTCGTTTAAAAATTTCGGTCGAATAGGCATTAGGCGAAATCAAATAATCCCATTTGCTTGCTTCCCGCAAAAAATTCTGTTTATACTTCTCCGTTGTTGTTCCGGGCATGTGTACTTCGTCCATGTCATTGGCAAGTTTTTTTAACGGAGTTCCGTGCCATGTTTGTATATACAGTGTATTTTTGGGTTTTGGAATCCATAAAGGAAGACGGCTGTTTGTAATCCAATATTTCGCTGTTGCCATGTACCAAATCCATTTAAAAGAAAACCTTTTTATATATGCCGCGTCAACACCTTCTAATGCTGACAAATACCGTTTATCAATGCTCCATATCAATTTATAACGATATTGATCTTTATTTTCCTGCAGATATTCGTAGATTGCTCGGGGGTTGCAGCTAAACTGCTTTCCAGAATAGCTTTCAAACAAAATCAATTTGTTGTTTCTTGGCAGAAGAGAGAAAATCTTAAAAAGAAATGAATAGCCTCTGATTAATAAACTTCTGCATTTTATAAAAATAAAAGATTTCATCATGAACTCCTTAAAGAGTGAAAAATTTATACTTGCGCAAACAAGAAAAAAAGAAGCAACTGAATTTACTTCAAGCCTCTTTTAGTTAGTGCTTCTATAAACTAGCCATGTCTTTTTTGATCTGGGTAGTTGAAATGCCTTCTGTTCTTGGAAGGTAAACGACCTCACAATATTCCTTTAAGAAATCAAACTTCCCTTCCCAGTCATCGCCGATGACAAATATGTCGATTCCGTATTTTTGAATATCTGAGATTTTTTGTTCCCAGTTTTTTTCGGGAATGACTTCATTAACAAATTCGATCGTTTCTAAAATGAATTTTCGATGTTCATATGAATGATGCGATTTTTTTTGTTTTTGAAGATTAAATTCATCTGTAGATAATCCTACAATTAAATAGTCACCCAGATCTCTTGCTCTTTCCAGCAGCTTCATATGTCCGTAGTGAAATAAATCAAATGTTCCGTACGTTATCACTTTCTTCATTAGATAACATCACCTTCCAAGCGTTTTCAACTGAGAGTAACAGAAAAAAACCAAAACCTTTAACAGATTGTTTATAATTTCGACATAATTTTCACGTACCTTTAATATTGAACAATAATAGCATAAGTTCCTATAAAAGTTAAGGCACTTTAAAAATGTCAATCGCAAGCATTTTTTGGTATTACCGTTGTATTGTTTTATAAATTCGCAGGACTAATGTCTCAACCATCTCCATTATAACAAGTTTTCTTTTGTGGAAAAATTGATTCTTTTGTCACACTTTTAAGTGAAACGATTTTCTTTCTGCTGCGTCATTTATTCTGTACGCCCTTGTCATATTAATTCATCGTCAAAACGTGAAGGAATTGTAATGTGAATGTTAAAAGTTCCTAAAGATTTTTGTGGTAAGATAGAGTAAGATGTTTTCAGGCAAAGAGGCTTTAATGAAACTATACGAATGACACGTGATTTTTATAGACATGTAGATGAAAAAGGAGGGTTGGTTACGATGCAAACAAAACCCATTAATCAATTAGATTTTGTAGACGGTGAACTAACTTCATTTGTATCACATTTAGAAACGTCATACTTGGACCAGAATAGAGGTGCGTTCATCGTAACAGCGAATCCTGAAATCGGATTTGAAGCGATGCAGAATCCGCGTTATGAAGCGGTTCTTTCGTCTGCTGATTTTATTTTGCCGGATGGCATTGGTGTTGTAATGGTTTCGAAGTTAATCGGGAAGCCGCTTCAATCCAGAATTGCCGGTTATGATTTGTTTACGTCGCTGTTGGATAAAGCTAATCAAAAGAAAAAGCGCGTTTTCTTTTACGGTGCTGCTAAACATGTCATTGAACAGACAATTGAGCGCGTTGAACGTGATTATCCAGGGATTGAAATTGCCGGATACTCTGACGGCTATGTGAAGGATCAACGTGAGGTGGCGGACCAGATTGCGGCCGCAAATCCAGATATGGTATTTGTCGCGTTAGGTTATCCTAATCAGGAGTTCTTTATCCATCAATACCGCCATTTATTCCCTCAGGCTGTTGCTGCAGGGCTGGGCGGAAGCTTTGATGTGTTCAGCGGCAATGTCAAAAGAGCGCCGTCATTTTTTATCCGTTTTCATCTTGAATGGATGTACAGGCTGATCACCAATCCTGCGCGCTGGAGAAGAATGCTGAGCATTCCTAAGTATGTTACAGCCACGCTGAAGCATGAACGAGCTGCAGCAAAGCCGCAATATACGGGGCAGGTCAAAGATCAATCACGCCATCTGTAATCGGCCTTAAAGGAGTTATGGTATGTAATGAAATGCATGAATCTTTCGCTGGGCCTGAGGACAATCTGTGACAGCCCTTTGGAGCTGATGACAGATTGAAATCCTGGATTGCATTATTTTATTATTTGTTCATCAAAACCATTGGCACATTGCTGTTTTGGGTCAAACCGGGCAATGAAGTGACGCTTCTGGTTTCCTTTCCTGATAATGCCCGTGCAATCTTAAAGGAATACCAGAAGGGACACTATTCATTTCCCATTCATGTGCTGCTTACCCAGCATGCCAAGTCACTGGAAAAAGAATTTCCTTCTCTTACTGCTTCCGTTATTAACGAAAAACACCCGCTTCATATTTGTAAAGCGGTCTTTTCTATGCTGAGCAGTAAGGCTGTGATCGTTGACAACTATTTTGTTTTGACAACTGTTTTGGCCAGCAGGCCTGAGATTGAGTGTATCCAAGTTTGGCATGCAAACGGGGCGTTTAAGCGATTTGGGTTAAAGGATGTCAACACACAGAACCGTTCGCGGGCTGATGTAAGCCGTTTTCGCAAAGTGTATGCTTCATTTGACCGAATTGTTGTCGGTTCTGAACATATGGCTGGCATATTCAAGGAGTTTTTCGACATAAAAGGTGACCCATTTCTTCGGTTCGGTGTGCCTTTAACCGATGCTTACTATGAGGCACGGGAAAACAGGATTGATCTTAAGAACAAATATCATCTGCCGGCAGACCAAAAAATCATGCTGTATGCGCCGACTTTTAGGGACCATCAGTTCGAAAGCTTTTCCCTGCCGTTTTCAGAAAAGCAGCTGGAGCATGACTTAAAAGGAGAATATGTACTTGCGGTAAAACTCCATCCTGTGATGAAGCATTCTGCTGAATTACCTGAAGATAGCGCGTGGATAAAAGATGTGTCAGATCTCCCTCTTGCAGACCTTTTGAAAATGGGTGATCTGTTAATATCAGATTATTCTTCAGTCCCATTTGAATTCGCGCTCTTGGACAAACCCATTTTGTTTTATGCGTATGATATGGAGGCTTATAACAGAACCCGCGGTTTAATACGGAATTATAAAGAAGTGATTCCCGGGGTTCCTTGCCGTGATTCAAAAATGCTCTTGGACCAGCTGAAAGATATGGACAAGCTCCAATCAGAAGTGGAGCGCTTTTCACGTGAATGGAATCGGTACTCGATAGGGAATGCCAGTAAGCAGCTTTTAAGCTATATAAATGAGAAATTAAGCTGATCTTTATATATAATAGAGATCACTATTGCAAATAATAGTAAAACCTTTTATCAAACATTATGAGTTGTAGCAAGGAAGGAGTCATTTTTATGATTTATGCTGAGATTTTAGCCGGTGGAAAAGGTTCCCGCATGGGGAACGTCAATATGCCAAAACAGTTTTTGCCGTTAAATAAGCGCCCTATTATCATTCACACGGTGGAAAAATTCTTATTAAATGACCGGTTCGATAAGATTTTAATCGTTTCACCTAAAGAGTGGATTAACCATACAAAAGACATTTTAAAGAAATTCATCGGCCATAATGATCGCCTGGTTGTCGTTGAAGGGGGCAGTGACCGAAATGAATCTATTATGAGCGGCATCCGCTATATCGAAAAAGAATTCGGCATTCAGGATGATGACGTGATCATCACTCATGATTCTGTGCGCCCATTTCTGACTCATCGCATTATTGACGAAAACATTGATGCGGTTCTTCAATACGGCGCGGTCGATACTGTGATCTCAGCCATTGATACGATTATTGCTTCAGAAGACCAGGAATTCATTTCTGATATCCCTGTCCGCGATAACATGTACCAAGGGCAAACACCTCAAAGCTTTCGGATCAGCACATTGGTTGAGCTTTATAACAAGCTGTCCGATGAACAAAAAGCTGTCTTAACCGATGCTTGCAAGATCTGTTCGTTAGCAGGTGAAAAAGTGAAGCTGGTCCGCGGTGAAGTCTTTAATATTAAAGTAACGACACCATATGACTTAAAGGTGGCTAATGCCATTTTACAGGAGCGAATTTCACAATGATTAATCAAACATATCGTTTAGTTTCTGCCCGACAGTTTGAAGTGACATATAAAGATAAAGTTGTCCATTCTGATAAGGTCGTTATCCGGCCTACCCATTTATCCATCTGCGCTGCCGACCAGCGCTATTATACCGGCTCACGCGGCAAAGAAGCGATGGATAAAAAATTGCCGATGGCTCTGATCCATGAAGGAATCGGGAAAGTCATGTTTGATCCGACAGGCACATTTAAAGTCGGAACCCGGGTTGTTATGGTGCCGAATACACCGGTTGAAGAGCATGAAGTCATCGCGGAGAATTACCTGCGTTCCAGCAGATTCCGTTCAAGCGGCTATGATGGATTTATGCAGGATTATATGTTCATGGCTCCGGATCGGCTCGTTGAACTTCCAGAAAGCATTAATCCGCATGTCGCAGCTTTTACTGAGCTTATTACGATTGCTGTTCACGCGCTTTCCCGCTTTGAGCGTATGGCGCACAAGAAGCGTGACACATTCGGTGTCTGGGGAGACGGAAATCTCGGGTTTATCATGACGCTTCTATTGAAGAAGAAATATCCGGACAGCAAAGTGTTTATCTTCGGAAAAACACCTTATAAGCTTGATCATTTTTCTTTTGTTGACGCAGCTTATCAAATTAACGACATTCCTGAGGATGTCAAAATCGACCATGCCTTTGAATGTGTAGGCGGACGAGGCAGTGAAAGCGCAATTGATCAGATCATTGCCCAAGTTCATCCTGAAGCTTGTGTAGCGCTCTTAGGCGTATCTGAATACCCTGTTGAAATTGAAACCAGAATGGTGCTTGAAAAAGGGATTACGCTGATCGGCAGCAGCCGCAGCGGACGCGAGGATTTTGCCCGTACTGTGGACTTTTTAGCTCAATACCCTGAAGTCGTTGATTATTTAGAAACCTTAGTAGGCGGACGTTTCCCGGTACGCAGTATTGAGGAAATTACGAACGCGTTTGAAGCAGATTTGACTTCATCTTGGGGAAAAACTGTTATCGAATGGGACATTTAAACAGTGAAGACATTCCTTACACGAATTGTAAAAGGAGTATTCGGCACTGCTTATAAACTATTGAGCGCCTTATTACCAGTACAGCACAATAAAGTTGTGATCGCTTCCTATCGTGAGGATCATTTAGGTGATAATTTTAAAGGTGTGTATGAAAAGCTGAAGCAAGATCCGTCTCTTCGCATCGTCCTGCTTTTCCGCAAGATGGATAAGGGGCTGATTGGACGAGCTGCATATTTGCTTCACCTTTTCAGCTCTTTATATCACCTTGCCACATGCCGTGTGCTTTTGTTAGATGATTATTATTTTCCTTTGTATGTTGTGCCAAAACGAAAGGAAACGGTCGCCATCCAGCTTTGGCATGCTTGCGGCGCGTTTAAAAAATTCGGCTACAGCATTGTGGACAAGCCGTTCGGCCCTTCTTCTGATTATCTGAAGATTGTTCCCGTGCATTCTAACTATGATTATGCCGTTGTCAGTGCACCAGCTGCCGTGCCGCACTTTGCCGAAGCCTTTCAAATGGAGCAAAAGCAGATTTTGCCGCTGGGCATTCCAAGGACGGATTATTTTTATCATCAGGAACATATTCGCCATGTACTGGATGAGTTTCATCAGGTTTATCCAGAACTTAAACATAAGAAAAAGCTTTTGTATGCTCCTACTTTTAGAGGCAGCGGACATCATCAAGAGGGTGACGCTACCCCGCTTGATCTGCTACAATTAAAATCGGCGCTAAACCATAAAGATTATGTCGTGATGCTCCATCTTCATCCGTATATGCGCAATCAAGCGCGCACGGAAGAGGATGATTTTGTGCTGGATTTAACCGATTCGTACTCTTTGTACGATTTGATGGCAATCTCCGATGGGCTGATAACCGATTATTCTTCAGTCATTTTCGAATACAGCCTGCTGAAACGTCCAATGTATTTTTACTGCCCGGATTTAGAAGACTACTTGGAAGAACGTGATTTCTACTATCCTTTTGAATCGTTTGTACCCGGGCCGATCTCGAAAGACGTTCCATCGCTTGTGCATGATATCGAGAGTGATCATGAGGCTGATACAAAACGGATTGAAGATTTTTCAAAGACATTTATCACCCATCAAGACGGCAAATCTTCAGAACGGGTAGCCGATTTTATTTCATCATTTTTAACATCTGGTGCCGATTAGGAGAAAGTGAGGTACAAAGTGAAGCTGGCCAGAAAGATTAAGAACAGACTTTTCAGATCAAAAAAGAGAACGAAAACAGAAGATACAGCTTTCAGTGTCCATTCGACAGATAACAGGGTTTTTTCTCTTTTCGATAAAACCAAGCGAATTGAAGAAAACCAGCAAGTCCCTGTCAGAAAAATTTCTGAGTTTTCTTGGAATGGATCCATTCTTAAAATTGCGGGTTATATGTACATCAAGGGCCTGCCTCTTCAAAAAGAAGATCAGGTACGAAAACGTTTATTATTGGTGCACAACGGTGTTTTATTTACAGCTGTTTCGCTGCGGGATATTCGGGTAGATCAGCTGTCAATCGATACTTCTAATGTGCCTGGAGCTTATAAGTGGGCAGGATTTTCACAGCAGATTAACTTTTCTAAGCTGATGAATGACAAACCGCTTCCGCAGGGCGAATATAAGCTGTTTCTAGAAATTGAAGCTGTAGATGACCAGAATGTCAAACACCAGGAAGTGCATACGGTCGGAAACGTCAGCAATTTCCTCTCTAATGATGTCTATGCCACAAAAATGGAGTTTCATTCTGCTAAAAAGCTAATGAAGTTCAATTTAATTGTGAACTATGATGAGGGCGAAAAGACGATTAACCTGTCTTGCAACAAATTGCAGGAAATTGATCCAAGCCTTTTGGAACTGGACACCGGAAGAGAAGCGAACCGCTTTTTGCGCAAGCTGAATACGAGCTTATTTCATTTTGCTTATGATGTGTTCCGCCTGCTGCCGATTAAGTCCAATAAGATCGTCTTTGCTTCTGACAGCCGGCTTGATTTGACAGGCAACTTCGAATTTGTTTATGAAGAACTGCTAAAGCGCGAAGAAAATTTTGATTTCAAATTTTTCTTAAAGAGCAGCATTCGAGACAGAAAAAGCCTATCTGAACTGATGTCTATGGCTTATCATTTTGCGACAAGCAAAATTATTTTTATAGATGATTTTTATCCGATTATTTATCCGCTAAAAATCCGTAAAAATGCGGACCTTGTCCAATTATGGCATGCTGTCGGCGCCTTTAAAACATTCGGCTACAGCCGAATCGGGCTGCCGGGAGGACCGTCGCCGCATTCGAAAAACCATAGAAACTACACCAAGGTGATTGTCAGCTCTGAGAATATACGAAAACATTATGCAGAGGGCTTCGGCGTAGATATAGAGAACGTCATCGCTACCGGCGTGCCGCGAACAGACTTTTTCTTTGATGAAGCGAAGAAGGCATTTGTAAAAGAACGTCTTTATACGGAATATCCATTTCTGAAGGACAAGAAGGTCATTCTTTTTGCACCAACCTTCCGCGGAAACGGTCAGCAATCCGCTCATTATCCTTTTGAAGTGCTTGATTTTGACCGTCTGTATCATGAGTTAAAGGATGAGTATATCTTCTTATTTAAGATTCATCCATTCGTTCGAAACGATGCCAATATTCCTTATCAGTACAGCGATTTCTTTTATGATTTCTCTTCGTTTAGGGAAATCAATGAGCTATTGCTAGTAACAGATGTTCTAATTACGGATTACTCTTCTGTGTGCTTTGAGTATGCGTTATTAAATAAACCGATGATTTTCTTCAGCTATGATGTAGATGACTATATTCGCAAACGTGATTTCTATTACGATTACTTTGACTTTATTCCTGGCCCGCTTGCGAAAACGTCTGATCAAATGATTTCGATCATTAAGGAAGAGAAGTATAACTTTGAGCAAATTGATTCATTTGTTCATTATTTCTTCGACGATCTTGACGGAAAAGCAAGTGAACGTGTGATCGATCAAATTGTCTTTCCTCAGGAAGAGGAGCCATTAGAAGATAAAGTCCTTAAAAGATAAAGCAAAACCACCTTTTGCAAACGCAAAAGGTGGTTTTTTTATTGATACTCCGGAACATCATAGTAAAGCGTATAACCGTCCAGCAATGAATACAGGCTGTACATGCGGTTTACTTGTTTGTACGCCCAGCCGATGTCTGTTGCGTATTGGTGTGTCGCAGTGGCTGACCATCTCATTTTGTATAGTGTGTCCTGATTGTAGGCTGTGTTGTGTATATACGAAGAGCCTATAAATTTGGCCCCGCCGATAATGGCTGCTTCTGGTGTGAACCAGCCTTGCTCGTACGCATATTTGGCGCCATAGTAATTCGGGTTTCTGTCGTATGCGCCTATTCCGTACATGTTATATACGGTTTTTCCGTTATAGGTTAATCCATTGGCTAATTCGGATGTTCCGTTTCCTGTTTCGAGGAGAGCGTGTGAGATTAAATATAGCTCGTTGATGCCGTATTGTTTGGCGGCATCGATAAATGCCTTTGCTTTCCCTGTCAGAATGCCTTTACCCGCAAGCACTTTCTGATTGACTTCAGTGATGCTGAGTCCGGCTGTCTGTGACAGCTTGAGAAATTGGAAGTAGTATTTACTGTCTCTGGAAAAGTTATTCGGATCTACATATTGAACCACTTCATCACTGCTTGCGTTTCGCCAGCCCAAATTGATTTTGGCCCAGCCGTTGATCTGGCCGATGATTTTTACCTTATCGCCTTTTTTAAATTGGCCGATCACGTTCGTCGGGATGACTTCCGGCGTTGACCTGATATTCAGAACATCAGCTGTGACCGTTGATGTTGCTGTATGAATATAAGTGAGTGATATATAAGCGGCTCCATCTGTTTGCGGGCTCACTGTCATTTGTTTTTGGACCATCTCACCCAGCGAGAGATTGTAATTTGTTTTCATAATTTGCGGCCCGTTTTTAATTTTTACGATAGATGATGCCCATCCGTATAATTGTTTTAGCTTCGTTGCTGCCGCAGCAGCTTCATTATTGCCTGTGAACTGTTTGTTTAAGCTGATGTTATAAATCGTATTGCTTTTGGTTGTGTAACTTGGGCTTAAGCTTTGGGCTTTCAGATAGGTTATCCCATTATTCAATGCTGTTTTGCTGCTGATCTGGGCTGTTACGATTTTGTATTGTGTATATGCCGTCTCGCCTGTTTTTGCTGTTGTGCCGGCGGCATTGTTTTGGTTGAATAGCGCTAAAACGCGGTCAATGTCTTCTTGGCTGATGATGGCTTCAGTTATAATTTGATAGCTGCTCGCTGTGGTCTGACCGTTTTTTTGGCTAGATGCTGATATGTGATTAGATTGAAAAAATGTGAGTGCCTGATTGACTTTCTTAGCATCAAGCAGAGCTTCAGTTGTAATTGTAAACGTGTTTGCGATTTGTTTTTTGACTGACTTTGCGGAAGCGCTCAGCTGATTTTTCTTTAACATGTTCAAGCCCTTTGTCACTTTTGCTTGATCTGATGTTTCTTCTGAAATAAGCTGATATTGGTTTTCCGCAGTTGTTCCAGTTGCTTTTTTCGCTGCCTTTACTTTTTTCTGAGAAAAGAAGGCTGCGGCTTTGTTTGCTTGCTGCTCGCCTAAAATTTTTGCCGTCGTTATTTGATAGGCTGTAGATGTTGTCGTTTTTTTGATGCTGGATGACGTATAGCTCCATTTTTTCTTTTTAAAGAAAGTGTTCACTTTTTGCAGCTGCTGTTTCGTTAAACCCTTCATATTCACAACATATGATGTGCTTTTGCCAACCTTTTGATAGCTGCCGGATACGCCGGTGTTTTTCTTGATTTGGCTAATGGCGTCCTTGACTGTATTCAGCCCTTTGAAATAAGCTGATTGGACATTGTATGTCTCAGCAGTTGTTTTTTGATTGGTTGGCTTGTAGCTTCCTGTAATACCCGTGGTTTGTTTCAATTGAGTTAATAGATTCTTGGCATTCGCTTCACCTGATACGGCGGCTGTAGTGAATGTATAATAAGCTTGTCCTTTCACCGTTTCTTCTAATGAAGCCTTAAGCCCCGATTCCTTTTGGAAGGCATTTTTGATCTGCTCTGCTTTGCTGTCTCCTACGATTGCGCCTGACTGAATGGTTGTCACAGAAACCGTATGTGAGACGGGCTGATACGAGCTTTTAATTCCCGTTTGCTTAGCCAGACTCTGGACAAGCGCCTTCACTTTTGTCTCTTCAGGGATTTCTGATGTGATAACGTTCACATAGGACTGGGCTGTTCCGGACGCTTTTACAGCGCCAGCCACTCCCGTTTCTTGTTTAAGCTTGGCAAGCAATGTGTTTGCCTGCTTTTCATCCGACATGGCGCCTGAGGTGATGGTGACATACGGCTGCTTGCTTCCGACAGGGCTAGTCGTGCCTGTAATCGCTGTCTGTTTGGTGAGCCCGCTTAGGATGGCTTTCGCCTCTGCTTCGCTATGTATGCCAGGAGCGGAAATTTGGTACGTCGTTGTTGTGCCTGAAGCCTGATAAGAAGCATCCCAGCCAGTATCTTTTTTCAGCATGGCGACAGCCTGTGCGGCTTGGCTTTCTGTACTGAACGTTTTACTAGGCTCTATCTCATATATCGAGTAGTCGGTATAGGCTGCAGCCTGTGCGGCAGAACCGGATATGGCAAAAAAGGCAAGGGACGCGGCGGACAGAAGCATCGGTGCGATTAATCTCTTTTTCATTCCTTCTCCTCTTTCTTATTCAATGAGTATATAAAACTAGTTTATTTATCGGCACGCGTATGCTTCATTTATAGGTGAATCCCTTCCATTTTTTAATAAAAAAACTTAATCTCGAAG
This sequence comes from Bacillus vallismortis, assembly GCF_004116955.1. Classification (NCBI taxonomy): domain Bacteria; kingdom Bacillati; phylum Bacillota; class Bacilli; order Caryophanales; family Bacillaceae; genus Bacillus; species Bacillus vallismortis. The sequence continues at coordinate 4,098,363 of NZ_CP026362.1, read as the reverse complement.
TGAGATTAAGTTTACATATGAGACACGATCAGTGTACAAGTTCCTTTAATCGTAAAATCGGGCATTTGAGCGGGCAGGATCAAGTGATCGCCTTTTTTGAGCGGACATGTTTTATCTCCATACGTCAGTGAACCGCTGCCTTCTATTACGCTGCAAAGCAGGAAGGCTTCATCCTGAGAGAGCTCAGCCTTGCCATCTATGTCCCATTTATATACCGAAAAATATTCCCCTTGGACAAATGTTTTAATGGTTATTCCTTTTCTTGACTCGGTTGATTCGTCTATATATCCGTCCACATGGGGAACCGTTGCCGCGTTGATCGCTTTGGCAAAGTGAATCTCTCTCGGACTCCCATTGTGATCAAGGCGGTCATAGTCGTACACCCGGTATGTGGCATCTGAATTTTGCTGTATTTCTAACACAAGCGCCCCCTTGCACAATGCGTGTAGCGTTCCGCTCGGCACATAATAGAAATCACCAGGTTTCATTTTGATTCTTCGCAGCAGGCCTTCCCAGTCACCGCTGTTGATCATTGTGACTAATTCTGTTTTTGAGCGGGCCGTATGCCCATAAATCATCTCCGCGTTTTCTTTACAGTCGATGATGTACCAGCATTCTGTCTTGCCAAGTTCCCCCTCTTCATTTTCTCCGGCATAATAATCATCAGGGTGAACTTTTATCGACATATCTTCCTTCACGTCCAGAAGTTTTGTCAGAAGCGGAAATCGATCCCCCTCCACGCCGCCGAATAGTTCACGGTGGTCTTCCCAAAGCTCGATCAATGTCTTTCCTTTATACAGGCCATTCGCTACAGTGCTCGATCCTTTTGGATGGCCGGAAATGGCCCAGCATTCTCCCGTTGTTTCGGAAGGAATGCCGTATCCGAATTGATCTCGTAAAGCGGTGCCGCCCCAGATTTTCTCTTTAAAAACAGGCGTTAGAAAAATCGGTGATTGTGTCATGATCCGTACCCCTCCCCTGTAAATAACTTGTCATTATTTTCCCGGTGCGCCCCCCTTGCAAACGCCCGTATAAGTTGCCGGTTTTCCTATGACAACATATGTACAAAGCATCATCTTTTAGCAACCCCATTAAAGAAAACGCTTCCTTTTTATTATATCATGCCAAAAAGCAGCTTTGTTTCAAGCTTTTCCTTAATAAGAATAATTGTCCTTTTTTGATACAAATTAATAAAAACCGTCAATTTTGATAAGGAGTGAACATATGCAAATCGATCCTGATCTCCAGAACAATTTAGAGACCCTCAAAAAAACATTGGGGCAAAACGACGATATGATGTTTTATACATTTGCTTTCGGAGACAGAAGACAGAAGGCGTGTTTACTGTATATTGACGGTCTGACAGAGAATAAAATGCTGGCGCAATACGTAATTTCTCCTCTACAACGTGAAGCGTTATCCCATCGAGAAAGCTCGATTGAAGATTTATCCGCCTTTTTTTTCGGTTTTCACCACATTGTTGTCAGCACAATGAAAGAAATAGAGCAGCTCGTTTTTACAGGGAAAGCCATTTTGCTGGCTGACGGCTATTGCGGAGGATTAGCTTTTGACACGAAAACATTAAAAACACGCAGTCTTGAAGAACCTTCATCCGAAATCGTTGAACGCGGTGCGAAAATAGGATTTATTGAAAAGCTGCGGACAAACACAGCGCTTTTGCGTGAACGAACAAGCGATCCTAACCTTGTCATAAAGGAAATGATCCTCGGAAAAAGGACGAAAAAGAAAATCGCTATCGCTTATATTCATGATATTTCTCCTGACTACGTTGTAAAAGAGGTGTTTGAAAGGCTGGAATCGGTCAAGATAGATGATGTGCCAGAATCAGGCACGCTTGAACAGCTGATTGAGGATGAACCACTTTCTATCTTTCCCACGATATTAAGCACAGAACGGCCTGATCGTGTAGTTGCTTCTCTGTTAGAAGGGCGAGTAGCCATATTGGTAGATGGCACGCCGTTCGCTTTGGTTATGCCGGCTACGGTAGACGAATTTATTCATTCGCCGGACGATTACAGCCAGCGCTGGATTCCAATGTCACTTATACGTCTTCTTCGTTATTCCAGCATCCTGATCACCATTTATTTGCCCGGCCTGTATATTTCTCTCGTTTCTTTCCACACCGGGCTTTTGCCGACAAGAATGGCGATATCCATTGCAGGCAGCCGGCTTAATGTGCCGTTTCCGCCTTTCTTAGAAGCCTTTTTTATGATCTTTACAATCGAGCTGATCAGAGAAGCCGGATTGAGACTGCCAAAACCGATCGGACAGACGATTGGCCTCATCGGCGGAGTTGTCATAGGACAAGCCGCTGTCCAGGCGCAAATCGTCAGCGCGTTGATGGTCATTGTCGTTTCTGTCACTGCACTGGCATCCTTTACCGTTCCTTCATACGCCTATAACTTTCCGCTGCGGATTATTCGGATTGGGGCCATGCTCAGTGCGGCAGCGCTTGGCATGTATGGAGTGATTATGGTTTATCTGTTTGTGATCGGCCATTTAATGCGCCTGAAAAGTTTTGGCCAGGATTACATTATTCCGATTATGGCACAGCCCGGACAGGATTTGAAAGACACAGTGATCCGCATTCCAACTCTATTTTTAAAAAGAAGGCCGACACGAAACGATCCAGAAGATAACATCAGACAAAGGTGATGGCTATGAAGAAATCAGAGCATAAACTGACATTTATGCAGACGCTTATTATGGTAAGCAGCACGCTGATCGGCGCCGGTGTCTTAACCCTTCCCCGATCAGCAGCTGAAACCGACAGTCCTAGCGGATGGATTATGATCCTGCTCCAAGGCGTAATATTTATTATCATCGCTCTGCTCTTTTTGCCTTCCCTTCAAAAAAACAGCGGAAAAACACTATTTAGACTCAACCGAACCGTGGCCGGTAAATGGGTAGGGACTTTATTGAATTTGCTTATCTGTCTATATTTCATTGGAATCGTTTGCTACCAAGCACGGATTTTAGGAGAGGTCGTCGGATTCTTTCTATTGAAAAATACGCCAATGTCAGTTGTCGTGTTTCTATTTCTTGCAGTTGCCATCTATCATGTAGGCGGAGGCGTTTACCCTATTGCAAAGGTATACGCTTATATTTTTCCTATCACCCTTATCATTTTTATGATGCTCCTAATGTTCAGCTTTCGCTTGTTCCAGCTTGATTTTATCCGGCCAGTATTTGAAGGGGGATATCAAAGTTTTTTCTCTTTATTTCCCAAAACGCTTTTATATTTCTCGGGATTTGAAATCATTTTTTATCTTGTCCCGTTTATGAGAGATCCGAAGCAAGCGAAAAAGGCTGTCGCTTTAGGCATCGCGACTTCCACCGTGTTCTACAGCATTACATTGTTTATTGTAATTGGCTGTATGACTGTAGCTGAGGCAAAAACAGTGACATGGCCGACCATTTCTCTTATTCACGCACTAGAGGTTCCTGGCATTTTTATTGAACGTTTTGACCTGTTCCTGCAGCTGACCTGGACAGCACAGCAGTTTGCCTGTATGCTCGGGTCCTTCAAAGGGGCCCATATCGGTTTAACAGAAATCTTTCATCTGAAAAATAAAAACAATCCATGGCTCTTGGCGGCAATGCTGGCTGCTACATATTTCATTACGATGTATCCCAAGGACCTGAATGACGTATTTTATTACGGGACACTTCTCGGATATGTTTTTTTATTTGTAATTTTAATCCCATTCTTCACCTGGTTTGTAAGCTGGGTACAGAAAAAACTTGGGAGGGGGCGGCTTGGATGAAGATCATAATAAAACTTGCGGTCATGTTTCTCATGCTGCAGATGCTCTGCGGGTGCTGGGATGTCAAAAATATAGAGAAACTATCCTTCGCCAGAGGACTGGCAATTGATGAGACAGAGGATGATCAGTATAAATTAATGTACCAAAACCTTCTGCCCCAAAGTGAAGACAGCCAAGCATCCGGTAAACCTGAATTTGTTCATGTGACATCCAACGGGAAAACCATTCTGGAAGCAGTCAGTGATGTATCTATCAAGGACCCTCCTATTTATAGCGATCATTTAAAAGTGATTCTTTTGGGAGAAAAACTGATGAAGAATCAAAGCATAGATCAAGTCCTTAACCATTTTATTCGAGATGACGAGCTGCGGCGAAGCAGCTATTTGATGGCAGCCAAAGGGAAAGCGGCTGATATCTTCACAAAAGGAAGCCCCAACCAGCAGCAGCCGATGCCCACCGAAAAACTGATTGATCTGACAACTCACAGAGGATATAACGGTAAGATTATGATGCCGCTTCGCATCGGCAGAGCCTCCGTATATTGCCAAAATGGCTACAGCTTCCTCATTCAAGCCGTGAAAAACCAAAAGGGAAAAGCAAAGTATGATGGGGCGGGCATTATTAAAAGCGGCAGCAATAAACTCGTTGGATTTCTGTCAGCAGATGAAACACAAGCGCTGACATGGGTCATGGGGACGATTCAAGGCGGCGTCATGCCAACGACAGATAAAGGACATCCGATTACGTTTGAGATCAAAAAATCAAAAACGAAAATCAAGCCGGCCATTAAAAACGGAAAGCCTGTTTTTCAGATTTCTGTCCAAACAAAGGGCATCCTGACAGAAGACCAAAATCCGAATGAAAACTCCTTTAGCAAGAGCTATTTGAACAGGCTGGAAAATATTTTCGAGGAAAAACTTGAGCGCGATGTAAAGAAGGTCATGAATAAACTGCAGCATGAGTATAAAACCGATCCGGTCTTTTTTTCCGACCATATTCGGGTTCAATACCCAGAATACTGGCATAAGGTAAAAGGACATTGGGATGACGTATTTTCTGAGGCAGATCTCACGTACGATATTTCTTTCAAAATCATTAACTTCGGCACAGTAGGAAAGTGAGCCATAGCAAAAGGGTGCGCAGGATCGCGCACCCTTTTTTATGTTTGGGCCGTCTGCTGTTTTCCAGACGAACCTCCCTGTCCGTTTTTGTCCCGTAAATCCTGCTCAATTTCTTCAAGGCTTTTTCCCTTCGTCTCTGTCACTTTAAACCGGACAAACAAGAACGCCATGATACCAATCGCGGCATAAATCAGGAATAAATAACTGATGCCGATTGCCTCCATTAAGATTGGATAGGTTAGTGAAACAATCAATGTCCCAAAGTGAAGCACCAAGGTTGATACACCTGTTCCGATTCCTCTGACATGGAGCGGGAACAATTCAGGAAGCATCACCCAGACAACCGGTCCCCAGCTGACCGCAAAGACTACGATAAACACACCTAAGCAAATGACTGTCGTCCATGAAGCAGCCGCAGTGTTATTGAAAAAGAGATTCACCAGAGCGAGAACGATCAAGCTGATCACCATGCCGGCATTCCCGAATAACAATAGGGGCTTTCTTCCGATCTTGTCGATGATTTTAATCGCTACTAATGTCATGAGAACATTAACTGTGCCGATTCCGACCGTTCCTAAAATCGAAGCGGAGTCTCCGAATCCGACGTTTGTAAAGGTCTTTGGCGCATAATAGATGATCGTGTTCGTTCCGATAAACTGCTGCAAAAACGCCAGTCCCAAGCCGGCAATCAGCGCGGGACGCACCCATGGATCGAACAGTTCCTTCAGGCCGCCTTCATCCTGTTTTTCGGCCTCTTGAATATCATGTATCTCCTCGTCAATATCGTTTGTGCCACGCAATTTTTCAAGAACCTTTTTCGCTTTGCCTTCTTCGCCATTCGTGAACAGCCAGCGCGGGCTCTCCGGCATGAACAAAATGCCAATGAGAAGCAGCAGCGACGGCACAACAGCCAATCCAAGCATCCAGCGCCACGCTTCGGCGTCGGCAAATATGTAATTGACAATGTAGGAAAGAAGGATACCGACCGTGATCATCAGCTGATTCAGCGATGACAGCGCCCCGCGCTTATGCTTCGGCGCCAGTTCAGATAAATAGAGCGGCACGATCGTCGTCGAAGTTCCGACTGCAAGTCCTAATATCATGCGAAACAGCACCATAACTCCCGTATTTGGGGCGAGTGCCACACCCAGACCGCCTATACAAAACAGCAGCGCGGCCGCCATAATTGCTTTTTTTCTCCCGAAACGGTCAGTCAGCTTGCCTGCCGTGCCTGAACCTAATATGGCCCCTACCAATAAAGAGCTGACAACAAGCCCTTCTGTAAACGCATTTAATCCTAAATCCTTTTTCATAAATAAAATAGCGCCGGAAATGACTCCGGTATCATACCCGTATAGCGCGCCTCCAAGAGCGCCGAAAAAATAAAGCCATATATTCGACTGTTTTTTCATAACAATGACTCCCTTTCTCCATCAGCTTAATGACATCGTTGCGAAGTTTATTAGAAATCTTTTAGCCTCTTTTTCTGGCCATTAAACCTTTTCGCTCTCGCAGACTACAACATTTCCAATCATTCTCTCACATTTTTTTCTTCGTCATCGAAACATTTTATTTGCTACAGCGTCCAATATAAGGTGATTCAGTGCATTAAAAATATTTATTCTCAAGAATAGGATCATATAAATATAGGAATATTTATCGAAAAATGTCTTTCAAGGAGTTGCCCCATGGCAAAATAAATGGTACTCTTCAAATATTAAAGAAACGAGAGGTTATTGATATGGAAGAACGAACACACCGCAGAAAGAAAAAGAGAAGACTTAGAAAATGGGTGAAAATCGTTGCCGGTTTGATGGCTTTTCTAGTCATTGCGGCAGGATCTGTCGGCGCCTATGCTTATGTCAAGCTGAGCAATGCGTCAAAACAAGCTCATATCGATTTGAATGAAAATGGTCAGTCCGTTAAACGTATTAAAGAATTTGATCCAAAAAAAGATTCTTTTACTGTACTGCTTCTCGGTATTGATGCCAGAGATGAAAAGGGTGAGACAGTTGATGATGCCCGGAGTGACGCTAATGTATTGGTTACGTTTAACCGAAAAAACAAAACAGCTACAATGTTGAGCATCCCTCGGGACTCCTATGTAAATATTCCAGGCTATGGCTATGATAAATTTACTCATGCCCATGCATACGGCGGCGTAAAACTCACGGCCAAAACAGTTGAAGATCTGTTGGATATTCCAGTAGATTATGTAGTAGAAAGTAACTTTGATGCCTTTAAAGATGTTGTTGATGAGTTAAATGGTGTGAGTGTAGACGTGAAAAGTGAAAAAGTTGCGAAGCAAATCAAAAAAGATACCAAAGGAAAAGTTATCTTAAAAACTGGTGTTCAAACTCTTGATGGTGAAGAGGCACTTGCATATGTTAGAACGAGAAAAGCTGATACAGACTTTCAACGTGGTCAAAGACAAATGGAAGTCTTAAATGCCATTATGACAAAATCAAAGTCCTTAAGCTCTATTCCAGCTTATGATGATATTGTTGATAGTTTAGGGAAAAATTTAAAAATGAATTTATCGTTAAATGATGCCATCGGTTTATTTCCTTTTATAACATCTTTAAAATCAGTTGATTCTGAGCAGCTTACTGGATCAGACATGTACCAATATAGCTCACGTGAAGGTAAAAAACTGTATTATTTGCGACTTGATGACGAAAAACTTGAAGAAGTTAAAACTGAACTAAAAAATGCCCTAAATAACTGACTTGAATGGAATGGCCTTTGCCATTCCGATTTTTTTTACCTATTTTGTTGAAAATTTTCAAAGTAACGTTTAGCCTGATATATATGGTAAATGTTTCGCAGGAAAGCTGAACATACTACACGAAGCAGCTTCATTTTTAAGGAGGTTCCCCTACATATGAAATGTATTGCGATTGATTTAGACGGAACATTACTGAATAAGGAAAGCGTCATTTCTGCTGAAAACAGAGCGGCGATCAAGCGGGCCATTGATGCCGGCATCCTCGTCACCATTTGCACGGGAAGAGCAACGTTTGATGTAAAAGCGCTGCTGGACGACCTTGACATCCCTATCATTGCGGCAAATGGCGGAACGGTTCACGACAAAGGCTACCGCCTGATCAGCCGGACGTTAATGGATCAGGAGGCCGGTAAGGCGATCGCTGATTACTTACTGTCAAAAAACATTTACTTTGAGGTCTATACAGATGATCATCTGCTTTCTCCTTTTGACGGCGAGGATAAGCTGCATGCGGAGCTTGATATTTTAAAGAGCGCTAATCCAAGCGAAAAGACGGATGAATTATGGCAAGGGGCCATGACTCAGTTCAAGCAGTTTGGCATTAAACCGATCCCTCAAATTGAATCGGTTTTTGACGGCAGCGAAAACATTTATAAGGTTCTATGCTTCTCCTTTGATATGGACAAGCTGAAACAAGCGAAAGAAGAGCTAAAGCATCATAAAAAACTGGCGCAAACTTCTTCCGGAAAACATATTATCGAAATCCTGCCGGCCTCTTCGGGAAAAGGACGCGCGCTGACAGAGCTGGCTGGCATATACGGGATTGACACAAAGGATATCTATGCGATCGGCGATAGTCCGAACGATTTGTCGATGTTCGAGATCGCCGGACACCGCATCGCCATGGAAAATGCAATCGATGAATTAAAAGAAAAAAGCACCTTTGTCACAAAAAGCAATGATGAAAATGGTGTGGCTTACTTTATTGACCAGCTTCTTTCCGGGCAATATGCATAAACAAAAAGACTCCAGAGATTCTGGAGTCTTTTTATTATTGCAACCGTATGCTGCCAGCGTATTTATCTTTCCAATACGTGCTCGTGTTCATATTGGTAATGGTTACACCATTTGATAATGTGACATGAACAACTTGTCCGTTTCCGATATAGATCGCGGGATTTAAGCTAGTTGATTGGAAGAACACAATGTCTCCCGGTTTCAGATCCGCCTTCTGAACCTTAGTTCCGATTTTGTATTGGCTTGTTGCGTATCGAGGCAGAGAAATACCGGCTGCTTTCTGATATACATACTGGACAAAACCAGCTGTATCGAACCCAGTCTCTGGCGAAACCCCGCCTATTTTGTAAGGAACCTCTCCGACATAAAGCGTTGCTTCAGACACGATTGGATTTTCTTTCGGAATGGCCAGGTTGTTAAATCGGCGAATGCCTGTCATCTTCGACTTCCAGTAATCCTCAGACAAGTAGGAAATGGTTACTTTTTCTGACCGGCTTGCCTGAATAAATCTTCCTCCGCCTGCATAAATGCCCGCATGTGAAATGCCGGTTTTGTACGTATTGCTGAAATACACGACATCACCTGGCTTGATGTTCTGAGGCGCTACCTTCTCTCCGACTGTCCACTGCTGTTCGGCTGATCGCGGCAGATAAATGCCGAGTGCCTTTTGAAACACATATTGCACAAGCCCTGAGCAATCAAAGCCCTCTGACGGTGTGCTTCCGCCAAACACATATGGAATGCCGATATATTTTTCGGCCTCCTGAACGACTGGAACATTAGCAGTTGCCGGATCGGCTAAGATGCGTCTCGCGCCGATATAAGAGCCGCTCCAATAGCTGCTTTTTGTGTAATTGGTGATGATAACCCCTTTTGACTGTGTGCTGTGGATCATTTGGCCGTCTCCGATGTAAAAAGCGACATGTGTCGGAGAAGTCCCGCTGCTTCCCTTTTTCTTAAAAAACAAAATGTCTCCCGGCTTCAGGTCTACCGGCTTTACGGCCGTTCCGACTTTGTACTGATCTTTCACAGATCTCGGCAGATGAATCTCAGCCCTGCTGAACACGTATTGAATCAACCCCGACGGATCGAATCCCTCTTTCGGCGTTTCGCCGCCGTATTTATACTGATACCCAAGCAGTTTTTTCGCTTGGCTGATCATCAGTTCAGATGACGTATCAGCCTCCGCAATTTCCGCTTTTGTGATAATTGAACCCATAAAAACAATGATAACCGCCACAAGCAAAAACCTCTTCCAGTTTGCCAGTGTGTTCACTTTTATTATCTCCTCCTCTTTTTGCAGTTTTATCATCGGTAATTTTTTCAATATGTTAAGGGACTTTTTGATATTTTTACAAACTGAGTATGCTGGGCAAATAAAAAGAGAATGCCTCCACAGGCACTCTCTTTTTTGAATTATTTATTGGTACTTGCCGTTTCTTCCTGCTGCTGGATTTTGTGCATTTCCGTATCAATTTTCTGCTTTTCCTGATCTGTCAGATGATCATTGAATTTAAAAGCTGACATAAACATGAATACGATGGCTACTGCAACAAACGGCCAGATCGCTTTAACAAATTTCATCTTTATCACTCCGATTATTTAGATTTTAGTTTGTCGCTATGATCAACTTCAAACGTCAATTTTCCGTCTTCGGCTTTCCATTCGAAATTAGAATCTTTCGTGAGTTCGCGAATAATCGTTTTTTGTTTAAGGCTTCCTTTTTTCACCGGCGCAGGCGTCGCTTCATGGATATCAATCGGTGTCACTTCAAAGCGGCCTGTTCCGTTTTTCTTCAGGTGATACTGAACCAGTGCGCTGTCTCTCGTTCTCGTCCAGCCCTGATCAAAGACAAAGTTGCCGAGGCTGTAGAAAATCACGGTTCCGTTATACACTTCAATCGGTTCTAAAACGTGCGGGTGATGGCCAACAATAATATCAGCTCCCGCATCAGACATGGCTCTTGCAAGCTGGCGCTGGCGGTCGTTTGGATCATTGTCATACTCTTGTCCCCAGTGTGACTGCACAACGACAATGTCTGCATGTTGTTTCGCTTCTGAAATCATCGGGATAAAGATTTCAGGATCTGCGGGCAGCACGCCCGGTGTTTTCTTTTTAGCTGCGAAGCCTTTTCCAGACACATCCGTAAAGCCAAGTGTCGCAATCGTTACCCCATTGACTTTCTGGTACGAGATATTCTTTTTTGCATCGCTTAAGCTGTATCCCGCTCCAACGATATCAAGGTTTTGCTTCGCGAATTCTTCTAATGTATCTCTCATGCCCTGAGCGCCGTAATCCATTGCGTGGTTGTTTGCGCTGTTGAGGACCGTGAAGTTCATATCCTTCAAGACTTTCACTGATTCCTTATTCGTCTGGAGATGAATTTCTTTTTCTGCTTGTTTATAATTCTTTTTATAGGTCACCGGGTTTTCAAAGTTTCCGGCTACATAATCAGAGGCTTTAAAGATCGGTTCAACATACTGAAAAATACTGTCTGCCCCTTTTTGCTTCGTTACTTTTTCAACATAGCGGCCCATCATAATATCGCCGACAAATGAGGCGGAGAGAACGTCATCAGCATACGTTTTGACCTTCGGTGTTTCTGCTTTTCCCGCCCACATAAAAGCGAACATGAGGACAAAAACGATTGGAATGGCAATAAATACGTGCTTGTTGGTTTTCTTTTTTTGCTGTTTTGTCAGCTTTAGCAGCTTTTCATGAAAGCTTAGTTCTTTTTTCATCGTTTGACACACCTTACATTAAATTAAGTAGTAAACAAACATGATAGCAAAGGTCGCTCCGCTCAATAGCAGCGTGCTTCCGAACGTAATGGTTAAACCTTGTTTCTGAATGGTATTGGCAATTAAACCTGGCACGATGATGCCGATTCCTCGAAATTCTGCGATTTCAAATGGTACAATCGGGTATAGAAAATCAAACGCGATTTTCAGGACAATCCCTGTGATCAGCATGGCAGCGAATTTTCTGCGTCCGTACAAAATCATAAATTTCGATAAACCGTATTTCACAATCACATAAGTGAGCAGGCTCACTAGCAAAACAAGTAAAATAAAGACCGGCTGATTAAACACAAGTCCTAAATATCCCGGTACAACAAGCCCTGCCGGCACGATTCCTGTTTTTTCTGCAAAAATCAAACTGAGTAGTACACCTAAAATAAGTGCGATGTATAAATCTGATCCGAACATGTCTGCATTTCCTCCTAGCTTACGAGCTGCTTAACCTTGTATTCGTGGATTTTTTCAATTAAAGGCTCTGCGGCGCCATGAATATTGCCGACGCCATATATGACACGGTTGTGCATTCTTTTCTTTAACAATTCCATAATTTCTTCTGTTGACTTGTACTCTAGATCATGCAGTTTGTCTGCAGGAATTTTGCCTTCTTCATAGGCTTTTACGATCGGCTCAGTTGTTTCGCCGATTAAGATCAGTTCACTTGCTTCAATATAAGGCAATACGTCATTTGCGAATTGCTGTGTCCGATCTACACGGTCTGCGCGGCAGTTCATAATGATGATCGGATCATCGGTCGGATAACCGATTTCTTTTACACGTTTCCATATATTCAAAGTAGAAGAAGCGTCGTTTGCGGCAAACCCATTTACAAAATGCCCAGGCTCGCTCGGACTGATCAGCGGAAGTATTCTCATGGCTCCCGGATCTGGCGGCGCATTCAGCATTCCTTTAAACGCTGTTTCCTCGTCAATGCCGAGTGCTTGAGCCACACCCAGTGCCAGGGAAGCGTTATCAGGGAATACCATGTATTCAAATTTACGCAAATATTCATCTGTAATTTTTGAGTTATCAGCAATGATGACTTTTGTGTTTCGTTCTTTTGCTTTTTGTTTAAAGAACTCGGTATATTCACTATCTGTAATGACAAGATGGCCGTTATAAGGAATAGTAGCCGTAAACGCTTCCGCAATTTCATCGAGCGTCGGCCCCATGACATCCATATGATCTTCTAAAACGTTGACAATCACGCCGATATTGGCTTGCAGAAGTTCATCCTGAAAGATAATTTGATAATCCGGATTAACAGCCATACATTCACTGACAATAGCGTTAGCCCCTCTTTCTACTGTTTCTTTCATGACTTCTTTTTGTTCGCCGATATTCGGCCCCTGAGGTTTCCGTTTGATCGGTTTTTCCTCCGGAGTATCCCAATAAATCATTCTTGCGTCCGTTCCTGTCGTTTTACCGACAGTTTTGTAACCGGCTTCTATTAATATTCCGGTTGTCAGCCTTGTCACAGTGGACTTTCCTCTGATGCCGTTAATATTCACGCGAACAGGGAGGGCATCAATGTTTTTCTGATGTCGTCGTTTTTCTAATATTCCGATGACCAGTATGACAGCACAGGCTATAATGAGTAACCACATTGCTTTTCGACATCTCCTTCTATATTGTTGTAAATTCATTCATCAGTATATAGAATCACTATGAATTCTCAATCGGCATTATGTAACATAATCTTCCCTCATCCACTAAGCCAAACTTCTCTTTTGAAAGAGATTTTGTACCTACAAACTGTTTTCTAATTTTGGAAAACAGCAGGACTTACACCTTATCTCTTTTTTTAAAAAGCAAAAGGAATGCGCTTTCATTTCTTCCATTGTATCCTTCTGGACGTATAGTCACCCATTGGTGTGTGCATATAATATGCATTTCAAATCAATCTTTTTTTCAGCCTGTGATCTCAACCTTTTCCCGCTACCATGCGTGTTTCCGGGTCTTATGAACACAAAATCGTTTATCCTGTTTCTTAAGGGCAAGGGCATCATGTCATCCTTTCAGCATGGAAAAGGCAATCTGGGGCCTATTCCAAAAAGACTAATGGGCTCATATAAGAAAACGCCAATCATACCGGTCCGAATTCTCTAACATAATTAAACATTTTGTGGGCGTATAGTCTTTTCTATTTCTACTCATTTACAGGTCTAAACGCATGACTTTGAAACAATTTTAATAAAACTTAATATTCGTTCAAGAAATCTTCATCCAGAATTGTGAAGTCTTTGTCAAAAAAAGAGTGATAACCTTACATTTCACAAATATATCTATCATTTACAATAGAGGTCTTTCGATATTTTGATTGCCAACTTCGGATTACTCATGATAATCTATCTATGTAAACGGTTACATAAATAAGGAGGAGCTGTTTTGGCTACTATTAAAGATGTCGCCGGAGCGGCGGGCGTTTCTGTTGCGACGGTTTCACGCGTCCTGAATGAAAACGGCTATGTCCACGAAGAAACGAGAACGCGTGTCATAGCGGCAATGGAGAGGCTGAACTATTTTCCGAACGAAGTCGCCCGCTCTCTTTACAAAAGAGAATCCCGGCTGATAGGGCTTTTGCTCCCGGATATCACAAACCCTTTCTTCCCCCAGCTTGCCCGCGGTGCTGAGGATGAATTGAACCGGGAAGGCTATCGCCTTATTTTCGGAAACAGTGACGAGGAATTGAAAAAAGAACTTGAGTACCTTCAAACCTTTAAGCAAAATCATGTCGCGGGCATTATTGCCGCAACGAATTATCCGGACCTTGAGGAATACAGCGGCATGAATCACCCAGTCGTTTTTCTGGATCGAACACCTGAAGGCGCTCCATCTGTATCCAGTGACGGCCGTACCGGAGGAAAATTAGCGGCCGAAGCCATCATTCACGGAAAAAGCCAGCGCATTACACTCTTGAGGGGCCCCGCACACCTGCCGACCGCTCAAGACCGCTTTCACGGCGCTTTGGAAGCCTTACAGCAGGCTGACGTTGATTTTCAGATCATCGAGACGCTTTCATTTTCTTTCAAGGATGCGCAATCGATGGCGAAGGAGCTGTTTGCCGCTTATCCTGAGACAGACGGTGTGATTGCGAGTAATGATATTCAAGCCGCTGCGGTTTTACATGAAGCTTTGCGCCGCGGAAAAAACGTGCCGGAGGATATTCAACTGATCGGCTATGATGACATACCGCAAAGCGAGCTGCTGTTCCCTCCCCTATCTACAATTAAACAGCCCGCATATGATATGGGAAAAGAAGCCGCCAAACTGCTTGTGCGTATCATCAAAAAACAGCCGCTGTCAGAAACGGCCATTCAAATGCCCGTCACCTATATAAGAAGAAAGACGACAAGAAAGGAAGATCATAATGCGTAATATTTGTGTAATTGGAAGCTGTTCAATGGATTTAGTGGTTACCTCGGACATACGGCCCAAAGCCGGTGAAACAGTACTTGGCACGTCTTTTCAGACTGTTCCTGGCGGCAAAGGAGCAAATCAGGCCGTTGCTGCTGCCAGACTTGGCGCACACGTGTTTATGGTCGGCAAGGTTGGAGACGATCATTATGGAACAGCCATTTTGGATAATTTAAAAGCAAACGGTGTTCGCACCGACTATATGGAACCGGTTACATATAAAAAAAGCGGAACAGCCCATATCGTGCTTGCCGAGGGTGATAACAGCATTGTTGTCGTCAAAGGTGCGAACGATGATATCACTCCATCCTATGCGATAGACGCGCTTAACCAGATCGAAAGGGTCGATATGGTCCTGATCCAGCAGGAAATACCGGAGGAAACGGTTGATGAGGTGTGCAGGTACTGCCATTCTCACGATATTCCGATCATGCTCAACCCGGCACCGGCTCGGCCGCTGAAACAGGAAACAATTGATCACGCCACCTATCTCACGCCGAATGAACACGAGGCGTCAATCTTATTCCCAGAGCTTACCGTTTCTGAAGCCTTGGCGCTTTACCCGGCGAAGCTCTTTATTACCGAAGGGAAACAAGGCGTCCGCTATTCAGCCGGAAGCAAAGAGCGGCTTATCCCCTCCTTCCCTGTTGAGCCTGTTGATACAACTGGAGCCGGTGATACGTTCAACGCAGCTTTCGCCGTGGCTCTCGCAGAGGGAAAAGACATTGAAGCCGCATTGCGGTTTGCCAATCGTGCCGCATCCCTTTCCGTCTGTTCCTTCGGCGCTCAAGGCGGAATGCCGACAAGACAAGAAATAGAGGAGCTGTTGTCATGAAAAAACACGGTATACTGAACAGCCATCTAGCCAAGCTATTGGCCGACCTTGGCCACACGGACCAAATTGTTATCGCAGACGCGGGGCTGCCTGTTCCTGACGGCGTTTTGAAAATTGATCTCTCACTAAAGCCGGGTCTTCCGGCTTTCGAGGATACCGCGGCAGTGCTCGCGGACGAAATGGTGGTCGAAAAAGTCATTGCGGCGTCTGAAATGAAAACGGCTAATCAGGAGAATGCGAGATTTCTAGAGACCCTTTTTTCTGAACAGGAGATTGAATACCTTTCTCACGAGAAGTTTAAGCTGCTGACAAAAGAAGCAAAAGCCATCATACGAACAGGTGAATTTACACCATATGCCAACTGCATTCTGCAGGCGGGTGTGCTTTTCTAGAAAGGAGGATGGAACATGCAGATTGAAATGAAAGACATTCATAAAGCATTCGGAAAAAACCAAGTGCTGTCAGGTGTTTCCTTTCAGCTCGCGCCTGGTGAGGTTCACGCATTAATGGGAGAAAACGGCGCCGGCAAGTCCACGCTTATGAATATACTGACAGGCCTGCATAAATCGGATAAAGGGCAAATCCGCATAAACGAGAACGAAACGTACTTTTCCAATCCGAAAGAAGCGGAACAGCATGGAATCGCCTTTATCCATCAGGAATTGAATATCTGGCCGGAAATGACCGTTCTTGAGAATCTATTTATCGGGAAAGAAATATCCTCTAAGCTAGGCGTTTTACAAACAAGAAAAATGAAAGCGCTAGCAAAAGAGCAATTTGATAAACTGTCCGTCTCTCTTTCTCTTGATCAGGAAGCGGGCGATTGTTCCGTCGGACAGCAGCAAATGATCGAAATCGCAAAAGCGCTTATGACAAATGCCGAGGTCATCATTATGGATGAACCGACAGCAGCGTTGACGGAACGGGAAATCAGCACACTCTTTGAGGTCATTACAGCGTTAAAAAAGAACGGTGTATCCATCGTATATATTTCGCATCGCATGGAAGAAATTTTTGCGATTTGCGACAGAATCACCATCATGCGAGACGGAAAAACGGTAGATACAACAAACATCTCGGAAACCGATTTTGATGAAGTCGTCAAAAAAATGGTCGGACGCGAGCTGACTGAACGATATCCGAACCGGACTCTCTCTCTCGGCGATAACATATTCGAGGTAAAAAACGCCTCCGTCAAAGGACGTTTTGAAGATGTCAGCTTTTCTGTTCGTTCAGGTGAGATCGTCGGTATTTCCGGATTGATGGGAGCCGGCCGGACAGAAATCATGAGAGCGCTGTTCGGTGTTGACAGGCTGGACTCGGGTGAGATATGGATCGCAGGAAAAAAGACGGTCATTAAGAACCCGCAGGATGCGGTGAAAAAAGGGCTCGGCTTTATTACAGAGAACCGCAAAGATGAAGGGCTGCTGCTCGACACTTCGATTCGCGAGAATATTGCGCTGCCCAATCTGGCCAGTTTTTCTCCAAAAGGTCTCATTGATCACAAGCGAGAAGCCGAATTTGTCGATCTTTTAATCAAACGCCTGACTATCAAAACAGCATCACCGGAAACGCACGCACGCCATCTATCAGGAGGCAACCAGCAAAAAGTGGTGATTGCCAAATGGATTGGCATCGGCCCGAAAGTGCTCATCTTGGATGAACCGACCAGAGGTGTGGATGTTGGCGCAAAACGGGAGATTTATTCGCTGATGAATGAGCTGACTGAGCGCGGGGTCGCCATCATTATGGTGTCATCAGAGCTGCCGGAAATTCTCGGAATGAGCGATCGCATTATCGTTGTCCATGAAGGAAGAATCAGCGGAGAAATCAATGCGCAGGAAGCAACTCAAGAACGAATTATGACACTTGCCACAGGAGGGCGGTAGTATGAAAACGGAACAAAAACGGATTCACTTCGACGGAGTCATGCAAAAACTCGGCCCGTTTCTCGGTTTATTTATTCTCGTTATCATTGTATCTATTTTAAATCCCAGCTTTCTTGAACCGCTGAATATTTTGAACCTGCTTCGCCAGGTCGCCATTAACGGATTAATCGCGTTCGGCATGACCTTTGTGATTTTAACAGGCGGCATTGATCTTTCTGTCGGCGCTATTCTGGCTCTGTCCAGCGCTTTAGTTGCGGGGATGATTGTATCTGGTGTCGATCCGGTTCTCGCGATCATCCTCGGCTGTATCATTGGTGCCGTACTCGGGATGATCAACGGACTATTGATCACAAAAGGAAAAATGGCGCCCTTTATCGCTACGCTTGCGACCATGACTGTATTTCGCGGACTGACGCTTGTGTATACAGACGGAAATCCGATTACCGGACTTGGCACAAACTATGCTTTTCAGCTGTTCGGACGCGGTTACTTTTTAGGCATTCCTGTACCGGCGATTACGATGGTTCTCGCCTTTGCCATCCTTTGGGTGATTCTTCATAAAACACCGTTCGGACGCCGAACATACGCAATTGGAGGCAATGAAAAAGCTGCGCTCATCTCGGGCATTAAAGTGACGCGCGTGAAAGTGATGATCTATTCGTTAGCAGGGCTTTTATCCGCCCTTGCCGGCGCCATATTGACCTCCCGTCTGCATTCAGCACAGCCGACTGCCGGAGAATCGTACGAACTGGATGCTATCGCGGCGGTCGTCTTAGGAGGGACCAGTCTCTCGGGCGGACGCGGACGCATTATCGGCACGTTCATCGGGGTGCTGATTATCGGCACACTAAATAACGGGCTCAACCTGCTTGGCGTCTCATCGTTTTATCAGCTGGTTGTCAAAGGGATTGTCATCTTAATTGCGGTATTATTAGACCGCAAGAAGTCAGCATAGGAGGTTTTTTTCATGAAAAAGGCTATATCCGTCATTTTAACATTATCATTGTTTTTATTAACTGCCTGTTCGCTTGAGCCTCCCCAATGGGCAAAGCCGTCACACTCGGGGAACAAAAAGGAATTCACCATCGGCTTGTCCGTCTCAACGCTTAACAATCCCTTTTTTGTCTCATTAAAAAAGGGCATCGAAAAAGAAGCTGAAAAACGGGGAATGAAAGTCATCATTGTCGACGCTCAAAATGATTCATCGAAACAGACGAGTGATGTGGAAGATCTAATTCAACAAGGTGTTGATGCGTTGCTAATCAACCCGACTGATTCTTCGGCGATTTCAACGGCAGTAGAATATGCAAATTCAGTCGATGTGCCCGTCGTCGCCATTGATCGATCCGCCGAAAAAGGAAAAGTGGAAACCCTCGTTGCTTCCGATAATGTAAAAGGCGGTGAAATGGCCGCGGAATACATTGCCGACAAGCTTGGAAAAGGTGCAAAGGTGGCAGAGCTTGAGGGCGTACCCGGCGCTTCTGCCACGCGGGAACGCGGTTCGGGATTCCATCATATCGCAGATCAAAAGCTCGACATTGTCACAAAACAATCAGCTGACTTTGACCGCACCAAAGGCCTGACTGTCATGGAAAACCTGCTGCAGGGGCATCCGGAAATCCAAGCTGTTTTTGCCCACAATGATGAAATGGCGCTCGGTGCTCTCGAGGCAATTAACAGCTCGGGAAAAGACATTGCAGTAATCGGTTTTGACGGCAATAAAGATGCTCTCGCTTCCATTAAAGATGGAAAGCTCTCGGCCACTGTCGCCCAGCAGCCTGACTTGATCGGCAAACTGGCTACAGAAGCCGCAGATGATATTTTACACGGAAAAAAGGTGAAAAAAATGATATCCGCGCCTCTCAAACTTGAAACACAAAAGTGATTTCCATGGATCAGATTTTTATCTGGTCCTTTTTCATGTTTAAGAATCTATGAAAACGTGAATAGGGATAGAGATGAATGATTTCTCTTACGTGAGGAGAGGAACGACATGAAAAAAACGACAAAAGCATTATCAACTCTAGCACTTGCAGCTGGAATGACTGCGGCTTCTGCCGGGGGCGCGGCGAGCACGATCCATGCACAACAGCCAGAAACAACTGTAAGCATTGATGATTTATACAGCTATCCGATTGATTCTTATTTGGTGTCAGCAGAGGCACTAAACGTCAGATCGAAGGCTTCCGCCTCAAGCCCTAAAGCAGGCATACTGCACTTAGGCGACAGTTTAAAACTGATTTCCTTCTCAAACGCAGACTGGGCAAAGATTCATTATAAAAACGGCAAAACAGGCTTTGTCTCCACTCATTACATTGTAAAAGCAGCTACAACGGTAAAAACAAAAGCAAAAACGAATGTGTATACATCCGTTGAAGGAAAAAGCATTGCAACTCTTCCAGCAGGCACAAGCGTTTCTTTTCTAGGCTGGAGTAAGACGAAAAAAGGCGGTTTTGATTTTGATTGGGTGTTCGTTGATTATGGCGGCGCGACAGGCTATATGAAAACAAAGGACTTACACATGTCAAAATAAATTGAAAGGGATCCCGTTTCTCATGCGGAATCCCTTTTTTCTTCGCAAATCATGGATCGATTTGTCAAAACCCATAGATATTTCTCAGGAAATATTGTCGAATGCATACATGATCGTCAGTATTTTAGTTCACGTTAAAAAAAGGAGGTGTACGTATGGATCAATTTGAAGCAGTCTATGAAGCGTATAAAGACCGGGAAACAACGGCGGAGCAGCAGCAATCTGTTCCACCACCTGGAAAAGAAGAAATAGTTGCCGTCAGAAGAAATGAGGAAGACAATATTATCGCAGTGAAAACAAACATAGGTAGAGAGCTCGACTATCCTTCTGCACTGTCAGAAGCAAAAGAGGGAAAACTCGCTCATGTTGATGTCTTCCATAAATATGGTCGAGATATTTTGCGAAGTGAACCGGACGGTTTGAAGGAAAATAACCTGTCCGAGCTGCCGGATTTTTAATTTTAAAAAAGCCCTGTCGCATGCTGGACAGGGCTTATTTTAAGCAAAAGGCTGTTGGATGTATTCGGTTAACCGTTTGGCACTAAGGGCAATCTCCTCTTGGGTTGCATATTTCACGCCATAGAACACATATGGAGGCAGATATTTCATCCCGATTAGATTGCTCGTGGCCTGAAACGGTTTCAAAAGCTCACTGATTGAGTAGTGATTCGCTCCGCCCGCTTGATATTTTTCCGCTTCACTCCCCGTTGATACAGCCAGCATCAACTCCTTGCCATGCAGGGCGTTTCCTTCTGCACCAAAAGCCCAGCCAAAAGTCAGCACAAGATCCTGCCATTTTTTTAAGAGCGGCGGGGAACTGTACCAATAAAACGGAAATTGGAAGACAATCCGGTCATATTGCTCGCAAAGCTGCTGCTCCTTCGCAACATCTATCGCTTCATCCGGGTATTCCTTATAGAGCTCCCGTACTGTGATATTCTCATGTTGACTCAATTCCTCTGTCCATGCCTTATTCACGACTGAAGTCTCCATATGTGGATGAACTGCCAGCACCAATATTTTCAT
Source organism: Bacillus vallismortis (assembly GCF_004116955.1). Classification (NCBI taxonomy): domain Bacteria; kingdom Bacillati; phylum Bacillota; class Bacilli; order Caryophanales; family Bacillaceae; genus Bacillus; species Bacillus vallismortis. The sequence goes on along the minus strand of NZ_CP026362.1, from coordinate 4,077,212 downwards.
CAGACCACTCCTTGCCCTTTTGACGTTATTTTATCTAAATTCAGGAAAAGAGCCAAATAAAAAGAAAGCCCTGTACAAAAAGGCTTTCTTTTTTCTGTTATTCAGGGCTTCCTTCCGTTGTTTCGATATCTTTAGCAAAATCAGGGTTATCCAGATTGGCATTAAAGAAATCCGCTGTATTCGGAAGTCTGAGATTCATGTTCATTTTTTGAGAAATCGTAACCGTGCAATCTTCAAGCACATAATCAAAAACGTGTCCGCCTGAATTTCGGCCTTCGTCAATGAAATGCAAGTGATAGCCAGAAACGGCGATTCCGTTTGCATAGGCTGGTGTCAGGAAACCTACGATTGTTCCTCTCACATTGTCGAAGTTGAAAATTGGCTGCGTTTTGACCGCTTCCACCATCGGTACGTAAGGTTTTTCTTGCAGTTCTACCGTTCTTGTCTGCACTTTTTTAAACAATCCGTCAATGCGGATCGCATAAAATAAGTTTTTGCTTGGCAGAATGCTGTTGATCTCTTTTTCAAATTCTTCACGTGCCATTTTCGCATCAATTTTGTGCGTCATATCCGGTGTAAAGAACGTAAATGAACAGAATGGAGAACGGTCCCCGTTTTGGACCGGAGTGGCAGTACCGTCAGAACGGAGACGGTAAAATTCACCATCAAATCCAATCAACTCTCCGTCAAGCTTGTTAAAGGTTCCGATACCGAAGTCTCCGTATTTTGGTATCTCTGACAGTTCAAAATCCCCGTCATACACCCCGTCCAATAGAGAAGTCATTGTTGATACTTGATAAATCTGGCTCACAGGCTTCTCTTTTTGTCCGCGGCTTAGCATTTGAATGTTGCTTTCACGTTTCATAATTCCCTTCACTCCTTTTGTTTAGTGCTGTTCATCAAACAGTGTCGTGATGTGCAGAGTGCTAGAGAGCTTTCGTTTTTATGAGTTCCCCGAATTCTTTCGGAAGCTTGTCACTTGCTAAATTAATGTTATCACTGTAGTCAACCGGTACATCAATGATGACAGGACCCTCGGCGTTCATACCTTGACGCAGCACATCCGCCAGCTGGTCTGGTGATTCTACGCGTAAGCCGGTTGCTCCGAAGCTTTCCGCATATTTTACAATATCGATATTTCCGAAATCGACCGCAGATGTACGGTTATATTTTTTCAGTTGCTGGAATGCAACCATGTCATATGTGCTATCGTTCCATACAATGTGGACAATTGGCGCTTTTAAACGAACTGCCGTCTCTAATTCCATCGCCGAGAATAAGAAACCGCCGTCACCAGAGACAGATACGACTTTTTCTCCCGGTTTCACTAATGAGGCGCCGATTGCCCAAGGAAGTGCAACACCGAGTGTTTGCATACCATTACTGATCATTAATGTTAATGGCTCATAGCTGCGGAAATAACGAGACATCCAAATCGCGTGTGAACCGATATCGCAAGTCACTGTCACATGATCATCGACTGCGTTTCGCAGTTCTTTTACAATTTCAAGAGGATGCACTCTGTCTGATTTCCAATCGGCAGGAACCTGCTCACCCTCATGCATATATTGTTTTAAATCTGCAAGGATTTTCTGCTCACGTTCAGCAAACTCCACTTTCACAGCATCGTGTTCAATGTGATTGATTGTAGATGGAATATCACCGATCAATTCAAGCTCCGGCTGGTAAGCATGATCAATGTCAGCCAGTATTTCATCCAAATGGATAATCGTCCGGTCACCATTGACATTCCAGAATTTCGGATCGTATTCAATTGGATCATAGCCGATTGTCAGAACAACATCCGCCTGCTCAATCAATAAATCGCCCGGCTGGTTGTGGAACAAACCGATACGGCCAAAATATTGATCCTCCAAGTCTCTTGTAAGAGTCCCGGCTGCTTGATAGGTTTCGACGAATGGAAGCTGCACTTTTTTCAAAAGCTTGCGGACCGCTTTAATCGCTTCCGGTCTTCCGCCCTTCATGCCGACTAATACAACAGGCAGTTTCGCTGTTTGGATTTTTGCAATGGCCGCACTGATTGTATCATCTGCTGCAGGACCATGTTTTGGCGCTGCGACAGCACGCACGCTTTTTGTATTTGTGACTTCATTCACAACATCTTGCGGAAAGCTCACAAAAGCGGCCCCAGCCTGACCTGCTGACGCAATCCTAAATGCATTTGTAACAGCTTCCGGTATATTTTTTACATCTTGAACTTCTACACTGTATTTTGTAATCGGCTGAAATAGCGCCGCATTATCCAAAGATTGATGTGTCCGTTTTAAACGATCTGCACGGATCACGTTCCCAGCAAGCGCAACGACAGGGTCACCTTCAGTGTTTGCTGTCAGCAGTCCTGTTGCCAAGTTAGAAGCACCTGGTCCTGATGTGACTAATACAACTCCAGGTTTTCCAGTTAAACGGCCGACTGCTTGCGCCATAAATGCTGCATTTTGTTCATGCCGGGCAACGATAATCTCTGGCCCTTTATCTTGTAAAGCGTCAAATACCGCATCAATTTTTGCACCTGGAATGCCAAATACATGTGTGACACCTTGCTCCACTAAGCAATCAACAACAAGCTCCGCCCCTCTGCTTTTCTCAAGGGATTTTTGTTCTTTTGTTGCTTTTGTCAACACCCTCACTCCTTATTATGCATTTTAAACATAAAATTTTAAATATTTCTTGTGATATGTTTCACTATACACTCTTTGGAAATTGACCTCCAATATCGATTCGCCTTATGATTAATATGTATTACGAATTATTAACCTAAGAAAGGAATGCATATTGAATGGAGCTTCGCCATCTTCAATACTTTATCGCAGTAGCCGAAGAGCTTCATTTCGGAAAAGCTGCGCTTCGGCTGAACATGACACAGCCTCCTCTCAGCCAGCAGATCAAACAGCTGGAAAAAGAAGTCGGGGTGACGCTTCTCAAGAGGACAAAACGATTTGTGGAGCTTACCGCGGCAGGGGAAATATTTTTGCATCATTGCCGCACCGCATTGATGCAAATTGATCAAGCAATTGAACTGGCCCAGCGAACGGCTCGCGGCGAGCACGGCCATCTCGTCATTGGTTTTGTCGGATCAGCTACATATGAATTTCTGCCGCCGATCATCCGGGAATACCGTAAAAAATTTCCCTCTGTGAAAATTGAACTGAAAGAAATCGCTTCATACCGGCAGCAGGAGGAATTGCTCAAAGGAAATATCGACATCGGCATTCTCCATCCGCCGTTAGAACATCCCGAGCTGCAAATTGAGACAACCCAAAGCAGTCCATGCATCCTTGCATTGCCAAAGCAGCATCCGCTTGCATTAAAAACATCAATCGACATTACAGATTTGGAAAACGAACCGATCATCACCCTGTCCAAAGAAGCGTGGCCCACGTTATATACCGATTTTATTCAACTCTGTGAAAACGCGGGTTTTGTGCCGAATATCGTTCAGGAAGCGACAGAATATCAAATGGTGATCGGATTGGTGACAGCGGGTATCGGCATTACCATTGTCCCATCCTCGGCCAGACGGCTGTTTAATCTTGATGTTACGTATCGAAGCGTTGACCATTTTCAGCTCAAAGCAGAATGGATCATCGCCTATCGAAAAGACAGCCAAAACCCTGTACTGGGACAATTTGTTGATATATGCAAATCGGTAAATGACCGGAAATAAAAAAAGGCGCCCCGTTCTCCGGATCGCCTGTTTATCGTCAGGATAACACATCAAGCTCACTTTTGAGATAGTCAGCTCTTTTCAATATATATTCACATATCACATTTGGCTCACGGTCAAAACGCTCAATGTCATTCTTTTTATATGGGTCCATCAGGACAAACGGCCTAATCCGTTCATACATCGCCATTATCTTCGGTTTCATATATTCTATTGTAAAAAGAGAGTGGAGCGTTGTTTCTAACAGGTGCTTGTAAGACCTCCGAAAATCGGGTTCATCCAAAATCCGGGCGGTTAGTGTATTAAATCCTTGAATTCTTACGTAATCGGCAGCCATCCGCTCGCCATGGATATCCCTGCCCCAGGTGGCATCATAATCCCAAGGAATCACCTCAAATAATCCGGTTTCGCTGTTTCTATACAACGCGTAGTTGTGGACAAACCCGTCATAGTTTGAGGTGAATACAATGCCGGCGAGCCAGCGCAAATACTTATCGATATCCACATGTTTTGTCACTTCTGATTTAAATTGAGCTTTAGGGACAGTATTTATGTTAAAGATCATATTCTGTAAATAAAAATCATCTTCCTCAGTCCCTGTCTTCTTTTCATATCCAAGCTCAAGCGATGTCTTCGTTTCCCTTTCCAAATCGCTCATTAGAGAGAAATTAGCATCATCATCAACCGCATAAAAAATTGCCCCTTCCGCCAGCCTCCTTTTCGTTAAATAAAACTCGTCAACGGATTCAAGTTCAAGATAAACCCCTTCATTTTTCCCATTCACCTTTACAAACACAAACTCTGCCTTCGGTGCCAGCGTCCCAAGCTCTGAGAAAAAATCCAAAGACAACTTGTTTCTCATCATGGAAGGATCTTTATACTCCGCATTCAAGTGAATCTCCCGTGCGCCGCGGAATGTTTTCGGCTGAAAAAAAGAAACATGGTATGACTTCTTTTTGAAGTCCCTGATATGTGATCCCCGATAAGCAATATCAATATCCAGCCTTTTTTGATTGATTTTCATGACAGCCGGCACCGGCTCATCGTCCCATATATCCTTTTTTAATTCACGCAAATCTTTTGGATGAACAAACAGCTGATAAAGCGGTAAATGAGATTGATTCTTCATCCATACGCCCCCCTTATCTATTTAGGCTTTTTATTTTTGTGTGATCTCAGCGGAACACTTATACACTTTTTAAACACTTGCGTACTATGTGGGTAATAAGGATCTTAAATCCTTAACATCATTTTCAAAAAAGGAGGATTTCAAATTGGGCCACTATTCCCATTCTGACATCAAAGAAGCGGTGAAATCCGCAAAAAAAGAAGGTTTAAAAGACTATTTATATCAGGAGCCTCAAGGAAAAAAACGCAGCCATAAAAAGTCGTGCGGATCTCACAAAAAATCTCGCAGCCATAAAAAATCATACTGCTCCCACAAAAAATCTCGCAGCCATAAAAAATCGTATTGCTCCCACAAGAGATCCCGCAGCTATAAAAAATCGTACTGTTCTCACAAGAGATCCCGCAGCCATAAAAAATCGTACTGTTCTCACAAGAGATCCCACAGCCATAAAAAATCGTACTGCTCTCACAAGAGATCTCGTAGCCATAAAAAATCGTACTGTTCTCACAAGAGATCTCGCAGCCATAAAAAATCGTACTGTTCTCACAAGAGATCTCGCAGCCATAAAAAATCGTACTGTTCTCACAAGAGAAGATCCCGCAGCTGCAAAAAGTCATACCGGTCACACAACAAACCATATTATCCAGATAAAAAATCTCACAAAAAGCACTACAAAAAACCGCACCACCACTATCGCCACAAAAAAGACGATGATTTTCACAGCAAAAAAGAGTTCTGGAAAGATGGCAATTGCTGGGTAGTCAAAAAGAAATACAAATAAATATGTTTATCAATCCATAGGCTGCCGGCAGACGTACGGAGCCTATTTTTCATTTCCCTATATTAGATATATGTCATGACATAACATATGCAACCACCCAGCATTTGGTTTCCTTGAGACCATTCCGTTATAATCAAGGTATTCTAACGATAAAGGACGGTTGTTGCTATGTACATATTTCAAGCTGATCAGCTAAGTGCCAAAGACACATACAAGCTATTGTCAGGTGCCGTCATCCCCCGCCCTATTGCCTTTGTAACCACACTTTCTTCAAGCGGAGCGGTAAATGCCGCGCCTTTTAGTTTTTATAACGTTGTCAGCTCAGATCCTCCGCTTCTCAGCATTTCTGTTAACCGGGCGGGAGGACGCCAAAAAGATACAGCTCGAAACGCGGTGGAGAACGGAGAATTTGTCGTTCATGTCAGTGATGAAGCCATCATTGAAGACATCAATGAAACGGCGGCAAGCTTAGGGCCGGACGAAAGCGAACTCACATGCACCTCGCTTCACTCCGTCGAAAGCAAAGCTGTTTCGGTTCCCGGCATTAAGGAAGCCCGCATTCGCTTTGAATGCACACTAGAGCGGCATATGACGTTCGACAATGACCAAGGCGTCACCACAGCGGATCTGCTCATCGGCAGAGTCGTCTGTTTCCACCTCGATGAAAAGGTGTATGATGCAAAAAAAGGATATGTTTTGACTGACGAATTAAAACCCGCCTCAAGATTAGCAGGCAACCACTATGCGAAGCTCGGCGAAGAATTTACGCTCATTCGCCCCAGCTGAACAAAAGGACTATTTAAATAGAAGAAACTAGTCAAAAAGACCTTGAGATCATAAAGTGTTGCCTATAAAAAGAACACCCGGTGAACATCGGGTGTTCTTTTATGAAACGTTTTTCCTCTTTACGCCGTATATACAGATAGATTAGGAGGGATTTATATGTCAGGCACTCATTTTTTGATTGTGATACTGGTCGCGGTTTTTATCAATACTGTTTTTTATGTCTATGCCCGAAAAAAACTAGGCATCTCTAAACCGTCTTGGTGGTATAAACCTGTGAATAGCACATAAGGACTGCTGGAAGTCATTTTGCTCATTTTATTAGGTTTTTCTTTATTACGCTTTCCGCCAGAGATGATGCTTGTTTTCTTTCTATTCGTGATAAATGGTTTCCGTACATTTATGGAATGGAAATATGAGCGTGAAGAAAAACAATACGTACACTACTTATTTAGTACTTTTTTATCTCTCATCATTTTCATTTATATTTGTATTTGTATTTTCATCTAGCACCTCAAACCCCCACAGCCGCTCCGTCTCCCCGCGGGTCGGCTCCGCCTTGGAGGAAGCCTTCCTCATCCACTATGATCGCCGCAGCGTGTCCCATCAATGGATCATAGTCACCGACAACCTCCACGAGATGTCCCCTGTCTTTCAGCCTTTCAATGGTATCCTTTGTGAACCTGCTCTCGACTCTAAGACCTTCATATTCCTCTCCCCACGTTCTGCCCCATACCCAGCGCGCTTCACTGATTGCCTGCTGCGGATGCATTCCGTAGTCCAGCATTCTTGTAATGATGGCTGTCTGGGTTTGCGGCTGGCCCTCGCCGCCTTGTGTGCCGTACAGGATTTTCGGTTTTCCGTCTTTGCAGGCCATAGCCGGCATCAGTGTATGGAAGCTGCGCTTTCTCGGTTCAAGCGTATTGGCGTGATTTGGATCCAATGAGAAAAATGACCCTCGGTTTTGCAGTAATATGCCTGTATCGCCAGCAGTGACTGCCGAGCCAAATTCAAAGTACAAGCTTTGAATGAATGACACTGCGTTGCCATCCGCATCGATGACGGCCGCATATGCCGTGTCGCTTCCAACCGGCCTGCTTTTCGCCGGTTCCGCCAGATAACCGATTTCTTCCGCCAATTGTTTCGCATATATTTTGTCCAAAAGCCTTTCAAGCGGGATGTCAGCAAACGCCGGATCAGTCAGGACGGCATTCCGATCTATAAAGCTCTTTTTCAACGCCTCCACAAGCACATGATAATACTCAAAAGAGCCGTGCTCAATGTGACGGAAATCATAGTTTTCCAAAATGTTCAACGTCAGTAAACCGGTGAATCCCTGCGAGTTCGGCGGTGCCTGATACACCCTGTACCCTCTGTAATCACTTGATACAGGCTCAGCCCACTCGCCTTGGTGCGCTTTAAAATCATCGAGTGACATGCAGCTGCCATTATGCTGTAAATACGAGACCATTCGCTGAGCGATGTCTCCTTCATAAAACGCGCTTCTTCCTTTTTCAGCAATCATGTTCAAACTGTCTGCAAGTTCTTTTTGCACAAACCGCTCTCCCGGGACAGGCGCTCTGCCGCTTCTTGTGAAGATGTCGGCCGTATAAGGCGTGGAGGCCAGCAGTTCAAGATTTGTTTCTGTGTGACGGCACTGATCAGCTGATACTGGAAAACCATGTTGGGCATAGCCGTGTGCAGGCTCCAGCACCTCCGCAAGCGACATACGTCCGTACTCCTTCAGTACCGCATCCCAGCTATCAACCATCCCCGGCACTGTAATGGCACTGTGAATTCCCCGCAGCGGGATCGCCTTTTTCCCTTTATATACAGCTCTCGTCACATTTTTTCCCGAACGGCCGCTTCCATTGTAAACTCTCACCTTCTTTGTTCTCTGATGAAAGGCCAGCCAAAAGGAATCCCCGCCAAGCCCTGTCATATGCGGGTACACAACTGCCAGACAAGCACTCACAGCAACAGCGGCATCAAACGCATTTCCTCCCTTATCCAAAATGCGGTTTCCAGCTTGAGAAGCAAGATAATGCGGGCTGACGACCATTTGCTTTGTACCGATGACAGATTTGTTCATCACAAGTCCCCTTTTTGAAGAAATTTTCTTCAGTATAGAGAGCCTGATATTCCACATCTACAAATCCGGCAGAAAAACTGACGAATTTTTTCCTTTTCGAAAACAAAAAGGCAATTTTTTATTCGTTTTGAAAACAAACGAAAAAATTTTCATTCAAAACGTAATTTTTGTGATAAAATGAAGGCTAAAAGGCAACGAAAGCAGGTGGAGCAATTGAGTCATGAATATCAAATCCCCAACCTTGTTCTTGATGAGATCGACAAACAAATTCTCACCATTTTGCACGAGGAAGGCAGGATATCTTATACGGATCTTGGCAAAAGAGTTGATTTATCACGAGTCGCCGTACAGTCTCGCATCAACCAGTTAATCGAAGCCGGTGTTATTGAAAAATTCACCGCTGTCATTAACCCTGCTAAAATCGGCAACCATGTATCCGTGTTTTTCAATGTCGAGGTCGAGCCGCAGTTTTTAGAAGAGGTCGCTCTCAAGCTTGAGGAAGAGCCCGCGGTCACCAGCCTTTATCACATGACAGGACCGAGCAAGCTGCATATGCACGGGATCTTTGCCAACGATCAAGAAATGGAAGAGTTTTTAACAAAACGGCTGTATCCGCTGCGAGGCGTCGTCAGCGTTGATTGCCAGATGCTGATCAAACGATACAAAAGCCGCATGGGAATGAAGCTGTAAAAGGAGAGAAACGAATGAAAAACCATCCTTATCGGGATATGACGGCCGCAATGGTACGCACCGGAATTTTAGGGTTCGGCGGCGGACCTTCTGTGATTCCGCTGATCCGCCATGAAGCGGTCAATAAATATAAATGGATTGATGATGACGAATTCGGAGAAATATTAGCGATTGCGAATGCGCTTCCCGGACCGATTGCCACAAAAATGGCTGCGTATCTTGGCTTCAAGCTGAAAGGCACGTTAGGTGCAATCGTGGCGACACTCGCCCACATTCTGCCTACATGTCTTGCGATGGTGGGCCTGTTTGCAGCTGTAAATGTCTTAAGCCATTCAGCCGTTGTTGCTGGCATGATAGGTGCCGTAACACCAGTGATTGCAGTAATGCTTGGCATTATGGCGTACGAGTTTGGCCAAAAAGCGCTTAAAGGTTTCGGCTGGGTCACCGGTATCCTATTTTTCATTATCGCTTTTATCGGCCTGCAAACGCTACAGATCAATCCCGGACTTGTCATTATCATTTTCTTAGCGTACGGAGCGTTTCATTTTAAATTGAAAGACAAAATGACAAATAAACATTCAAAAGATAAAGGAATGTCAGCCTCATGACCATGATTTATTTATTTATGGCGTTTTTAATCGCAAACCTGCTCGGATACGGAGGCGGACCCGCGTCTATCCCGCTGATGTTTGAAGAAGTTGTCAACAGATACAGCTGGCTCTCTAACGAGCAATTCTCTAATATGCTCGCGCTTGCGAACGCATTGCCGGGCCCGATCGCAACCAAAATCGCCGCCTATGTCGGGTACAGCGCCGGCGGATGGCCCGGCTTTCTGGTTGCCCTGATCGCAACCGTCGTACCGTCGGCGCTCGCATTGATCGTCCTGCTGCGCATCATTCAGCGCTTCCGCCAATCGCCCATCATCAAGGGCATGACGCTATCCGTCCAGCCTGTCATCGCGGTCATGATGCTCATTCTTACTTGGCAAATCGGCGCTGATGGCATTCAAGCTATCGGCTGGATCCAATCGGGAGTGATTGCAGGGATTTCCCTCCTTGCCATGACCAAATTCAAGATGCATCCCGCATTTCTGATTATCGCGGCATTTTTGTATGGCGGCCTTGTGATCCCTCATTTGTAAAGAAAAGCACCCGAAACAGGTGCTTTTTTATTTTGGTCCCGAAATACCGTACGATATGATAACTGTTTCTTCGCCTGCATCATTCTTCTTGATGTGCTTGATTTGCAGCGTAGCCCCTGCCATCCTCACAGATTTCTTAGTCTGATACGAATTAGTAGTTTCAATTTGAACCCAATCAGCAGGCGGCGCTATCCAAATGAAAAAGAATGCCAGCATCAGCATGCCAGCAATGATTGATAACAGAAACTTCATATCGTATCATTTCTTTTCAATAATCGGCTCGCAGCGGACAGCGCCTGATGATCATGAAGAAGATCGCCGGGACGATTGCCTTCTCCCAATATATAGCCTTTAAAAGGCATCCCCATGAATGCAAAAATATGCGCAAATTGCTGAATCAACGGTAGCCCCTTTATTTTAGGGCTGTCTCCGCCCACTGCCGCCACATATGCCTGCTTCATCGACATTTGTTGTTGAAAATCAGGAAATCGGGGATCTCTCAATGTCTGAGACCAGCGATCAATAAATAGCTTTAACGTTCCTGACATACCGAACCAATAAATGGGGGTAGCGAATATAAGAATATCGCATGGCAATGCCCGCTCAATGATTGAATCGTAGTCATCTTGAACCGGGCAGAAGTTGCCTTCAGCATGCCGCAAATCTTCCATTGGAAGAATATGATATTGACGCAAATAAATGTGTTCCGCGTCGAATCCTTGAACAATTTTCTCCACAAGAATATCCGTATTCCCGCCAGGCCGAGTTCCGCCGTTAATAACCGCAATTTTCATGATGCATCTGCTCCTTTGTTTACGAATGATTTTCTTCATCATATAATGGATTCATCAATCAATACAGATGATTATTTCGATGAATTCAATCGATAAAACCGATTTAGAAAGGAAGAGAACAGGTGGAATTGAAGCAGTTGATCACCTTTATTACAGCGGCAGAACAGGTAAACTTCACCCTTACCGCCAAGATGCTTAATTATGCGCAATCAAGCGTTACCTCCCAGATCAAATCACTTGAAGAAGAAATCGGGACTCCTTTATTCGAGCGGCTCGGCAAGCGGCTCGTCCTGACAGAAGCCGGTAAAACATTCAAGTCCTATGCGGAGAAGATCATTACATTAACAGAAGAAGCAAAAATGGCCGCAAATCAAGTAAAAGAAACAACAGGCACTTTAAAAATCGGGGCGACGGAAAGCCAGTGCACATACCGCCTTCCGCCTATCATAAAAGAATTTAAGCTCGCTTTTCCACAAGTAAAGCTCATATTCAAACCATATATCTCCAATGAACAAGCGAAAGAACAGCTCATACAGGGCCAGCTTGATATTACCTTCATCTTGGATGTAAACAGGCCGGACGACACATTGCACGTGGAATCTTTGATTCAGGATGAGATCAAAATGGTGGCTGCTAACGACCATCTTTTTCCTGTGGATTCACCAGTAACATTGAAGGATCTTCAAAACGAAACTCTTCTGCTGACAGAGGACGGCTGCTCGTACCGCACGCTCTTTGAGAACACTTTACATAACTCCGGTGTCTACCCTAACAAACTGGAATTCGTCAGCATAGAAGCCATCAAACAATGCGTCATGGCCGGACTTGGAATCGGAATCTTGCCTGAAATGACAGTAAAAGATGATATTGCAGCAGGCCAGATGAAAGAACTCAATTGGCAGAGCGATTGCCCCGTTTTCACTCAATTAGCATGGCATAAGGACAAGTGGATGTCTGCGCCATTAAAGGCTTTTATCGATTTGACGCGGAAAACATTTAAATAAAAAAACTTGCGGCCTATGGGTCGCAAGTTTTTGAGTGAACAAGCAATTGATAGTGATATTATTTATTGAAAACCGTTTTTTCATTTATCATCCTGACCCCAAACACTCCGCCAGCTGCTGTTTCCTCTCTAGATTTAAACGTGACGGTTACTCTTTCTTTTCCTTTCGTATAAGCAACTGGAATGTCATAACATACATCAAAAAGCTTTCCCGGGTGATTTGCCTTCAGCTGCTGCCTGGCCAGTAATTGATCATCGATCATGATCTCAAAATGTCTTTCGTATGTTTGTTCTTCCGCTTGAAAGGTATCATCACTTCCAAAATACGTGACTAGCAAATACATGGGTTGACTTGGCTCTGTTTTCAACTCATAACTGAAAAAGCCGTCTCCTCTGCTGTCTCGCCAGCCTCTGTGAACAATATCCGCGTAACCGGAGTAAGAGTTTTGTTTTTTCAGGTGGTGTTCTATCTCCTGCTGCTGTTCATTCGGCTGAACGGCATCTACTGTTATGCGTCTGATGATTTCCTGCTTTTCTTTTTCTTCATCTGTAAAATCAAGATATTCCTCTTCGCTCATCACGTACCAGTACACGGAATATCGCTGATGATGCACATTGTAGAACGGCATTAAAGTCATTTCTTTATTCCCCGGCTGGCCGATCGGTTTCGTTTGAAAAACGAGTGATGATTCATCTACCCGCGTCACCCATTGATCCAACTGACCCTGATCCGCTACCAATACAGGGACATCAATTAACGGATGGTTATTAAGAGCGAGATGATCAGCAAGTATATCTGTTTCAGGAAAGCGCTCGGTCCCAAGTGCTCCAGCCAATACGACCGGTCCATACATCAGGACGTTTTTTTTAGGATCGTCCTTCGCTTGATACAGATGGAGCTTCATCGGCAGATCAACCTCAATACAATCACCTGTGTTCCAATGTTTATGAATCACAAGATACCCGTTTTTCTCAACCGGCTGAATTCGTTTCCCATTGACCGCAGCTTTAAGGCCGCCATGTGCCCAATAAGGTATGCGAATATGAAGCGCCATAGGCACGCCATCGGCTTTTTTCACCATCAGCCTGGTTTGTTCCGCTGCTGGGAAAGAGGTTTCCTGGGCGATTAGCATGTGTTTTTCCCGCACATGTATTTGAGAAGGAATAAATAAATTCACATACAGATCGTCTCGGTCTATATGATAGATATGCTTCGTATAGCGCGCGGGGTTTTCCATTCCCGTGCCGGTACAGCACCAAAAAGAATCTTCCGGTGAACAATACACCTTAAAATGCCCCGGCTGTGTAGAAACAAAATAGGTTTTCATGCCCGAATCGGGATCTTGGGAAGCAAGTATGTGATTATAAAGCGCATTTTCATAGTAATCCATAAATTTGGATTCTTGAAACCACCGGAATAAATGCGCTGTCAATTTCAGCATGTTATACGTATTGCACGTTTCCGCGGTCGTCACCCCTAACTCCTCGCTGCCTTCTGCTCCGAAATGCTCTCCGATACTGTTGCCGCCAATTGCGTAGGAACGCTGATAGACAACCTGTTCCCAAAAGAAGAGCGCTGCATTCCTATACGCTTCATTGCCAGTAATGTCGTACAGCTTGGCGGCGCCGATCACCTTTGGAATTTGGGTATTGGCATGCTTTCCTTCAAGCTCATCCTTCCCCTCCGCCAGAGGCTGAAGAATGGCGCGATGGCAGAAACGTTCCGCAAGTTCAAGATATGCTTTGTTTTTCGTCAGCATGTAAAGATCAGCCATCGCCTCATTCATACCGCCATGCTCACAAATCAGCATTCGCTGAAATTGCTCATCGTTCAGGCGATCCAGCCCCTTTTTTGCCCAGTCAGCCAGTTTGACGACAACACGTAAAGCCGTCTGATTGCCGGTCAGCCGATACGTATCTATTAATCCCGCAAACAGTTTATGGAGGCTGTACCACGGCACCCAAGAACCTCCCAGACTAAAGTGGTCCACCCGAAAATCACCGCTGAACACCTCATCAAAACACGCCCTAGAGAAACCGCTTACATATCCCTCTTGATCAAATTGCTGGATATGACTCAGTTCATTCACTGCGTACGCTGTTTTCCGTTTCAGCTCTTCGTCCCCGGATGCCCGATACATAGCTGATGCGGCGGACAGCCAATGGCCGACCGAATGCCCAGCAATCTCCTTTGCCTCCCACCCGCCGTAGCGCGGTTTTTTAGGCGTCTGTGATACAGCCTCATAACAAGGAGCCAAAAGGCGGTCTACATCCAAAAAAAGCAAATATTCCTTCCCTTTCATCTGAGAATCATAAAACATGCCTTTTAACAATGTTACATCTTCCATCTTGATCTCCCCCTATCACGTTTCATCATTCATGGTGATGCTTTCATTATCCAGATGATGATAAGGAATGTGAATTCACTATTTATCAAAAACATATCCTTTTTTTAGATGAAACCCGTTACACTGGAGATAAGTATAGCGAAAGATGGTGAAGCCATGTATGAAGTCAAACTCCAAGCTAATCATCTCCCTAAAATCCGTGAAGCCGGACATATGAAGGATACAGAAGGGACGTTACGGCATCCTGACAGGACGATGGAAAGCATCAATGTCTTTTTTTACGTAAAACACGGCGCAATCCATGTATTTGAGAAAGAAAATGAGTACCGCATTCAAGCGGGAGGATATCTTTTTCTTAAAAATAATACAACACATTGGGGAGGCGATTTTTACACACCCGGCACCGAATGGTACTACATTCATTTTTATGCCGATCCTTCTCTGGATCAGAAGGACGAGTTTTATCCATTTCACAATTCACCAATCCTTCTCGATCGCACCTATTCATCGCAATTAACCTTTCCAAAAAGTGGATCTGTCTCTCATTGTGAGTACACAGAAAAACAACTGAGCAGCATGATTCATGCCTTAGACTCGCCAAGCGCTTTCAGCGCGCTCCAAGCGTGTTCACTCACCTATCAATTGTTTATTGACCTGTATAGCAATGCGATAAATGGCCAGGCCGGCACCCGCTCTTCAAGGATCATCAGCCGAATAATTGAATTTCTGCATCGTAACAAGCATGCAAAACTGGTCAGCAAAGATTTTGAGAACGAGTTAGAAATGAATTATGCCTACCTTTCCTCCCTTTTCAAAAAGCAAACTGGGAAAAGCATCACAGCCTATAAAAATGAACTGCTGATCGCACAGGCAATTGATCTATTCAAAACAAGCAACTTAAACGTAACTGAGGTCAGCAGCACATTAGGCTTTTCTAACCCTTATTACTTCAGCAGAGTGTTCAAACGGGTCACAGGAGTAGCCCCGTCTGTATATATAAACGAGCTATACAGGAACCCATAAAAAACACTTGCAGTTCTTGGTCTGCAAGTGTTACACGTGGTTTTTCCGATAGAACGTTCGCAAGACATGTGTCTCTAGATCAGCTAGACGGACAGGGATTGGCAGCCTGCTTTGTTGATTTCCTCATTTTAAACTTCGTCAGATATAGCGTCATCGTAATCCTGTAATTCTTCCATAATTTCTTTTAATCGGTCAATATTATTTATAAATTCGTCGTAAGAAATCTCTTGATAATCGAAAATTCCTTCACCATACTCATCGCTATCAAATAATTTCACATCTGCACCTAACTTCAACAAGTTATCAATTAATCCTTTTAAATTTTCCAAATCATCAATATCATTTGCATCCGTTTCGGCAATAAAATCTTTGTTTTCAATTTTATTTTTTATCTCTGTAATTCCTAAACCAGTGTACTTTCTTAAGGGTACTACACATTTACTAAATGAACCGTTATAGCTTATCTTAATTGCTATTTTACTCATCTATTTTTCTCCTCTCCATTAAAATTCTTCTAAATAATTTGGGTTAACAGGTCTACCAGGGGCATTTTTTCTATAGCTTCCTCCATGCCAACCCTTTAAATGTTCCCTGCCAGTTACAGGATAAATTAATTCTCCTCTATTACATATATGTGGATAATTCATAGCATTATAAGTATGATGTCCAATTATTGAGTGCCCATTATATTTAGGTTTTTTTCCTTTTAAAATCTCTTGTATCTGTTCATTAGTCCAATCCCTTGTTGTAGGTTCTCCATCTAAAATTCTTTTCTTTTCTTGCTTCCAAAATTCATTAACCCCTGCAGCTCTTCTTTTTGAAAATCTTTTATCCCATTGATATCTTTTATATTCTTCCTTTGTTACTGTACGATTTTCAATCTTTTCTTTTATTTTTTTCTGCTGACCCCTACTCAAAGATTTGTATGGTGTAATTTTGGGCGTTAAATCAAGTTCTGCTTTCAGTACCCTTTGGATAATAATCTCTTCTCCTACTGCTACGTTTTTATTACTCAGAGCTTTACCCGTACCCTTACTACCTTTACCACCACTAGCCATCTTCACAATCCCAAGATCCTTCACAGCCGTTCTTTCCACATCTACACGGACAGTCGGGATTCCGAATGTGGAGCCATCCGGAGTTACAGGGCGTTCTGCGTACACGCGGACGTTTGTTGGGACTTTGAATTGTTTGACTTTTTCTAGTGTCTTGTTAGCTTGTTTGACTTTTGAATGAGTTGCA
The DNA here is from genome assembly GCF_004116955.1 of Bacillus vallismortis. NCBI lineage: Bacteria > Bacillati > Bacillota > Bacilli > Caryophanales > Bacillaceae > Bacillus > Bacillus vallismortis. Next base: position 4,060,501 of record NZ_CP026362.1, on the reverse strand, counting down.
AACGGTATGCCTTTATCTACATGTTTCGCCAGTGCCCCTGCACCAACTAAACTCAAAGCCGCTTCCAGCCCACCTTGCTTCCGCTTCTCCTCTGACACTTCGTTACCAAACATATCCCGTCCAGTAACCGCTTCTGAGAATCCGTTAGAAGCAACAAGGCCGTATGCGCCCATTTCTGACATTTTGAGAATGTCTAAGGATTTGCCTGTTTTGTAGGCGTCTAATGCGTGTTCGGCCGCGATAGCCGCTTTTCCGGTTTTGTAGATGGCTTTTCCGCCTTTGAAGGCGCGGCCTGCCCAGCCGACGACCGGGATGTACCCTGCGGCTGCCATGGCGCCGGCTGTGACGCGTTCGGCTGTGGAAAGTTTTTCTCCTGTGACAGGGTCGTAGCCTTCGGTTGCTCTTATCGTATCATAATAGCCGGTGACTTCGCCTGTGAAGGTGCAGACGCCATCCCATGTTTTTTCGTACCATGGTTTATTCGCTTCTTCTTCCGCTTTTTCTTGAAGGCGCCTTGCTTCTGCTTGCTGTTCTTTCGCCTCAATATAAGACGTCGCTTGTTTTTCCGCTTCTATCGCACCTTTATACACTTCGCTTGAGGTGAATGCTTTTTTGTTGTAGTGAATGGGAGAGGCGCTTTTTCCTTTGCTTGTTGCTTGCATTAAAGCGGTGTACTTAGCAAGCACGGCATTATCGAGCGACTGCAGATTTTGATATTCTGTGGTCAGCGACTCGTCCAATTCATCAACCGCTGTAATCGTATCGCGCCGGATTTTTTGTGCGTCGTACATCTTGTCTGCGTAATCGTTAAGAGAATAAGAGGATAAATCCAAAATGCCGACAAGATCGGCGAGAATGTTATCAATCTCCAATTTGTGCGCGGAGACGATTTCAGACGCTTTCAAACTCCCGTTTGTCAGCTCGTTTTCCAGATATGACGTTTCCACATAATGATCTTTTAATTCTTTTTCTTTGATATCCCCTGAAATCCCTTTTAAAAAAGCGATTTGTGCCGAGACAAGCTTCAGCCACGTGTCTACAATATCCGCCTGTCCTTGAAAAAAATCTTTGATGTTGTCTGCGCCTTTCCCTGTAAAATCTTGACCTAGATCGGCTACAGCCTGAAACGCTTTTTTTAGGGTTTCTAACTGCTCTTCAAGCGTTTCATATTGCTTTTTTCTGCTTTTCGCTTCTTCGATTAAAGTCTTTGATTCGAATACTTTACTCATTGCACAGCCCTTTCTATGCTATTTTGCGCCAATTGCCTCGTCCTGCTCCTTCAGTGAGTCAACATTGTCTTTCGTGTCTTCTATGTTTTTTTGGACGGCTTTTTTATAATCGCCCAGCATGGTTTTAATGCTTGCCTCGCGCTCATGGTATTTTTTCGTATATTCCAGATTGTTCTTGCCATTGGATCCGGCGGCTCCGATTGATACATCAGCCAGCGCATCTTTGACAGAATCCAATGTTTTGATAACAGTGTCGTATTTCAGCTTAATTTCTGACATAAAAAAAGATCACCACCATTTTAGTTGTCTAATTGTATTTCCGACTTCTTCCGCGAATTCTTCTCCCTTTTTAAGAAGATTTTCTGCACCATTTGCTATGAACAATTCCGACGCATAAGTGGCTTTATCCAATTCAAGATTTAAAATTTTTCCGTTAATAGAAGCCATATACTCGTTATACTTATCATTCACAATCTTGGAAGCTTCCGATTTCGCCTCTTCTCTGCCCTTGTCGAAATCATCCGCTTTTGTTCCCGTCCAGTGCTTGCCCAAATCCGGTTTCACAATGTCTTTGATTTCAGTAATGGCCTCTTCTTGCAGTGTGTCTATGTCCTTTTTTGCTTTTTTCAGCTTTTCGATCTTGTCTTCGATATCGGAAATTTTTCCGTTGAGCGAACTTTTGATATCCGCCAGCTTACTTTCATAACCCATCTGAATCACCTCTTAATACTCAAAAAGTCGTATGGATGAGCTGATGAAGATAGACTTTTCCATACTTTATTTCCATATATTATATTTTAAAATAGCCGAAAGGCGGCATAAATAGGGTAAACGGCTTAAATTAAACTTATAACCCTCACAATTCGTAGGTCTATCATCTTGTTTTTGTTCGTCTTGCAGCTAATGAGAGCGATTTCAAATATAAAAACACCTAAAGTCGTAGTTATAAAGGCACTTGAAAGAAACAGATGTTCATGATGTGTCTCTTGTCGAAAGAGCACATTCTGATTTTGTTATTTTTTTCGCTTTAGATCTTAGTAAAATAGAAAAAAACTGGCTCCCAGCCAGTTTTCTCTTTTCCAACTATTGAATTGCACCTGCCGGAACAACAGCCTTCCGTCCAACAGAATAATACTCCACCCCTGCAGCAGCTGCTTCATCTAATGTGTAGCAATTTCTGCCGTCAAAGATGAGCGGCGTTTCCATCAAGTTCTGATAGGCCGCTAACGGGAATTGTTTAATGTCGGCCCAGTCGGTTAAAATCATGACAGCGTCAGCGCCTTTGACGGCTTCCTCAATTGTCTCTTTATATTCAACAGCTTCTGGCAGAACACGCTTCGCATGGTCCGCGGCAATGGGATCGTAGGCTCTCATATGGGCGTCGAGCGCAGCGAGACGGTTTGCGATGACAATCGACGGCGCTTCCCTCATATCATCCGTATTTGGTTTAAATGACAGTCCCAAAAGGGCAATCGTTTTTCCCGTCACCCCGCCGAGCCTGTTCAGCGCTTTATCTACCAGCATCGCCTGCTGATTGTTATTGACTTTGATGACCGATTTCAGCAGCTCAAAATCATGCTCGACATTGCCGGCAATTTGCACGAGGGCGTTAGTGTCCTTCGGAAAACAAGAGCCGCCGTAGCCTATGCCGGCTTTTAAAAACTGGCCTCCGATCCGCTGATCCTGTCCCATGCCAGACGCGACCGCTTCAATATCAGCGCCGACCTTTTCACATATATTCGAAATCTCATTGATAAAACTGATCTTAGTGGCTAGAAAAGCATTTGAGGCATATTTGATCATCTCGGCGCTTCGGATATCCGTCTGATAAATCGGGATTTGGAACGGGCGGAAAAGCTCCGCAAGCGTCTTGGCTGTTGTCTGGTCCGCTGTTCCGATGACGATCCTGTCGCCGTGGAACGTGTCATAGATTGCCGATCCTTCACGCAAAAACTCAGGATTGGATGCGACCGAGATGCTGACATGCTCCGCAAGATGTTGATGGATCAGCCTCTCAATCAAATCGTTTGTCCCGACGGGCACTGTGCTTTTCGTTACGACGATAGTATCCCGTTTGACATGCCGGGCGATGCGTTTGGCCACATCTGTAATATGCTCCAGATTGGCGTGCCCGTCGCTTTTCTGCGGTGTTCCGACCGCTATAAAAATAATGTCTGCCTGCGCCAAGCCTTTCTCATAACTCGTTTCAAAATTCAGCCGTCCACCAGCTGTATTTTTGCTCATCAGCTCTTCAAGACCCGGTTCAAATATGGGGGAAATGCCCTTTCTCATTTCATCAATCTTGTGAGCGTCAATATCAATGCAGGTTACATGATGTCCAATCTCAGAAAGAGAAACACCTGTCACAAGACCGACATAACCTGTTCCGATGACTGTTATATTCATTGTTTCCCTCCAACAGTTAAATTGCTGCTTTGCAGCTTCGTATTATCGTATGAGAACATCCTATCATGAATGCGGATGATCTCCCGCTTAGCCTGTCGGGTGCAGCCTGTACAGATTTCTGAAATGTGATTCAATCATACAATATACTATTATATCGCGCTCAGAAAGAAAGTGGTGATAGGAGAATCGGCTGTTTACAAGAGCCCAAATAATTTTCTTCTTTTGAGCGGCTGCGGAGGCTGTCTGAAGATTGTCTGATTTTGCAGCAGGAGCTCGGCGTTTTCCGTCAGCATATAGGGTAAATCCGTTCCGAATTTTTTCTCAAGAACAGCAAAAGCTTCCTGGTAACGAAAGTCTCTTGTTTTCAGATTATGGGCATCTGAGGCTACGAAATGAATCATATTGGCTTCAGCCAGCCGAAGAGAAAAGGCTTTCAGCTGTTTTCCGAAAATCCCCGCAAGACTACCTGACGTAATCTGAGCTGCCGCTCCTTTTTCCACAAGATGATACAGAAGCGACGGGTTTTCGCGTATTTCCATGTTCCGTTCCGGATGGGCGATAACCGGAATATAGCCTTTCAGCTGCAAATCATAAAAAAGCCGCTCCGCGTAGCGGGGAACCTGATCAAACGGAAACTCAATCAGGATGTATTTTGTATCATTCAGCGGGAGCAGCTGCCGTTCAGCAAGGTCCCGCTCCAAATCGCCGTATATTCTGATTTCCTGACCCGGAACCACGGTTAACGGGATGTCTTCTTTGATTAAACGTTTGTTTAACTGAGCTGCCGCTTCTTTAACTGCCGCCGGCTCGTTTTCATACACACCGTTCTTATGATGCGGTGTCGCTACAATGGTTCGGATTCCCTGGTGAACAGCGGCTCTTGCCATTTCTATGCTTTCGGCCGAAGCGCTTGCCCCGTCATCCATTGCCGGAAGAATGTGACAGTGAATATCTATCATGTCTTAGCCCCCTTTTTTTCGCAAAAATAAATAACGGGCAAAATGCACGTTATTTATTTTGTATGAAGTTATCCTTGTTTCCATAGTATCCGTATGCTGCATTCCTCGAACGCTTTTTCCCATTCATAATCGCTCCAAGGAGCTTGCTATTGCACGATTCAAGTGCCTCTTTCGCTTTTGCGGCTCGTTCTTTTTCTGTTTTCCCGCTTGAAATAACCAAAATAGAACCGTCAGCCACGCTCCCTAAAATCTGTGCGTCCGCTACAGCGAGAATAGGCGGCGTATCAAAGATAACCATGTCATATGCCGCACACGCTTCGTCGGCAAGTTCTTTCATCCCCTTTGAGGAGAGAAGCTCGGCCGGGTTTGGCGGGATCGGGCCGCTCGTCAGCACGTCAAGCTGTTTTTCATTTGAGGCTTGCACAGCCTGTTTCAATGAGCTTTTCCTTAATAAAACAGAAGTTAAACCGATTATATTTTCAAGATGAAAGGCTGTATGCACTGTTGGCCTTCGCAAATCAGCGTCAACCAGAAGCACTTTTTTTCCCTGCTGGGCAAATACGACAGCAAGATTAGCGGCCGTCGTTGATTTTCCTTCTCCAGGACTGGCCGATGTAATCATCACAGATTTCATTTGGCGGTCCACTGTAGCAAATTCTATATTTGTACGAATCGTCCGATATTGCTCTGAGTTCAAGGACTTCGGCTCTGACATCGCAATGACATTCCTGCGCATCCAAGACCCTCTGCTTTTTCTAAGCGCCAAAATGTCCACTCCCCGCTTTTTCAGATTGGATGCCGTGTAAGCTAGTCGTTGTTTTCTGCTCATTCGCAATGGTGGAAACCGTCCCTAAAACAGGTATGTCCAGCAAGGACTCGAGCTGCTCTTCCGATTTGATCGTATTGTCCAAATACTCAAGCAGGAAGGCCAGTCCAACGCTTCCCGCCAATCCCGCCGCGAACGCGATCGCAATGTTTAGGAGCGGCTTTGGCGATACAGGTGATGAATGTCCTGAAACCTCGGCTTTTGACAGAATACTGACATTGTCAACATTCATAATGGTTGTGATTTTGTCTTGAAAGACAGATGCGATGGTGTTGGCAATATGAGCCGCCGTTTCCGCGTTTCCATCCTTGACTGATATGTTGACCACTTGGGAATCCTGCTCGCTGGATACGGTAATTTTGTCATTCAGCTCTTGAGACGTCATCGACAAACCCATTTCTTTAATGACTTCATCTAAGATGGCAGGGCTCTTAATGATGACGTTATACGTATTGATTAACTGAAGATTGGTTTGGACATCGTTAAATTGGACTTCTTTTCGATCGTTTTTCGATTGATTGACCAGAATCTGAGTTGAATTTTCATAGATGGGTGTAAGTGCGAAGAAACTGATAAGTCCGCCGGCAGCAGTGGCAGCCGCTGTTACAATCATAATCAAAAGCATGCGTTTTCTTAACGTTGAAAATATTTCTTTTAAACTAGTAGATTCTCCCATGATACCTCCAAATCTCTTATAGCATCCTTTTCCATCTACGATTATACAACGTAGAAACCGCATTTCTCCAGATTTTCACATGACATTATTCGACATTTTTTTACAAGACCTTATGTTGCGAACATTTTCGAAAGCGCTATCTTCACCATTTGCAAAACTTCCTTTTTTCTCCTATTCAGGCAGTCACGTCATCTCGCATAAAAAAACCCCGCATGAAGCGTGCGGGATTCTTATGTCGCATATCCGTTTTTAATATGAGAAATCAAATTTTCAAGCATTTCCTTTGTCGTCATCTCAGATGACCGTTCACCAATCTCATGTGCATGCATCAAAATTTTCAGAAATTCCTCTTGATTCAATTTCTTTTCACTCATCTTCTTGTTTCCTTTCAGCTTCCATTAAGTTGAAAACACGATTATTATATGATGCCGATTCTCAATTTGCAATCTCTAATACATCATTCGACACATCCCATTTTTTATGTCCTTTTTTAGGAAAAACTTTTTCAGGCCGGTGTGTTGCGATATAATAGAGAAATTGGATCTTTTTATTACGTGACTCGGTTAGGAGCGATAATCATGCTTCAGAATATGATTTCCAAAGACGATGTGCTGGCATCCGCTGAACAGTTGAAAGAACTGCTTCCTTACAATGAGGAACATGTTCAGCTGATTAAAAAAGCACTTATTTTATATCGGCAGGATTCAGTCTATCGTTTACAAGCAGTGAGTCCGACGGAAGTTACGGCTTATGTGCAGGATGTTGTGCCTGTGCGGGTCACATTGAACTTGTTTGTCATAGCCAAAAGCGGCTGTTCATGTCCGTCCGGAAGAATCTGCCGCCATATGCTGGCTGTTTTTTTATATGTATATGCAATGTTCGAGCGAGTGGGTACCTTTACAGAGCATTGGCTGGAGAGGGAAAAGCTCGAGGAAAGCAAAGAGCTCGTCCGCCGGAAATTCCAGGAAAAAGTGCTTCCCAATGAAGAATCGCTTTCCAGCTGGCTTGCTTTTTTTGATTCAGAGTTCTCCCTCTGGCAGGCGCGAACGCCGGAAGGCAGCCAAAACATGCAAGGCCTCTATTACGGCTACCTGTCCGCTTTAAAAAAGCACACGCCAAACAAGCCGGAGCTGAAAAGCCTGTACCAGATTCATTCCGCGATCGCGGTGTGGCTTCGCATGTTTACATTGATTGAAGCGGGCAAACTGAACCCCGAGCAAGACTTTTATTCCCTCAATCCTTATGTTGAACAGCTGATGGATACGATCTACAGCTCTATTGATAAATTAAAAACATACGCGCTTTCATTTGCGCTTGATCCATTTTTGGAGAAAACACCGGATGTGATCCGGCATTTGCTTTTGAAAGAAGACATTTTTCAATATGAACGCATCCGCATTTTCGGTGAAATTTGGAGCGCGCTGCTGTCGCGGCCAAAGTGGGTGGCGCGTGAAAGGGACATATTGAATAAAGAAACCGGACGGCGTTTTTCTCCTGAATTGCAATTCGGGCGTTTGCATTTGGAATTCCTGCAAAAGAGTGATGATGTGATTTTTGAGGAAGCTGGCCAATTCCCGCCGGAAGCGCTGCCGTATACGTTTCAGTGGCTGAGTGAAATGACTGCCAAGAAGGATTGGAAACGGCTGAAAACTTGGTATCAGCGAATTGAACCGATTGCGATAGGTTATACGAAACTCGATAAGCCGTTTAAAGAGATTCGAGATGTGATCGGCGAGCTGTTTCTTCTGCTGAATGCCTATGTGAAGCAAACCAATGGCCAAGCGCTGTTTGAACGCTATGCTGCGGGCTGTCTGCCGTATACGTTCACAGAATACAGCCATCATTTATATGAGAAAAAAAGGTACGCCGAGTGGATCGAAATTCACAGTCTTGTGGGCTTTTCCATCTATGAAATGGATAAAATGATGCTGAAGGAAATTGCTGCGAGCGATCCTGAAGCGCTTATTCCGGCTTACCACAGAGAAGTGGCCTTTTTTATCGATCAGAAGAACCGCAGCTCGTACAAGGAAGCCGCCCGGTATTTGAAAAAACTGCGCACCCTGTACAGAAAAGCGAAAAAACTGAAGGTGTGGGAGCGGTATATTCAGCAGCTGAGCTCGCATTACAAGCGCCTGCGCGCGCTTCAAGAAGAACTGCAGAAAGGAAAGTTGATTGATGGCGAGTCTTAAAGAAATTCTCATCCACGTAGAACAAATGGAAGATGGGTCATTTACGCTCTCAGCCTTTGATGAGAATGAGCAGCCCCTTCCCTACAGCCATATGAAAAGACATTTGTTCCAATGGCACGAATCCTCATTTTACGGTACCTTTCTTGAGGATGTCAGCTTCATCGGGACAACCGCTGTTCTGCTTTCTCCATGGATGACTGTTGAGCTTCTCGGCAAAAACTCGTTCAACTCATTCAGTTCCGTGCAGCTCACAGAAGAAACGGAGCCGCTGATCGAGGCGGCATCGACCATCTATGAATTTATTGCGGATGGCGATTTTCTGCCTGACTATGAAGCATGGACAAACGGTGTTTTTCGCTGGAAGGACAGCGACGATATACTGGAAGGCTTTACGGCGGATTGGTTTTCCGCCGCTGTGCAGGATTACATCCAATACGACGATGACCTGCGGGAGAGATGGGAGCATATCACGGAGAAGTCGCCTGCGGTCACGTCATTTCGCGGACATTTCCTCGATGAAGAGGATTTTCTTGAAGGTATTGGCTGGATTGACGATCAATCTCCATTTACCGTCGGCCTGCGCTTAAATGAACCGGACTTTGACGGAGACGATTGGAAAATCGAGATGTTTTTACGCGATAAAAAGAGCGGCGCCGTTGAATTCTTTGACGGGCTGAAGAGCCTTAAAAAATCGTGGCAGACGTACAGCGATAAAATCGCGCGGGAGCAGGATCGCTTTCATAGAACGGTTCCGTGGCTGTCATTTGATTCCGGGACAACGCTGATTTCAGAGGAAGAAGCCTGGATCTTCCTGTCAGAAGCAAGTGAGACGCTGGTCGATATGGGCGTTGAAATTCTTCTGCCTTCCTGGTGGCAGATTGTCAGAGACAGCAACATGATGCTAAAGGCAAAGGTGTCGTCCGCCCCGCGCGGCGAGTCATTTGTCGGCATGAACGCGTTGCTTGATTTCAACTGGCGGTTTGCGACAAATGGAATTGAGCTGACCGAGGCTGAATTTAACGAGCTTGTCGCCAGCAACAGGCGCCTCGTAAATATCCGCGGACAATGGGTCAAAATCGATCCGCAGTTTATCAAACAAATGAAACGCCTGATGGAAAAAGCGGAATCAGAAGGACTTCACATGTCTGATATTCTGGCGCGCGAACTAATGGATCAGGGAGAAGGCGGGCTTGAGGATTCAGATCTGATTGATTCATCCGCTTTTGCCGGCATACAATTTGATCTGTCCAAACAGCTCAGGTCACTGATTCGTAAGCTCACGGCCGCGGAAAATCTGCCGGAGCACGAAGTCAGTCCTTCTTTCCAAGGAACGCTACGCCCTTATCAGAAATACGGCATGAACTGGCTGCTGTTTCTGCGGGACAGCGGTTTTGGCGCCTGTCTGGCTGATGATATGGGTCTTGGGAAAACCATTCAAATGATCGCCTATTTTCTTCATGTGAAGGAAAGCGGACGGCAAAAAACGCCCAATTTGATTATTGCGCCGACATCCGTACTCGGTAACTGGCAGCGAGAGCTTCAAACCTTTGCACCTGACCTGTCCGTCGCACTCCATTACGGGCCGCGCCGTCCAAAAGGTGATGATTTCGAGGCGCATTACGAAAACGCAGACGTGGTACTCACTTCTTACGGACTGTCTCATGCCGATTCGGAAGAGCTGTCTTCTGTGACATGGAACGCGATCTGCCTTGATGAAGCGCAAAATATTAAAAACGCGCATACGAAGCAATCACGCGCAATCAGAAAGCTGAAAGGGCTTCACCATATCGCGCTGAGCGGCACGCCAATGGAAAACCGTTTGACCGAGCTGTGGTCCATTTTTGACTTTATGAATAAAGGCTACCTCGGCAGTCTGACGGGCTTCCATAAACGCTATGTTCTGCCGATCGAAAAAGACCGTGACGAAAAAAGAATCGGACAGCTTCAGCAATTAATCCGGCCATTCCTTCTCCGGCGGACGAAACGGGATGAAGAGGTCGCGCTTAATCTTCCTGAAAAGCTGGAAGAAAAAGAATTTATCCCGCTGTCAGCCGAACAGGCGTCACTTTATGAGCAGCTCGTCAAAGACACATTTGACCATATGACATCACTGACCGGCATGCAGCGAAAAGCGCTGATCCTCAGCATGCTTGGACGCCTTAAGCAAATATGTGATCACCCCGCGCTCTATTTAAAAGAAGATCAAACTGAGCTACTGGCCGGCAGATCAGTCAAGCTCGAAAAATTGCTGGACCTGATGACGGCGATCCGCGCCCAAAATGAAAGCTGCCTCATTTTTACGCAATACATTCAGATGGGGAACATGATGAAGCGGCTGCTTGAAAAAACGTTCGGCGAACCCGTGCAATTTTTAAACGGGAGCCTCTCTAAGCAGGAGCGGGATTCACTCGTTGAGAGATTCCAGAAGAAAGAATACCCGACACTCATTCTTTCACTCAAAGCTGGAGGCACCGGGCTCAATTTGACCGCCGCCAATCACGTCATCCATTATGACAGATGGTGGAATCCGGCGGTCGAAAATCAAGCGACTGACCGGGCTTATCGCATTGGCCAAGAGCGCTTTGTTCACGTTCATAAAATGATTACAACGGGAACAATCGAAGAAAAAATTGATGTCATGCTTGAATCGAAGCAAACCCTGAACGACCAAATTATCCAAAGTGAAAACTGGATTACCGAGCTTTCCACACAGGAACTCGAAGAATTGTTTACATTAAGCGCCTCTGCGCGATGATTAAAAAAGCTGGCTCCTGAAAGAGCCAGCTTTTTTCCGTTCATAGCCGTCACGCCGAATTTCCAAAGAATCCGTTACGCCGGTTACCAACAGGATGCACTTTTGGTGCAGCATATAAACCTACAGCAAATTGTTAATCATATGTGCGACGCCGTCTTCGTCATTGCTCAAAGTGACTGCGTCGGCCATCGCTTTGATATCTTCCCGCGCATTGCCCATCGCTACACCGATTCCCGCCGCCTCCAGCATCGATTTGTCATTTAAGCTGTCACCGACAGCGGCGGTTTCTTCGATTGGGATATTCAGCCGTTCCGCAAGCCTCATCAGCGCCTGTCCCTTGGATGCTTTGCGGGCAGAGAGCTCAAAGTTATGCTCAGCCGAACTGACAAGCGTCAAATCTTCAGCATGCTCATATCTTTTCCATCCTGCCTCAAGCTTCTCCTTGAAGAAAGAAAATCCGAGAATATTATAAAAGTTGATCTGCTGATCAGTTCCAAACAGCTCTTGAAACGAGTCAATGTAAGCGAAGCCCGATTGGCTGTATTGCACCTCGGCCGCCTGCATAAGGACAGAAAGATCCGTTTCCGGATTCGCGCTTCTGAATCGGTCCAGCTCAACATCAAGAAGCTCCTTTCCGTTTTGCGGCGTATATATGGCTGAATCTGTGAATACCTCGTAATAATAATTTTCCGACTCAAGCCATGTGAGAATGTCATACGCCCGCTGTTTATCAATGGTTTCCTGATGATAAATCCTGCCGTCGGGATCGTGAATGACAGCACCGTTCGCGCTGATGACCCACGTTTTAATTCCGAGCGGCTCAAAGATCGACTCAACGTCAAAATGAGCGCGCCCGGTCGACACCACCACTTCAATGCCGTCTCGCTGCGCCTGCCGCAGCGCATTTTCATTTTCCACGCTTACCTGATGCTTGCTGTTGAGTAAGGTTCCGTCTAAGTCAATCGCAATTAATTTCACGTTTGTCAGCCCTTTCCTTCATCCTGCTCTGTCACGAGCAGTTCCACCCCGTTTCGGTCAAGCAAATCACAAAACGCCTGACTCGGCAGCCTGTCTGTGATCAAGAGATCGATTTCGCTCAGCTCCGCATACTGATAAAAACTGGTACTTCCCAGTTTTGAATGATCTGCAAGCGCGATCACCTGCTTTGCCTGCTGAATCATTTTTCGCTTCACCATGCCATCTTCTTCATGCGCAATTGTAATGCCATGTTCGGAAATGCCGACCACACCGATCAGCGCTTTATCGACGTGGTAGCTTGAGAGCTTTTCAATCACAGAGGCGCCGTACAGAAAGCGGTGCTCCTTTTCCAGCTTGCCCCCGAGCAGATAGATTTCAATTCCTTCCTTATCTGACAGCACTTCAGCGAGGTTAATTGAGTTGGTAATCACCGTGCAATCATCCGCATTCAAATGCTCCGCACATGCCTGAACGGTTGTAGAAGCATCTAAAATCACCCGCTCACCATTATGAATGAGTGATGCGGCAAGCCTGCCGATCTCGGTTTTTTCCTCCGACACTGTTTTCAGGCGCCCGGAATAACTTTGAATTTTCTGATGCACAGTCGGCAAAATGGCGCCGCCCCTTGTGCGGATGATGGCTTTCTGTTCCTCCAGCTTCACAAGGTCCCGTCTGGCTGTATCTCTTGACACTTGAAGAAGCGTACTGATCTGCTCCGTTGTAATTCGGTTATGCTGTTTTAAAAAATCCAAAATGGCTACTAATCTTTCTTCTTGGTACACGCCCTCATTCCTTTTCTGATCTATCATCTTTAAGTAATTATAAGTTTTAACAAAAGTACAATCAATATTTTTAAGTGTTTTTAAGCAAAAATGCATCTTATGAACCAATTTTTCCTAAATCCATTCAAAAAAACAGACCAGTCTGGTCGACTGGTCAATTGCGAGGGGATGCTGCGAAGAGTCGAATCATCATGAATGGATAGAAAACGGAGGATCAGGGGTTGTCAATCGGCAGCTTTTTCCCGGGGTTTAGAGTCCATAAAACGAACAGTGTCAGCCAACACTTCCGTTACATACACGTTAACGCCGTCTGCGTTTTCATAGCTCCTTGTCTGAATCCGTCCGCTAACGCCAACGAGAGAACCTTTTTGGCAATATAGCGCCGTGTTTTCAGCGGTTTTTCTCCAAAGCGTGCAGTTGACGTAATCGGCTTCGATTTCACCTGAAGCATTCTTGAAACTGCGGTTTACCGCGAGCGTAACGTGTGCAACTGCCGCTCCGGCAGAAGTGTAGCGAAGCTCAGGATCTTTTGTAAGACGGCCGACAAGCATGACCTGATTGAACATGCGATTCCTCCTCTCCTTGCGGTTACATGTATTGTAGATGATGCAATAAGAAAAGAAAAACGCTTAAAAATGGCTTTCAGCCTATGTTTTTATCTTTTGTTCTCATTTTTCCTTCAGCTAAAAACATCTTTTGTTTTTTCCCTTTGAAGAAATATGTACTTTTTAAAAACCTGAAAAATATTTGCCTTGTCAGCCAATTTTGCGTATTCATGCACACATAGGAAGAGCCATCCCATGCAAACCACTGAAAGCTCAGTTTTTTTTCCGGCATCGACAGCTCAATTTTATACTGTTCCATGCCATCATGCGTCTCGTATAAAAAGCTTACCCTTCTTTTTTTGTTCAGATGAACCTCAAATACTTCTTTACGGCTTAACATATAGGTTACTTCCTTTTGAATCATACGATTTTCAGAAGGAGTGCCGTCAATATAAATTTCTTTTAAACGAAACTGATTCATATACATCTCTCCGTAATCCTTAGTCAGTTACAGTATAATGAAAAAATAGAAATTATTAAATGTTTCACCAATACAAAGTTCTTAAGTCCCTGCATTGCACGTTTTTTCCGCAAAAACGTTTATGTTATAATGGAAGACAAGAAAACTTTGGAAGTAATCGGGGTGAGAATAGAAATGAAAACCTTTAAACTGGTTGACCTGAATGTGGAACGAGTGGACAAGGAAGAGAAATCAATTGAACAGTTTCCCCTTATTGACGGACTGATTATAAATAAAGAAGACGGTGAAAATCACTGGCTGATTGAGGCGCTTGTAGCGAAAGAACATCTGTCTTTTTTTGAACAGCTTCAAAACAGCCAAACGGAAGCCACAGTATTTGTAACGATCACCAAACAAAGCAATCGCCCCGCCCAGCTGACAGCGGCAGTGAAAAATATCGTCAAGCTGGAAGAAAGCATACAGGTTTTAATCTACGGACAAATGGTCACAAGAAAACAGCATGGCACAGAAACCCTTCTGGAGTCCCTTGTCAAAGAGGGCTATACAGGAAATAAACTGATTGAGGCGTTTAAGCAAAAAATATAGAAATGAGAGAGATGCCGGGTTGAAGAGCGAAAGATGCAAGGAGTCTTTTTTCTCTTATCGGTGCGGGCTGAAATATTAAATGACAAAATCCTAAAACGAAAACCGTTTTAGGACTTTGTCAACAATCTGAAACCGCCGTTCAAAACGGCAGTCTTCTTATTCCGGCGACCTTGTTTGCTGCTTCAGCAGATCTCTGATTTCCTTCAGCAGCTTCTCTTGCGCATCTGGCGCTTCCTCGGCCGCCTCTTCTTCTGCTTCTTTTTTGCGTCTTAACCCATTCAAAATCCGAATCACAATAAATATAGAGAACGATATGATTAAGAAATTCACGATCGTCTGTATAAAGCTGCCGTACTTCACTACAGCATCGCCAAAGCTAAACGACAACCCTGAAAAATCAAGCCCTCCCAGCAGCAAGCCCACCAATGGCATGATGATATCATTGACTAGAGATGTGACGATCTTTCCAAACGCGCCGCCTATTACAACACCAATCGCGAGATCCATGATGTTCCCGCGCATGGCAAAAGCCTTAAATTCATTCCACATACAATCACCTGCTTTTTCTCATGTTTTGAAAGAAAAAAGACAAATGTGCCGCCGCCCATCTGCCTTTAAACATTTATTCTCCGAGAGCAAAAGTCAATTCAACTTCGCAAACGACTTCGCCATCGACTGTAGCCACGCCTTTTCCGCGCCCGATTGTGCCGCGCGCACGAATGATGTCCACTTCAAGATGAAGCTGATCACCAGGCTTAACTTGTTTTTTAAATCGGCAATTATCAATGCCTGCAAAGAATGCCAGCCTGCCGCGGTTTTCTTCTTTAATCAGCATCGCAACAGCTCCGACTTGGGCAAGCGCTTCTACGATTAATACGCCGGGCATGACCGGATACTGGGGAAAATGTCCGTTAAAGAACTCTTCATTTGCGGTTACATTTTTATAGCCTTTTGCCCGTTTGCCTTCTTCAACTTCCGTAATCCGGTCTACAAGCAAAAACGGATAACGGTGAGGAATAATTTCTTTAATTTGCTGAGTATCAAGCATTCTCTTGACATCTCCTTCATCTGCATTTGTATGTATAGCAATCATCAAAGATCCAATCTGTACATCTGAAAAGTATATTATGAATTAATCTCTTTTTCAACCGGCGCTAATATGTAACCAACTGTCAATGAGAGCCGTCAATAGTTATGATATGATAATTATAGATTTTACCAATAGCAAAGAGGTAGGAAAATGATTTCGAAGTTTATTGAAAAAAGGATGCAAACCATGTTAGACGAGTGGCACTCTGCAATGAGCAAACGCAAAATGAATCATGTGCGCTCAGTAAAAGAGAAAATTGACCAGCACCTTCCGAAGCTCAAAAAGAACACAAAACTTTGGATGCGTTATCAATTGTTTCAGGCGCGCCATCAGCTTCTTTTTGAAAACCAGAACGGACTTGACGAATTGTTCGAAGATCTATACGGCCTGGAAGACAAAATGAATGATGAATTGAAATATTATCTGTATTTTTTTTCAGGATTATACGAAATGGTAAAAACAGCTCCGAAACATGCAGTGAATCATTTTAAAAAAGCTGAACAGTACCTGTCAGCCATTCAAAACAGGTTTGAAGCCGCTGAATTATATTATCAAACCGCCGGCGCCTATTACTTGATGAAATCACCGCCGCTTTCCATCCAATACGTCAAAAAAGCATTAGATATCTATTTACAGCAATTCGGCTATATCAAAAAGGTGATCACCTGCAAGCTTTTGCTCGCCGTTAATTATATTGATCAAGAACGCTATGAAAAAGCTGAGCAGCTTTTCGAAGAAATCATTAGGAAAACCCGGCAATTACATGATGAAAACCTGCTGTGCCACGCTTATTATAATCTTGGCTTTTTAAAGGCGACCGAAAAAAAAGACCAGGAAGCGCTTCTTTACTTTAAAAAAGTACTGAAGAATCAGGAGTTTGAAACGAATTCTCCAGTCTCGTATTTGCACTGTGTGTACGAATCTGTCAGAGCGCTCTTTAAAACAGGTCAGATCACAGAAGCGAAAGCCATCCTGCAAAAAGGGAAAGAATTATCTGAAAAGGTAGACATTCAAACCATTTATTTAAAATTAAAAACGCTCGAGGCGCTCTATACATCAGTTGAAGACCCCTATGACCAGCTGCTCGAATATGTGCTTGAGTTAGAAAAAATTGAAGCTTGGGTGGATTTAGAAGTGCTTGTAGAAGATATCACGGAATACTACAAAAAAAAGGACGATTTCGAAAAAGCCGCTTTTTTTATCATGCGCGGCTGATTGAAAACGCCCATTTCTTATTATCTCACTGAATTGATTAAACCGAGCATTTGATCTCCCATTGTAATTGTTCTGCTGTTCAGCTGATAAGAACGCTGGGACGTGATCAAATCTGTCATTTGTTCTGAAATATCAACATTGGACATCTCAAGCGAGCCTTGCTGCATGCCGATATCTTGTCTATTCGCGCCATTCAGCTCTTCAAAAGCTGCCTCATTATCAATCGTGAAAAGGTTATTCCCTTCCGATTTCAGCTCTTGAGGGTTATTCACTTGGACAACTCCGAGATTAAACCGCTGGACCGCGTTTCCGTCTGATGCGGTTAAGGTGCCGTTTTCATTGATGGTGATATTCTTCATTGTGCTGTCGATGTTCACTGTATTGCCGTTTTCATCAAGCACCGGATACCCATCTCCAGTAACGAGCTGAAGCTGGTTGGCATTCGCAGCTGAAGGCGTTACATACAGCGCTCCGTCCCTCGTGTACTGGCGGCTGCCATTTACGTTCACCTGAAGATATTGGTATGGAGACGTAAACGCGATATCCAGGTCGCGATCCGTCTTCTGAATGCTTCCCTGATCAGACACAAGGCGTGAATGCATCATCGCTCCGACGCCAAGGCGCAAGCCGGGCGGCGTTTTTCGGGCCTCTGCCACTTCCTCGTTTTTTTCATCAACTTGAGCGAATTGCTGTCTGACTAGCTCGGAAAAATTCGTATCTTTTGCCTTATAGCCGGTTGTGTTGCTGTTTGAAAGGTTGCTGCTGATTGTGTCAATTTGCTGCTGCAGCTGGTTTAAGGTTGTTGATGCCGTTAGCATTGACCTGAGCATGGTTGATGTCCCCCGTTTTTTCTTCCATTATCTTAGATTTTACCGATTTCATTGGCTGCTTTATCCATACTTTTATCGTAAGCCTGAATCACCTTCTGATTGGCCTCAAACGATCTGTACGCTTCAGTCATTTCTGTATAAGCGCTTGTCACATCCACGTTTGAAAGCTCAGAAACGCCTTGCTTTAATGAATAGGATACCTGGTTATTTCCGGCTGCGCTTGGCAGATCGTTGCCGTCCGCCGTGCTGTATAAATCATTTCCGTCTCGTTTCAAATCGCGGACATCCTCCACCATTCTGACGTCAATTTGGCCTGCTGTCCGCCCGTTCGTTGTGACAGTACCATTTTCAGACACAGAGAAATTCTCATTATCAACTGTGATTGGCTGGCCATCCGTAGATAAAATCGGATTTCCATTGATCGTCAGCTGATTATCCCCATTTAGCGAAAATGTGCTGCTTTTAGAATAACGGATTCCGTCCGCTGTCTGAACCGGGTAAAAAAGAGCCGCGTTTTCATTGGTTTCCGCATGAACCGGGACTTGATTTTCGACCAATGTGATGTCTGTAGGCTGATCTGTGGACTTTAAGCTTCCTTGTGTGAAAAGAGGCTTAAGTTCCTGCATATACACACCTGTATTCACAGAACCGATTTCTGTCTTCGATGTTCCGGACGGAGATTTTGATTCTATTCTGTTTAGCAGCATCTCAGGAAAGGCGCGCATAGAGCCTTGTTCTGCTTTATATCCTGATGTATTGGCATTTGCAATGTTATTTGAAAGCATTTCCGTTCTGCGTTGCTGGGCAATCATTCCGGATGTTGCTGTATATAATCCTTTTAACAAATTTTCCACCTCTAAAATGGCATTTTTTCCAGTTGTCATGTAGGGAACGTTCGTTCTATAATAAAAATCAGTATTTTATCCTATTATCGTCATTAATCATCCATTCGTGAAGGCTTTTTCATAAAAAAACCTCATTCTTTTTCAGAATGAGGTTTGTGAAATCAGCTTAGTTTGCGTTTAGGAAGCTTGTCCATATTATCAAGCATGACACCTGTGCCGATGGCTACGCAATCCATAGGATTTTCAGCAACGAGAACCGGCACTTTCAGCTCTTCAGCCAGCAGCTGGTCAAGGCCGTTTAAGAGCGCGCCTCCGCCGGTAATGATAACGCCGCGGTCAATAATATCAGCGGAAAGTTCAGGCGGTGTTCTTTCAAGCACTTGTTTCGCAGCCTGCACAATAACAGCGACAGATTCACGAAGGGCTTCTTCAACTTCTTTACTGTTTACTGTAATGGTTCTTGGAAGACCGGAAACCATGTCCCGTCCGCGAATGGAAATTTCCTCGTGACGTGCGTCTGGGAAAACCGTTGCGACTTTAACCTTAATATCTTCCGCAGTACGTTCGCCGATCAGCAGTTTGTACTCGCGTTTGATGTAATTTAAGATTTCCATGTCAAACTTGTCCCCAGCCATTTTAATAGAAGAGGAGGTGACAATATCGCCCATTGAAATCACCGCGATATCCGTCGTCCCGCCTCCGATGTCTACAACCATGTTACCGCTTGGCTGGAATATTTCCATACCCGCGCCGATAGCGGCAACTTTAGGTTCTTCTTCAAGGTACACATGTTTACCGCCGCTTTTTTCTGCAGCTTCTTTAATTGCTTTTTGCTCAACGGATGTAATATTCGTCGGGCAGCAAATGAGCATGCGCGGTTTTGAGAACAGGCCTTTTACATTCAGCTTGTTAATGAAATGCTTCAGCATTGCTTCTGTTACTTCAAAGTCAGCGATAACTCCGTCTTTCAGCGGGCGAATCGCAACAATATTCCCAGGTGTACGTCCAACCATTCGTCTTGCCTCTTCGCCAACCGCCAGCACTTTGCCGCTATTTTTATCAAGTGCAACTACGGAAGGTTCATTCAGAACAATTCCTTTACCTTTAACATGGATCAGTACATTTGCAGTACCGAGGTCAATACCAATATCCCTTGCAAACATCTATTTATATCCTCCTTGAAAATCTGTTTCACAGTAAATATCCACATTGTGCCCTAATTATATATATTATCATAAAATATAGAAAAAAAGTTGGAAGCACATTAAGTTCTTTACAAATTTTTGCGGATGTTTTATGAACGATTTCAGGGAAGACACCGCCAGCTTGATGAAAGCAGGTCATTATGGTTGCTGAACAGGTTCACCTTCAAGAATATCATCTTTTTTATATTTCAATTTTGTCGCTTCCCCTCCTCTTAAATGCCTGATGGATTTATGATAATCGAGTATTTCCTTCACTTCGTTTGCCAAGTCAGGATTAATTTCAGGCAGACGCTCTGTCAAATCCTTGTGTACTGTACTTTTGGAAACACCAAATTCCTTCGCAATGACACGAACGGTTTTCTTTGTCTCCACGATGTACTTTCCTATCTTGATTGTTCGCTCTTTGATGTAATCGTGCACACCACTCGACCTCCCTAAAATGGATGTGAGAAGTGTGAAATGAGATCCGTATTCTGTAAAGAGTCGTACAGTATGCCGCTTCTTCGTTGTATGGTTTTAAAAGTAAGTTTGTGAAATATGCCCACGATCCCTCACCTCAAACACTCTCTTTGTTAGGTTTGTAACAGTGTATTAGCATTCTTTTGGGAATATGCTAAAAACTCAATAAGGACAAGGGGTGAAACAAACTTTTTCAGCTCAGCAAACTATTTCGTGTCACTACATTTTTATCTTTACATTCATCCACCCCTCCTGTAGAATGAAAAAGCAATTAGTTACTTAGGTAAGTTTTTTAGAAGGAGACCGACATGACCTACGTCAACAGAAACCTCATTCATCAAATCAACCAAAGCGCCCGCCTGATTGCCAAGAAAGCCAATGAACAGCTGGAGCCATTTGGCCTTTATTCCTCTCAATGGTCAGTTTTATATTGTTTGCGCACGATCGGACCAATGACTCAAAAAGAGATTTGGTCCTATTTAAATGTGGAGGCGCCGACTGTGACACGGACGATCAAACGCCTTGAAGAAAACGGCTGGGTACAGAGACAGCAAGGTGAAGACAAACGGGAGAAACTTGTTGTCCTCACAAAAGAAGCTGAGAAAAAATACGAAGACATCAATGTGAAAATGCTGAAATTCGAGGAAGAGCTGCTTGCGGATTTCCGGGATGAAGATAAGGAAGCTTTTTCTCATTTATTTCGCAAGTTTTTACAACAATGAAAATAGGGAAGTGACATACATTTGAAAAAAGCGGATGCGATATGGACCAAGGATTTTATTATGGTCCTGCTTGTCAATTTATTTGTGTTTGTGTTCTTTTATACATTTTTAACCGTACTGCCGATTTATACGCTTCAAGAACTTGGCGGCACAGAATCACAGGGCGGGCTTTTAATCAGCCTGTTCCTTCTGTCAGCAATCATTACACGGCCTTTCTCCGGAGCCATTGTTGAGCGCTTCGGGAAGAAAAGAATGGCGATTGTATCAATGGCGTTATTCGCCCTATCGTCTTTTCTGTATATGCCGATTCATAACTTTTCCTTGCTGCTCGGATTGCGATTCTTCCAAGGGATTTGGTTCAGCATTTTAACGACTGTTACAGGCGCGATTGCCGCGGACATCATTCCCGCCAAACGGCGCGGAGAAGGGCTTGGATACTTTGCCATGTCCATGAACCTCGCTATGGCGATCGGGCCTTTCCTTGGCCTGAATTTGATGAGAGTGGTAAGCTTCCCTGTATTCTTTACAGCCTTTGCGCTGTTTATGGTTGCGGGCTTGCTTGTTTCATTTTTGATAAAAGTGCCGCAAAGCAAAGACAGCGGTACGACTGTATTCCGTTTTGCGTTCTCGGATATGTTTGAAAAAGGCGCACTAAAGATTGCGACGGTCGGTTTGTTCATTTCTTTCTGTTATTCAACTGTTACATCATATCTGTCTGTATTCGCCAAATCAGTTGATCTTTCGGATGTCAGCGGATATTTCTTTGTTTGCTTCGCGGTGACAATGATGATCGCACGCCCGTTCACAGGGAAATTGTTCGACAAAGTTGGACCGGGCATTGTCATTTACCCATCAATCTTGATTTTCTCGGTGGGGCTCTGCATGCTGTCCTTCACAAATAGCGGCTTGATGCTTCTGCTTTCAGGAGCCGTTATCGGTCTCGGATACGGATCAATCGTTCCCTGCATGCAAACATTGGCGATCCAGAAATCTCCGGCTCACCGCTCAGGGTTTGCGACGGCAACGTTCTTTACCTTCTTTGACAGCGGAATTGCTGTAGGATCGTATGTGTTCGGATTATTTGTAGCGTCTGCCGGCTTCTCTGCCATTTATTTATCAGCGGGACTGTTTGTTCTGATTGCGCTGCTTCTCTATACGTGGAGCCAGAAACAACCTGCTAAAGCTGAAGGAAAAGTGTCTATTGCAGAATAATGCTCAGACTGCCGGAAAATCCGGCGGTCTTTTTTCATATCAAAAAACGGCGTCCTGCTCCGTTGAATGGGAGAGGACGCCGATGATTGCATGTTATTCAATGACTGGCCGCACAGGTGAATCAGGATCTAACGTAAAGTCATAGGACTCTTCATCACGATACATCGGATCGGCATAAATGGATTGCTGATCGTTATTTGTCGCTTTTTGATACACCGCAAACGAATCGTATTCATCCTTTTTCCACATCCATATACCGTCTTGATCCGTTTCCTTATGGTACACGTTATGATTGACCGTATTGCCTTCATTTGCCGTAAAGTCGTTTCCGATAAATAATCTTGAATCGCTGGCCGTCAATATATTCTTTTCGATTGTGTTGTTTTTTGTATCGTACTGCAGCAGCAGCTGTCCGCCATACAGCCCCTTTGTGTCATTCCGGTACATCATGTTGCGGGCAATCAGAGAATTGCTGGTGCCGCCCCGCTTTTTGTCATACCCCCCGACTGAAATACCGGTGTACGCATTGTTGTACACTTTGTTGTCTGTTATCTGAATAGCGGTTGCGTATTTCCCTTTGTGTTCAGACGTTGCTTCAATCCCAATATCATTATTGTAAACTGTGTTTTTCTTAATCTCGATACTATGCCCTCCATCGACATATATCCCGCCCGCTGAGTAATCATCTCCATAAGCAGGATTTCCGTAAGTTGAATTTTGATAAACCGTATTGTTTTCTACGACTCCGTTTCGCACGTAATCGTTTTTGGCCGCGGTTCCCTCATAACCGATAAGGTCGATCCCGATGTTGTTATTGTTGCGGACCACATTGCCCGCAACAGTGAAGCCGTCAATATTTCCGTTCAGCACTACCGCTTCACTCGCTCCAAGCGTCAGATTCTCTACAATATTGTCCTCGATTTGAATGTCTTTCATGCTGCCAGTCCCATAGACTGCGATTCCGTGGGCATTTCCTTCATCCGCTGTTGTCTTAATGTCCCGGACATGATTGTTCTGAATCGCAATATGACTGCTGGAGCCCGATAGATAAATCCCCATAGCAGTTGCTTCCTCAGATGAAACAGAAAGATCTTGAATCGTTAAACCGCTGATGGCAATGTCGTGTTTATCGTGAATATGAATGAGCGGTGTTTCATATTCTGCGTCCGCAACGGTTTCTCCGCTAATCACGACTTTTTCATTTTCGTAGTTTCGGAATGTGATAGGCGTTCCGTCCGCACCGCTGTGCTTTACAACAAGTGGTTCATGATACGTTCCTCCCCGAATCATAACGGTTGTGCCGGGGCTAGCCTCATCTGAAGCGTGTGCCAGTGTGCGAAACGGCTTTTCTTTTGTCCCTTCACTTTGATCACTGCCATGTGGCGAAACATATAGGTAATCTCCAGACCCTTCCTCATTCGCTTTTGTCTTATCATAAACAAAAGCGAGGATCACGGACGTTAACACACCTGCCAAAAGAATAAAATACCATTTTCTCATATTCGATTCCCATTTCGTTTTAGAATAGATTTCCAAAACAATTATAAATGTTCTATTTATGGAAAACCATTTCGAAAATATGAAAATATACCGTGAGATAGATCTTATTCAGCCCGGCGAACCTGCCCAGCTTCAAACGTCTCAATCACAGATGATGCCGGCGGGTGAACACGCATCAGAACAATATAGAAAAGAAATGAAATGAGCACACCGACAAACCAGGAAATATCGTATAAGCTCTTCAAAGCAGGAATATACATACCAATCAGTGAGATCAGCGCACCCAATATCGTGGCTGCAAACGCACGGTAATTGTAGCCCTTACAATACACATAACGCCCTGTTTCAGAATACAGGTCATCTATCGAGAGCTCCCGTTTGCGAATGATAAAGTAATCAGCCATCATCACGCCTGCCACCGGACCAAGCATGCCGCCAATTAAGCCGAGAAACGCGTATACGCTTGTCGCACTTTCCATCAGCTTCCACGGGACCGTAAATAAAGCGAGCAGTGCAGTGATGTAACTGCCGCGTTTGAAATTAATATATGTCGGCAAGGCATTTGCTATATCATAAGCGGGCGATACGATATTCGCCGCGACGTTTACAGAGATCGTGGCGATGCAGAGTGTGATCACGGACAATGCGATGACGTATGGGTTATCAAACCTCGCCAAAATATCCACAACATCCCAAATCGGTTCGCCGAAAGCAACCTGAGAACCGGAGGTCACTGTAATACTGGCAAACGCAAACAGTGCAAAGGTTCCCGGCAAGCCGTAAAATTGCCCTTTGACTTGCTCTTTTTGCGTTTTAGCAAACCGTGTAAAATCGGGGATATTTAAGATTAATGTCGCCCAGATGCCGATGATGCCGGTAACCCCGGCGGCAAACGGCCAGAATGTTTCTGAAAACGTATGGAACTTTCCCGGCTGGGAATAAATCGGCCCCAATCCTCCGGCAATATCGACAGCCCACCATACCATGCCGCCAAATACCAGATACACTAAAGGACCCGCCCATACTTCAAAACGCTTAATCGATTCCATGCCGTGATGCAATACAAGCAAATGAATGGCCCAAAAGAATATAAAAGAAAGCAAACCAGACAAGTGAATGCCGAGAATGTTCCACTCGCCGCCAATTCCTCCCCAGCCCGGCCATATATTCAAAAGCAAAATATTCAGCGCCGTGCTTCCGGCAAAGGTTTGAATGCCGAGCCACATAATCGCTGTAAACGCCCTGAGAAGCGCTGGGATATTCGCCCCATATATTCCGTAAGAAGCCCGAATGATTACCGGGAACGGCAGCCCGTATTTTGTCCCCGCATGGCCATTTAAAGCCAAAGCGCCAAACAAGATAAGCGAAGCTGTAATAATGATCGCCAGCACCTGCCAAGGCGAGAGGCCGATCGCAATTAATCCGCCCACCGTCGCATAGGTCGGTATATTATGAATACATCCCATCCAAATGGAGGCAAAGTTTATTGCTTTCCACGTCCGTTTTTCCTGTCCCAAAGGCAACAGATCTTCATTGCTCAGTTTGTTGGATTGATGCTGGCTCGTTTTTAATGTCATAGCCGGCTCCCCTTTCGATATTGTCTGTTTTCGTCACATGTTCAGTTTTCTGACATTCGATGTCACCTAATATAACTGAAAAGTCAGACAATAACATTAGCTATGATATACAATTTTCCTATTTCTATTTGAACAGCTTAAACAAGAAAAAAGACAGACCTAGCTCCGGTCTCTTTTCTCACGATGCAGTTTTCCCGCAAAGCACATCGCCATTCATATCGCACTAAGATCCTGCGTGCCAATGTCAAACAATCGTTAACCAAATCACCGTTCACAATAATCATATACATATAACTGCCCCCTCATACAGCTGTTTCGCGGGATTACAATAAGACCGCCGCAATGATTTCACCGAAATCTATGAACGGTTCGTAAACATGGGAATCCCTGAAAAATGTCTACGCAATGCCAACCTCCTCCCCAGCAGCTGCCTCGATTTCAGGCGT
This sequence comes from Bacillus vallismortis, assembly GCF_004116955.1. Taxonomy (NCBI): domain Bacteria; kingdom Bacillati; phylum Bacillota; class Bacilli; order Caryophanales; family Bacillaceae; genus Bacillus; species Bacillus vallismortis. The sequence continues at coordinate 4,034,989 of NZ_CP026362.1, read as the reverse complement.
TGAGCCAGACCGTACACGAAAAAATGAAAGGCTAAAAATAATCGGACCGTCGCTGGCTGCTACTCTCCTGAACCTGCCGCCTTTGGTCATCACGATCCTCTCCTTAGTGTCATATAAAACCTTCTTCTTATTGTAAATTCCCAGTTCCGCTCTTATGGATAGCAACTTTTATAGATATAAAGTCTTATAATCTTTCAATTGTCCATTTGCTGTTATTCCATCCCTCGATAACATCCCCTAAAAAACCACGTAAGGAAATCTTACATGAAAATGTTTTATCATTCTTTTTTCTCTATAATGAGGAAATATAATAATTCTTTTATTCTGAAAAATACGGAGGAATGAGACATGCAAATGGGCGATACAGTTTTTATGTTCTTTTGCGCTTTACTCGTGTGGCTGATGACCCCGGGATTAGCGTTATTTTATGGAGGAATGGTAAAAAGCAAAAATGTGCTGAGCACCGCTATGCACAGTTTCTCTTCCATTGCCATCGTTTCCATCGTTTGGGTGCTGTTCGGATATACACTCGCCTTCGCACCAGGCAATTCACTCATTGGCGGGCTGGAATGGGCCGGTCTGAAAGGGGTCGGATTTGATCCGGGAGATTACAGTGATACCATTCCCCATTCATTATTTATGATGTTCCAAATGACGTTCGCTGTTCTGACAACAGCCATTATTTCCGGCGCTTTCGCAGAGCGGATGCGATTCGCCGCTTTTCTTTTATTCTCTGTTTTATGGGTTTCCTTCGTTTACACACCGGTTGCGCACTGGGTATGGGGCGGCGGCTGGATCGGCCAGCTTGGCGCGCTCGATTTCGCCGGCGGCAACGTTGTTCATATTTCCTCCGGTGTGGCAGGCCTTGTTCTCGCTATTGTGCTCGGAAAACGGAAAGAAGGCACAGCGCCTTCCCCGCACAATCTCATTTACACCTTCTTAGGCGGGGCTTTGATTTGGTTCGGCTGGTTCGGTTTTAACGTCGGCAGCGCCCTGACCTTAGATGATGTGGCCATGTACGCCTTCATCAACACAAACACTGCCGCAGCAGCCGGGATTGCCGGCTGGATCTTAGTAGAATGGATCATTAACAAGAAACCGACGATGCTCGGAGCGGTATCCGGCGCAATTGCCGGGCTTGTGGCGATTACACCGGCAGCTGGATTTGTCACCCCGTTCGCTTCTATTATTATCGGCATCATAGGCGGTGCGGTTTGTTTCTGGGGCGTTTTCTCGCTCAAAAAGAAATTCGGATACGATGACGCACTCGACGCCTTTGGCTTGCATGGCATCGGCGGCACATGGGGCGGCATCGCAACAGGATTATTCGCGACAACCTCTGTTAATTCAGCGGGAGCAGATGGATTATTTTATGGTGATGCAAGCTTAATCTGGAAACAAATCGTAGCGATCGTTGCCACTTACGTTTTTGTATTTATAGTCACATTCGTTATCATTAAAATTGTAGGCCTCTTCCTTCCCCTTCGCGCAACCGAAGAAGAAGAATCACTTGGGCTTGATTTAACGATGCACGGGGAAAAAGCATATCAAGATACTATGTGAGGAGTGACGTCATGAGCGGTCAAATGTTCAAGGTGGAAATTGTAACGCGTCCGGCAAATTTCGAAAAGCTGAAGGAGGAACTTGGAAAAATCGGAGTGACCTCTCTGACCTTCTCCAATGTTCACGGCTGCGGCCTTCAAAAAGCGCATACGGAGCTCTATCGAGGGGTAAAAATAGAAAGCAATGTATACGAGCGTTTAAAAATTGAAATTGTGGTCAGCAAAGTCCCTGTTGATCAAGTGACTGAGACCGCTAAAAGAGTCCTGAAAACGGGTTCACCCGGCGACGGAAAAATATTTGTCTACGAAATCAGCAATACAATCAACATCCGCACCGGCGAGGAAGGACCTGACGCACTGTAATCGTTTTTGAAGAGATTCGGAATTCCGGATCTCTTTTTTTTGCATAGAATCCCCCAGAAAGACTGTTTCCCCTTCGAATTCTCTTCAAGCATCACAATTTCCGGCAAATTCTTTATTGATTTGAAACTTTTTATGAGTATAATGGGTCTATTATAAAAAATGCAAAAGGTGATTATTTGAATTACGAACTATTTAAAGCCATCCATGGACTATCTCATCACAATTCGGTTCTTGATTCCATTATGGTCTTCATAACGGAATATGCCATTCTCGCTTATGCTCTCATCCTGCTGGCTATCTGGGTGTTCGGGAACACGCAAAGCAGAAAAAATGTGCTTTACGCGGGCCTTACAGGAATTGCGGGTCTTGTCATCAACTTTTTGATTTCACAAGTTTATTTCGAACCGCGCCCGTTCGTCGCGCACACTGTGCATACACTGATTCCGCACGATGCGGATGCTTCATTTCCGAGTGACCACACGACAGGCGCGTTAGCGATTTCGATTGCGATGCTATTCAGAAACCGCAAGATCGGCTGGCCGCTTGTCATTTTCGGGCTATTGACAGGGTTTTCAAGAATTTGGGTAGGGCATCACTATCCCGTAGATGTATTGGGCAGCCTCGTTGTCTCTATCATTATCGGGTTCCTATTCTTTAGGTTTTCAGATCTGCTTCGCCCATTGGTCGATTGGATTGTGAGAATCTATGAAGCCATCATCAATAAACTGACGAAAAAACCAACCGATCAAAATTTCTAGAAAAGACAAAAGCCGGCGTCTGAATTAAGACAGCCGGCTTTCATATTTTTCATGCATCTTATGTTTTCTCCGCTTCGCCAACACATATAAACCACAAAACAATCCAATTCCAACAGCATCGATGAGCACATCCCGCATACATCCATTTCTGCTGAAGAAGAGCTGAAGAACTTCTGTAAAAAACGCAAATACAAATGAGCCGGCTGCAGCCAATTTTATGCCGCACCGCTGTTTCCACAGCAAATAGGTCAGGACAAAGAAGGAAAACGCGTGCCCGATTTTTTGAATAAACGCTTCAGGTACAGCAAGCTCAGCAACATCCAACACCAAAAATTGAGACAGGTCGGGGCGCGGCTGAAAATGAAAGGCTACCGTTTGCGTTAAGACCATGCCGCTGAAACTTTCCGTACAGACAGAAAGCAGCATAAAAAGGGTCCAGCCTCCGAGCAATAGACGGTTCATGATATAACCTCCTTTATAGCGTATGTACCGATATATAGCGACATAAGCAAAAGTAAAGAAAAAAACGCCTATCACACGGATAGACGTTTTCTACATTAAGATTGTTCAGTGTCTTCTGTTGTGCTGCTTTCTTTAGAACCAGATTTGTCAGTTGAATCATCCGTTTTCTCATCGGATTTTTCTTCTGTTCCTTTTTCAGTTGCTCCATCCTTTTTCTCGGAAGATTGCTGAATGGATTCTTCTGTTTCTTCAGCGGCAGCTTTTTCTTCTGCTGCTGCAGCTTTTTCAATAGAAGAAACCGGCTTGTCCATAAAGTTCAGCGGGTTCATGGCGACTCCGTCTTTACGGATTTCAAAATGCACGTGGTTTCCGCTGTCTTCACTGTACAAGTTCTTGCCAGACTTTCCGATCACTTGGTTTTGCTTTACCTTGTCACCTTGCTCAACACTTACTTCAGAAAGAGATTGATACACAGTTGATAAGCCGTTGGCATGTTCAACTTCAATTACGTATCCCAGCACCGGATCTTTTTCAGCCTTGACAACCGTACCGCTCAAAGAAGCAGAAACATCGAAATCTTTTCCGTCTTTCTCAGCTAAGTCAATTCCTTTGCTTAGGCTGTACGTGTTATTATAGGTAACGAGTGCTGCTTCTTTCTCTTCTTTTGCGGCATCGGTTTCATAGAACTTTTTCACAACAGATACGTTTTCAGAATCAACAACCGGCATAGCGACATTTTCCATTGACTTTCCTACTTCAACTGCATCGTCGTTGTTGTCATATGCGGAGTTTCCGCCGTTATCAGCCAACTGATCCTTTACATCATCATTTGATACAGATTGGTACCAAAGGACAGCTGTTAAAATGACGGCCGCACTGACTAAGTAAATTGCAGGGAACACCCAGCGTTTACGAAAAAACTGCTGAAGTTTTTTGACTTGAGAAGTTTTCTTTTCTTCCTCTCTCATTGTTTCATCACCTCAGCAACATTCTGAACACTTTTCTGAAAATATATACACCTATACAAAAAACTTTTTTTACATGTAGTTTGCGCAGGCTGATACGAAAATATGTGACTTTTTTGAGAGGAGTGCAAAAATGTATGAACATGACATTGCGTCTTGCTGAACATAAAGATCTGGAGGCTGTTGTTGCAATTTATAATTCAACGATTGCTTCGAGAATGGTAACAGCCGATACAGAACCGGTAACACCCGAAGACAGGATGGAGTGGTTTTTGGGGCATACAGAGTCGCGGCCGCTCTATGTTGCCGAAGACGGAAGCGGGAACGTTGCTGCCTGGATCAGCTTTGAAACATTTTACGGAAGGCCCGCTTATAATAAAACAGCGGAGGTCAGCATATACATTGACGAAGCATGCCGCGGCAAAGGCGTCGGATCGTATTTGCTCAAGGAAGCGCTTCGCATTGCGCCGGAACTTGGAATCCGTTCACTTATGGCCTTCATTTTCGGACATAATAAACCAAGCTTGAAGCTGTTTGAAAAGCACGGGTTTGCGGAATGGGGACTATTCCCCGGCATCGCCGAAATGGACGGCAAAAGATACGATTTAAAAATTTTAGGGAGAGAGCTATCATGATTAGTCTGGATAAAGATGAAAACGAGATTGAACATCAGAACGAAGGAAATGATGCCGTTGAACAGGAGATTGCGGCTGAGGAAAGTGAAAGCCGCCAGCTGAGTACCTCTGCTGTCAAGTCGCTATCAGACATCGCCAAGTGGGGCAAAGTGTCAGGCATTTTGCTGATCGTTATGGGATCGCTTGCCACACTGTCTACCTTGATGACAGTGATCGGCGCCATTCCGGGCGTACTACTCATTATCTCAGGCGTCTTTTTGATGCGTTCAGCAAAAGCAGCTGCGGAAGCCGAAGGAAATCTTGCCGGCAGTGCTGGTGAAAACATGCTTGAGAATTACGGAAAGTTTATAAAGATGCAGTTGTTTTACGCTGCATCCAGTATTATTTCGGCCCTGATTGGGATCGCTCTGCTCATTTTCATATTCGTGATTATCGGTATTGCCGCTTATGAAAGCACCGACACATATGAAGATCCGGATTCTTATTACTATGAGGATGATCCGGTGTTTGAATAGTGATTTAATAAGATAGACACAAATCGCATAGGCGTGAGTTTGGTATTAAATGAACCAGACTCATGCCTTTTTATTATGTTTCACTGCGTTATCTCCATTTCTCCATAACGCGCTCCTTCGTCAGACATCCTTCATATAACACAACCTTTTAAACCATCATGATCGTTTCTCCCTTCCAATCTCTCCATTTCATTCTTAGAAGACAGGTGTTTCTCTCTATGTTTTATCAGCTGCCCTCCCCGCCCCTGTTACAGCCGCTCTACTAGCAAAATAATAGGTGAAACCAAATAGGCTAGAGCAAACACAGAGTTTACTAACAAGCATATACTCCAATAACCGACATTGTTTTACCATTCGGAAAAAGGAAGTGAGCAGACTAGTGTTTTTCAAAGATAAAAAAATACTCATCATTGGCGGAACAGGCACGATTGGAAAAAGCCTTCTACAACATATTTTGAAGGACCAGCCAAAGGTTGTGCGAATCTTCAGCAGGGATGAATATAAACAATTTATGCTAGAAAACGAAATCGGGCCAAGAAAGGATATTAGATTTTTAATAGGAGATGTACGAGATTATGACCGGGTCTTACATGCAATGGACGGCATTGACTACGTCTTCCATACTGCTGCCATGAAGCATGTTCCCGCTTGCGAATACAATCCCTATGAAGCGGTCCTGACAAATATTATAGGAACCAATCATGTCATCAAAGCAGCCGTTGCCCAAAACGTGAAAAAAGTCGTTTTTACAAGTTCCGATAAAGCAATCTCACCAACGAATGCATATGGCGCAACAAAACTCACAGCTGAAAGATTAATTTCCGCTGCACAATACAGCAAGGGAAGAGCCGAGACGGTTTTTTCGTGTGTTCGATTTGGAAATGTCATGGGTTCAAGGGGTTCTGTAGTTCCCTTGTTTACAAAACAAATCTTAAAGCAAAAAAAAGTGACTGTGACGGATTTAAACATGAACCGCTTTATGATGACACTGGATCAGGCGACGTCATTATTAATTAGTGCGCTTAAAGAATCTCAAGGCGGAGAAATTTTCATATTAAAAATGCCTGTGATCTCACTGCGTGACTTAGTGTCAGTCGTTGTTGAAGAAACATGCAAAAATCACAATCTGAATGTTGATGAAATTGAAATACAAGAGATCGGGCTGCGCCCCGGAGAAAAAATGTATGAAGAACTGATGACGCATGATGAATCAACTATGGCTTTTGAGCTGCCTGAAATGTTTGTGATTCCTTCATCATTCGGGAAAAAAAATCAATATACTCAAGCAAAAAAAGCAACTGAAGGAACTTATAGTTCAAATGATCAGGAGCAAATGTCAAAAGGAGAAGTCCTGACATTATTAAAATCGCAAAAACTCATTTAATCTGGAAAGGAAGATGGTCATGAATATTCTTGTTACCGGAGGAGCAGGTTTTATTGGCAGATGGGTTGTGAAAAAGTTATTAGAAGACGGTCATCAAGTATGGGTGCTGGATGATTTGTCGAACGGGCGTTTAGAAAATATTGAAGAGCTGAAGAACGCTCCGGGATTTATCGAGTTTATTAATGGAGATATAAAGGATCTAAAAACACTAGAAGATCTTTTCTTGAACCAATTTGATATTTGCTATCATTTGGGTGCAAGCATAAACGTACAAGACAGCATCGACGATCCGAAAACCACATTTGAAAATGACACAATCGGTACTTTTAACATTTTAGAATTATGTAAAAAGCATAATGTGAAAGTTGTTTTTATGAGTACCTGTATGGTGTATGACCGAGCTGCATTTGCAGAAGGCATTAAAGAAACAGACCCTATTAAACCCGCTTCTCCTTATGCAGGTGCAAAAATCGCCGCTGAAAACATGGTGCTCTCCTATTATCATGCGTATGGTCTTCCAGCAGTGGTGATACGTCCGTTTAACACGTATGGGCCTTTCCAGAAAACAGGTGGCGAAGGCGGAGTCGTCGCGATTTTTATAAAAAATAAATTGGACGGGAAAAAGCTGCATATATATGGGGATGGCACTCAAACACGAGATCTTTTATATGTTGAGGATTGTGCTCATTTCGTCGTGCAGGCCGGTTATTCCCAAAAAGCAAACGGTGAAATTATAAACGCAGGCCTTGGAAGAGATATCTCTATTAATGATTTAGCAGCATTAATTGCAGGCGATAGACAAAACATTCACCATGTAGAGCATATCCATCCTCAAAGTGAAATTCCAAAATTGTTATGCAACTACGAAAAAGCAAAGAAAATCCTTAATTGGAGCCCTCAGGTCAGTTTGGAGGAAGGAATAAGAAAAACAGAAGAATGGATTAAAGGCACGAATCTTATTTAATAGGAGAATGGAATATGAATAATGAAAATAAATTGGCGATTGCAGGCGGTAAGCCCGTCAGAGATTCTTACCTTCCATACGGCAGACAATGGCTGGATGAGGAAGATATCCAATCGGTAGTTGATGTTTTACGTGGAGACTATTTGACGACGGGCCCAACCATTGACTTATTCGAACAGAAAGTCGCTGAATATGCTGGCAGCAGATATGCTGTTGCATTTTCCAGCGGCACAGCTGCTTTGCATGCAGCTTGCTTTGCTGCGGGAATTTCACAGGGAGATGAAGTGATTACTACACCCATCACCTTCGCGGCAAGCGCCAATTGTATTTTGTACATGGGCGCCAAACCGGTTTTTGCAGATATTGACCCGCTCACATACAATATCGACCCTGATTCTATTGAAAAGCTGATTACCCCAAAAACAAAGGCTATTATCCCCGTAGACTTCACGGGACAGCCGGTGAACCACGACCAAATTCAAAAAATCGCAAAAGCCAATAACGTAATCGTCATTGAAGATGCTGCACATGCATTAGGCGCTTCATATAAAGGAAAAAAAATCGGTTCTATCAGTGATATGACGATGTTTAGCTTCCACCCCGTCAAACATATCACAACCGGCGAAGGCGGAATGATAACGACTAATAATAGAACATATTATGAAAAGCTGCTCCAATTTCGCAGTCACGGTATAACCCGTGATCCGAAAAAATTAACCCAAGACCATGGATCGTGGTACTATGAAATGCACTTCCTTGGTTTCAATTATCGGATGACAGATATCCAAGCTTCATTAGGGGTCAGCCAACTGAAAAAAATAGATGATTTTATTAACACACGAAATCATCTTGCCAGAATCTATAATGAAAAATTAAAAACCATCTCCCACATTCATCTCCCAAGCCAAGATGCAGCCTCAACTTCAAGCTGGCACCTTTATATTATCAACTTACATCTCGATCAGCTAAAGGGAACTCGCGATGACATTTTTAACGCTATGCAAAAAGAAAATATTGGAGTTAACGTTCACTATATACCTGTGTATCTACATCCTTACTATCAACGTTTAGGTTATCAAGCCGGCCTATGTCCACATGCAGAAGCCCTTTATAAAGGAATCATCACCTTGCCTCTGTTTCAATCAATGAACGAAAAAGATGCAGATGACGTGATCAAAGCACTAAAAAAAGTAGTGGATTTTTATTCGTAGGAGGTGATGAGTTGACAGTAACGGCTATTATCCAAGCACGGATGGGCTCCAGCAGATTGCCAGGCAAAGTATTAAAAAAAGTTTTGAATAAACCTCTGCTGGAATATCAGATTGAAAGAATAAAGAGGTCAGCCCTTATTGATGAGATTGTGATCGCCACAACGACAAATGCTATAGATAAACCAATTGTTGAGCTAAGTAAGAGGTTATCTCTTGCTTATTATTGCGGGTCGGAAAATGATGTTCTATCAAGGTATTACGAAGCTGCAAAAATGAGCAAAGCGGAAACGATCGTCCGCTTAACCTCTGACTGCCCTATTATTGATCATCGTGTCATTGACAAAGTCATTACGTATTATCTAGATGCAAACGGTCACTATGATTATGTGTCTAACACTTTAAATAGAACGTACCCCCGCGGAATGGATATAGAAGTTTTTTCAGCTTCGTCGTTAGAAAAAGCTCATGCCGAGTCCAGTCTTGAATATGAACGAGAGCACGTAACACCCTTTATTTTCATGAATCCCGCCCGCTTCAAATTGGCTAATATCACCAATGCCGAAAATCAAAAACAGCATAGATGGACTGTGGACACACCTGAGGACTTTTTATTAATCAAAAAGATCATTGAAAATCTGTATCCAACTAAACCTGACTTTAGCTTAGAGGATACATTAGCATTATTGAACACGTTTCCGGAGTGGTCTTTACTCAACGCCCGAATAGAACAAAAAGAACTCTTCAATGAAAACAATGACAAAGATAAGTGATGATGGGGTGCTGTTATGAATATTCTTTTCAGAGCAGATGCTTCAATTGAAATAGGCACAGGCCATATCATGAGGTGCCTCACGCTTGCTCATGCTTTGCGTAAAAAGGGAGCTCATATTATATTTGTTTGCCGACACTTACAGGGACATCTAGCTGATGTGATTCGCGAGCAGCAGTTTGATCTCATTATGCTTCCAGAACCTAAAAAGAATGTTTTCATTCCTAAAGCAACTCCCCATTCTGATTGGCTTGGTGTCCCTTGGCATGTTGACTCAGACGAAACCATTCATGCGATGAAAAACCTAAACAAGGAAATCTCTCTCCTTATCGTTGATCACTACTCAATTGATATCAATTGGGAGAAGAAAGTGAAAAAACATGTCAAAAAAATGATGGTAATTGATGATCTGGCTGACCGTTTCCATGATTGTGATATTTTATTAGACCAGAATCTTTATCCTCATTATAAAGACCGTTATGTTCCTTTGGTCCCCAAAAGCTGCAAACAATTTTTAGGGCCAGAGTATGTCTTATTGCGAGACGAATTTTATTCATTTTGTCCCAGTAACAAAAACTGCGATGGAAGCATAAGAAAGATTCTTGTCTTTTTTGGAGGCACTGATCCCACTAATGAAACGAAAAAGGCCATGAAAGCCTTTCAGCAGCTTTCCTCCCGTGATATTGAGCTGGACATCGTGATTGGAAGCACCAATGTTCATAAGAATGAAATTGAATCCATTTGTAATAAACATGTTTTTTTCAACTTTCACTGCCAAGTCAATCATATTGCAGAATTAATGTACAATGCCGACCTTGCGATAGGTGCGGGCGGAACTGCTGCATGGGAGCGCTGCTTTCTCGGCCTTCCAGCCATCGTGATCACAGTCGCTGAAAATCAAGAACTGATCGCTCAAACACTCGATCAAATAGGCGCTATTCAATATCTGGGGCCTAAAGAATCAGTCAAAGAATCACATATCGTCTCCGCCCTTCACGACATGATCAATAACCCCTTGTCATTCATACAAATGGCCAAAAAAGCCCGCATGCTACTAGAAGGAAATATTGATAGTCGCCAAAATCTCTTATTGGAAATTTTAAAGTAAGGAAGGGATAAATCTGTGTTCACATACTCCCTTAGGACATTAAAAGAAAAAGACTTAGACACAGTTCTCCGTTGGCGGAACGATGAAAGAATCAGGCAATCGATGTATAACGACCAAATCATAACTGAAAAACAGCATCATCAATGGTTCAAGAATGTGAATTCCTCAAAAACAGAACATTATTTTATCTTTACCATTGATCAAACAGACACCGGCTTTGTCAGTTTTAAAGATGTGGATCATCATAATCACCACTGCTACTGGGGTTTTTATATCGGAGAGGCCCAGAGTCCAAAAGGCTCCGGTTCTGTCATGGGGTTTTTAGCATTAGAATGGGCGTTTCAACAGTTAGAGGTTGAGAAAGTTTACGGAGAAGTCCTGTCGAATAACGAAAAAAGCTTGTCATACCACCAATCACTCGGTTTTCGCAAAGAAGGCCATTTCCGAAACCACATCGTAAGGAAGAACAAATATCTTGATGTCATCAGATACGGCCTTTTAAAGGAAGAATGGATAGCGGAAAAACCGAAAGTGCTGAAGAAATTAGCTGAAAGAGGAATAGATCACAAAGACCTTGATACAAATTTTAATGTACTGAAGAGCTGAGCCCAATCTTTAGGAGGTTTGACTATAAATAAAAGGAGGTGCAAAAATGAACGAAATCATGTTGGAAGGAAGAAAAATCGGGCCGAATCATCCCCCGTTTATTATTGCTGAAATGTCCGGGAACCATAATCAATCATTAGAACGTGCTTTTCACATTATAGAGGAAGCTTCTAAAGCAGGTGCACACGCACTGAAAATACAAACATATACCGCTGACACGATGACATTAAATATGAATACGAAAGATTTTAAAATCGAGGATGAAAATAGCCTCTGGTCCGGCAGAACGCTCTATACATTATATGAGCAAGCGTACACCCCCTGGGAATGGCATAAACCAATCTTCGATAAATGCCGGGAACTTGGAATGATCCCTTTGAGTACGCCATTCGATGAATCGTCTGTCGACTTTCTGGAGGACTTGGGGGTTCCTATTTATAAAATAGCTTCATTTGAAAATACCGATATCCCTCTTATCAAAAAGGTCGCTGCTACTGGTAAACCTATGATCATTTCTACCGGAATGGCTACAGTAGCGGAAATTGATGAATCCTTGAGGGCCGCCAAAGAAGCCGGCTGTAAAGAACTCATACTGCTGAAATGCACGAGCACCTACCCGGCATCACCGGAAAATACCAATATCTCCACGATTCCTCATATGAAACAATTATTCAACTGCCAAGTTGGCTTATCAGATCACACAATGGGAACAGGAGTTGCTGTGGCTAGTGTCGCCTTGGGCGCAACTGTGATTGAGAAACATTTTACTTTATCAAGAGCCGATGGCGGCGTAGATTCTGCCTTTTCGCTGGAACCCCTCGAATTGAAGGAGCTTGTCGTTGAAACGAAAAGAGCGTGGCAAGCATTAGGACGGATCACGTACGGACCCACTTCCGAGGAAAAAGCTTCGCTTAAATTCCGCCGTTCTATTTATGTAAAAAAAGATATAAAAGCCGGAGACATGTTCACCAAAGACAATATTCAAGTTGTGCGACCCGGTTATGGCTTGGAGCCAAAATACTATGAGGTCGTGATTGGCAGAACAGCCAAGAAACATATTGCAGCAGGGACACCGCTGAGATGGGATTCTCTATAGTTTAAATACCGCCTCTTAATAAACCATGCTCCCCCGCTCCGCTTTACAGAAATAGAGAATATATCGCCATTAAAAAACTGCACCCTGATGTCCGGCAAATCGGGGTGCAGTTCTGGTTTGCAGCTTTTAATTTAATACATTTTTTTACGTCTGTCTTCTTCTGTCAGAAATTCCACAAAACTGCGCATCGCAAACGGTTCTTCCTTAATCTGTCGGGTATAAGAGTTTTTTCGCTCTTCTGAAAGGATGTCGCTCTTTTTGATCCTGTTCAGCATGTAGATGTGTACCGTTTTTTGGACTTGTTTGCGCTGGTAGCCTGCTTCTTTGAAAAATGCCAATCCAAGCGCCGCCAGAAGGGCGAATATTCCTATGCTGACCAGGGACTCCCTGTCAGCTGAAGCGTGAAATAAATAAGCGGCCAAATGAAAGAGAGAGAATGCAGCAAGCGGAATCGCAAGAAAACGGTAAATGACGGTTTTCTTCATGAAGGGCTGTACAGCCTTTTGAATTTTTTGCATTTCTGTTTTAATGAACCCCGGCATTTGTTCGACTCTGTAAAAGTTCATGTAATCCTCCCCCTTTATTTGATGTTGCAAGGCTTTACGAACGTTATCATATGTGCTTATTTTACCGCAGGTGCAAACTGGTTTTAAAGAAATCTGCCCGGTTTTTTCACGAAGAATCTGGATCGCCGCTCTTTATTCTTTTAAAATGTGAGTGTTATAATTTGTAATGGGAATCAGATCGCTGTTAATCATGGAATACTAATGGCAATCTTCTTGATAAATATGAATGAGCGGGGTTACAAAGTGAGTATTTCTTCCATCCTTTTATCACTTTTTTTCATTTTGAATATTCTTTTGGCCATCATTGTCATTTTCAAAGAACGGCGCGATGCCAGCGCATCTTGGGCGTGGCTGCTTGTTCTTTTCTTTATTCCCGTTTTAGGCTTTATTTTATACTTATTATTCGGCCATAACCTCAGACGCAAACAATTGTTTCAATGGGAGGACCGGAAAAAGATCGGTATCGAAAAGCTGCTGAAGCATCAGCTAGAAGATTTAGAAACCAGGCAATTTCAGTTCAACAACCGGGCAACCTTTGATAACAAAGATTTAATTTATATGCTTATTATGAATAATCACGCTGTGTTCACCGAGGATAATTCAGTTGACGTGATCACAGACGGACGGGATAAGTTTCAGCGGCTGCTGCATGACATTTCAAAGGCTAAGGATCATATCCACTTACAATATTATATTTATAAAGGTGATGAATTAGGCAAAAAATTACGGGATGCTCTCATCCAAAAAGCGAAAGAAGGCGTTCAAGTCCGGGTGCTTTATGATGAGCTTGGATCCAGAACACTGAGAAAAAAGTTTTTTAAAGAGCTACGTGAGGCCGGCGGGCATGTGGAGGTCTTTTTCCCTTCAAAGCTCAGGCCGATTAACTTGCGGCTGAATTATCGGAACCACCGAAAGCTTGTCATCATAGACGGGATGACCGGTTATGTCGGAGGATTTAATGTCGGAGATGAGTACCTCGGTCTTAATCCGAAATTCGGTTATTGGCGGGATACGCATATCCGGCTGCAGGGGACGGCCGTACATGCCATCCAGACACGTTTCATCCTAGACTGGAACCAAGCTTCCCACCGCCATACCCTGACATATATTCCGAATCACTTTCCTGATTACGGCCCAAAAGGCAATGTCGGGATGCAGATTGTCACGAGCGGTCCGGATTCCGAATGGGAACAAATTAAAAATGGCTACATTAAAATGATTTCGAATGCCAAGCGTTCTATTTTGATTCAGACGCCTTATTTTATTCCTGACGCAAGCCTGCTGGATGCTTTAAGGATCGCATGCCTGTCTGGTGTTGACGTCAATATTATGATCCCGAACAAACCTGATCATGCCTTTGTATACTGGGCGACACTTTCGAACATCGGCGATCTGCTGAAAGCCGGAGCCACTGTCTATATTTACGATAATGGCTTTATTCACGCCAAAACCATCGTGGTGGATGACGAAATCGCATCAGTCGGCACAGCGAACATCGATGTCCGAAGCTTCAGGCTGAATTTTGAAGTGAATGCGTTTATTTACGATATCACCATTGCGAAAAAACTGGTTTCTACATTTAAAGAGGATTTGCTCGTATCCAGAAAATACACCTATGAGGAATACCTGCAGCGCCCCTTATGGATTCGAATAAAGGAGTCCATCTCGCGGCTGTTGTCACCGATTTTATAAGATGCGCCAACCCCCGGCTTTTACGGACGGGGGTTTTCCTGATGGTCACAGTAGATCATCATCGCTTCCCGCAAAAAAGCGGCAAGGCCTTCTCCATATTGATTGATTGAATCGGTAAATCGTTCGTCAGTGATATACAGGTCCCCAAGCCCTCTGAAAATGTCGAGTGTGCAGTCGTAATGATAGTGACAAATATGGTCGCGAAACGCCCCCACAGCAACCTGAACCTCTGCATCACCGGGTCCGTGCTCCATTCGCGCCGCGATCCGTCTGTAAATTGAATCAAATTCTGCCATGATCATCCGCCAATCGTCCGCCGAATATGCAGATGTCCTTTTCTCTGTTTCTTCTGCCATTTCCCTTCCATACAGCTTTCTGACTTCACCGGCATATGTCTGCTGGTGCTCTTCAATGTCTTTCATGCTTAATCCGGCGAATAAATCCCGCTTACTCATTTGTTTTCTCTCCTTCATGGACTGAAGCGTTCTGTCAATCGTTTGAATCATCTCTTCCATTCTTTGTTTTTTCTTTATTAAAATATCCTTTTGCGACTGAAGCGCCTCTTTCCGGTCAAAATTCGGATGATCCAGCAGCTCTTTAATTTCATCCAAACGAAACCCAATTTCCTTGAAAAATAAAATCTGCTGCAGTCTTTCCAAATCTGCATCACTGTACAAACGATACCCCGCGTCAGTAATCGCTGAAGGATTCAAAAGCTGAATATCGTCATAGTGATGAAGGGTCCGAATGCTGACGCCCGCTATGTCCGCCACTTGTTTGACTTGGTATTTCATAAATGCCGCCTCCTCTTTTTCATCGTAAACAATCACGCAACGTCAGGGTCAATCCCAAAAATGTTATTTTCGATATATAAAACTTCTCACAAATAGTGTATAAATGAAAAGTGAGTATTTTTTTGTAAAGGGGGAGCCAGTGTATATGAATCCTGAAACAATGAACAAAACCCTCGTCAGCATTTCAAAATGGGGGAAAGCAACAGGCATCTTATTTATTATTATGGGCGCTCTTACCGCGCTTTCAGGCGCGTTTTTCTTTCTAATTGGTGCTGTGCCGGGCGTCCTGCAAATCATTGCCGGAATCTTTTTGATGCGATCAGCGAAAGAAGCAGGCCAAATGGCTGAGCACAACAGCGAACAGTCTGAAGACTTAATGCTGGAGAATTACGCGAAGTTTGTGAAGATGCAAGGGATTTATCTAATCGTGAGCATTGCTGTATCGGTTCTTGCGATTATCGCCTTTTTCATCTTTTTAATGCTAGGAATTGCTGACGGCATTTTCAGCGACTATGATACGTACAACACTTATTAATGAGAAAAACCCGGAGGAAGCTCCGGGTTTCTGATTGTTGACAAAATCCTAAATCGGTTTATCGTTTTAGGATTTTGTCATCTTTTCAGCGTGCTGGAAACCCCTTAAAGTCTAAGCATCAAATCAGGCTTTTACAGGATGTGATAATGGCGCCATTTAGGCAGGACGCCTGAGGCGATTAGCCGCCGTTCCTGTCATAAGACACGGATTTGCCGTCACGTTGGAACCGAAGGAGGCTCCGATTTTTTTATTATTCCGCTTCGCTTACCACTGTGAAGCGCTCATTTAAGTGTGCAGGTTGTTCAAGCTCATCCAATACGGCAATGGCGTAATCTGCATAACTGATATAGCTGTCGCCTTTTTCGTTTACGATGACATTGTCTTTTCCTTTTTGGTAAGTACCCGTCCGTTTTCCTGCTGGATCAAAAAATGCCGCTGGACTGAGGAACGTCCAGGAAATGGAGTCTGTCTGCTGCAAATCTTTCAGGTTCTCCCCTTGATTTGATGCAGTCGGCACATATTCTTTCGGGAATTCCGATGTATCCATTAAACGTGTTGTTTTGGCTTCATCAACAAACAGGCTTCCTGCTCCGCCGACGACAAGCAATCTTGTGTTTTTCGCATCTTTTAAGATGCTGATTAGCGCTCTGCCTGCCTCCACATGAAGATGCTCCTCACCAGGCGCTGCTCCAAAAGCGTTGACGACCGCATCGAAAGGCTTGATATCTTCTGCAGTCAGTTCAAACACATCTTTCTCCAAAATCGCTATGCCCTGTTCCTGCACTTTTGAAGCGTTTCGGACGATGGCAGTCACTTCATGGCCTCTTGTTTTCGCTTCTTTCAAAATCTCGTTCCCTGCTTTTCCGCTTGCACCGATAATTCCAATTTTCATGTTTCATATCCTCCTTGTTGTAACAATTTTAGTTACATGTTGGCGGTGAGAAGTCATCCCTTTTGATTAAAAGAGATGATTCATAACGTCTTTTAATGACTTGCTTGCCAGTTCATTTTCCATCGCTTTTTGCACACTTTCAAATGTTTCATCCAGTGCGTTCTGAATTTTTCTCCCTACCGGACAGTTTGGATTCGGGTTTTCATGAACCGCAAAGAGTTCATCTTGCTTTTGGACAGCTCGATATACTTCTAAAAGAGAAATATCAGCCGGATCTTTTTTGAGGCTTGCACCCGGAACCCCGGCGCGGGATGTGAGAATATCCGCTTTTTTCAGCATGCTGATCATTCTTCGCACGACAACCGGATTGGTGTTGACGCTGCCAGCGATGGTTTCTGAAGACTCTTTTTCATCCATCGAAATGAGGGATAAAATATGAATGGCAACAGCAAGACGGCTGTTAATCATGTTTTTCACCACCGTTGTAACTATAATAGTTACACTTGATTCATTTGTCAACATTTAATATACACTACCGAGGGGTTCTTGTGCACCGTTTTGAGTCAATAGTACGGCCGGATTCACTCCGGCCGCGTCTTGTCAGAATAAGAAATATCGTTGTCCGAGCGGAACGTAATCGACAGGCTGGCAAGACAATTCCTCTCCGTCCGCGAAGACCTGATAGGTTTTTGGGTCAACTTCGATCTTCGGCAATGCTGAGTTCAATTTCATATCCAGCTTGCTGAGCTTTCTGATATGTTTGACTGGTGAAATTCTTTTTTCCAGCCCTAAGCTTTCCGCCACACCCCGCTCAATGCTTGCCTGAGACATAAATGTAATTGAGGTTGAGCGATTGGCTTTTCCGTACGATGCATACATTTGGCGCATAAATACCGGTTCAGGCGTCGGAATGGACGCGTTCGGATCTCCCATTTGCGCACGGGCAATCATGCCGCCCTTTAAGACCAGTTCCGGTTTTACACCGAAGAATACCGGGTCCCACAGAACCAGATCTGCGAGCTTCCCTTTTTCCACCGAGCCGACTTCATGGCTGAGGCCATGTGTAATCGCCGGATTAATTGTGTATTTGGCAATATAGCGTTTTGCCCGCACATTGTCGTTTCCGTTTTCACCGGCAAGAGCGCCGCGCTGCTTCTTCATTTTGTCGGCTACTTGCCACGTTCGGATGATCACTTCACCGACCCGTCCCATCGCTTGGGAATCCGATGATGTCATGCTGATCGCGCCGATATCATGGAGAATGTCCTCTGCCGCAATGGTCGCAGCCCTGATTCTGGAATGGCTGAACGCCACATCTTCAGGCACTTTCACATCTAAATGGTGGCAGACCATCATCATATCAAGATGCTCATCCATCGTATTAACGGTGTAAGGAATGGTTGGCGTTGTGGATGACGGCAGAATGTTTGCGTAAGAGGCGAGCTTCATTATATCCGGGGCGTGGCCGCCGCCTGCTCCTTCAATATGATAAGTATGAATGACCCGGTCCCCGATCGCATCGAGCGTGTTTTCCAAGAAGCCTGCTTCATTAATTGTATCAGTATGGATGGCGACTTGAATATCAGCCTCATCCACGACTTCCATACACGTTTTGATGGCCCTTGGCGTCGTGCCCCAGTCCTCGTGAAGCTTAAGACCTATGGCGCCTGCTTCCACCTGCTCGATCAGCGGCGCTTTATCGGACGCGTTCCCTTTTCCTAAGAAGCCGACATTGATTGGAAACTCCTCGGCTGCTTCCAGCATTCTTGCCATATACCACGCGCCGGATGTGCATGTTGTCGCTTTGCTTCCTGTAGCGGGTCCTGTTCCGCCTCCCAAAAGGGTTGTCACACCTGAAGAAAGCGCAACTTCCATCTGCTGAGGACATATAAAATGAATGTGCGTATCCACACCTCCGGCTGTTAAGACTTTGCCTTCACCTGATATCACCTCTGTACCCGCGCCGATGACCATATGCGGATCGACTCCGTCCATGATATCAGGGTTTCCGCTTTTCCCGACGCCGACAATCCGTCCATCCTTCACACCGACATCCGCTTTAACAATGCCTGTGTAATCCAAGAGCACGACATTGGTGATGACCAAATCCAAAGCGCCGTCTTTCCCTGTGATTCTGCCGTTTTGGCCCATGCCGTCGCGGATCGTTTTTCCGCCGCCAAAGATCATTTCTTCACCGTATACTGTAAAATCCTTTTCGACTTCGATCCATAAATCCGTATCGCCCAATCTAATTTTATCGCCCGTTGTCGGACCAAACAGCTCCGCATATTGCTCCCGTGACATTTTCATCGGATAACACCTTCCATCCAGCCGGCTTGATGTAAGTTGGCTGCCGTTTTTTCTTTGCCGCGTTCATCGATAAACGTGTCGGCCATTCCGTTCAGGCCTCTGATTGTCTTTCGTCCTCCGATTTCCACAAGCGTAACCGTTTTCCTCTCGCCCGGCTCAAAACGGACCGACGTGCCTGATGGAACGTCCAGGCGCATGCCGATTGCCTGCTTGCGGTCAAATGTTAATGCCCCATTGGCTTCCGCAAAATGAAAATGTGAGCCGACTTGAATGGAGCGTGATCCGGTGTTTTTTACCGCTATCTCCCGTGTCTGGCGGCCTTCATTAATCGTAATGGTTCCCTCAACAATTTGGAATGCTCCCGGCTTCATGACTTCACCTCCGCAGAAATGGGCTGATGTACCGTAACAAGCTTCACCCCATCCGGAAATGTGGCCTCCACCTGAATGCTGTCGAGCATCTCAGGCACACCCTCCATCACCTCTTTTTCCGTTAACACATGACGTCCGGCTTCCATTAGCTCCGCTACTCCCTTTCCGTCACGGGCGCCTTCCATGATAAAGCAGGTAATATAAGCGGCAGCCTCAGGGTAGTTCAGCAGAACGCCCCGTGCTTTTCGCTGTTTCGCTAATTCTCCCGCTGCAAAAATAAGCAATTTTTCTTGTTCAACCGGTGTCAGTTTCAACTGTAGTCCTCCTTCTTTTGTCTTATTAATCGGATACTATTACTGCGAATTTACGGAACATGCAGGCGGGACATCACCTCCCTTTCTTCACGTGATGTTCATACAATAAGATGCCTTTCAAAGCGGCGTGCCGTTTCTTCATCCGCCTTTCCATGGTCGACAACCATTCCCCTGTCGATCACATAAAGATAGTCAGCACATGTGAACGCGTTTTCCAAACTGTGCTCGACTAACATAACGGAAATGTCATTTTTTCTGGAAATTTCTATGATAACTTGTCTGATTAGTTCGACAATTGAAGGTTGAACTCCTTCCATTGGTTCATCAAGTAAAATAATTTTTGGATTTCCCATCAGCGCTCTGGCAATTGCAAGCTGCTGCTGCTGCCCTCCGCTTAAATCACCGCCTTTGCGGTCAAGCATTTCCTTTAAAACAGGAAACCACTGAAAAATCTCTTCCTTTACCTGCCCCGTCCGCTTCTTCTTCAGAAGCGGCTCCTCCCCGAGCAGCAGGTTTTCACGAACGGTTAAGGAGGCAAAGATATCTCTTCCCTGCGGAACGTACGCAATCCCCATTCTTGCCCGTTTTTCTGCCTTTTCGTTTTGAATAAACGTTTGTTTAAAACAAATATCCCCCTGTTTAGCCGGAAGCAGGCCTATGACCCCTTTTAATAAATTGTGTCATAATGAACCTCCTCCGCCGCAAACGGCTTTGATTTATTTAGTTAACCCCTTTGCCCAACATACGGATCAGGTTTTACCAGGTCACCTGAGTTCCATACTTCTTTAAACTGTCCATCCCCCATGATTTCCCCGATTCTGACCGTTTTGTAAAGATGCTGTGTATCTCCGTCGATTTTCACTGGGCCGCCCGGGGCATTAAATGTAATCCCGTCAGCCGCTTTCTTCACCTTATCGACATCAAAGGACTTGGCTTTTTCAACAGCCGCCGCCCAGAGATATACCGCATTATAACCCGCTTCAATCGGGTCGCTCGTCACCCTGTTACCGCCGTTCATCTTTTTATAGTTCTTCACGAACGTTTGATTTACGCTCGTATTGGTTGTCTGGAAGTAATTCCATACCGCATCATGAACGGACACTTCGCTGATCGCCATTGTCCCGCTTAACGAGTGAAGAATCCCAACCTTCACTGCATCCCCGCTTGTGTCGATATCAACCGTTTTTTTCGCATCTCCGCTGGCTTCCGACACTTTCTTCGGCGCAGCGCATCCCGTTATCAGAATCATTAGCAGAAACAACAGAAAAACAGATTGTATGCCAACCCTTTAGTTTTTCATTCAGAGCCTCCCTTTGTCTAAATTTCACCATTAAATGTAATAAAAGTTAACAACTCATGTCATTATTATATAGAAGAGGGATATTAATTCAAAGAATATTTAAAAAATTTGGATACTTTAACCAAATCAATGGACTTTTTTGTTACATTTGGTTACATCAAAAAAAGGCAAGAAACATATCGTTTCCTGCCTTTTCCGTAAGATTAATCTTTATCTATGAATTTATCTTTCGCTTCCCCGATATCCTTTTGGATCTCGCCTTTCGCTTTATCTTTTTTGCCTTCAGCCTGCATGTCCGCTTTATCGGTCATATCTCCGGCTTTGTCCTTCACTTCTCCTTTGGCTTTATTAAAGCCGCCTTTCATTTTATCTTTTACACTATCATTACCCATGTTGATTCTCTCCCTTCAAGATCTGTGTACTTGTTATCTTCCCGATCTGAGAGACGGTAAACAATTGAATGTTATTTATCGATTTCATAGCGCTCTCCGTAGCGAAGCACCTTGTAAATCGCCAGCCCGTCTGATGACTTTTTTTCTGAATATCGAACCGGCAGCAGGGCGAAAAACACATAATACGTAGAAAAATAGACGAACTGATAGAAAAATACATTCGGTTTTAATACACTGTGTATAATCAGCAAATTGACAGCGAAAATCGTTATCAGATTAAACAGGCTGCCCCCGGCATACACAAGTGCATGTGAGAACCGATTGTCGGTTTTCAGCTCACCAAACCTGCAAAAAGAATCGATGAAATAGATCGCTCTGATCCGTATCGGCCCAATCTTGAACAGCGTTTTGCCCATCCCAATATCCAATGATCCTTTTCCCCCAAAAATAAAAGCCATAAAGCTGTGCCCTGAAACATGTATGATCTGTACAAGCGGCAGAACAATGAGGAAAGACCATAGAAACTTCACCATATCATTGAAACCAAACATTCAATTCCCCCTCATGCTTGTCATTGACCCAAACACCGAATGAATCCAGCCAATTGTTTAAAAGCATATGTAGCGATTTTTCCTGTTTTGTCCGGAAATAAACGTTCCAATGCTCCCCTTTTTTTGTATAAAAAAAACCATCTGCCAGCAGATGGTTTCGTCTTACACTTGATATAAACAGTCGTTCCTTTGGATCATGTCTCTTACGCCAACCGCTTTTTCATAATAATACACCGCTTCTTTGTAATGTTCGCGATGACTGAAATAGGCGGCAGCGTCTAAGGCGAATTCTTCAATATATACGTACAGTGCTTTTTCTTCCATATAGTCAAATACTTCTTGAATCATATCGACATTGACAGATTCCACATATAAGGCCTGCAGAAATTTATATTTTGCCAGACTGAAGAAATCGTTTCGTTTTTGAGCGATGGCAATCCCTTTTTCATAGTACCGCGTCGCAGCTTGGGCATCTTCTTTTTTGAAAAGAACGCGAGTCAGGCTGAAGAGCGCTTTCGGGAGCTGTTCCAGCTGATGCTCCTCAAAGACAGGCAGCGCTTTTTCAAAGTAAGCCGCAGCTTGATCCAGCTCGCCTTTATCGTCATAGCAATTCCCTATATTGTAGAGGGCAGATCCAATCAAACGGGGCTGGCCTTCCAATAAAGCAAGGCGATACGCGTCATCCAAATGCTCAAGCGCTTTTTCATAATTTCTGTAGTCAATATAGTTGCCCGATATGACGAAATGGCATTGAATTCTTCTGACTCTGTAAAAATCATAATCCTTATATGTCTCAAGCGCCTGTATGGCATGGTTCATGGAAAAGTGCGTCTGCTTCATAATATAAAAGACTTCCGCCACTTTAAAATGAAATTCCGCTCTTTCAATTTCATCTTCTACAAACGTAAGCATCTTCTCAGCTTTCCGGTAAAAGGATATAGCCGAGATGTAATTGTTCTGTTCAAACTCGTACATTCCTCTAAACAAGTGAAAATAATACTCAGATAATCCGGAGATGCTGTCTTGATTGCTTTCCAGCGTTTTGATCAATTCACGATATTGAAGCTGAGATTCCTCGTGCAGGTCGGGCTTTACATAATCCAGCATAATTTGGTGCCTGTAGCTGATCAGCTGATAATACAAGAGAAGCAGCTGATCCTCTTCCATCTGTTCTATGTCTTGATCAATTTCTTCCTTCAGCTTTACGGCATCAGCCACTTGAAATGCTAAAATGTGCTTATACCACTTATTGATTTTCACTCCTACTTGAGATGACGGGATCTCGTACGCGGCCATGCCCCTCCAACCCTTTCTATTATCTAATTGGTTATATTTTATCATAATGTATGGCACTGGAATTAAAAATTCTTACAATGATTCCTTCTTTATGCCTATCCTTATATAATACGGTGTTTGCAAATACTTTTTGCCCTTATATAAAAAAAGCTTATCGGACAGTGCCGATAAGCTCTTTACATGAATTTAGCCGCCAATATAAGACATTTCCACTTTCTTTTTATCTGATGCTTTTGATAGCGTACGGTCGACCGAATATTGATCAATCCGATTTTTCCATACCGTGCCGATCATCTCTGCCAGTTCGTCATCGCTTAACTCCTGCCGCACCGGCGCTCTGAGGTCAAACCCGCTTGCAGCGAATAAGCAGGTAAACAGCTCCCCTCTTGCAGAAAGACGGGCCCTGTTGCATGATCCGCAAAACGCGTCAGATACAGACGATATGACGCCGATTTCCCCCGATCCGTCCAAGTAGCGGAACCTGGAAGCCACTTCACCTTTATAATTAGGGGCTATCGATTCAACCGGCATGTGTCCATTGATCAAATCAATGATTTCCGCCTTTGTCATAACGTCCTTCTTTTCCCATTGGTTGGTGTTGCCCACGTCCATAAATTCGATGAACCTCAGGATGTGCCCTTTTTCCTTAAAATAACGGGCCATAGGCAGGATATCTTTTTCATTGACGCCCTTTTGGACAACCATGTTGATTTTCACACCGAGACCCGCTTCCTTCGCCGCTTCAATGCCTTCCAGCACCTTGCTGACAGAAACCCCGCGCCCGTTTATCTTTTTGAAACGCTCGTCCTCTAAAGAATCAAGGCTGATCGTGACCCTTTTCAGCCCGGCTTCCTTGAGCCTCTCCGCATAAACAGGCAGCAAAGATCCATTTGTCGTCATCGCAATATCACGGACACCCGGAATACGGGCCAGTTTTCTAATTAATTCAGGCATATCCTTTCTCATGAGAGGCTCTCCGCCGGTTAGGCGGATTTTTTCAACGCCGAACCTTGTGACAAACAGCGCCGCAAGCCGTTCCAGTTCCTCAAATGAAAGCAGCTCCTCCTTCTTTAAAAAAGGATAATCCGGGCCGAATAATTCGGCGGGCATACAGTACGTGCATCGGAAGTTACAGCGGTCTGTAACAGATATGCGAAGGTCTCTCAGCGGCCTGTTTCTTTTATCCAACATCTGGCGCGATTCTGTAATCATAGCTACAGCCCCTTCCTATCCCCCGATTCTCTCGGGGTGTGTATATACATTAAACGATCCGTTTCTGACAAAACCGATCGCTGTGATATTTAATTCTTCTGCCATTTGAATCGCAAGCTCCGTCGGTGCCGATTTGGAAATCACAATCGACACGCCGATTTTTGCCGCTTTTAACAGGACTTCTGATGAGATTCTGCCGCTGAACACAATCAGTTTGTCGCGGACAGATATCCCGTTCAGCAGGCAGTGTCCGTATAATTTATCAAGCGCGTTGTGCCGGCCGATATCCGTGCGCATCAACAGCAGTTTTTCTGTGTCGCAAAGCGCCGCATTGTGGACGCCTCCCGTATCCTGAAACGTTCCGCTCCCATTTTGCAAATCTTTCATCAGCGCCAGACATGCTTCAGGCGATATCTTCATTTGGCTGACAGCCGTTTTGGCGGTTTTGACATCTTGCTGAAAGTAAAAATGGCGGCCCTTCCCGCAGCATGAGCCGATCACCCGTTTTGTATAATCCTTTTGATCCAACGTCTCAGGATGAATGAGATCGACATAAACAAAACCGAGACTTTCATCTATTGTAAACCTTTTAATCTCTTTTTGAAATCGTATAACACCCTCTGATGCGAGAAATCCAATGACAAGCTCTTTCATATGCTCCGGCGTACAAACGAGTGTCACAAATTCATTCCCGTTTAGTACCACTGTCAATGGATGCTCCGTCACCATCCGGTCTTCTATTTTACTGATTTCCCCTTGTTCATAACGCCATACATCCCTGACCGCAGTTACTTTATCGTTCAATTTCTTTCCCCTCCGCAATGTTCCTGCCATTATATTTTTTCACACTCCCCGGAATTTGTCGAATTCTGAGACACAAAAAGAGCCCTCTGTATAAAGGGCTTTTACAGGATGTGATGATGGCGGTGTGTAGGCAGGACGCCTAAGCATTTAGCCGCCGTTCGTTTCATAACACCTGAGCACCGAGGTGCCTTGACAATAAATGAGGGGTTTGCCGACACGCTGAGAGCCCTCTGTATAAAGGGCTCTACGTGTGATGATGCTGGTTTTTTTTCAGGATCACAAACAGCACAATCGCTGCGATCAAGGTGAGAATGCTGACAAAAAAGAAGGCTGCCAGTTTTAGAAAAACACCGAGCAAAACAAACGCCACGGCGGCTATAAGAAAAATCATGCCTAATAATCTCATATATTCAACCCCTTTTAAGGGTATCTTTCCCGCACAGATCGTTTTTAAACCAATAGAAAAAGGCGCCTGGGGGAGCGCCTTCATACAAACAATTACTCAGTAAATTTTTGTGCTTCTTTTTCCCAAGTCTGTTCGAATTCATCTGCGCTGGCCGCTGAGATATATTCTCCTCCGCCAGCAACAGCCGCCTGTTTCATCTCTTCGTTCCCTTTTACATCAAAGTTAAACCCAATAATGTTTACAATCGTATCCACATTTGCTTCGCGAAGCTTTTCAATTTCCGCCGCTGGATCTCCGCCGCACGTTTCTTCACCATCAGTGATGACATACACCACATTTTTTCCGTTTGCGTCAAATGCTTCAAGTTCTTTTCTTGTATCTGAAAGTGCTTTGGCAATCGGTGTCCAGCCTGTTGGCTTGATCTCGCTCAATGAATTGTCAAACAGTGATCCTTCATATGGATGAAGGCCGTAAATGGTTTCTGTCGTGCCGCATGAAAGAGCTTTACCTGACAGTTTATTGTTTCCAGCATGCCCGAAAACGCGAAGCATCAAATTTGTATCCTTCGGAAGCAGCTCGGCAAACGACTTTACGGATTTTTTAGCAATATCTATTTTGCGCTCTCCTCCTGTTTTTTGAACCATGCTTCCGCTTCCATCAAACAAAACAGCCACATTTGTATCAGCCTGTTTCTCAGCGGCAAAGGACGGGGATGCAAAAGAGACAGTCAGCAATCCAATGAGACCGGCAGCCAGCAATTTTTTCATACTACAACTTCCTTTCTTTCTCATATTTTCCAACTTTATGTTGGATTCTTCTTTATGCTAGAATATCAAAATGCAAAAAGATATAGGGCAAGCTGCCTTTTGTGCCGCTTTCACTTTCTGTACAAAATCGCTTGATATGCCGATGATTTTTAGCAATTTTCGCCCATAAAGCAGATACAGACTGTGACATCATTCATTCTTTTTTCTCCTTGAATACGACAGAGAAACGGAAATCTAATACTATGATACAAGCAGACAGCTAATCACTATTGAACATTTTGTTACATACAAAAAAGAGGCTGACATCAGTCAGCCTCTTTTTCCTTATTTAGATAACATCAATGACTGCTGAGTGAAGATTTTCTCAACATCTTTTTGAGTATACGCAGGGAAGTATTCACCGCCGCCTACTTTCGCAATCGCGTTCAGCTGGCCTTTGTATCCCTCTTTATAATCAAAACCGATCACATTCACAGTGATATTGTCTTTATGCAGTTCTTTTGCTGTTTTAATCGGATTTCCACCGCACGTTTCCTCACCGTCTGTCAGCAGATACACTACTTTTTCCCCTTTTGTATCAAGCTGATCAAACGAAGATTTCGCCTCGTTCAGCGCTTTGGCAATTGGCGTCCAGCCAGTCGGCCCGATTGCATTGAGAGAATTGAGGAAGCTTTGCTCATTAAAGCTTTGGAAGCCGTAAACATTGCGGATAGATTCACATGATTGAACTTTTCCTGAATTTTTATTGTTTCCTTCTGAACCAAACACGCTCATTTTCACTTGAGTTCCTTCCGGCAGTGAGCTTGCAAACTTAGAAATTTCTTTTTTAGCTGAATTAAATTTAGATACACCGTCTATTCTTTTCGCCATACTTCCGCTGGCATCAAGCAAGACTGCCACGTTTGCCGGAGCTTCAGCCTTCGGTTCTTCCTTTTCAGCCGCAAAAGCAGGTGACGTTAATCCAAATAACAAGCCTGTCATCATGATCAGTGAAAATCTTTTCTTCATGTTCGTACCCCTTTACAAGTTGGTTTCTGCGTGCAGATGTTCAACGCTGAACATAACTAATCGTAATCGACAAAAACAGAGAGATAAATAGGGCGGGCTTCCTCAATCGTGTTATTTACTTTTGCATAGAAACCTTTGTTTTTATTAGTGATTTCAACCTAATGATAAGATTAAAAAACAACATTGCCGGCCTTTTGGCTTTCGTTATATGAGTCTGTCGAAGTCTGTCGATACATGTGGATTACTTTTCCAATCTCGAAGTCCGCTATTAGGATAAAAGAACTGATTTCCTTTTCATTCTAAAGGTTGCCAGGAGCTCCTCTAAACCGTTTCAACAGCTCTTGGATAAAAGACATTCAGAAACAGAAAAAGACGCTCATTGAGCGTCCTTTCTACTTCTTGGCCATATATTTATTCAAAAACGAATCTGCTTCAGAAATTTGTGTGCCTTTGTAATAGTACTTCACAATGTCATTAACCGTTTTGCCTTCTTTCGCCATAAAATTGGCGCCATATTGGCTCATCCCGACACCGTGTCCAAATCCTCTCGTCGTGACAGTAATCGTGTCTCCGCTTCGCTTCCATTCAAAATCGGCTGAATTAAGGCCCAGCTTCTCTCGTATGTCTCTTCCTTTCAGCGTCTTGCCGTTAATAACGGCAGTTGCGACTTGGCGGCCCGGTGTTTCTCCGGTAATCTGTCCGACTGTGCCAGACCCATCCAGCTTGACGCCAAGCTTTTGCTCAAACTCTGAGGCTGTGAAGGTTTTCGTCGCCTTATATTTTGGAGACTTTTTATCCCATGAGCTTTTGACGCTTTTTAAATAAGGGATGGCACTTGTCCAATAGGCTTCTGCATTTTCTGTGTAGCCGTTGCTTGTAGAGAAAAAAGAGGCTTCAATCGGCTGGTTGTTGTACGTTAAGATTTTGCCTTGCGTGCTGGCAACCGCATCTGTGATTTTTTTCAAATCCCGCTCGTAGCTTGCCCCCCACTGTTTTTTCAGCTCCGCTTTGCTTTTATACACCTGGAACATCTGTGTATCATCGACCAGTGAGCCTTTAGGAGCCTCTACCGCTGAATTTGACACCATCAGTCTGACAATAAACGTTCTGGCGGCGAGAGCCTGAGCTTTCAGCGCCTCAGTTTCAAAGGTTGCGGGCATTTCGGAGGCGACGACTCCAATGACATACTCTTCAAGCGGAATGTTTTCTACGGATTGATTTGCGGTCCGATAGACGGGAATAGAAACAGGCGATGCTTTCAACGTTTCCGCTCCTTTTGATGCCGGTTTCGTGCTGACTGCTGTTTTTCCTGATTCTGCACTGGCTTCCGCTTCTTTGTTATGCTGAAACGGTATGACCAAGAGTGTGGGGATCAAGAGAATCAATGCACATAGTACGGATAGTGTAATTACGAATTGTTTCATATTCAGCTGCCTCCTGCTCGGGATTCGACTCTAGTCTAGTCTATGGGCAGGGACAAGCTAATATGACTCTCGTTTTGGACAGAAACTTTATTTGTCATTTACGTATTCTTTTTTGCTATTTTGCGCATAATGATGATAATACACGAAAAATAAAAAACCAGTATGCCAGAGTGACATACTGATTTTCATGTGGTTTATGCGTTTAAGTCAGATACGACTTCTTTGTTCTCTTGCTCAGAAGCAGACTCATCATTTACACGTTCGATGTCTGCGCCAATAGCCTCAAGCTTCTTATGGAAATCAACGTAACCGCGGTCTAAGTGCTTCAGTTCAGTAACACGCGTATGACCTTCAGCCACTAACCCCGCAAGAATCAGCGCTGCACCTGCACGCAAATCAGTCGCTGCAACTTCAGCTCCCTGAAGCTGTACAGGACCATTAATGATGACAGAACGTCCTTCAATCTTGATATCTCCATTCATACGGCGGAATTCTTCCGCATGCATAAAACGGTTTTCAAAAACAGTTTCTGTAATCATGCTTGTGCCGCTTGCACGAAGCAGAAGCGCCATCATTTGTGACTGCATATCAGTCGGGAAGCCTGGGTGAGGCATTGTTTTAATGTCAATCGGTTTGAGTTCTTTCGGGCCGATGACACGCAAGCCTTCACCTTCATCCTTAATCGTTACACCCATCTCTTCCATTTTCGCAATTAAAGAGGTGAGGTGTTCAGGAACCGCTCCTTTCACCAATACGTTTCCTTCTGTGATAGCAGCAGCAACCATAAATGTGCCCGCTTCAATGCGGTCAGGAATAATATGGTGTTTTACGCCGTGAAGCTTTTCGACCCCTTCAATTTTGATGGTGCCGGTGCCAGCTCCGCGGATTTTACCGCCCATGCCGTTGATATAGTTTGCTAAATCAACGATTTCAGGTTCTTTCGCCACGTTCTCCAGCGTTGTTGTTCCTTCAGCCAGAGCGGCTGCCATAATCAGGTTCTCTGTAGCTCCTACACTTGGGAAGTCCAGGTAGATTTTTGCGCCTTGCAGACGGCCGTTTACTTCAGCTTCGATGAAGCCATTGCCGACTTTGATTTCTGCGCCCATTGCTTCAAAACCTTTTAAATGCTGATCGATCGGTCTGGAACCAATTGCGCATCCGCCCGGAAGCGCAACTCTTGCATGACCTGTACGCGCAAGAAGCGGCCCCATGACAAGCACAGACGCACGCATTTTACGAACATATTCAAAAGGTGCTTCAGTTTGCAAAGCGTATGAAGCATTTACAGTCACTTCATTATTCTCAAAATGCACATCTGCTCCTAAATGACGCAACACTTCGTTAATTGTATATACATCGGAGAGCGTAGGTACATCACAAATTACGCTTTTTTCTTCACTTGCTAACAAAGATGCAGCGATAACAGGTAAAACAGCATTTTTAGCGCCTTCAACTTTGACTGTGCCGTTTAACTTTTGACCGCCGCGGACGATGATTTTTTCCAAGGTATTCCCCTCCGCGTCCCTAAATTCTCTATATTAATATTCAGTCGTAACGATTGGTGTGCCAACCGTAACGGTATGTTTTCCGCCCATTCCTGCACTTCTAAGTGCAATTTGCAAATTCATTTTATGTTTCGAGGTCATGATGTACTCTTCCCACTCATCTGTAAACGCAGAAATAGAAACGAAATTTGGCTCAACTACATGTTCTACAGATCTTGCTTGAAATTCATTTAATAACTGATTTGCTTTTTTTTGCAAAACAATATTCATATTATCATTTAAATGACCATTTAGACAAGTAAAAATAACTACTTTTTCTTGGAATATCCCGAGTGTCTCACGTTCAAACTGTTCATATGTATCATTCCAGCTATTCGGTGTCTCAAGACTCATTTGCTCATATAATAAATACGAAGTTGGGTTGTGTTTTTTGAGGGTTGTGACAAGCTGCAGCCTAAAAGAAGTGCGATTTTTTTTGTCAGTATATGTGCCAATGACCTTTACGACCTTATCTTCCTGTGCAAGCTCCCAATCATATTGACGATACTCTGATTGTAAACGTTGCACTTTTTGATAAAATTCTTTTTCGGTCAGCGACATGTTTTGTTTGGCATGCAAAGTCCACTTATCTATTGACACATCTTGGCGATTCAGCCCCTCTGCCAGTTGTGCTAACGGCGTTAACTCACTCGCATGAATGGTATGGAAAACAGCTATGACGAAGCTTAGCATCACGGAAATGATAATAGCGCGGCTTACTTGTTTTTTGTTCATGTTCATCTCTCCCCCTTATCCCCAGTTTTACCGGAGGCAAGAGGCGCCATACGTAAAAATCTTCGTCAAAACTCGAGCTATTCGCTTCAACCCCTTCCCCAACCATTCCCTAGATGATGAGGTTCCAAACCTATTAAAATAGATAGGGAAGCTGCTGTGAATAATTGAGGTAATCTAAAAAGAAATTTGCAACGGCCGTTCCAATGGCGATTGTCAGCAACATCATCAGGAGCCTAGCCTGCACAACTTTGCCTTTTTTAATTAACGGATCGATATTGACGGCCTGCAGTGCCCAC
The DNA here is from genome assembly GCF_004116955.1 of Bacillus vallismortis. NCBI lineage: Bacteria > Bacillati > Bacillota > Bacilli > Caryophanales > Bacillaceae > Bacillus > Bacillus vallismortis. The sequence continues at coordinate 4,003,382 of NZ_CP026362.1, read as the reverse complement.
CAAGTCACCGCTATAAAAATCAGGTGCACGACAATGCCGATAGCAGCCTGCTGTCCCAATACACTCATCTATTCCACTCCTTTCATCCTTTCTCCGCGTTTATACCCTTTCTTATTATATAAGAAGCACAGATAAAGATGATACATTTTATACAGAATGGAATAATCACCCATATATAGGGCTAATCCCCGCTTAAAGTACGATTCTTTTACATGGTATACTGAATTGGAAAGGAGCTGGCAAATGTGAATCATTCTTTTTTTCAGCCTGAAAAGCAATACGGTGAGGACCTGCCAATTTTTGAACAGGAATGGGAAGCAATTGCATTCTATTATGATTATAGACAGTCACAGATTGAAGAACTGAATGAATTGTGTCAGTTTTATAACATTTCTCTTACTTATGCGAGAGAAAGCCTTGAAGAGCTTGAAAACCTTTATTTTCAAAGTATACAAGAGCTATTGCTTACTGATTGGAACCTTCCTATTGAAGAATTTGAGAAAATGATCAGTGTGTATCTTATAGATTGCGTGATTGCCCATCATGAGGATGCGGAATGGATTGTAAAACCTTATCCGTACACAGACGGCGCTTATACAATGGGCTTCAGAAGACACCGGAAATCATGGCATACCGTGAATTGCTGCGATCGTTTATACTTGCGGCAAAAAGAGAGCCAACCGCTGCTCTCGCTGTTTGATTCTCTTGTGCGGTCATAAAAAAATCCTTCTCATAAAGAGAAGGATTTTGTCTATTTCCCTGCTACATCCAATCTGTTCAAAGCCCGCTGTAACGCAAGCTCAGCCCGACGAATGTCAGTATCATATGATTGAGAATTCAAACGCTCCTGCGCCCGCTGGCGTGCAGCTTCAGCGCGCTCTTTATCAATGCCTTCCGCTTGTTCCGCGGTTTGGGCAAGGATGGTTACATGATCAGGGCGGACTTCTACAAATCCGCCGCTGACGGCAACCAATTCAGTCTGCCCGTCTTTTTTCAGACGGACAGCGCCGATTTTAAGAGGAGCCACGGTTGGAATATGGCCTGGCAAAATACCGAGATCGCCACTTTCGGCTCTCACGCTCACCATTTCGATATCCGCATCGTATACTGGGCCGTCGGGAGTAACGATATTGACTTTAACGGTCTTCATGCTTTTACCCTCCTAGGACCAGATTAAACTTCTACACCCATTTCTTTTGCTTTCTCAACAACTTCTTCGATACGGCCCACTAGACGGAACGCATCTTCAGGAAGATGGTCGTATTTGCCTGCTAAGATTTCTTTGAAACCTTGAACCGTTTCTTTTACAGGCACGTAAGAACCTTTTTGTCCAGTGAACTGTTCAGCCACGTGGAAGTTTTGAGAAAGGAAGAACTGAATGCGGCGTGCGCGTTGAACGACAAGCTTGTCTTCATCACTTAATTCATCCATACCGAGAATCGCAATGATATCTTGAAGCTCTTTGTAACGCTGAAGCGTTGACTGTACTTCACGGGCAACTGCATAATGCTCTTCTCCGACAATTTCAGGAGCAAGGGCGCGTGATGTAGAAGCCAACGGATCAACCGCAGGGTAAATACCCATTTCCGTTAACTTACGCTCAAGGTTTGTTGTCGCATCCAAGTGAGCGAACGTTGTTGCCGGCGCTGGGTCAGTGTAGTCATCGGCAGGCACGTAGATCGCCTGGATAGATGTAACTGATCCAACGTTTGTAGATGTGATACGCTCTTGAAGCTGACCCATTTCAGTCGCGAGCGTCGGCTGATAACCAACCGCTGAAGGCATACGGCCAAGAAGGGCAGAAACTTCGGAACCCGCTTGCGTGAAACGGAAAATGTTGTCGATGAAGAACAGTACGTCCTGTCCTTGTTCATCACGGAAGTGCTCAGCCATTGTAAGGCCTGTCAAAGCAACACGCATACGAGCGCCCGGCGGCTCGTTCATTTGTCCGAATACCATGGCTGTTTTGTTGATTACGCCAGAATCGCTCATTTCGTAGAAAAGGTCGTTTCCTTCACGAGTACGCTCTCCTACACCGGCGAATACAGAGATACCGCCGTGCTCTTGCGCGATGTTGTTGATTAATTCCTGGATTAATACGGTTTTACCTACACCGGCACCGCCGAACAATCCGATCTTACCGCCCTTGATGTATGGAGCAAGCAAGTCTACAACTTTAATGCCTGTTTCAAGAATTTCAACTTCTGTTGAAAGCTGATCAAATGAAGGCGCCTGTCTGTGAATCGGATCCTTTTTCGCATCCGCAGAAAGCGGCTCATTCAAATCAATATTTTCTCCGAGTACGTTAAATACACGGCCGAGTGTTACATCACCAACTGGCACTGAGATTGGCGCTCCTGTATCAATAGCTTCCATTCCGCGCTGAACACCGTCCGTAGACGCCATTGCGATTGTACGGACTGTATCATCGCCTAAATGAAGAGCGACCTCAAGCGTTAAATCAATACCTACTTCGTTTTCACTTGCTGGCTGTGAAACCTTAATCGCATTATAAATTTCAGGCAAGTGACCGTCTTCAAAACGTACGTCGACGACCGGCCCTAATACCTGGCTAACGCGTCCTTTCTTCATCGCTATCCCTCCTGACAAAATCTTTCTATTCTAAAGCGGCTGCTCCGCCGACAATTTCCGTAATTTCTTGTGTGATGGCTGCTTGGCGAGCGCGGTTGTAAGAAAGCGAAAGTGAATCGATAAGATCTTTCGCGTTGTCTGTCGCGTTTTTCATCGCCGTCATTCTTGCAGCGTGCTCACTTGCTTTACTGTCAAGAAGCGCACCGAAAATTAAGCTTTCTGCATATTGAGGAAGCAAAACCTCCAGAACCTCTTCTTCAGACGGTTCAAATTCATATGACGCCGTTCTCTTTCCGCCGCCGCTGCCCAAATCAGTTAACGGCAGAAGTTTTTTCTCCGTGACTTCTTGAGAAATGGCGCTGACAAAATGGTTATAAACAAGGTGCAATTCATCATACGCACCATCTGTAAACATTTGGATCGTTTGCCGGGCAAGATCCTTAATCTGTGCAAACGTTACTTCATCTCCAAGTCCTGTTAACTCGGAAATGATCGGAATCTCACGTTTCTTAAAGAAATCACGGCCCACTCTTCCGATGACGATCACCGCATACTCATCCTTAGACTGATGACGTTCTTGCATGGCCTGATAAGCACTTCGTAAGACCGAACTGTTAAAAGCGCCGGCAAGACCGCGGTCAGACGTAATGACTAGGTATGCTGTCTTTTTCACTTCTCTGCTGAGAAGCATCGGATGCTTCACGTTGCCGGAAACTCTTCCGACGTTTGACACAACCTCTTGGATCTTATCCATATATGGCACAAATGATTTTGCGTTGTTTTCAGCACGATTCAGTTTAGCCGCAGATACCATCTGCATGGCTTTTGTAATCTGGCTCGTTTTTTTTGTTGACGTGATCCTTGACTTAATATCGCGTAATGAGGCCAAAGATTTCACCACCTTTTCTCTTCATCTGCGTAAAAAGAGAGAAAAAGAGAACCTTTTTCTCTCATCAGCATTCGAGTTAGTTGCTTGGTGCAAATGTGCGTTTGAAGCCTTCGATTGCCGCTTTGAAGTCTTCATCAGCAGGAAGGTTTCCTGTTTTCGCAATTCCATCAAGCAGTTCTTTATGGTTTTGGTCAAGGTACATGTAGTACTCTTCTTCAAAACGTCTGATGTCCGCAACAGGAATATCATCAAGATGTCCTTTTGTCAGCGCATAAAGAATGGCTACTTGCTTTTCAACCGGAAGCGGCTTGTTCAGATCCTGCTTCAGCACTTCAACTGTACGCGCACCGCGGTTCAGTTTCGCCTGAGTCGCTTGGTCGAGGTCAGATCCGAATTGAGCGAAGGCTTCCAGCTCACGGTATGACGCAAGGTCAAGACGCAGTGTTCCTGATACTTTTTTCATCGCTTTGATTTGCGCTGAACCACCGACACGGGATACAGACAATCCGGCGTTGATCGCTGGACGTACGCCTGAGAAGAACAAATCAGATTGCAGGAAGATTTGTCCGTCGGTGATAGAGATAACGTTCGTTGGAATATAAGCGGAGATATCTCCGGCTTGTGTTTCTACGAACGGCAGAGCTGTAATTGATCCCGCGCCTTTCGCGTCGCTAAGCTTTGCTGCACGCTCTAGCAGGCGGGAATGAAGGTAGAATACATCCCCAGGGAACGCTTCACGGCCTGGCGGACGGCGAAGAAGCAAGGACAGCTCACGGTAAGCAGCCGCTTGTTTAGAAAGATCATCGTATACAACAAGAACGTGCTTGCCGTTGTACATAAATTCTTCTGCCATTGTAACCCCTGCATACGGAGCCAGGTACAGAAGCGGTGCCGGCTGTGACGCAGACGCCGTTACAACGATTGTGTAATCAAGCGCGCCGTGCTTACGCAATGTTTCTACTACGCCGCGGACTGTTGATTCTTTTTGACCGATCGCTACGTACACGCAGATCATGTCTTGGTCTTTTTGGTTCAGGATGGAATCGATCGCAACAGAAGTTTTACCTGTTTGACGGTCACCGATGATCAGCTCACGCTGGCCGCGGCCAATTGGAATCAGTGCGTCGATCGCTTTAATTCCCGTTTGGAGCGGTTCATGAACGGATTTACGGTCCATAACGCCTGGTGCAGGGCTTTCGATCGGACGCGTTTTGCTAGTAAGAATCGGGCCAAGTCCGTCTACCGGCTGGCCTAATGGGTTCACAATACGGCCGATTAGTTCCTCACCGACAGGAACCTCCATGATGCGTCCTGTTCTTTTTACTTCGTCTCCCTCACGGATCTCACTGAAAGGTCCTAAGATAACGATACCTACGTTTGATTCCTCAAGGTTTTGGGCCATGCCCAGAACGCCGTTTGAAAACTCGACAAGTTCACCGGCCATACAGTTGTCAAGGCCGTGCACACGCGCAATACCGTCACCGACTTGGATGACTGTACCTACGTCTTGAACTTCAATATCAGATTGATAATTTTGTATTTGCTGTTTTATCAGCGTGCTAATCTCTTCAGCTTTGATGCTCACTTAGGTTTCACCCCTTCTATCGATTTTCCCCGGCTAGTTGACGTTCAATGCGCTGAAGCTTTCCGCTTACACTGCCGTCAAAAATCCGGTTTCCAATGCGGACTTTAATGCCGCCTATTAAATCCGTCTGCACTTCATTTTTGATTCTCAGTGAAGCGACTCCGGCTTTTTTTGCAAACACTTGTGATAATGATGAAATTTCCGCCTCCGTCAGCGGTTTCACTGAATATACGATTGCGTCTTCTGTTTGACGGGCCTCATTTGCGAGTTTGATAAACTCATCTGTGAGATCAGGCACGATCGCCGCCCGATGGCGGTCAATCAAAAGAAAAATCGTATTGAGCACGGAATGCGACAAAGAGCCAAATGCATTTTGAACCAGCTCTTTTTTCTTCGCAGACGGCACCTTCGGATGGTTTAACACATCATTAAGCGCTTTTTCATTTTGAAATACTTGTTTTACAACAGTTAGCTCTTCTTCTACTTGATTCAGCTGAGCGGACTCATTGGCAATATCAAAAAGAGCTGACGCATATCGTTTAGAGACAGCTGATCCACTCATCGGCTTTCTCCTACCTCTTTAAGATAGTCCTGAATCAATTTCTCTTGAGCTTGTTCATCCAGTTCTTTTTCGATCACTTTCGACGCAATCATGACAGATAGAGACGCTACTTGCTCACGGAGAGCAGAAACCGCCTGTTCTTTTTCCTTCACGATTTCAGTTCTCGCTGCTTCTTTCAGACGTTCAGATTCTGCACGTGCAGCCTGGATAATTTCTTCTTTTTGCTTATCTCCCAGTTTCTTTGCGTTTTCGATAAGAGTTTGGGATTCCTGTCTTGCTTCTTTTAAAAGAACGCGCTGCTCTTCAATCAGCTGCTGCGCTTCTTTATTTTTTTCTTCAGCAGACGTAATTTCTCCAGCGATGTGGTCTTCACGCTGTTTCATTATGTTTAATAGCGGCCCTAAAGCGTATTTCTTAAGAAGCGCTAATAAGATTAACATAGCTAACAGTTGGAACAGGATATCTCCGCCGTTAAACGATAATCCTAGTTCAAGTGGTAATTGAGACATCTACTACGGCAACTCCCTTCTGCAGGTTTTTCTTTGCTGATCCAGCAGCCGCACTTGTCTCTTTTCAGCCGGCAAGGCGGGTTGCTTATCAGACATAAAGCAATGGCGAAGGTTCTCTTGGAATGATCTTCGCCATTTTTAGTTCATATAAGGCTTTTATGCTTAGCCAAAGAACGCTAAGAATGCGATAACGACAGCGATAATAGGAAGGGCTTCAACCAATGCGATACCCATGAACATAAGCGTTCTAAGTTCTTTACCTGCTTCCGGCTGACGGGCAATCCCCTCTACCGTACGTGAAACAATCAAACCGTTACCAATACCTGCACCAAGTGCGCCTAAACCAATTGCAATCGCAGCTGCTATTAAATTCATGAAAAAGTTCCTCCTTTAAAATGTTATCCGTTTGGATATAATGTTTTAGTGATCATGACTGATTTTATGAGACATGTACACCATCGTGAGCATTGTAAAGATAAACGCTTGGATGGCGCCTATAAATAAACTGAATGCTTGCCATGCCAGCATCGGCAGAATGGCGCCGATTGTACCGACAAGACCGAGAGCCACGCTTTGCGAATAATGGCTTGTCGCTAAACCCGCAAGCAGGCCGAGAAGAATCTCACCGGCGAAGATGTTACCATAAAGCCGCAACCCGAGAGTCAGCGTATTGGCAAACTCTTCGATGATTTTCATCGGGAGCATGAATGGAACAGGCCTTAAATAGTCTTTGGAATACTCCTTGAGCCCTTTCATCTTCACACCATAGTAGTGGGTTAAAGCGACAACCATCACGGCTAGCGTTAATGTAATGGCAGGGTCGGCTGTCGGAGATTTCCACCAGAGCTCATGTCCGATTGTAATAGAGAACGGCAGCCCCAGCATATTCGACACAAATATGTACATCAGCAATGTGACACCAAGTGCCAAGAAGTTCGCCCCTGTTTTCAAATCCATTGTACTGCCGATAATATTGCGGACGAAATCAACAACCCATTCCATAAAATTCTGGGCTTTTCCGGGACGGATCGAAAGCGTTCTTGTCGTTAATATCGCAATCAATAAAACAATCACACTCGCCACAGTAATCATCAGAATGTTTGTCAGATTAAAAGTAAGACCTAGAAATTCGATAGTTCTGTATTCATGATTCAAAGGGTTTTCACCTCTCTTCCATTGATGAACGTTTAAGCTGGATAATAGAATCTATCATAATGACAGGGTATATTGTCATTAATCCAATTATTGTGCTTGCCATATGAACATGCTCAGGGTTTTTATAGGCGACAGCTGCTGCAAGAATCGCATTGCACCACCGCGCTGCGCTCCCCAAAGATCGTATGGACTTTCCTTTCTCAACAGCTCTGTCAAAAGCGTTCATTCTTCTGATGAGCAGTAAAAAATTAAACAAACTGAAAACAGTTCCCAGAATAAGGCCTAAAAAAACGGTTTTATACGCTGTTAAACCATAACCCAGTACATACACTGCCAAAATGCATAATAGATATTTTCGTTGTCTGCTAAATGTAAGCTTGGGATCGTCCATCAACTATCTGTCTCCTGATGAAAAATAATGTATTTCTTAGATACGGCAAAATCAGCGGTTAACCCTAGTAGAAGACCTTTTTTGACCGGCAAAACGGGCCTGTTCGAAAAAATCATTCATCCGCAAGCCTTGCAAGGATGCTGTTTCATTCGCTTAATAAATCCTCATAATACGGGTTTTCTGAGAGGATTTACATTGAGGATGGGGACTATAATGAAAGCTATGAAAACCTTCTCATAATACCCTCGTTTAGCATACAATAGCCCCTAACAAGTGTCAATCTGTTTAAAGTTAAAAAACTTTTTATACTGTGAGCATCCACAGAATGTTCACATTTTCACCTATAATTGTATACAGATTGGCCGAACAGCAAATAACTGGATAAAAAAAGAAAACCCTTTTTCGGGGTTTTCTATTTTATTTTGTTCCAAACATACGGTCTCCCGCATCTCCGAGACCAGGAACGATATAACCTTTTTCATTTAATTTATCATCAAGCGCCGCAATGTAAATATCCACGTCCGAATGATGCTTCTGCAATTCTTCCACACCCTCCGGCGCCGCTACCAGACACATGAAACGAATGTTTTTCGCGCCGCGTTTTTTGAGGCTGTGAATGGCTTCAACCGCGGAGCCGCCTGTGGCCAGCATCGGGTCAACCACGATGAATTCACGCTCTTCCACGTCAGAAGGAAGCTTGACATAGTATTCCACTGGTTTTAAGGTTTCAGGATCACGGTACAAGCCGACATGCCCCACTTTTGCCGCTGGAATAAGCTTTAAGATGCCGTCAACCATTCCCAATCCGGCTCTGAGGATAGGAACCACTCCGAGTTTTTTCCCTGAGATGACTTTCGACTTCGCAGCCTGAACCGGTGTGTTGATATCCACTTCTTCCAGAGGGAGATCACGGGTAATTTCAAACGCCATAAGCGTTGCCACTTCGTCTACAAGCTCTCTAAAATCCTTCGTACCTGTCTCTTCATTCCGTATATATGTCAGCTTGTGCTGAATTAAAGGATGATCAAATACATAAACCTTACCCATACTGTGTTTCAGCTCCTTTTTTATTGTCACATCAACAATTACACACTTCTATTGATTCTACAAAAAAAGACATGGAGTTTCAAGAACATCGTCAAAAAACCCGCCGGGCATAAGCCTGAGCGGGTTTTTAGGATCTTAGTAATCTAATTCATTATATAGAGGGAATTTATCTGTCAGAGCAGCTACACGCTGGCTTGCTTCTTTAAGTTTCCCTTCATCTTCGTGGTTTTTCAATGCAAGCGCAATGATAGCCCCAACTTCGTCCAATGCGTCTCCGTCAAAACCGCGGCTTGTCACAGCAGCTGTACCAAGACGGATGCCGCTTGTTACGAAAGGTTTTTCCGGATCATATGGAATCGCGTTTTTGTTAGACGTAATACCAATTTCATCAAGCACATGCTCCGCAACCTTACCTGTCAGTCCGAGAGAACGAAGGTCAACAAGGATAAGGTGGTTGTCTGTTCCGCCTGAGACAAGCTGAACGCCCTCTTTCGTTAACGCTTCAGCCAAACGTTTTGCATTTGAGATGACGTTTTGTGCATATGTTTTGAAATCGTCCTGCAATACTTCGCCGAATGAAACAGCTTTTGCAGCAATTACGTGCATCAGCGGGCCGCCTTGAATGCCAGGGAAGATCGATTTATCAATTTTCTTGCCAAACTCTTCGCGGCAAAGGATCATACCTCCGCGAGGTCCGCGAAGTGTTTTATGTGTTGTTGTTGTCACGAAATCAGCGTAAGGAACCGGGTTTGGATGAAGGCCCGCCGCAACAAGTCCCGCGATATGCGCCATATCCACCATGAAGTAAGCGCCGACTTCATCGGCAATTTCACGGAATTTCTTAAAGTCGATTGTACGAGGATACGCACTTGCTCCTGCCACGATAAGCTTCGGTTTATGAGCGAGGGCTTTTTCACGTACGTCATCATAATCAATATATTGAGTTTCTTTATCTACGCCGTACTCAACAAAGTTATATTGAACACCGCTGAAGTTGACTGGACTTCCGTGTGTTAAATGGCCGCCGTGGGAGAGGTTCATCCCAAGTACAGTATCGCCTTGCTCCAAAATCGTGAAGTATACTGCCATGTTTGCTTGTGCGCCTGAATGCGGCTGAACGTTTACATACTCCGCTCCAAAGATCTCCTTCGCGCGGTCACGAGCGATATCTTCAACGACATCAACGTGCTCACATCCGCCATAGTAGCGTTTGCCCGGATATCCTTCAGCGTACTTGTTTGTCAAAACAGATCCTTGTGCTTCCATAACCGCTTCACTTACAAAGTTCTCAGAAGCAATCAATTCGATCTTAGTCTGTTGGCGTTCACGCTCATTTTTAATGGCGTTAAACACTTGTGCGTCTTGCGCAGGTAAATGTTTCATCGCGAGATCCTCTCCTATCCGTATCCTGTTCTTTGTTTTTACCATCACTATTGTACATGGTTTTTTAGGCCGATGTAAAAGATTATTTTTAAAAAATCAAAAATTTTGTTGGTAAAAACGAATATTAATAACTTGAATTTAAATTAAAGTTCGGAATTTATTTTTCCGCCTCAAAATAAAGAAAAGACTGGCCTCGCAGTCCTTTCATTCGCACTCATAAACCGCGCGTACTCCGCCAATCAGCTTCGGCCGCGTACGCGCTAATGTCACATGGGCTTCACCCAGACTGTTTTGAGAAACACGCACAGGGACAGCTACCGGCTTCAGATGCATGCCGATAAACGTATCGCCTACGTCTATTCCCGCGTCAGCCTGTATGTTTTCAACAAGAACAGGAGACCTCATCTGCTTAAATGCATAAGCAGCCATCGCCCCACCCGCTTTTGGAACAGGTACGGCCGAAACGGCCGGCAGCCTGAACAGCTGAGCCGTTTCCTCCTCTACTACAAGCGCTCTGTTCAAATGCTCGCAGCACTGAAATGCGAGATGGATGCCTGTTTTTCTCTTGAGCTCGGCAAGTCCGCTGTAGATGCTTTCCGCGATGTCTTCGCTTCCCGATGTGCCGATCCGGCTGCCGGCCACTTCGCTCGTGCTGCATCCAAGGACAAAGAGCTGATCCTGTTTCAATCCCGCTTGTTCCTGAAACTCAGACAGCATCGTACTCCATTTTAGCTTGATCTCATTCATTGAACAGCACCCCTATAGGTTCTTCTCTTCATAGTTCGAGATTTTTCCAATCCGGGTTTGATGTCTTCCGCCGGTAAATTCAGTAGTCAGCCAGATTTTCGCCACTTCCCGCGCCAAACCGGGGCCGATCACCCGTTCACCCATCGCGAGGATGTTTGTGTCATTATGCTCTCTCGTCGCTTTTGCGCTGAATGTATCGTGCGCCAGCGCGCAACGAATGCCTTTGACCTTATTAGCGGAAATGCTCATGCCGATCCCTGTCCCGCAAATTAAAATGCCTCTGTCAACTTCGCCGCTAACCACTTTTTCGGCCACCGGAAAAGCATAATCCGGATAATCGACAGATCCGTTGCCGCAGTCACAGCCCATATCCATATATTCAATTTGCAATTCGTCCATTAACTCTTTGATTTCATTTCGAATGTGAACACCGCCATGATCCGATGCAATGGCTACTTTCATCAGCTTTTCCTCCCAGCGTGTGTGATGCGGCCCGCCCGCTATGTTGACCGCGCAGCCTGTCCGCTCTTAAGATTCACACCATATGATGTGCTTTTCACTATATTCTACTCCTTCACGCAGGATTTGCAAATGACCTGTTTGCAGATTTTCTGCCATCTACCTGCCGTCTTTTTTCAGCTGTTTTGCCAGCTGACGAAGAAGCTCTTCAAGCTCATCTCTCGTTTGTTTATAGATATCAATTGAGCCGCCGAACGGATCGATGACATCCTCATGGCTGTCTTTGACATATTCTTTTAGCGTGAACACTTTATCACGATAACGTCCGAATTGATTGGCAATGATCTGTTTGTGCTGCTGGGTCATAGCCAGAACCAAATCAGCCGATTCCATATGTTCTTCAGTTAATGGAGAAGACACATGGTTAAGGGCAATGTGTTTTTCAAACAACGCTTCGACTGCATGAGGCGTCGCTCTTCCATTAGGCGAAGCAAACACGCCAGCCGAGCGGACACTGACATTCAGCCCTTCCGTTTCTGCAATTGACTTAAAAAGCGCCTCAGCCATGGGGCTGCGGCACGTATTTCCAGTACAGACAAAAATAATGTTCATGTCAGTCACCCCTTATTTTCTCTATTATATATGAAGAAAAAAGAAACGGCGACTTCGTTTCTTTTATTGATATATTAAATTGGCAGAAGCAGCTTTAGGCCGAATGCGATTAAGATGATGCCCCCAAGCGCTTCGCTGTATGCGCCAAGCCATGACTGTACTTGTTTTCCGATCAGCAGGCCCAGCCATGTCAATATCATGCTAAACAGCCCGAACAGGGTAATGGTGAGAAGCGGATGTGAGCCGTATATCCCCAAGCTCAAGCCGACGGAGAAGCTGTCAAGGCTGACGCCGACGGCAAACAGCAATAAGCCCGGCCCTGCCGGAGACATGAATCGTTCTTCCGACTGTTTAAATGAAGCCATCAGCATCTGAACACCAAGAACAAAAAGCAGCGAACCCCCGATATAAACCGCTAACACGCCGAGGAGCCCTGACAGCATGTTACCGGCCGCCATCCCTCCGAGAGGCATGATGACATGAAAGAGGCCGATGATCAAACCAATATAGAATATCTGCTTTTTTCTGAGTTTGACCATGCCCATTCCGAGGCCGACAGAAAAAGCATCCATCCCTAACGCAAACGCCATGATGCTTAATGTAACCAGTTCGCCTATAAACATATCCGACATACATGAATAACCCCCTTGGACACGCCCCGCTTTTTTAGCCTATGCGTGTCCAAAAAGGGTTAGAACACCTGACTTCGTCAGCGAATCACTCTTCCGCCCGCGGCTTTCATCAGCCTGTTCATAATAGCGTGCCCGACACCCGTGTCCGGAAAGGATTCCGCTATAATAAAATCTACCTTTGCCTCATCAAAGCTGCGTAAAGCATCATACAGCGCCGCCGCAACAGTCTCAAGCTGCGCCCGTCTGCCGCAGCTCTTCACGTAATCTGCCGAATACACGTCAGCGTTTTCTTCTGTTGTCAGGACACCGACCCGTCTGCCGCCCTGTTGGTGCTCCTGAATGAGATGCTGAATGCGCTCTGGGCTGCCTTCGCAAATGGCAAGCGGTGCAGTCGGGGCATAATGTGTATATTTCATCCCTGGAGATATCGGCTTTTGATTTTGATCACTGAGCCCTTTATCCACAAGGATCGGTCCGATCTCCGCTTCAATTTGCTCTTTCGTAATGCCCCCCGGACGAAGAAGCACAGGAATGTCGCCCGCACATGAAAGGACGGTCGATTCGACCCCAATCCCGGTAGGACCTCCGTCCATGATGCCAGCTATGCGGCCATCTAAGTCGTGAGCCACATGTTCCGCCTTTGTCGGGCTTGGCTTTCCTGATAGATTGGCGCTCGGTGCCGCAATCGGCAATTCCGACGCGCGAATCAACGCAAGAGCAAGCGGATGATCCGGCATCCTAATGGCAACCGTTTCAAGCCCTGCCGTTACACGAGGTGAGAGCGCATCAGGTTTGCAGGGGAGGATAAGGGTAAGTGCCCCTGGCCAAAACCGGTTCATTAATGTTTTCGCCTTACCTGGCGCCGGTCCCGTTAAGTCGTCAAGCTGGGTAATGTCCGCAATGTGGACAATCAGGGGATTATCACTCGGACGCCCTTTCGCTTCATATATTTTTTTGACAGCATCTGTGTCTTTCGCATTTGCGCCGAGGCCGTATACCGTTTCTGTCGGGAACGCAACGACCTCATTTTGCCGGAGCAAAGCGGCTGCTTGTGCAATTTGTGGACCATTTGTGGATAACTCGCCAGTTACATCCACAAACCACCTTTTCGTTTTCATTTTCTGACCAAACTCCTTATTCACAACAATAAAACGATTGTTTTACGCGTGTAATCCTTTTGAAAGTATAAAAGATGTCCTGTAATAAAACAAGCGTTATCCACAAATTGTGGACAACGCTAATGAAGAAGTGGATAAGTCTGTGTATAAATCACACTTATCCAGACGCTTTTTTCATCAAGACGGCCCCTTCTGTTTTTCGCGACTCACAGAAATGCCCAGAAGAAAACAGCTCTTCAGGTACACTCTCAGCTTGTTCAAACCCCATGGCCGTAAGGAAATCAGCAGAGGAATGCTGATTCGCAATTAAATATACTGTTTTGATCTGGTGCTTTTCGCACAGAAGCTCCATGCTCTGAAAGAGGGTCACAATATGGCCTTGGTGAAGCTTGTCCGATATCACAAGTGATCGCAGCAGCCCTTGATCACAGCTTATTTTTTCAATTCCGAGACAGCCGGCAATGTTCTTCTCGCTATCCTCAAGCATCAGAAACTGGGTGAAGCCTTCTTTCACGCCTTCATGGTTGGCTTTCGCCTGTTTTAAAAATTCCTCGAGCACGTCCCCGTCTTTTTCCCTTGCCACCCGCAGTTGATAAAACATCCGTTCACCCCGTTTTTGCATTCTTTCTTCCAATCTATGAGGCAAATCTATTTTTAGACCAGGTGATTAGGAAAAAAGGTCGGAAATCCATTCGACTAAGAAGAATTTCACTTCTGTGCCGCCGTCTTCCTTCTCTTCTTTCTCTTCTTTTTTGGCTTTTTCCGCTTTGGCGGTTACGTCCTCAAGCACTTTTTCAGTCTGTTTTTTCGAGGCTTCTTGATCTTCTTGTTCTTTCACAGCTTCCCCATTCGAAAAATCAAGAAAGCAGAGCGGCGGGAACAGCACACACCACCAGTTGGCGCCGTCACCGTTTCCAAGCGTAATCAGGATCGCTTCATACTCACCAGCGGGATATACCATGTTGCCGTAAAGCTTTGTCGGAAAAGAGATTTTGTCAAAATCAACAGATATGGACTGGTTCGCCCCTTCGTTCTCCATTGTTTCCTTTGCAATTTCTTTGATTTCAGGAAGCTTTGAGCGAATCACACGCCGCGCCTCTTCTATAGAAGCAATATCCTCTACCCAGGTTGTGATTTCTTTATTGACCGCGTCTCTGATATGCCGTTTTAATTGCTGGTCTTGATCCCTATCGCTGTTTGCCAATATTCTCAAACGAATCGCCTCATCCGGTATGACCACCGGCTGATTTTCTGATAGCTGTGCCGTCTCTTCTTTCGCCAGCCCTACAAGTGCTCCAGATAATAAAAGAAAGATATATATGCAAATGATAACTGTTTTTTTCATTGGTCCCCACCGTTCCTCTCCGTGCTTTGTTTCTAGCCCTATTATGGACAAGGGAAGCCCGGGGTAAACGTGCAGGGTGAAAAAAATCTAGCAAGCTGGTAATCTTATTTATGGTACGATAGTGTTTTAGGAGGTTTAAGATGAAATATAATTATACAGTGCTGTTATCGGCATTTACGATGTCGGTTCTTTATTCGGTGATTTATATTCATTCATTTATTATTGCCGCTCTGATCACGATGGCATTTTATTTTCTATTTCCTTATCTGATATTCGCGCTTCCTCTTCAATTCATGATGAATAAAAAGCCGAAGCGGTTCAACCCTTTGTATTTGCTGTATTACTTTGCTGCGGCTTTTGTGGCCAACGCGATTATTTTCGGCCTGCTGCAGCCTTCAGGACAATCTCTGTTTCAAAATACAGCCTTTTACATCTTCGCTGTTCTAACAGCTGTTGTTTATTGGATATGGGATTCTGTTTTACTGCAAAAAAAGGAAGCCTAGGGGCTTCCTTTTTCATGAAAACAAAACCGTCAGCAGATAACAAAGAATAGAAGGTATCGCCGCAACAAAGAAAGCAGCCGCCATTTTCAAGCGGACTGTACGGCCTTCTCTCGTTTCTGAATGGTAGTTCGCCCGCTGATCGCTTCCGCTTACAGCCAAGCCCGATGTGATGATTGCAAGCCCAATCAAAACAAGAGACGCGATGCCAAATATGGATTCATATGAAAGTACCTGCGGAAAAATGGTGCCCACCATGCTCTCGATTGCAATGAGCAAGATTCCTGCTGCAAGGGCTTTTTTCATTTTTCACATCCCCTTTGCCGGTGATCAAACAGCTCGATTCATCAACTCGACAGCAAGCTGCTTACTTATTTTTATGAATCACAGCGCATATGGTTCTGTCTTTTCCATTAATATCTTTCAGCACTTCCACTTCCGCATCCTTAAACGTCTTGAGAATCAGCTCTTTGACCGCCGCCCCCTGTTGCCATCCGATTTCAAAAACGACAAACACTTTATCTTTCATGACAAGCGGGATGTCTTCCATAAACCGCTTATAAAATTTGAGCCCGTCTCCGCCATCGGTGAGAGCGTGCAACGGCTCATGAAAACGGACAATCTCTGATAGATCAGCCATTTCTTCTTCTGAAATATAAGGAGGATTCGAGACGATCATATCCGCTTTTTTTCCTGCCGTAATCAAAGGCTCAAGCAGATCGCCCTGGTAAAAGCGCACATCAGCTCCGAGCTTTTCCGCATTGGCAGAAGCGACCTGAAGCGCCTCTTTTGAAATATCGACCGCCGACACAGAAAAATTTTCGTTTTCAAGCGCAAGCGTGACGGCTATCGCGCCGCTCCCTGTACCGACGTCAACAACATCAAGCCAGCCGTCTTCCGAAAAGACATGTCGATACTTTTGCAGCAGATGATAGACAACCTCTTCTGTTTCCGGCCGCGGGATCAGCACATCATCATTTACCATAAACTCCCGTCCGTAAAAAAACTCTTTTCCGATAATGTACTGAACCGGCACGCCCTCTTTATGCATCTCAACGTGACGCCGAAAGCGATACAGCTCATCTTCGCCAATCGGTTCCTGTAAGCTGGCGAGCAGCTTGCTTCTGTCCATTCCGGTATCATAAAGCAAAAGAAGCTCAGCAGCGTTTTCTTCTCTTCCCGCTTCGGTTAAATAAGAAGAAGCCCATTTCAGGGCTTCAAATATCGTCTTCATCTTAACCTTCCGCTTGCTGAAGCTTGCTTGCCTGATCTTCAACGATCAGCGTTTCAACCACTTCATCAAGTTTTCCTTCAAGAATCTGATCAAGCTTTTGAATCGTCAGGCCGATTCTGTGATCCGTCACACGGTTTTGCGGGAAGTTGTATGTGCGGATACGTTCAGAACGGTCACCTGATCCGACTGCTGATTTTCGCGTTTGATCATATTCAGCTTGTGCTTCCTGCTGAAATTTATCGTAGATTCTGGCACGAAGAACTTTCATTGCTTTTTCTTTGTTTTTGATTTGAGATTTCTCATCTTGGCATGATACAACAACACCTGTCGGCAAGTGTGTCAGACGAACGGCAGACATTGTGGTGTTTACGCTTTGTCCGCCCGGTCCGCTTGAAGCAAACGTATCAACTCGGATATCCTTCTCATGAATGTCAACCTCTACCTCTTCGGCCTCAGGAAGGCACGCTACGGTCGCGGTCGATGTATGGATACGGCCGCCTGATTCTGTTTCCGGAACACGCTGTACGCGGTGGGCGCCGTTTTCATATTTGAGTTTAGAATACGCGCCGCTTCCCGTAATCATAAAGATGATCTCTTTGTAGCCGCCCGTTCCTGTTACACTCGCTTCCATGACCTCTGTTTTCCAGCCTTGCAGCTCAGCATAACGGGAATACATTCTGTACAGGTTACCCGCGAATAAAGCGGCTTCCTCGCCTCCCGCTGCTCCGCGGATCTCCATAATAACGTTTTTGTCATCATTAGGATCTTTCGGGATCAGGAGCACTTTCAGGCGCTCTGACAGTGTATCCGTTTCCTTCTGGAGTTCAGAAATCTCTTCCTTCACCATCTCGCGCATCTCAGCGTCCAGCTTCTCTTCCAGCATCGCTTTTGCATCAGTCAGCTGTTCTGACGCATCTCTGTATTGTCTATAGACGTCAACTGTTTCTTGTATATCAGATTGCTCTTTTGAATATTCTCTTAGCTTTTTCGGATCATTGACTACTTCTGGATCGCTTAAAAGCTCATTTAATTTTTCATATCGTTCTTCGATTGATTGTAAACGGTCTAACACGGTCTTCACCTCTGTTTTCCTGTGCGTAACATTCTCATTATAGTATAGTGATGAACCCCAGTCAAAAGCATTTCAATCCCATTTGGAAAAGCCTCCTCTGCTATACTGGGAATCGAGGAGTGATGATCATGCTGAAATCCATACATCATATTGCAATCATATGTTCAGATTATGAAAAGTCGAAAGCTTTCTACGTACATAAGCTTGGTTTTCAAGTGATTCAAGAAACGTATCGAGAAGAACGGAACTCCTTTAAGCTTGATTTATCGCTTAACGGGGCGTATGCCATTGAGCTGTTCTCGTTTCCCGATCCGCCCGCACGCCAAACCCGGCCTGAAGCGGCAGGCCTGCGCCACCTCGCTTTTACAGTCAGCAGCTTAGAGGAGGCGGTTCAGGAGCTTCACAAAAAAGGAATCGAAACAGAGCCCATCAGAACAGATCCGCTGACCGGCAAGCGGTTCACCTTCTTTTTTGATCCTGACCAGCTTCCTTTAGAACTGTATGAACAATAACGGTTTTTGAAGAAAAAAAGGAGATACCCACTTTCTTTGCCGAATCTTTTCTTGTTTTGTCTAACAAGAAGGGAACCGCATGCGATGGTCGAATACCTAGCTAAAAAGGAGGTATGGGATCATGAATACAAATATGGTAGCAAGTGAACTCGGCGTCTCCGCAAAAACGGTGCAGCGGTGGGTGAAGCAGCTGAAGCTCCCGGCCGAACGCAATGAGCTCGGACATTATTCGTTCACGGCAGAAGACGTGAAGATTCTAAAATCTGTTCAAAAACAAATTTCTGAAGGCACGGCGATTCAGGATATCCATGTGCCGCAAAGCACGAAAAAGCGGACAGGCTTCATTGTCCAAAAAACAACTGGCGACACAGAACGAAGAATCGAGCTGCTCGAACAGAAGCTCAACACCCTATTGCAGCAAAAGCAGGATGAAAACGAACTTCTGTCAAGGATCGAGGAACTGGAACGCCAGCTGAAGCAAAAAGCCGATGAGGGTGTATCTTATCAACTGCTTCAGCATCGCAGGGAAATGGATGACATCCTTGCAGACCTGCAATCATTGACCTCACAAATGCAAGAATTCACCGCTCAGCCGATCCCCGAGACCGCTGCCGCTGCCGAAAAAACCAAATCAAGAAAAAAACCGCTGCTGTCACTGTTCAAATTTCAAACCTAATATAAAAAGCTCCCCGTAAAAAGGGAGCTTTTTTCGATTTACGCCGTAAGCGCAATAATAATCGGAAGTGAAATCAATGACAGAATCGCACTGATGACAAATGCAGAAGCCGTTTCTTCCTCTTGTTTCTCGAATCGAGTTGCAATCATGGCTGCTACGGCAGAACCAGGGAATGCCACAAGAAGGATCGCTTTTGTCATTTGGTCAGCTGGCAGTCCGACTGCAAGAGCAATCAAGAACATTAACGCAGGCTGAACCGCGACTTTGAGCAACGCAATGCCAAATGCCGGTACGCTGAGTTTGATACTGCGGATACCAACAGTAACACCGACAGCAAAGAGAGCCACACCAGATGTTGTGCTTCCAAGCTGATCGAGCATTTTAACACCCAGCTCAGGCAGAGTCACACCGCAAAGCACTAAGATCATACTGATTAACGGAGCAGCTGCAAGCGGCTCAGAAAGACCGTGCAGGATTGATTTCCCTGTCATCTTCCAGAAGCTGTCGCCGCCCTCTTCGTTTTTCTTAGAAGACACACCGACAGTAGCAACAATAATCGCAAGCGGATCAAGAATCGCATTAACAACGATACCTGTAACCGCGATCGGAATCGCAACCTCTTGCGCACCGAACAAGCTTCCCAGTACAGGAATACCCATAAATGCGAATGTCGGCTGTGCTGAGTTCAAAGAAAATATGGATGAGTTCGTTAAATCATATTTAAACACAAATCTGCAAAGCAGTAAAATAACGATATAGAAACCAACAATCCCAATAATTAAAGAAACCATTAATGGAATTTGAGATAAAAATTCACTTCTGGAAGTAGTCAAAATACCAGCGATAAAGTGAGCTGGAAGTGCGTATTTCGTTACTAACGTACTTACCCCTTTTGCCGACTTGGCATCATAACTTCCAAAATGTCCTGCAAACCATCCCAGCACGATCACAAAGAAGATCGGTGCCAGGAGGATTAAGATATCTAAGATGCTCAAAATATTCTCCTCCAAATCCTACGTCCGTATACTTTAGCTTTCCGAAAAAGCTTTCCCTCGGACGATATATATTTCATAGTTAATTATTTTGCGATGACTTTTTTGTATTCTGGTGTCCACATCGCATCAAGAACCGCTTGTTTCACATCTTCAGGCTGGCGATTTGCTACGCCGTCTTTAATAGCCGCTTCCGCAACAGCAATCGCAACTTGAATAGAAACTTCTTGAAGCTTATCAATGCTTGGAAGCAATCCTGCTCCAGGCGTTTCAAAATCAACCATTTCAGCAATCGCATCAGCAGTTGCAGCAAACATAGCAGGCGTAATCACACGTGCTTCCGCTACAATTGACCCAAGTCCAAGACCAGGGAACGCGAATGCGTTGTTAGATTGTCCGATTTCATAAGAAACACCGTTGTATTCCACATTTTCAAACGGGCTTCCTGTTGCTACAAGCACTTTTCCGTCAGTCCATTTGAATAGATCTTCAGGAGTCGCTTCCGCAAGGTGAGTCGGGTTTGACATCGGCATGATTACCGGACGGTCTGTGTGAGAAGCCATTTCTTTTACAATTTCCTCTGTAAACGCGCCTGATACGCCTGAAGTACCGATTAAGATTGTTGGTTTCGATTGGCGAACCACTTCATCGAATGGAATTTGGCCTTTTTCATCGCGTTTCCAATCTTTCACTTCGTCCGCAGTGCGGAGGTAAGGTTTTTGGAAATCAAGGATGCCTTCGATTTCTTCAGTCAGCAAGCCTCTGTAATCAATTGTGTAGAAGCGGTTGTTCGCTTCTTCTTCAGATAATCCCGCAAGCACCATTGTGTCACGGATCTGGTCAGCGATTCCGATACCCGCTGAACCCGCACCGAAGACAACAACACGCTGATCTTTAATAGATGCACCTGTTTTCTTCATAGCAGCAAGCACACCGGCAAGTGTAATCGCGCCTGTACCTTGAATATCATCGTTGAATGTCAGAATGTCGTTGTTGTATTTCTTCATGATATTGCGCGCATTTTTATTACCGAAGTCTTCCCAGTGAAGAAGCGCTTTAGGGAAGAATTTCAGCGCTGCTTTTACATACGCATCAACAAATTCTTCATATCGTTCATCTGAAATACGTTCATGATGGTTACCGATATATAAAGGATCATTTAAAAGTTTTTCGTTGTTCGTACCGACATCAAGCACAACCGGGATCACACGGCTTGGGTCAATACCAGCTGCTGCAGTGTAAACAGCCAATTTACCGATCGCGATGTTAATACCGCCTACACCCCAGTCACCGATTCCGAGGATGCTTTCAGAGTCAGTTGCAACGATCAAATCAATGTCGCCGGCTGTCGCATGAAGGTTTTCAAACGCTTTTTCAATACCCTCAATGTTGTCGATTGACAAGTAGATACCTTGAGGTCTTCTGTATTCATGGCTGTATTCCTGAATCGCTTCGCCAACTGTCGGTGTGTAAACAACAGGAAGCATTTCGCGAAGATGGTTTTTCAGCAATTTATAGAAAAGAACTTCGTTGCGGTTTGCCAGATCATTTAAGTAAACATTTTGACGAAGGCGGTCTGGCTGAGCTTTAAACTGCTCATATGCGCGTTTTGCTTGTTGATCTAGAGAAAGTACTGTTGGCGGAAGAAGTCCTTCTAAGCCAAGCTCTTGTCTTTCTTCTAATGAGAAAGCAACACCTTTATTCAATGTAGGAATAGATAAAACTTCTTTTCCTCTAAGAGTGGTTTCTAAATGACCTTCCTTAGTTTTTTTTATGTTATTCAAGCAAATCTCCTTCTTTCTTGAAATAGTTAACCAAGTTAAGTAATAACCCATCTAAAAAATACGATCATGATCTTTATACGACTTTATGACAATTATTCGAACAATGTCTAAAAACTATTTACATTACGTAAGCTATTGTATGCCTGTCAAAATCAAAATTCAAGGGAAGAAAATTACTTAATTTTTTAATACACTTAATTAAATTTTTTAATTAAGTATTGTCAGAAAATAAAAAAAACACCGGTTTTTTTAGCCGGTGCTTTCTAGCTTTATACCCTTGTTTCGGGCTATTTTTTAGGTTTTCCTGGAACTTCATGATGATGTCTGCATCTTGCTTCATAGGATTCGGATGCCCCCACCAAAATGACCGGATCATCGTAAGAAGCAGGTTTGCCGTCAATCAGGCGCTGCGTTCTGCTCGCAGGCGATCCGCAGACGGAACAGACGGCTTGCAGCTTCGTCACACTTTCCGCGATCGCCATTATATCCGGGACGACGCCGAACGGCTCTCCCCTAAAATCCATATCAAGACCAGCTGCAATCACACGGTAGCCTTTATCGGCAAGGGATGATAAAACCTCTACAATTCCCTCGTCAAAAAACTGAACTTCATCAACCGCAATCACATCCGTACTTTCGCTAATGTGTTCCCAAATATCCGCAGCAGCAGAAATGGCATAGCTCTTCATGGATGTTCCGTTATGGGAGACAACGGCATCTTCGCTGTATCGATTATCAATCACAGGCTTAAAAACCCTGACTTCCTGCTTGGCATAAGTCGCTCTCTTCACTCTTCTGATCAGCTCTTCAGATTTCCCCGAGAACATGCTGCCGCAAATCAGCTCAAGCCAACCGCTTTGTTTCATTATGTACATAGGCTCTGTTCCCCTCTTTCTGCCAGCTGTTTTAGACAATATAAAAAACAGGCAAGACTGCTTCTTGCCTGTTGAAAAATCTATTATTACTTAAGACCGTATTTTTTGTTAAAGCGATCAACACGACCATCAGCAGAAGCGAATTTTTGACGGCCAGTATAGAATGGGTGGCACTCAGAGCAAATCTCAACGCGTACCTCTTCTTTTACTGAGCCTGTTTCAAATTCATTTCCACAAGCGCATTTCACTGTTGCTTTTTTGAAATTAGGATGAATTCCTGCTTTCATTGTATCCATCTCCTTCCGCCCTGAATCCCGTGTGGAAACAGAGTTATTATTTCGGAGCGTTGTCCGAAACGCATATGAGAAAATTATATCAGTGATTTACTTCTTTTGCAAATACAATTTACCGTCTTGCCGATGATAGATTTGCCTGTTTCCATTCTTGATTGAGGATATCGAAAAATTCCTGATTTGTTTTGGTTTTTTTCATTTTTCTCATGAACTTTTCCGCAAAATCAGGTGAATCAGACATCGTTTTGCGGATCGACCATAAGCGATCAAGATGCTCTTTAGGCACAAGCAGCTCTTCCTTGCGCGTTCCTGAACGGCGGATATCGATGGCCGGGAAGATGCGGCGCTCTGCCAGAGAGCGGTCGAGGTGAAGCTCCATGTTGCCCGTTCCCTTGAATTCTTCATAAATCACATCGTCCATACGTGATCCTGTATCGACCAGAGCTGTAGCTAGTATGGTTAAGCTGCCGCCCTCTTCGATATTTCTCGCAGCCCCGAAGAAACGCTTCGGACGATGGAACGCCGCTGGGTCAATCCCTCCGGAAAGCGTTCTTCCGCTCGGCGGAATTACTAAGTTGTAGGCGCGGGCAAGGCGTGTAATGCTGTCCATCAGGATGATGACGTCTTTTTTGTGTTCCACAAGACGCATCGCGCGCTCAAGCACAAGCTCGGCAACTTTGATATGGTTTTCCGGCACTTCGTCAAACGTTGAGCTGACGACATCCCCAGCCACAGAGCGTTCGATATCAGTCACTTCTTCCGGTCTTTCGTCGATCAAAAGCACGATCAGCTCTGCTTCAGGCTGGTTCGCTGTAATGCTGTTGGCAATTTCCTTCAGCAGCATCGTTTTTCCGGCTTTTGGCGGCGCGACAATCAAACCGCGCTGTCCAAATCCGACCGGCGCCATCATGTCCATAATTCTGGTAGACAAGAAGTTTGGCTTTGTCTCCAACACCATTTGACGGTCTGGATAAAGAGGTGTAAGCGCCGGGAAATGCACACGCTCTTTTGCTGATTCGGGATCATCTCCATTTACCGCTTCAACGTGCAAAAGTCCGTAATAACGCTCATTTTCTTTTGGCGGGCGAACCTTGCCTGATACTTTGTCTCCGTTTCGCAAATCGAAGCGGCGAATTTGTGAAGCTGAGATGTAAATGTCTTCTGAGCTTGGAGAGTAGTTGATCGGTCTTAGGAAGCCGAAACCTTCAGACTGGATGATCTCAAGAACGCCTTCCATAAACAGCAGGTCTTCCTGTTCTGCGTTTGCTTTCAGAATGGCGAAAATGAGTTCTTTTTTTGTCAGTTTGCTGTAATAGGAGATTTTATAATGTCTTGCAAGTTCATAAAGCTCTTTCAATTTCATATTTTCCAAAGAGGAAATAGATACATTTTTCATAAAAACACCACGCTTTTCATAGTCAATATCTTACTCTGCACATATCATCTGCTGCTTTTGCACAACATCCGCCAAAGCACATTCTTTTTTCAACATAAAGGAACTTCTATCGGTAACACTTCCACCCATGATCGGCGCTTTTGTTAAAAGGATTGTCTTAATGAGTTTTGAAGGAAGCGAGGACAAAAACATGAGAAGATCAATACTTATATCGTCTGTATGCGGTAGAAATTGAAACATTCCTAGTGCTTAAAAGAAGGAATTACGCAGTAAAATTCGCAGCACTCTTTATTTTTACCTTATTTCAGAAAATTATTCAACTGAAATAAGGTTTTGACACTGAATTGATAGAGTTGACTCTTTTTTGCAAAAGAAAAGCGGGCTCATCCCCGCTTTCTCTGTTTGTTATGGACGGATTACAAGATTTGGTTTCTTTTTCAAGCTGTGTCTGCCGTCAACGAAGCGGACAGTTCCGGATTTCGCACGAATCACTAAGCTTTCAGTTGTGCCGACAGAGCCTTTGAATTGAACGCCTTTTAACAGCTCACCGTCAGTTACCCCGGTAGCTGCAAAAATCGCGTCATCGCCTTTCACAAGATCTTCCATGCGAAGGACTTTGCTTACATCAAGGCCCATGTTGTTGCAGCGCTTGATTTCTTCTTGATTTTGCGGAAGGAGTCTACCAATGATTTCTCCGCCCAGCGCTTTTAACGCAACAGCAGAAAGCACCCCCTCAGGAGCTCCGCCTGATCCAAACAGAATGTCGACGCCCGTGTGGTCGAAAGCCGTATTGATGGCGCCTGCGACATCGCCATCATTGATCAATTTGATCCTGGCTCCCGCCTCACGAAGTTGAGAAATAATGTTTGCGTGTCTATCACGGTTTAAAATGGTGGCAACGACGTCCTCAACGTCCTTGTTTTTCGCTTTTGCCACCGCTTTAAGGTTATCAATGACAGGGGCTTCAATGTCAATGCAGCCCACCGCTTCCGGGCCGACTGCGATTTTATCCATATACATGTCAGGGGCGTTCAGAAGCGTGCCGTGGTCTGCGACTGCAATAACGGTCAGCGCGTTCCAGCCGCCGCTTGCCACAATGTTTGTGCCTTCAAGAGGGTCAACTGCGACATCCACGCGCGGACCGTATCCGTTTCCGAGCTTTTCCCCAATATACAGCATCGGCGCTTCGTCCATTTCGCCTTCACCGATCACAACGGTTCCTTTCATCGGAACGGTATCAAAAACGTCTCTCATTGCGCTTGTTGCCGCTTCATCAGCCTCGTCTTTTTTTCCCCGGCCCATCCATCTTGCAGATGCCAATGCAGCAGCTTCTGTCACACGTACCAATTCCATTGATAAACTTCTTTCCATTCAACACGAGCTCCTCTCCACAAATAACCATTTATGAATTTTGCAGCTGCTCTATTTCTTCGTCAGTCATTCTTTCACGCCAGATTGTCGCTCCAAGCCCTTCGAGTTTCTTTTCAAGACTGCTGTATCCGCGGTCAATATGCTCCAAACCCGTAATTTCCGTCACGCCGTCAGCCATCAGGCCGGCTACCACCAGACAGGCTCCGGCACGCAGATCGCTCGCCTTCACTTTTGCGCCTTGAAGCTCGACAGGACCTGTGATGATGGCAGATCTGCCTTCTACTTTCATATTCGCACCCATCCGTCTCAGCTCGTCAATGTGCTTGAATCTTGCCGAGTAAATGGTGTCCGTTACGACGCTTGTCCCTTTCGCTCTTGTCAGGAGCGCCGTCATCGGCTGCTGCAAATCTGTCGGGAAGCCCGGATATACGAGGGTTTTGACATCAACCGGCTTTAAGTGCTTCTGCCCGCCGACAATGAGAAGCTGGTCATCGCTTGTTTCGATATGGTATCCCATTTCCCTCAGCTTTGCCGTTAACGACTCTAGATGAGTGGGAATCACATTATCGATCATGACTTCCTTGCCCATTGCAGCAGCCGCAATCATAAATGTCCCGGCCTCAATTCTGTCCGGAATAATCGTATGTTTGCAGCCGTGCAGCTCCTCCACGCCGTCGATTCGGATCACATTGGTTCCCGCACCTTTGATTTTGGCGCCCATGCTCGTAAGCAGTGTCGCAACATCAATGATCTCAGGCTCCTTCGCAGCGTTTTCGATGAGCGTTTTCCCTTCTGCCAAAACAGCGGCAAGCATAATGTTAATGGTTGCCCCTACGCTCACGACATCTAAATAGATACGTGCGCCTCTCAGCCTTTCAGCACGCAAATAAATGGCGCCCTGTTCGTTGGTCACTTCAGCTCCGAGCGCTTCAAAGCCTTTAATATGCTGATCAATCGGCCGGGGCCCCAAATGGCAGCCGCCGGGCAATCCGATGACGGCCTGCTTGAAGCGGCCTAGCATCGCTCCCATTAAATAATAGGACGCGCGAAGCTTTTTTACTTTTCCGTTAGGAAGCGGCATACTGATCATCGACGTCGGGTCAACGACCATTTCACCATTATCAAAATGTACGTTTCCGCCGATTTCCTTTAACAGGTCACGCAGCGTTTCAATATCTGAAATCTCTGGAAGCCCTTCAATAGTCACCTCGGAATTTGCCAAAATGGTTGCTGGTATTAAAGCAACAGCGCTGTTTTTAGCGCCGCTGATATGTACTGTACCGTTTAACGAGTCACCGCCGGCAATATTCAACTTTTCCATGATAGTCTCCTTCCATAAGAAGATAGCTGCGGAGCTAAATAAAATGTCATTTTATTCTGTCTCTGCAAATAAAGCTCATGTCCAAAATCTAGCCAATTCGAAGAGAAAGAATACAACACATTGTAAAATATCAGGAAGAAAATAGCGAAGCTTTTTGCAGGGCACAGGTTTCGAAAATTGCACAGAGACCCGCCGGCTCGAGAAACATATCGTCATCCGGCAAAAGCAGTACGCAAACACTTCATTCCGATATCAGCTTCTGCAGCCCAATGATTCCTTCTCTGTAAAGCGGCGTCAGTGTCTGTAGGTCCGCTGTATCAGGACGGTGAAAAACAAAGGCTGCGGCAAACAGGCATAAACTGTTTGCCGCCCTTTGCATTATTTATTCCAGTCTGCCAGGAATTGTTCAATACCTTTGTCTGTTAACGGATGCTTAGTGAGTGAATGAATGACTTTCAGCGGCATAGTGCCGATATGGGCCCCTCTTAGAGCGGCTTCTGTCACGTGTTGCGGATGGCGGATTGACGCCGCAATGATTTGCGTGTCAAGACCGTGAATGTCAAAAATGGCTTTGACGTCTGAAATCAGGTCAAGTCCGTTGTGGCCGATGTCATCTAAGCGTCCAAGGAAAGGTGATACATACGTCGCCCCTGCTCTGGCGGCAAGAAGCGCCTGGTTTGCATTGAAGATCAATGTGACGTTTGTTTTGATGCCTAATTCAGTAAGCGCTCTTACCGCTTTAAGGCCGTCAGACGTCATCGGGATTTTCACCGTAATGTTCGGAGCGATTTTCGCCAGTTCTTTACCTTCCTCGATCATTTCCTCAGCTTTTAAAGAAATAACCTCTGCGCTTACAGAGCCTTTTACGACTTCTGTGATCTCGCGAAGACGGTCGTGGAATGATACATTAGCTTCTTTCGCTACTAAACTAGGGTTCGTCGTTACACCGGCAAGAATTCCTAATTCATTCGCTTCTTTAATTTCATCAATATTGGCTGTATCAATAAAAAATAACATGTTCAAAAAGCCTCCTTGAGTAAGAAATTTTCTGAATTGCGAATATGATTGCGCTTTCTAAAGGTAGACGGAAAACCGCCTGTCAAGCTGTCAGGCGGTTATAAACATTCCAATTGAATTAAGCTTGGTTTGAAGAACCAAATTCACGCATTTTACCGATAACTGTTTCTTTAATCGCTTCACGAGCAGGTCCAAGATATTTACGAGGATCGTATTCGTTAGGCTTAGCTGCCAAAGTATCGCGAACAGCTTTTGCAGAAGAAATTTGGTTTTCAGTATTTACGTTGATTTTAGCTGTACCAAGTGAAATTGATTTTTTGATGTCAGCAGTCGGAATTCCAGTACCGCCGTGGAGAACTAATGGAAGGCCAGTTGTTTTACCGATATCTTCCATTTCCTTGAAACCAAGGTTTGGTTCGCCTTTGTAAGGGCCGTGAACAGAACCTAATGCTGGTGCAAGGCAGTCGATGCCAGTGCGCTCAACAAGCTCTTGGCACTCTTTAGGGTCAGCGTAGATTACGCCTTCAGCGATAACATCATCTTCTTGTCCGCCGACTGTTCCAAGCTCAGCTTCTACAGATACTCCGTGGAAATGAGCAAGCTCAACAACTTTAGAAGTTGTTGCGATGTTTTCTTCAAATGGATGGTGAGAAGCGTCGATCATGACAGATGTGAAACCTGCATGAATCGCTTTCGCACAAGATTCAAAGCTTGAACCATGGTCTAAGTGAATCGCAACAGGAACTGTCACGTTGTAATCTTCCATAAGTGCTTTCACCATAGCAACGACTGTTTTGAAGCCGCCCATGTAGCGTCCCGCACCTTCAGAAACACCAAGGATCACTGGAGATTTTTCTTCTTCAGCTGCTTGTAAAATCGCTTGAGTAAACTCAAGGTTGTTTAAGTTGAATTGTCCTACTGCATAACCTTTTTCTTTAGCTGTATTCAACATTTCTGTCATAGAAACTAAAGGCATGTCGAATGTCCTCCTTATGTAGCCTGATTGTCTTCTAGCGAAAAAAGCTTTCCACCCTAGCATGACCCATAAATTGCTGTCATATGTAAATACTCAGATCGCTTTTTCTCCATAACTAGAATACCAACTTTTCGACAAATGGGCAACACAATGACATCATACATTTGTATCTTCTTTGTTAATTAGACTTCAGGGGCAGATATTTTTTCACGGCTTCTCTGATTTCATCGATATCAAAAGGCTTCGCAAAGTGCGTCAGAGCGCCCAGTTCTTTTGATTCCTGGATCATGTCGAGCTCTCCGTATGCCGTCATAATGATCACCCGGATATCTTCGTCAATGACCTTCATCCGTTTTAAGATTTCAATTCCGTCCATGCCGGGAATTTTCATGTCCAGAAGCACAAGGTCGGGCCGTTCTTTTGTCACGATGTCAAGCGCCTGCAATCCGTTTGCAGCCTGGAATGTCTGGTAGCCTTCTTTATTGAACACTTCGTTAAGCAAAATACGTATGCCGTATTGATCATCAACGATTAAAATTTTTTCATTCATCATTTTACACCCCAATATTATGATTTTCGTCAAAAGTAAGCAGTAGTGTATGTATTCTGTTTGATTTTCCTATTTCCTTTAATTATAATAGTCTACTTTACGACATTTTCTGAGCATTTTCTCTTTTGTTGTATACTGATATTGTACGTTATAAAGGAGGATTCACTTATGTTGAAAATATTCACGACACAGTTAACAGGTATTTTTTCCCGCATTCAGGATAAGGAATCTGACGCGATTGAAGATGGGGCGCGGCTGCTTGCCCAAGCGGTGGTCAGCGGGCATTCCATATATATATACGGAGCAAATGAGCTTCAGGGCGTCTTATACGAGGCTGCCGAAAGCACAGAACCGCTGCCTTCCGTCAAACCTTTTCCAAAAAGTGCTGATGAAGTGACAGAAAGTGACAGAGTGCTGATGTTTTGCTCAGGGACGGGCACAGCCGAAGAGCAGGCGCTCGCAAAAGAGCTTTATGAAAAGGGTGCGGGAGTCGTATGCGTATCGCCGGCAGCCAAAGACAGTGCGGGAATGGAACCATATTGCGATGTGAATATTGATTCCAAATTAAAAATGCCGCTTGTTCCCGATGAAGACGGCACCCGTTACGGATTTCCCTCTTTAATGACAGCACTGTATGTCTACCATGCTCTATCGTTTACATTAAAAGAAATTCTGCAAGAGTATGCATAATATCTTATTGTACATGCTGTATGTTGCCGGAAACAAATAAAAAAGACTTGCCCGCTTTTGATAAAAACGGCAAGTCTTTTTTATTACTTCTGATTTGCAGCTTCGACAGACGCTCCGATAAAGCCTTTGAATAGAGGCTGAGGTCTTGTCGGTCTTGACTTGAATTCCGGGTGGAACTGAGAAGCCACGAACCAAGGGTGGTCTTTCAGCTCGATGATTTCAACAAGGCGTCCGTCAGGGCTTGTGCCTGAGAATACGAAGCCTTGGTCTTCCATTTGCTGTCTGAATTCGTTGTTGAATTCATAACGGTGGCGGTGGCGCTCGTACACCACTTCATCCTGATACACTTCAAAGGCTTTTGTGCCTTCTTCAAGCTTACAAGGGTAAAGGCCGAGGCGAAGCGTTCCGCCGAGGTCCTCAACATCCTTCTGTTCAGGAAGAAGGTCGATGATCGGGTATTGAGTTGACGGATCAATTTCGGCTGAGTGGGCGCCTTTTAAGCCCAATACATGCCGTGCGTATTCAATAGATGCAACCTGCATGCCAAGGCAGATGCCCAAGAACGGAATGTTGTTTTCGCGCGCGTATTTTGTTGCGACGATTTTGCCTTCAACACCGCGATCGCCGAATCCGCCCGGTACGATGATGCCGTCCGTTCCGTTCGTAAGCTCTTTAATGTTGCCTTCTGTTACTTCTTCCGCGTTGATCCATTTCACTTTTACATCTGTGTCGAACGCATAACCCGCATGGCGGAGTGATTCAACGACAGAGATGTACGCGTCAGGAAGCTCAACGTATTTCCCGACAAGGCCGATCTTGATCGTTTGAGACAGATTGCTGACCTTGTTAACAAGCTCTTTCCACTCGGACATTTCCGCCTCTTTGCAATCTAATTGCATGTGATCGCAAACAAGCTTATCCAGCCCTTGTTTTTGAAGCTCAAGCGGAATGGAGTAGAGGTTGTCCGCATCTTCACATTCAATAACCGCTTTTGTATCTATATCGCAGAATAGCGCGATTTTATCTTTCATATCTTGAGAAATCGGCATTTCTGTACGAACAACGATGATATTTGGCTGAATGCCCAAGCTGCGCAGTTCTTTTACACTGTGCTGTGTCGGTTTTGTTTTCAATTCGCCCGCAGCCTTAATGTAAGGCACAAGCGTACAGTGGATGTACATGACATTTTCACGGCCGATGTCGCTCTTCATTTGGCGAATGGCTTCAAGGAATGGCAGTGATTCGATATCCCC
Organism: Bacillus vallismortis; assembly: GCF_004116955.1. Lineage (NCBI taxonomy): Bacteria > Bacillati > Bacillota > Bacilli > Caryophanales > Bacillaceae > Bacillus > Bacillus vallismortis. Next base: position 3,971,844 of record NZ_CP026362.1, on the reverse strand, counting down.
GACAGTACCGCCGATTTCCGTAATCACGACATCTGCGTTTGTTTCTTTCCCCGCGCGGTACACACGGTCCTTCAGTTCGTTTGTGATGTGCGGGATGACCTGTACCGTTCCGCCAAGATAATCACCGCGTCGTTCTTTTTTAAGAACTGTTGAATAAATTTTACCTGTAGTCACGTTGCTGAATTTATTCAGGTTGATATCGATAAAACGCTCATAGTGACCAAGGTCCAAATCTGTTTCAGCGCCGTCATCCGTTACGAATACTTCACCGTGCTGGTACGGGCTCATGGTTCCCGGGTCGACGTTGATGTATGGATCGAATTTTTGAATTGTCACGTTCATTCCGCGGTTTTTCAGCAAACGTCCTAATGAAGCAGCTACAATACCCTTTCCAAGTGAGGATACAACTCCCCCGGTTACAAAAATATATTTCGTCATTTCGTTTGCTCCTCTCTTCGCTCTTAGCTACATGTTTAAAATGTACTGTTTTATAGAAAATCATTTAGCCTTTTAAATGATTTATTAAGAAAAATGAGGGGTGAAAATAAGAAAGCTCCCTTTCAATTTCTTGAAAGGGAGCAAAACGCACTATGTTCTCTCTTCGTTTTTGAAGAGCCCAAAATACATACTACATAGTTCGACTTTGAAAGTCAAGATTGTTTTAAAGATGATCTTTTACGATTTGATTTCCTCTTCATCTTCATCATAGTCGTCATCTTCATCTTCATCTTCATCAATCAGATCTTCTTCGATCTCAAGTTCATCGTCGTCTTCGTCAATATCTTCATCATCAAAATCACCGGTATCAAGATCAAGTTGTTCCTCGACTTCATCCAAATCAATGTCGTCTTCATCGATCTCTTCAAACTCGTCAAGATCAAGATCTTCTTCGACTGCTTTCTTCGCTTTTTTCTTTTTCGCTTTAACTGTCGGCTGAGTTTCTTCATCAAGCTGGTCATACGGATACCAGCTGCGAAGCCCCCAAGTCTGGTCAGAAAGCGCCAGGAAGCGGCCGTCAATGTTTAAATCTGTATAAAATTGAGCGATGCGGTCTCCAAGCTCTTCTTTTGTCACACCGAGCAAAGATGCAATTTCATTTAAAAGCTCCTGAAAAGGAACTGGTTTTTTATGATCTTCAAATAATTCGTGAGCGATTTCCACTAAAGCCATTTCCTTTAGCTCTTCCTGTGAATATTGTTTGATACCCAAGGTCGGACACTCCCTTTCTATTACTTATATGTATCTGTTTTATCAATAATGAAAGCGATTTTGTATCGTTCTTATACAAACCATACCTCTCATTATAAACAAAATAAAACAGAATATGCTACCCTTAACAGCGTTAATTTAAATAATTTTACAAGAGTGGTCCGACTGATAGATATTTTGCGTCAATCCGCGAGCATTCTGGAGATGACAAGTCTTTGAATTTCTTGAGTGCCTTCATAGATTTGCGTGATTTTCGCATCACGCATATAGCGTTCAACCGGATAATCCTTTGTATAGCCGTAGCCGCCAAAAATCTGCACGGTTTCGGTCGTCACCTTCATCGCCGTATCCCCCGCCAACAGTTTGGACATGGCGGAAGCTTTTCCATATGGAAGGCCTGATGATTCCAGCCATGCCGCCTGATAGGTCAATAGCCTTGAAGCTTCTATCATTGTAGCCATATCTGCGAGTTTAAATGCGATGCCCTGCTGATCGGCGATCGATTTTCCGAATTGTTCTCTTTCTTTTGCGTACTGAAGCGCGGCATCAAGCGCCCCCTGAGCGATGCCCACGGCTTGGGCGGCAATGCCGTTTCTGCCTCCATCAAGCGTCTTCATCGCGATTTTGAAGCCTTCCCCTTCTTCTCCGAGACGGTTCGCCGCGGGAACAACACAATCTTCGAACGTGATTTCCGTTGTGGGAGACGAGCGGATGCCCATCTTCTTTTCTTTCTTGCCTGCAGAAAATCCTTCGAAATCCTTTTCTACAATAAAAGCGGAAATGCCTTTTTTCTTTTTCTCGGGATCCGTGACTGCAAAAACAAGGTACATATCCGCAACGCCGCCGTTTGTGATAAACACTTTGGCGCCATTTAACACATAATCATCACCGATTCGTTCAGCAGACGTTTTCATGGCGCCGGCGTCAGAGCCGGACCCCGCTTCCGTCAAAGCGAAAGCGCCGATTTTCTCCCCGAGGGCCAGCTGTGTTAAGTGCTCTGCCTTCTGTTCTTCCGTCCCATAGGCAAACAGCGGCCAGCTGCATAGTGAGATATGGGCGGAAAGCGTCACACCGGTGGAGGCGCACACTTTCGAAAGCTCCTCCACCGCAATGACATAGGCCAGATAGTCACTTCCGATTCCTCCGTATTCTTCTGGCCACGGAATTCCCGTCAGCCCTAAATGCGCCATCTCCCGAAACAGTTCGCGGTCGAATCGTTCTTGTTCGTCTCGTTCTGCGGCTGACGGAGCTACCTCATGCTTTGCAAAGTCGCGCACCAATTTCCGTATCATCTCGTGTTCTTCTGACAATGAAAAATTCATGGCTTCTCCCCCATTTTCATACAGCCCCTAAGACAGATTGAGCCAGAAGCTCGGCAACATCATACGTTTTGACCCGGTCCTCGGCTTCTTTTGCCTTTGTGCCATCCCCAAGCATCGTGAGACAGTAAGGGCAGCCCGAGCTGATCACCGATGGGTTGACCGCAAGCGCTTGCTCTGTCCGCGCGACGTTAATCCTGTTGCCCGTTTCTTCCTCCATCCACATTAACCCTCCGCCGGCGCCGCAGCACATGCCGGTTTCCCTGTTTCTCTCCATTTCAATCAGCTGCACGCCCGGAATGGCTTTCAAAATCTCTCTCGGCGGATCATAGACTTCGTTGTACCGGCCCAAGTAGCATGAATCGTGGAAGGTAATCGCCTCTTGAAGCGGGTGTTGCGGCTTTAATTTTCCATTCTTCACAAGATAGTCCAGCACTTCTGTATGGTGATAAACCTCGGCTTCAAAGCCGAAATCAGGATACTCATTTTTAAATAAATTGTATGCGTGCGGGTCGATCGTCACGATTTTTTTGATATGATTTTTTTCAAATTCAGCAATATTCTTTTCAGCCAGCTCTTGGAATAAAAACTCATTTCCTAAGCGGCGCGGCGTGTCCCCTGAATTTTTTTCTTTATTGCCAAGGATCGCGAAGGACACACCCGCGTGATTGAGCAGCTTGGCAAAGGAGATTGCGATTTTCTGGCTTCTGTTGTCGTAAGACCCCATCGAACCGACCCAGAAAAGGTACTCAAATTCTTTTCCCTCTTTTTTCAATTCTTTTACGGTCGGAATTTCTGTATTCGGCGCCGCGTCACGCCAATTCTCACGTTCCTTGCGGTTGAGGCCCCACGGATTTCCCTGCCGCTCGATACTTGTCATGGCGCGCTGTGCGTCACTGTCCATTTTTCCTTCTGTCAGCACGAGGTAGCGGCGGAGATCGATGATTTTATCCACGTGCTCGTTCATGACCGGGCATTGATCCTCACAGTTTCGGCAAGTGGTGCACGCCCAAATTTCTTCCTCGGTGATGACATCGCCAATCAAGCTCAGCTCGTCATCCAGCGCGGCAGCGGCTTCCTGCGATCCGCTTCCTGATGAGGCCGCCGCCAGCTGATTGCCTCTCGTATGACGGAACGCTGCCGCGGGCACCCAAGGCGAGCGTGAAGTGACGGCGGCTCCTTTTTCTGTGAGATGATCTCTGAGACGCAAAATCAAGTCCATCGGCGACAGCATTTTTCCGGTGCCTGTTGCCGGACACATATTGGTGCAGCGGCCGCACTCAACACACGCGTACAGATCAAGCAGCTGAGACTGCTTGAAATCTTCAATTTTCCCCGCACCGTAGCTTTCTTTCGTTTCATCGGTAAAATCGATTTTTTCAAGCTTTCCGGCCGCTTCCATTCTATTGAAAAAGACATTGGCAGGGCCTGCGATGAGATGGGCATGCTTTGACTGCGGCACGTATACCAAAAAGCTCAGCAAAAAGAGAAGATGCACCCACCATGCGATATAGAAAATCACCGCCGCGCCCGTTTTTCCGACTCCGCCAAGCAAAAACGCGATACCTGAGGCAATCGGCTCGCTCCAAGAAAGCCCATGCTCATGCCAGATGAGATTCATTCCGTTTCCCAGCAGTACCGTCAGCATTAATCCTCCGATAAAAATGAGAACAAGCCCTGCTTTGAAGCCGCGTTTCAGCCTGACGAGCTTTTCAATATAACGTCTGTAGAATGCCCAAGCCACAGCGATTAAAATGAGAAACGTAACAATTTCCTGAAAAAAGGTGAAGGCGGGATAAACAGGGCCAAGCGGCAAATTCCGGTCAAGAGCCAGTCCCTTGATGATAAAGTCGATTGCTCCGAACTGAACCAATATAAACCCGTAGAAAAACATGACATGAATGATTCCGCTCTTCTTGTCCTTCAGCAGTTTTTTCTGTCCGAATACATTCACCCATATGGCGCGAAGCCGTTCCTTGATCCTTTGATCAAATTGTTCTATTTGGCCGAGTCTGATATAGGCCAGTCTCGTTTTGATCAAATATACAAACAAATAGACAGCGTAAGCGGTTACAATCAGAAATAACAATGCGTTTGCGATGAGAAAGCCGCTCATTCCAATTCCCCCTTTTTACTGATAAAGACCGCGATCCCCTACCCTCGAATCTGTATAAGATTACCTTTATGATAAATAATGAATGAGTGTTCAGTCAATAATTAAATTCCTGCTGTTAGGGCACACTACCTTTACTACAGAAAGGAGTGCCGGGATGAAGATATTTTTCGCGATTCTTATCATCGTCATTATACTATTGGCTTTCATACTGCTTGATATCTTCATGGGGCGTGCCGTTTACAAAAAAAACGCGTACGAACCTGTTTTTTCAAAAAAGAAAAGTAATATCGAATTGATCCACTGCGGCGCTGATCTTGTGGAACGGATGATGAAAGATATCAGCCAGGCAGCTTCCTCTGTTCACGTGATGTTTTTCATTATGAAAAACGATGAGGTCAGCCACAATATGTTTACGCTGCTGAAAACAAAAGCACAAGCCGGTGTTTCTGTTTATTTGCTGCTGGATTGGTCGGGATGCCAAAAAATTAAACAACCGGCGCTGGAAACGATGAAAAATGCCGGGGTTCATGTGCATTTTCTGAATAAGCCCCGTTTTCCTTTTTTCTTTTTTCATATGCAAAAACGGAATCACCGAAAAATCGCTGTGATCGATGGAAAAATCGGTTATATCGGCGGATTTAACATCGGTGAGGAATACCTTGGAAAGAAGGCGAAGTTCGGCAATTGGGAGGATTATCATCTGCGCATGAAGGGAGAAGGCGTGCATGATCTTCAAACGCTTTTTGCATCCGATCTGAAACGAAATACCGGTATTGAACTTGGCACGGATGTTTGGCCGGAGCTTCCGCAAGGGAATATCTCTCATAAGATTTATGCGACTGACGGTTATTCTCTTGAAAAAACGTATTTGGCAAATATCGCGCAGGCAAAAGAACGCATTACGATTTGCACGCCTTATTATATTCCGACAAAACCGCTTCAACAGGCCTTGGTCAAAGCAAGAAAAAACGGTGTAGCCGTTACGATCATCGTGCCGATGAAATCAGATCATCCGCTGGTCCGGGAAGCAGCTTATACCTATTATTCGGAACTCTTAGATGCCGGCTGTCTGATCTATCGTTTTTACCAGGGGTTTTATCATGTGAAAGCCCTGATCATAGACGATCATTTCAGCATCATCGGGACCGCCAATTTTGATCAGCGCAGCTTTTTTTTAAATGAAGAAGTGAATATCGAAATTGATAATGAAGCATTTACAAAAGAAGTCTATGCCACGATTGAAGAGGATATGAAAAGGTCAGAGCTGCTGACAAAGGACAACTTCAAAAAGCGCACGTTCAGGCAGCGCCCGGCGGAATGGCTTGGCCGAGCATTATCTTATTTTTTATAAAGGAGAATTCCTATGATTTTCAGATTCGGGTTCGTTTCAAACGCGATGAGCCTTTGGGAGGCGTCTCCCGCTAAAACACTGACATTCGCGCGTTATTCAAAGCTATCAAAGGATGAAAGAAAAGAAGCGCTGTTAACTGTGACAAAAGCCAATTTGCACAATACACTCAGAACCCTTCACTATATCATCGGCCACGGCATTCCTTTGTACCGTTTTTCCAGCTCGATTGTGCCGCTGGCCACGCATCCCGAAGTCATGTGGGATTTTGTGACGCCTTTTCAAAAGGAGTTTCGGGAGATCGGGGAGCTTGTCAAAACACATCATCTGAGAACAAGCTTCCATCCAAACCAATTCACTCTGTTCACGAGCCCGAAGGAAAACGTCACAAAAAATGCGGTAACCGATATGGCTTACCACTACCGCATGCTTGACGCCATGGGCATTGCCGGGCGCTCTGTCATTAACATTCATATAGGCGGCGCTTACGGAGATAAAGACACCGCCATTGCCCAGTTTCACCAAAATGTAAAGCAGCTTCCGGAGGAGATCAAACAGCGGATGACGCTTGAAAATGATGATAAAACATATACGACGGAAGAAACGCTTCAGGTTTGCGAACGAGAACATGTTCCGTTCGTCTTTGATTTTCATCATTTTTACGCAAATCCAGATGATCACGCAGACCTGAATGAAGCACTGCCCCGGATGATCAAAACGTGGGAGCGGATTGGGCTGCAGCCGAAGGTTCATCTGTCTTCCCCAAAATCGGAGCAGGCCATACGCAGCCATGCCGATTATGTTGACGCCAACTTTTTGCTGCCGCTGTTGGAACGCTTCAGGCAATGGGGGACCAATATTGATTTCATGATTGAAGCAAAGCAGAAAGACAAAGCGCTTCTCCGCCTGATGGATGAATTAAGCTCCATCCGCGGCGTCAAACGCATCGGCGGCGGCACACTGCAATGGAAATCATAAATGTGCATCACCAGGTTTAAAGCTCGTCCGCTCTGGGAACATACGCTATATAAGACAACAACCGATGGAGGAGAAAGATTATGAAAAACATCAAGTCTCTAAAAGTAGCCGCACAGGCATTTACTTTAAGAAATTTGATTCATCTTTATAAAATGTGCCATTCCGGCAGCCACGAGGTCTATATTTATTCGAAGAAAACGATGTGCAAAATCAAAAACTTAATTGAGCTCGAGACGTTCCGCATGGCTCATGATGAGAAAGAATATCTCATTGTAGTGGAGGGCACAAAAGCGTCCCAGCTGGTAGAAAAGTTTCAAAATATCATCGAGCCTGCTGAAAAAGAAGCGCTCTGACTTACATATAAAAAGGATAGACAAGATGTCTATCCTTTTTCTTATGGTTTAACAAAATGTAAAATATGTTTGACATTACAAAAAGATTCATCTACGATAGAAGTGTAAAACATCTTTTACATAGAGGAGCGCTTATGGAAAACAAGATTAAACAGGCAAGAAAGGAAAAAGGATTTTCTCAAGAGCATTTGGCTAAGGCATGCAGTGTTTCCCGGCAAACCATTAATGCTATTGAGAATAATAAATATGATCCAAGTTTATCTCTTGCTTTTCAATTGGCTTATTGTTTAGGGATAACAGTTGATCAATTGTTTCAATTCGAACAGGAGGAGAGTAAGAAATGAAAAGAATAGAAGTACTTAGTTTGTTTTCTCTTATTGCGATCACCTTATACTTCGGTGGTACTTTACTTAGCTATTTTAAAATTGAAGGAGCATCTTTTAGTGCGACGGATTGGTTACTATTGATTAGTTTAGTAGTGGCTTGGAGCCAAATCTTTACGTGGAAGTCAAAAAAAGAAGTAAAGAAGGATGAAATGGGTAACGGAACAAACTATACATTATTTATCGCTTTATGTGTTGCATATATCACTCATCCAGTCATTCAATTTATTCAAGTGAAAAAACATATATAAACGATAAGAGCATGTTTTGTTCCAAAACATGCTCTTTCTATTTTTTACACTTACATTGACATTTCTCCGAATTGCGCCTGATGCAGCCTGCTGTAAAGACCGCCGGCTTCAATCAGGTCATGATGACGCCCTTGCTCTTCTATTCCATTCTTTGTGACAACCACAATTCTGTCCGCGTCTTTGATCGTCGCCAGCCTGTGGGCGATGACGAGCGTTGTGCGCCCTTCGGATAATTCTTGAAGCGCCTTTTGGATCGCCGCTTCTGTTTCTGTATCAAGAGCTGAGGTCGCTTCGTCGAGAATCAGGATCGACGGATTTTTCAAGAACATCCGCGCAATGGACAAGCGCTGCTTTTGTCCGCCGGAAAGCTTCACGCCGCGTTCACCGATGATGGTATCCAGCCCATCCGGCAAGTGATGGACGAGCTCTTCCAGATGCGCTTGCTTCACTGCCTGCCTAATGTCTTCTTCTGATGCGTCTAATCGGCCGTAGGCGATATTTTCTCTAAGCGTGCCCGAGAACAAGAAAACGTCCTGCTGTACGACGCCAATCTGCCCCCGCAGCGAAGACAGCGTCATATCTTTAATATTGACGCCGTCGATCGTAATGTCTCCCCCTGATGCTTCATAAAAGCGCGGTAGCAAACTGCAAAGCGTTGATTTCCCCGCGCCTGACGGACCGACGAACGCAACCGTTTCCCCCGCTTGAATGGATAAGTTGATGTCATTGAGGACATTGTGTTGGTCATCATAGCCAAACGAAACATGTTCATAGCGGATGTTGCCCTTCAGGCCGGAAACGTCTTTCGCATCAGGGGAATCCTGAATATCCGGCTCTGTCTCCATCAGTTCCATATAGCTTTTGAAACCGGCGATTCCCCTTGGATACATTTCGATAATGGCGTTAATTTTGTCAATAGGCCTGAACAGCACGTTCGTCAGGAGCACAAAGGCCACGAATTCCCCGTACGATAAGGAGCCGCGAATGACAAACCACGTTCCGCACAAAAGCACAAACAGCGTGACAAACCGAGTCAGCATGTAGCTGATTGAGCCGTTTTTCGCCATGATTTTGTATGAGGAAAGCTTTGTGATACGGAAACGCTGATTGTTGACGTCGAAGCGTTCTTTTTCAAACGCTTCATTGCCGAACGCCTGCACGAGCCGGATGCCGCCGATATTATTTTCTACACGAGCGCTGAAGTCTCCGATATCTTTGTTCAGCGTGGTAAATGCTTTGGTCATTTTTTTGTTGAAATAAAGCGCTAGCCAAATGACAATCGGCATGATGATAAACGTGAGTAATGCCAGCTGCCAATTAATAAACAGCATCACCCCGAATGCCCCCAGAATGGTCATGATGGCAATGAATAAATCCTCCGGGCCGTGATGGGCAACTTCGCCGATATACATTAAATCGTTCGTCAGCTTCGACATGAGCGTTCCCGTCTTGTTGTTGTCGTAAAATTTGAACGAGAGCTTTTGTAAATGGTCAAAAAGCGACTTTCTCATATCGGTTTCAATATTGATCCCGAGCATATGCCCCCAGTATGTCACGATATACTGGAGAGCCGAGCTGAGCGCGTACACCGCAAATAAACCGATTGAGGTCGCGATAATCAGCCCCCAGTCCCTGCCCGGAAGCAAGGTATCAATAAAATAATTGACGATCAAAGGAAAGCTCAACTCCATTAAGCCTCCCGCGATCGCCGAGAAAAAATCAAGAAAGAACAACGTTTTATATGGTTTATAATACGAAAAAAATTGCCGCAGCACCCTATTTTCCCCCAATGCATAAATAACTGATCACTTTTCTCAAAATTATACTATACACTGGCTGTTTTGAAAGGGCGGATTTCTGTTTTCTTACAGAACACCTGAAAATAGACGGGCAAAGGATTCTTTTGTCCGGTCGGCCACTCCCCTTTTATAAAAGCCGACAGGGCTGAGCTTTTCACTCTCCAGCATATCCTCTTCGAAATGGCCTTCAAGGGTGCGGATCGCTTCGGCATCCGTAAAAAACACGTTTACTTCAAAGTTGAGCTGGAAGCTGCGCATGTCCATATTCGCAGTGCCGACCGTGGCGAGATCGCCATCAACAATCATGACTTTTTGATGCATGAAGCCTTTTTGGTAAGAGAACACTTCAATGCCCTCAAGGAGCAGCTCCGGGAAATAGGATCTTGACGCGTATTGCGTCAAAAAGCTGTCGTTCTTTTCCGGCACCATGACCCTTACCTCTACGCCTTTTGTCGCCGCTGCTTTCAACGCCGTGCGAATGGACTCATTCGGGACAAAATAGGGCGTGGCGATCCATATTGATTTCTGCGCTGAGGTAATCATTTCATAATATAAGTCGCTCATGCTTTCTTTCGCATCAGGGCCAGTCGCGACAATTTGATATATGCCCCCTCCCTCCACGGGAACCGGCGTATTGTACTCCTTTTGATCTATCAACACTTCATTGGAGACGTATTCCCAATCCAGCATAAAAATAGCGTGAAGCGTTTGGACAATTTCTCCTTCCAGCCGCAAGTGAGTGTCTCTCCAAAACCCGATATACGGATCTCTGCTGATATATTCCTTCCCGACATTTAATCCTCCCACAAAACCGATTTTCCCGTCGATGACCACGATTTTCCGATGATTTCTGAAATTCAGTTTCTGGTTGAAAAATCCGTATTTCAGCGGAGAAAACGGCACGATTTCCACTCCCGCTTGTTTCATTTTCATAATATCTCTTCTTGCCAGCTTGATGCTTCCTGCGGCGTCATATAAAAACCGCACCTCGACGCCTTGACGCGCTTTTTCCATCATAATGTCCATCATGCCGCGGCCGAGCATGTCCGACTTGAACATGTAGTATTCAATATGTATATAAGATTCCGCTTGCCTCATCGCTTTGAAAAGATCAGGAAACGTTTCTTCGCCGTTTTTCAGCACTTTCATATCGCTTTTCGTATTGATATTCATATGGGCGGCCCTGATGGAATACGTAAAAAACCTCTCCTGATTGTCCTTAAGGCCTGTCACTTCCGGCGTTTCCTCCATGTGAAACAGCTTCCTGAGCTTTTCCCTGTTGTACATTCGTTTTGTTTTAAACAGCTTTCCCTTCACATAAAGCTGTCCGGAAAACAGATAGAACATGTAGCCGACGATTGGAAAAAAGATGAGAATGTGGATCCATAACAGCGTGTGCTGAGAGGTGCGATTTTCAAGAATTAACGAATAGATGCTGAAAAAAATAATGCTGACATAGCAAAGCAATCCCCCGTAAAATTCAAGCCTGGAAACCGGAAAAAACCATATGACATATGCCCCGATGAGCATCATATATAAAAAGAAAAATTCCAGTCTCCTTTTTAGCATTCTCATTCTCTCCAATCTGATTCGATTACCTCCTTATACCTCTTTTCTCTCGTCTGTAAACCTTGCAAAAAAAGCCCCTCCGCACGAGGCGGAAAGGCTTAAGATGAAGCTTCCTGTGATTGGCCGGGTGTGATGTTCCGGAGTAACCCGGGCTTGAGTGAGTAGCTGCTTTTGATTTTATTTTTGAAGAAGCTGACGATCAAACCCGTCACCGCAATCGACACTATGGAGAAGAGGCCTTTCATCAATCCAACGGAGTAAATGCCGGCCAGCACTACGCCAAAATCGAAGATGAAATTAACCGTACCCGGATTCCATCCGTAGCGCTTTTGCAGAAATAAAGCCAGGATATTGGCTCCCCCGAGCGATGCCTGATGATAAAACATGAGCGACAGGCCGAATCCAATCAGCGTTCCGCCGCAAATCGCCCCGCCAAGCGGTGAAAAAGAGACAGACGGCAGCCAGTGATCCGCGCTTGTAAACAGAGTCAGCGCTGTGACTGCAAATACAGTAGATAAGGTAAATGTGATGCCCATTCTGATGAATGAAAAAACATAAAACGGGATATTGACCAGAAAGAAGATCATAGCAAACGAGGAATGAAACAAGTAAGACAGGCTTAGTGACAATCCTGCTGTGCCGCCGGTTAATACGTGAGAATGCCTGAGTGTCAGGACTCCGGCGCTTGTGATAAGACAAGCAGTTAAAATGAGTAAAATCCGCTTCATTCTTCACTCTCCTTGTTAGATGATGTGTTTTCCACATACAAACATAACAGGATACCCGGCAGCCCAGCCATTGCCTTGGCAGATCATATCTCCATCATATTAATTTGATAAAAAATCCCCCTCTTGCCAAGGGGGATTTTCACGAGCGTTTCCGATACACGACATAGCTTCGTGTCAGATATTTGAGCGGCAGACTGAACACGTGTACCAATCTTGTAAACGGCCAGAGGATAAAAACGACGTAACCTATGATGATATGAAGCTTAAACCATAGCGGGACATTCTCCATCAAAGAGGCGTCAGGCCTGAACAAAAAGATCTCCCTGGACCACGGCCCTACTGTTGTCCGGTAATCAAATCCTTTTGAATCAATGTTGAGAAATGTGGCGGCAAGGCCCGACAGCATCATAAACAGCAGCAGAATCAGCGTAAGAATATCCGATGGCGTGCTGGTTTTGCGGATTCTTTTGTCAAACAGCCTTCTGTACGTCAGGATGAAAAGTCCGATACAAGCCGCAATCCCCGCCGGCAGGCCCGCGCCAATCGCCATTTTGTGATACATATGCTCTGAAATGCCAAGGGAAGAATACACGGCTTCCGGGATCAGAATGCCCATGACATGGCCGCCGATCACGCACAGCATGCCCCAGTGAAAAAGGGTGCTGCCCGCCGCAAGTTTTTTCTTTTCTAATAGCTCGCTTGATTTCGCGTTCCAGCCAAATTGGTCATGCTGATAGCGGTAAATATGGCCGCCGATGAAGATCGTCATGACAATGTATGGCATCACGCCCCACAGGATCTGCCCACTCATGGCTGAACAGCCCCTTCAACGCTTTCACGCAAGCCGATATTTTCCAGCGCGGCCAGCAGCACGTGCAGCAACTCCGCATAGATACTGTCATTTTTTTCGAGGCGGGATGCCAGCTCCCTCACATTGGACAAATAGGTTTCAAATACGCTATTCACAGCTTCGATCTCCGCAACCGCGGCAAATTCCAGCATAAGCGGAAGATAATCAGGCAACTCTTTGTCTGTCGGCATGAAACCGGATTGCTGGTAGGTGTTTTTTAAATGCAGCAATTCAATCCCGCGTTCCCTTTGCTCGCCTGAGTTGAAATAAGTGACGTACATATTCGTTTTTTTCCCGAAGTCGAATGTATAGACATAGTGTTCAATCAGCGCTTCTTGAGTAAAGTTCGCAGACGCCTCGAAAAAGCGCAGCAGCTTCTCCCGGATGTGCCGGTTGCTGATTTCATAGATAAGAGCCTTCCAATCGGGAAGCTCGGCTCTCCACTCCTCATCCGGATAGGAAAGAAGAGCGGAAAGAGCAGAGAACGTGATTTGCCTGTCTGTGGTGTTCATCTTGTTACACCTCGTTTATCAAAAATTAGAAACAAGAACCGGGACCGCCTGAAAATGATAAGCCGCAGCTCCCCTGTTCAGCATATAAATCGGACACTTCTTCCCGGTGGCTGCTCGGAATCACAAAGCGGTCATCATATTTGGCGATGGCAAGCAGCCGATACATGTCTTCGATTTGCTGTTCTGTTAAGCCGACACTGGAGATCAGTGCCTGGTCGACGGTTTTATTCGTCTGGACCGCTCTCATATACTGGCGCATGACAGACATTTTCTTTAATGTTGACCGAATATGATCCGTATCACCGGCCGTTAATAGCTGTGCCAAATAGTCAATCGGAATTCTCATTTGGTCGATAGCCGGAAAAATATCTTCCGCCGTTTGCTGGCTGCCTTTTCCTTCAAAGAGATTCATAATCGGGCTCAGCGGCGGAATGTACCAAACCATCGGCAGCGTCCGGTACTCAGGGTGAAGCGGCAGCGCAATCTTCCAGTCGATGATCATTTTATAGATCGGCGATTGCTGCGCGGCCTCTATCCATTCAGCCGGGATGCCTTGTTCTTTTGCCAGTTTGGCAACTTCAGGGTCATTCGAATCAAGAAAAACATCCAATTGGGAATGGTAGAGATCCTTTTCATTTTCAACAGATGCCGCTTCCTCCACTTTGTCTGCGTCGTACAGCATGACGCCGAGGTAGCGGATTCTGCCTACACACGTCTCGGAGCAGATGGTCGGCAGCCCCGCCTCCAAGCGCGGAAAGCAGAGGGTGCATTTTTCCGCTTTGTTCGTTTGCCAGTTAAAATAAACCTTTTTATAAGGGCAGGATGAAACACAATATCTCCATGAACGGCATGCGTTTTGATCCACAAGCACAATGCCGTCTTCCTCGCGTTTGTACATGGCCCCCGATGGACAAGAGGACACGCACGCCGGGTTGATGCAGTGCTCGCAAATACGCGGCAGATACATCATAAAGACCTCATCGAATTCTGTTTTGATCGATTCCTCCATCTTTTGCACGTTTGGGTCTTCAAGCCCTGTAATGTGGCCGCCTGCAAGGTCATCCTCCCAGTTCGGCCCCCATTCGATATTCATAAAATCCCCTGTCAAGGACGATTTCGGGCGCGCCACTGGCTGGTGTTTTTTCTGCGGGCTGTTCGTTAATGTTTCATAATCATAGTTCCAAGGTTCATAGTAATCATCAATTGACGGCTGATTCGGGTTATAGAAAAGGCCTGCGAGCCGATTTGTTTTCGGCCCGGATTTCAGCTCGAGCTTTCCTTTTTTCAATGTCCAGCCGCCCTTATATTTGTCCTGGTCCTCCCAGTGCTTCGGGTAGCCGATGCCCGGTTTTGTTTCTACATTATTGAAGTACATATATTCCGCACCGGCACGGTTTGTCCACGTGTTTTTGCAGGTGACGCTGCACGTGTGACAGCCGATGCATTTATCCAAGTTCATGACCATTCCGATTTGCGCTTTAATCTTCAAGCCAATCGACCTCCTTCAGCTTACGGATGACGACGTTCAGGTCGCGCTGATTCCCCGTTGGACCGTAGTAGTTAAAGCCGTAGCTGAGCTGGGCATAGCCCCCGATCATCTGTGTCGGCTTGACATGTATCCTTGTCGGACTGTTATGGGTGCCTCCGCGGTTATTCGTCAGCTTCGTGCCGGGCACGTTGATGTGGCGATCCTGGGCATGATGCATAAACGCCATACCTTTAGGAATCCGGTGAGACAAAACCGCTCTCGCGACGACAACACCATTTCGGTTAAAACATTCAATCCAATCGTTGTCTTTGATATCCGTGTCCTCTGCATCATCTTTATTCATCCACACGGTCGGCCCGCCGCGGAACAGGGTAAGCATCGGCAAAGAATCAAAATACATGCTGTGGACGGACCATTTATTATGCGGTGTCAAATAATTGAGGACGATTTCTTTTCCCTCTTGATCAGGCCGCTTGCTCAGAAACGGACGGTGCTGGAGGATCGGTTTAAATGTCGCCATCGTTTCACCGAATTCCATCATCAGTTCATGATCGACATAATAAGATTGCCTTCCGGTCAGGGTTCGCCACGGGATTAATTTTTCTACGTTCGTCGTAAACGGCGAGTACCTGCGTCCGCCTTTTTCCGAGCCGGTAAATGCCGGAGAGGTGATGACCGTTTTCGGCTGGGCTGTAATTTGTTCGAACGTAAAGCATTCTTCCTCTCGTTCTTCCGCCAGGTCTTTTAGCTTCAGGTTTGTGATCTTTTCAAGCGATTCCCATGCTTTCACGGCGACTTTTCCATTTGAAGTGGACGATAGGGTTAAAATCGCTTCTGCCGCCTGCTTCGCTTCACTTATATTTGGACATCCCTTGGCGACACTGTCCGTTGAGATGTCTCCCAGTCTCTTTTTGAGTGATTCATATTCATCAGCTATCGACCAGCTCATCCCTTTTGTTCCGCTCGGTTTTAATCCGGCGTGAGATCCGAGCGCGGTCATTTTATGAAAAATGTGCTTGTAATCCCGTTCAACGACATGGATGTTCGGCATCGTTTTTCCCGGAATGGCTTCACATTCGCCCTTGCTCCAGTCATTGATTTTGCCTAACGGCTGAGCCAATTCCTGCGCGGTGTCATGAAGAAGCGGCGTCGCGACTACTTCTTTCACAGGCTCCATATCGACTTCTTCTGCCAGATCGGAAACGGCTTTCGACAGGGCTTTGAAAATATCCCAGTCTGACTTCGATTCCCACGGAGCCGAGATCGCCGGAGCGAAAGGATGAATAAACGGATGCATATCTGTGCTGCTGAGATCGTGTTTTTCATACCATGTCGCCGCCGGCAGCACGATATCAGAATAGAGTGCCGTACCAGCCATTCGAAAATCAAGATTGATTAACAAGTCGAGCTTTCCTTCCGGCGCTTGCTCCCGCCATTTGATTTCTTCGGGGCGGATGCTGTCGCTGTCGTCATTCATCAAGCCATTCGTCGTTCCCAGCAAATGCTTGAGAAAATACTCATGCCCTTTTCCTGAGCTGGAGATCAGATTTGCCCGCCATACGAAGAGATTTCTTGGGAAATTCACTTCATTGTCGGGATCTTCAATCGCGAATTTCAGCTTTTTCTCTTGAAGCTGTGAGGCCACGTACGCCCCAACTTCTTCAGGTGTTACTGCCCCCGCTTGTTCAGCTTCCTTGTAAAGGTCAATACCGTTTTGATTGAATGTCGGGTAAGACGGAAGCCACCCTAAACGCGCTGCCAGCACATTGTAATCGGCGTGATGCTTATAGCGGGATGACGCAGCGATCGGTGAAGCCAAGTCACTGATCGGCTGGTCCTCATATCGCCACTGATCTGTCGCAAAGTAGAAAAACGAGGTGCCGTTTTGCAGCTTGGGCACGCCCTCCCAGTCTTTTGCGTTGGCAATCGTCTGCCACCCTTCAGCGGGACGGAGCTTTTCCTGCCCTACATAATGGGCCCATCCGCCTCCGTTTACACCTTGGGCGCCTACCAGCAAAACAAGATTTAACACCGCCCGGTAAATCGTGTCGGAGTTGAACCAGTGGTTGATCCCCGCCCCTACGATAATCATGGAACGGCCGTCTGTATCGATCGCATTTTGGGCAAACTCTCTGGCTATCTTAATGACGGCTTCTTTTTTGATTCCTGTCATCTGTTCCTGCCATCCAGGTGTAAACGGCTCAGGATCATCATAAGAGGCAGCTGATTGATCGCCGATGCCCCGGTTTACGCCGTAGTTGGCCAATATTAAGTCAAATACGGTCGTGATACAAACCTCTTCGCCGTTCAGATCCAGTTTTTTAATCGGCAAATCCCGCTCAAGCACTTTGTTGCCGTCATTTGAAAAATAAGGGATGCGCACCGTGCCGATTTCGTCCTCTATTCCGAGTACAGAGAGACGGGGTTCTATCGGTTCCCCGGTTTCTTCATCGACCATGTGCAGGTTCCATTTCTGCTGCCCGTCCCAGCGGGAGCCCATTGTCCCTTGCGGTATGGCAAATGCGTTTGTCTTCTCATTCCAGACCGCAGGCTTCCACTGATCATGCTTTGTCTTCCGGCCAATGTCCTTCGCATGCAGAAACCGCCCCGCTGTGTATACGCCATTTTCTTTCGACAGGGTGACGAAGAACGGAAAATCTGTGTATTGCTTCGCATAGTCAATGAAACGTTCCGTCTCTTGGTTCACGTAAAATTCCTGCAAAATGACGTGGCCCATAGCCATCGCAAGCGCTCCGTCAGTCCCTTGGCGGATACTCAGCCAGTCATCCGCGAACTTTGAGGATTCCGCAAAATCCGGACTGATCGAAATAACCTTAGCGCCTTTATAACGGGCCTCAGCCAAAAAATGCGCGTCAGGCGTTCTTGTTAACGGAACGTTGGAGCCCCATGTCATGATATAGCCTGAGTTGTACCAATCACTGCTTTCCGGAACGTCCGTCTGGTCACCCCAGATTTGCGGGGACGCCGGAGGAAGATCCGCATACCAGTCATAAAAACTGAGCATCGGTCCGCCGATTAAAGACATAAACCGGGAGCCTGAGGCATGGCTGATCATGGACATGGCCGGAATCGGAGAAAAACCGACATTCCGGTCAGGCCCGTATTTCATGACGGTATAGAGCAGAGAGGCTGAAATCAGCTTCAGCACCTCCGGCCATTCAGCGCGCACAAAACCGCCCTTCCCTCTTGCCTGTTTATAGGACTTTGCTTTTTCAGGATTTTCAACGATCGATTTCCAAGCATCCAATGGATTTTGATGGGCCTGCAGTGCTTCCCGCCACAAATTGATCAGCACACCGCGCACGTATGGATATTTCACACGAAGCGGGCTGTAAATATACCAAGAAAAACTGGCCCCTCGCGGACAGCCTCTCGGTTCGAAATCAGGCATATCAGGGCTTGTTGATGGATAATTCAAGTTTTGTCCTTCCCATGTGACAATTCCATTTTTCACATAAATATTCCAGCTGCAGGACCCCGTACAGTTGACGCCGTGGGTGGAGCGGACGACTTTGTCGTACTGCCATCTGTTTCTGTATACATTCTCCCAATCGCGATCTTCGCGGGTCGTTTGGCTATGTTGATTTGAATGGTGTTCGATAGGAGAGAAATAGTTTAATCTCCTAAACAACGGACTCATTTTCTTTTTCTTCATGAGCGTTCACTCCTTCCGAGTCAGGTAATGCTAAGTTCACTATAAACAGAGAAAGCGTGTTTCCTTGTGAACTATGTCACACACTTTGTTTTTTTCACAAAATGTTCACATTGAGAAGAAGGAACAGACTTTCACAGGACGTGATGACGGCGGCGTTCAGGCAGGACCTGAGTCATGAACCGCCTTTCATTCAAAGATCAAAAAAACCGGTTCTTTTTAAGAACCGGGCAGATTGTTGACAAAGTCATAAAACGGTTTTCGTTTTATGACTTTGTCATCTTTTCAGCGTGATTGAAAACCCTTGAAGTCTAGGAAGGGCGAGCATCGGAGCACAGCGAATGTAGATATTCGTGAGCACCGACGCGCAGGCCTGACAACGAATGCGAGGGTTTGTCGACACGCTGACCGGTTCTTTTTAAGAACCGGGTTTGGCGTTTTCATCCTGTGATGTGTGCAGATAACGCAAAAATAATTGATAGGAACAAAAAACATTTTGCTGTAGCATGGCCAAAAAGTTCATTTGCAGCTGCGGATGGTAAGACATCATTTTTTTAAATATGTAATAAGGGATATTGAGAATAAGAACGTCTGAAGAGACATTGACTGAGATAAAAGGCGATAAGTACAGCCCTCCTTTTTCATCAACCGGAAACACATCGCCTTTTTCCCACAGCGCAACGGTTTTCGATCCTTCCGGGAGCCTGCTGTCCATCAAACGGACACTGCCTTTTAATACGACATAAACGGATTGACAATGAAGAAAGGATGAAGACTGATCAGATGAGCCGCTAATCAACGTCCCGTTTTTCAGCAAGGTTTCAACAATGGACACAGGCACTCCATTAAACATAGGAAGTTGTTTCAGAAATAATAAATAGTCACACTGATTCATAGGAAAGCCTCCTGTGCTAAGGATAGCTTTAGTGTAGCCCGATTAAGCCTGTACAGCAGTGATGTATTTCACAGCCTGTATGATGAATGTCACTAATCGAAAGACTGTCTCTATTTATAATTAAATAAAAAAGGAGGATTTCGATGAAGACGATGATTCCAAAACAGCACGGCGCGTGGGCCATGCTTCTGATTCCATTTTCACTCGGGATGGTCAAGGGCGGTCCCGTTTTCTGGCATATTCCGCTCTTCCTAGGGTGGCTTTTCCTTTATTTGACGGTCTATCCCGTCACCCTCGCCTTGAAGAAGAAGCAGATCAAACTTTACCAAAAGTGGATATGTTACTACGGTGTTTCGGCCTGCTGCTTTTTGATGATCTCCATTTTTCATAAACCGGCACTCATCTGGATTGGCATTTCGTTATTGCCGCTTTTTCTCATCCATGTGTGCTATGCCCGCCGTAAAAACGAACGAGCATTAGTGAATGATATTGCGGGTGTCTTGTTCTTTTGCTCAGGGGGGCTTGCGAGCTGCTGGCTTGGGACAGGAATCCTTGACGGCAGGGCTTGGTTTATATTCTTGCAATCTGCTATATTTTTTATCGGGAGTTCCTTTTATGTAAAGTCGGTGATCCGGGAGAGAAAAAACAGCACTTTTGCATACTGGTCATGGGGATACCACTTGCTGCTCCCCTTTTTATCCGCTCTTCTCGGAGCCGGATGGGCATTTCTTGCTTTTATCCCAAGCAGTTTGCGGGCTTGGTTTTTTTACGGAAGAGATTGGCCCGTGAAAACGATCGGCATTCTGGAAATGGTGAATGCCTGCTTCTTTTTTGCCGCCATGTGCCTAGCAATCACAAGATAAAAAACCAAGGACCGCCGGCGGCCCTTGGTTTTTCAATCAATATTGCAAATCTCCAGCGGACAATTTTCACACTCAATTTCACATCGTAAATAGTCCCGCTTGTGCAAAATAATTTTTCCGGATTCGTCTATCGAAATCACCCCTTGTTTGCGGAGGTCTCCCAGC
This sequence comes from Bacillus vallismortis, assembly GCF_004116955.1. Lineage (NCBI taxonomy): Bacteria > Bacillati > Bacillota > Bacilli > Caryophanales > Bacillaceae > Bacillus > Bacillus vallismortis. The sequence continues at coordinate 3,951,344 of NZ_CP026362.1, read as the reverse complement.
ATACGGTTGACGCTTTCCCTTGCCGCCGCGCAAAACTTTGCCAAATCCTGATTTGTCAGCGCGATGTTAATCAGAATGCCGTCGCTTCGTTCCACCCCGTAGCTGTTTGATAAGCGGATAAGGGTGGAGTAGAGCGCCCCCTTTTTGCCGTGAAGAAGCAGATCCCTGATCTTAGACTGAATTTTCCGGAGATGGGTGCTCATCCATTTCATAAATTCAAATGTCAGAGCACCGTTTTGAATGAGTTCCTTTTCCAGCTTGTTTTTATTAATGACGAGCACCTCGCCATCCTCTAGCACCTTTGCACTGAGCATATATCTCGGTTCTTCAGTGAAAAGTGTTAATTCCCCGACAATATCATTTCTTTGGCAAATTCTAAGGGTCAGATCTTTTCCGTCAGATGTCAGTTTGCCGATTTCAATGAGTCCTGATTGAAGCAGATACAGTTCTTCTGCATCCATTCCTTCTCGAAACAAATACGTGTGTTTTTCCATTTTTCTTTTCGTACTGATCGATTCCAGCAATTCAAAGAGATCGCTGGACAGAAGATCACTATCAGATGGTCGAACAGAGAGAATATTCATGAGCTCACCTCGAAGAAAGTCACGTTGCGTATGTTTATTGTAACGTGAATTGTTTTGCACCCATCAAGAAAAAACTAACAATCTTGTGAATGCCCAGTGTTAGCTGATGCTCTGGCTGTTTCTCTCCGTGTGTGCTTTCATTCTTTCCTGCCAATACATCCATATGACAAGGACAAAGCTGGCTAACGCCACTTCCGATAGCGCCATAAAGCCGATCGCGTATTGGCCTGTGGCCTGAAAAACACTCGCCAATATCAGCGGAGGGAAAAAACCGCCTAATCCGCCCATGGCAGACACAATACCATTGGCAATCCCCGCTTGCTTCGAAAAATAAAAAGGCACCAGTTTAAAAACGGTTCCGTTTCCTATACCTGAGCAAACTGCCACCGTTAATGACCCAAACGTATAAAGGCCGATCGTCGGCGAGAACGATAAGATAATGCCCGATAACGTAAGTCCCGCAAAAACAACCATCAGGATGCGGAGCGGGCTCATCTTATCAGCCAAAAATCCGCCCGCAGGCCTGAGCAGCGTAGAGACGGCAATAAACCCAGCCGTCCGCAAACCGGCGTCCGCAGGGTTCAGCCCAAAGTGCTCTACCAGAAAGTTCGGGAGATAAATGGTGAAGGCGACAAAGGCGCCAAACGTAATAAAATAAAACAGACTCAAAAACCACAGAACTTGATTTCGGTAAACGGTTTTGATTTGGGCCTTTATGGAAACATTCACTTTCTTCTCATGCCGATCGCCGAACAAAACATGCAGCAATGCGAAAACAGCCAGCAGAACCATATACATTTGCACGGTTGCTTTCCATCCCGCCGCTTGGGCGATAACCGGCGCCGCAAATGTGGTAATCGCGGTTCCGATGTTTCCGGCCCCGTAAATCCCATTGACGAAACCGTGCTTTTCTTTCGGATAATATTTCGGAAGGGATGTTACCCCAATGGAGAAAACCGCTCCTCCGATCCCTAAGAAAAAACCGCCCGCGATTAAATCAAACAGGGAATCCGCGATACTGATCCAAAACACCGGAAACAAAAGCAGGATGAAGCTGATCATAAACATCAGCCGCGCGCCAAACCTGTTCGTTAAATACCCTAAAGGAATGCGGAGAAGCGATCCGAGGATGACGGGAATCGCCGTCACCAAAGAAATCTCGCCTTTGCTTAAATGAATATCTAATGTGATTTGGCTAATGAGTGATGAAATCAGCACCCAAACCATAAACCCTGCCACCAAGCTTAATGACTGTAACGATAATTGGATATGTTGACGGTTGAACATTCGGCTTGCCCCTTTCAATGATTCAATAATCAGTCCTATCATACAAAAACTCGGCAAACGGGTTTGTGAATTACATCACACGTTTTACGCATAAAAAAAAGGACACAGTCCGAAGACTTTGTCCTTTTTTTATGATTACATTTTTTCCGGAGCCGATACGCCGATCAGCTGAAGCGCATTGTTCAGCGTAATTTGCGTTGCCTTCATTAATGCAAGGCGCTCGCGGCTTTTCTCTTCATTTTCAGGGTCGATGACTTTCTCTGCGTTATAGAAGCTGTGCAAAGCAGAAGCCAGATCATAAATATAATTTGTGACGCGGTGCGGAATTCGTTTTTCCGCCGCTTCCGCCACCGCTTCCGGGAAGCCGCCGATTGTTTTCAGCAGATCATATTCTTTTTCTGATTGAACATGGCTGAAATCAAGATCCGCCGCCGGCTTAAGTCCCTGTTCTTCCCCTTGGCGAAGCATGCTGCAAATACGGGCATGAGCGTATTGTGCGTAATACACAGGGTTTTCGTTAGATGTTGATACAGCAAGATCTAAGTCAAAGTCCATATGCGTATCGGCACTGCGCATCGCAAAGAAGTAACGCACGGCATCCAAGCCGACTTCTTCAATCAGGTCGCGCATCGTTACCGCTTTACCCGTCCGTTTGCTCATTTTCATTTTCTCGCCGTTTTTGTAAAGGTGAACGAGCTGAATGATTTCGACTTCAAGCGTTCCTTTTTCATAGCCCAGCGCTTCGATTGCCGCTTTCATACGCGGGATGTAGCCGTGGTGATCGGCGCCCCAAACATTAATCAGCTTATCAAAGCCGCGGTCAAGCTTGTCTTTATGGTATGCGATATCAGGCAGCAGGTACGTGTACGTGCCGTCCTTCTTAATCAATACGCGGTCTTTATCATCGCCGAACGTCGTGGAGCGGAACCAAGTCGCGCCGTCTTCTTCATAGACATGGCCTTTTTCGCGGATCGCTTCAAGCGCCTTGTCGATTTTTCCGTTTTGATACAGCGATGTTTCGGAATACCACACATCAAACGGCACACGGAAGTTTTCCAAGTCCTTGCGAAGCTTTTCCAGCTCGTATTTTAGGCCGTATTCACGGAAAAACGCGAGGCGTTCGCTTTCGTCTTCGTTGACGAAACGGTCGCCGTATTCCTCTGCGAGACGCTTTCCGATCGCAATGATATCCTCGCCGCGGTAGCCGTCCTCCGGCATCGGTTTTTCCAAGCCGAGCGCTTCAAAGTAACGGACTTCCACAGAAAGCGCCAGGTTGTTGATTTGGTTTCCGGCATCGTTAATGTAGTATTCGCGGCTCACATCGTAGCCCGCTTTTGAAAGCACATTGCACAAAGAATCGCCGACAGCCGCACCGCGCGCATGGCCAAGGTGAAGGTCCCCCGTCGGATTCGCTGATACAAATTCTACTTGAACGCGCTCACCGTTTCCAATATTCGTTTCCCCGTACGCTTCTCCCGCTTTTAACACAGACGGAATCAGCTTCGTTAAATAGTGATTGTTCATATAGAAATTAATAAAACCCGGGCCGGCGATATCCAATTTTTCAATCGAAGCCTTTCCTTTATCAAAATGAGCGACAATCTCTTCAGCGATTTGGCGCGGCGCTTTTTTTGCGACTCTCGCCAGCTGCATCGCCATATTTGTTGAATAATCGCCGTGTGTTTTATCTTTCGGTGTTTCTAAAACGACATTCGGAATCTGGCTTTCTTCAGCCAACCCCGCTTTCAGAACGGCCGCTTTGATTTCTTCTTTCAGCACGTCCTTCATTTGTTCCGCAATGTTCATGCGTGAGTTCCTCCCTCATACGTGATCGTCATATGATGTAAATGCTGCTGCTCGTCTCCGACATGCATGTCATATGCGATACTGATACGGCCTTTTTCTTCACCGAGATCAGATTGAATCGATATTGTGCTAGTTTTCAGCTCAAGCTCACCAAATGACATTTTATATTTGGCAATTGTGGAAGCTCCCGTTACGAAACGCTGATTCATTTTGACAGCGCCTGACCTCATGACCAGCACTTCGCCTTCGCTTACTTTCACAATTGTTTTTACTTTGCCTAAGTCGTGTTCTTCATAATAAGATAGATACACTTTATTTTGTTTAACATAGTAAAATCCGGTGGTGCGGAATTGGATGACTTCCTGGTTTCCGTCATCTCCGATCACAGATTTCACATGGAGTGTTATCGGTGTCTCTTGCTTCATTTTGACACGTCCTTTTCATCATTCCACTTTGACTTGAATAGTATAATCATTCGGTTTGTAAACTTCAACTGCTTCTATCTTACCATCATTGCTCATCAGATTTGAAGATAAACCTCATAAAAAGCATTTCCTTAATAGAAGAGAAAAGCATATCATTAGTTACCTTCAAAAAAAGTTATACTTTTCCGAAATCTATTGTTTCCATTTCACATTTTCTTCAAAATATATGTATTGAATTGGTAATTTGTTAGTTTTATGATAAAAGCACAACATAGATCTGTTAGAATAACAAAAAAAAGGGAATACCCAATGGTTGAAAAAAGCTGTCATTGCAGAAAACAAAGGTTGTGCGACATGCTCGATCGGAGCCGTTTGTCTAGTGGACGGCTTTATCCCTGATTTTGAAATTGGCGGTGTTACAGGTCTATTCGGTCTATGGGGAATAAGTTCTCCAAAAGGGCATAGTCTTTCTGCTATGTCCTTTTTAAGTAATTACAGTTTTTAACTACATGCTACCTCTTAGTTATACATACACAATCGTTTTTCATTTGAATCATATGTATAGGGGATGGTATTTTGTTTACAGAACGTATATTTCCATTTATTAATGAAAATGTAAGAGTGCACCAGTTTCCTCAGGGAGGCGTGTTAGAAATCGACTACTTGCGCGATAAAGTTTCCATTTCTGACTTCGAGTATTTGGATCTTAACAAAACGGCTTACGAGCTTTGTATGCGAATGGATGGGCAAACAACAGCTGATCAGATTTTGGCGGAGCAATGCGCCGTCTACGATGAATCACCGGAAGACCACAAAGACTGGTTTTACGACATGCTCAACATGCTTTTGAACAAGCAGGTCATTCAGTTTGGAAACAAGCCCGGCAGCCAAGCAATCAACACGAGCGGAAGCGATGAATTTCCGATGCCGCTGCACGCCACCTTTGAGCTGACGCATCGCTGTAATTTGAAATGCGCCCACTGTTATTTGGCAAGCTCGCCGGAAGCGCTCGGCACCGTGTCGATTGAGCAACTCAAGAAAACGGCTGATACGCTGTTTGACAACGGTGTATTGACATGCGAAATCACAGGCGGAGAAATCTTTGTCCATCCGAACGCCAATGAGATTCTTGACTATGTGTGTAAAAAGTTCAAAAAAGTCGCTGTCTTAACGAACGGAACACTTATGCGAAAAGAGAGCCTTGAGCTATTAAAAGACTACAAGCAAAAAATCATTGTCGGCATTTCTCTCGATAGTGTCCATTCCGAGATCCATGACTCCTTTAGAGGGAGAAAAGGCTCTTTTGCCCAAACTTGCAAAACGATAAAATTGTTGAGTGACCATGGGATATTTGTCAAAGTTGCCATGTCCGTTTTCGAAAAAAACATGTGGGAAATCCATGATATGGCCCAAAAGGTCCGGGATCTCGGGGCAAAGGCCTTCTCTTACAATTGGGTTGATGATTTCGGAAGAGGCAGAGACATGGTTCAGCCCACAAAAAATGCCGAGCAGCACCGCAAATTTATGGAATACGAGCAACATCTCATTGATGAATTTAAAGATCTGATCCCGATTATTCCTTATGAGAGAAAACGTGCGGCAAACTGCGGCGCTGGCTGGAAGTCCATCGTGATTAGCCCGCTCGGAGAAGTGCGTCCGGGCGCGCTCTTTCCGAAGGAAGTTTCACTGGGGAATATTTTTCATGACTCATATGAAAGCATCTTTAACTCTCCCCTCGTCCATAAATTGTGGGAAGCGCAGGCGTCGAGGTTCAGCAAGCATTGCATGAAAGACAAATGCCATTCAGCGGCTATCGCGGAGGCTGTTATTTAAAAGGGCTGAACGCTAACAAACTATCCCCGGAAAAACATGTGCTCCTAGGCGAAAAATGAACGAGTAGAAGACGTGGTCCAGCTTATGTAGGAGGGAAACGATTTGTCATCAGCACAAAGAAGACTTTTACTGTATCTCCTTTCATTTATCTTTGTCATCGGCGCAGTCGTCTATTTTGTCAAAAGCGATTATCTATTTACAGTGATTTTCATTGCCATTGCCATTCTTTTCGGAATGCGCGCGCGGAAGGCTGACTCGCGATGAGCAGTTTGGATATACACGATGTATCCGTTTGGTATGAACGGGACAACGTCATCTTAGAAAACGTAGAATTACATTTAGAAAAAGGCGCTGTTTACGGATTGCTTGGGGTAAACGGCGCCGGAAAACAACATGAAGTGAACTGCTGTTCCTAATCATCCTAGCGGCGATTCAGCAAATCGGACTATCCATCTATAAGCACATCTCTGACCGCGGCCCCGCTTCTTTTGAGCTGTAACAGCTTCTACATCGCAATCGCGGACGGACCCGCGCCAACCGGGATCACCGTCACGGCTGTATAATCACTTGTGCGGTATACGGTCACAGTATTGTCATCGGGCTGTGCCGCGTAAATGTACTGATTGTCCGGCGTTACGGCGAGGTCAATGGCGCCGGGGAGAGAAACACTCGCGATAATTTCGTTTGTGGCTGTATTGACGACAGTGAGATTATAAATGAGAGACGGATCGAAATATGGTTCTAGAAGATAAGCTCGTGTACTGTCAAACGAAAATACAATCGTCCTCAGAACATCGAAAAAACGATTCAAATTACCTTCCACGCTTAAGGGTGACAAACTGATCTTTGTGACAACCTTTGGCCATAATTCACTATTCATCACATACGCAAAGTCTCCGTCATATGACATTTCAATTAAACTTGGATATTCTAACTCATTCACGAGGCTGCCAACAAGCTGGCCTGTATTCACATCATATTGATCAACTGACCAACTACTCGTATTGACGGTATAGACATACTGTCCATTTGGATCCAAAGCAAAGTCTATGGAACCGGGCACTGATATGACATGAATCACTGATTGCAAGGCCATGTTAATCATATAAATTGAGCCAGCGGCCATCACATACGCGAATTCGTTTGTTGGATCAAATTCAATCGTTCTTGGCCCTCCTCCAACAGTAATAGTATTGATAATCGTTAGTGTTTTGTTATCAATTACTGAGACAAGGTTGGTATTCCCATGGAGGACATACGTGTATGCTTTATCAAAAGTAACACCTAAATTAGTCGGGACAGCAGAAAATGGAATGGTTTTTACAACAGTGTGTAATTCTGCATCAATAACGGAAACCGTGCTGTCTCCAGTATTGGCTGTAAACACGTAAGAACGTATCTCCTGCTCCGGTACTAGAATGATCGTTCCCGTTACAGTCAGTGGATTTCCATAAAAAGGCGGAACAATCACGATATGTTCTACTGTGACTTGGCTCAGATCAGGACAGTCCTCAGCCTGTTCAGAATAATAAACCATTTGATCAATTTCCGCTGTCTCAATCTTGGAGATCGCTGCCTCTCCCTGTCCATATTCATTCCGTACCGGTTCAACACTGACTAATAATTCAATCGTCCCTTGAAGGCGAATGCCATATTCAACCCCTGTTTCGGTTAAACATGGTTCACTGATACATGCAAGATTACCAGTATTCCACGTCACATTCCCAACCGCCTCAGCCGGATCAACAGTAAAACCTGGCGGCACTTCAATAGGCACTTGAAATGACACTTCTCGGCTGACCTCTTCCTCACAAAAACATAGACACTCTAGCTGATTTAAACGGGCCTTTTTATTAAGAGAGAATTCACCCTTCTTCATAGTCCTTCACTTCCTTTGAGACTTTTTTCAATCAGTATTTTATATCTCAATTGCCATCGGCCCGCCAACAACGGTGATTACCGTTTCAACAGATAAATCGTCAGTGCGATAGACGGTTACTGTGTTTTGCTCTGGCTGCGTGGTATATATAAACTCCTGACCAGCTGTTAGCGCGAAATCACCGGCACCAAGAAGATCGGCATCGGCAATCTCTGTATAGGTGGCTGTATCAAACACATAGAGTCGTTCTGGAACAAGCAAATATACTCGTGTACTGTCAGATGAAAAGATCATTTTCGGACTTCCAAGGAACAAGTCGCTAAGTAAATCCTTTTCCTCAAACGTATTTAAATCAATCACCCAAACGTAACTCAAATTCAAATCGTTTGGTTCTCTTGTCGTCACATAAGCAAACTGATTGTTTGGTGCTATGGCCATGTTATTAGGAGAATACAATCCAGTCAGAACCCCTGCGCTCGAACCGGTAACGAGATCAATTTTATTAATAGATCCGCTTGCATTATCCACTACATAAGCAAACTCTCCAGTTGTATCGACCGAAATACTTGCCGGCAAAACAGCAACATTGCCAATCACACGGTCTATTGATTTAGTTTCTGTATTAATGACATAAACGGCATCTGACGAATTGGTTAACACATATGCAAATGCACCGGCAGGATCAAACGCAATTTGAAATGGTCTGCCCTCAACCGGTATGAATGCAGATGTTCTTAATGTTGTATTATCAATTACTGTTACGAGATCATAGTTATGATGCAAAACATAGGTGTATCGTTTATCTGGTGTAACTCCAAGCTCATATGGCGTATAAGGAACAGAAATGTTTTTGACCACGGTGTGAGTATTCGTATCAATGATTGTTACTGTCTTGTTGCTTTGATTAGCTGTAAACGCATAGGATCCAAGTTCCGGCTCAGGAACAAGAATCATTGTGCCTGTCACCGTTAAGAAGCTTCCATAAAACGGTGGAACAACGACAAGATTTTTTACCGTGATCTCACTAAAATCCGGGCAATCATCCGGTTCATCAGAATAGTAGACGACTTGATCAATCTCTGCATTGTGAATGACAGAAACAGCCCCGTCCCCTTGTCCATATTGATTTCGCACAGGTGAGACGCTGACGAGAAGCGTGATGGTTCCTTGAAGACGCATTCCATAGATCACCCCAATATCCTCAGTACCAGGTCCTATCTCTGTTAAGCACGGCTCGCTGACACAGGAAAGCTGATCTGTACTCCATGTAACCGCGGAGACGGCTTCAGCCGGATCAACAACAAACCCCTCCGGAACGTCAATCGGCACTTGAAATGGCGCTTCACGGCTGACTTCTTCATTACAAAAACAGAAACAATTTTCCTGTAAAGCAGAAAGATCATTCTTTTTCATGATTTCACATCCCTTTTAGACATGCACAATATACAGTTGGTTAAATCGCAATGTCACTCGGTGAAACGCCTAGCGATATGACAGTTTCCACAGAATAGTCATCCGTGTTGTATACAATGATGCTTTGCTCTATAAAACGAGTAGCATACAAAAATCTTCCATTTGGGGTAAACGCAAAATCTCTTGCCGATTGCGGAAGATTTCCTATTACGCCTGCACCGCTTGGACTGACGGAATATAGATTGTGAGTGAAATCATCAAACAAATACAACCCTGATCCGCTCTTAAACATTTGATACTCACCCTCATACTCCAGCTCTTGGGTGCTACTGATCGTAAACGTATCTAAATCAATAATCGTCAAATAATTTAAGAAGTGATCTTGTTCTAATACATAGGCATACCGCTCCGGCGGCTTTGTTTCTATGGAATTTACAATAAGCCCTCGTTCAATTGTTCCTGTAACTTCACCGGTAGATAAGTCCACTTTTTGCACTAAACCAAAATCAAGAACATAGGCGAACAACTCATTGGGATCAATTGCAATATCATACCCTTCAACAGGAATAGACCTTTCTACAGTTGACGTTTCCATTCTAATCACATAAATGGCATTACCGGCGAGAACATATGCGAAATCATGTTCAGGCATAAATCGAATAGTTTCAGGCGGCTGATCCAGCAAAATAGATGCTGTCACTGTCAATGTGTCATAATCAATGACAGAAATCAGATTATTGTTGGGATGTAAGACAAACACAGAGCTTTTATCTGGAGTTATTTCAATACCTGTCGGCCGGTACGGAAGAGCAATCGTTGTCACAACACTATGAGTGTTTGTATCAATCACAGAAACTGATTGATCATTTGGATTCGCTGTAAACGCATAAACAGGCTCCGATTCCGGTACAAGCACAATCGTGCCCGTCACTGATAAAGGACTGCCGTAGAAAGGCGGGACGACAATAAGGTTCTCGATCGTGATCTCACTAAAATCCAGGCAATCATCCGGTTCATCAGAATAATAGACGACTTGATCGATCTCCGCATTGTGAATGACGGAAACAGCCCCGTCCCCTTGTCCATATTGATTTCGCACAGGTGAGACGCTGACGAGAAGCGTTACGGTTCCCTGCAGGCGTACTGCAAATTGAACACCAATTTCATCAGGCTCAGGCCCCGTCTCAATTAAGCAACGTTCACTAACACAAGAAAGGCTATCTGCATTCCACGTGACGTTTGCAACAGCCTCAGCCGGATCAACGACAAACCCCTCAGGCAATTCAATCGGCGCTTGAAACATCGCTTCACGGCTTACATCTTCCCCACAAAAACATAAACACTCTTCTTGTGCGGCTTGAGTTTTTTCTCTAAAGGAAAGCTTGTTTTTTCTCAATCCCTTCACTTCCTTTTCAAACATACACTGCTCACGCAGATACAACAGGATATGGAAGGTAAACGTGTTTGCTTGTACAAATTACCGAGGGTATAAGCGGTTTTTGAAAATATTTCCTCTAACATGCGGGGTAACGAAAGAAAAGATTGCGGTTTTTTTGCGCTTCTCATAGGAATGATGATGATAAAATATGACATATATAGAATAATGAAGGGAGGGATTTGCAAACGTGACAGGTGTCATATCTTCTTCTTCCGTCGGAGAAAAGATTAACGAATGGTATATGTACATACGCCGATTCAGCATACCCGATGCAGAGTATTTACGAAGAGAAATCAAACAAGAGCTGGATCAAATGGAAGAAGATCAAGATCTTCATTTGTACTATTCACTGATGGAATTCCGGCACAACCTGATGCTTGAGTACCTTGAACCACTAGAAAAAATGCGGATCGAGGAACAGCCGCGGCTGTCTGATTTGCTGGTTGAGATTGATAAAAAACAGGCTCGTTTAACCGGAGTCCTTGATTATTACTTTAATTTCTTCAGGGGCATGTACGAACTGGATCAGCGGGAATATCTGTCGGCTATTAAATTTTTTAAAAAGGCCGAAAGCAAGTTAATATTCGTTAAGGATCGGATCGAGAAGGCAGAGTTTTTCTTTAAGATGTCTGAGTCTTATTACTATATGAAACAAACGTATTTTTCAATGGACTATGCCCGGCAGGCATATGAAATATACAAAGAACATGAAGCTTATAATATAAGATTGCTTCAGTGTCACTCTTTATTTGCTACCAATTTCTTAGATCTGAAACAATATGAGGACGCCATATCACATTTTAAAAAAGCTTACTCTATGGCGGAAGCTGAGAATCAGCCCCAATTAATGGGGAGAACATTGTACAACATCGGGCTTTGTAAAAACAGCCAAAGCCAATATGAGGACGCCGTAACCTATTTCAAAAGAGCAATAACTGTTTTTGAAGAATCTAACATTCTTCCGTCCCTGCCCCAAGCCTATTTTTTGATTACACAAATACATTATAAATTGGGGAAAATGGATAAAGCCCATGCATATCATAGTAAGGGAACAGCTTATTCTCAAGAGGCCGGAGATTCAATCTATTTATCAGAGTTTGAATTTTTGAAATCTTTATACTTATCAGGCCCTGATGAAGAAGCAATTCAAAGATTCTTTGATTTCCTCGAAAGTAAAATGTTGTATGCTGATCTTGAAGATTTCGCTCTTGATGTGGCAAAATATTATCATGAACGTGAAAACTTTCAAAAAGCCTCTGCTTATTTCCTAAAGGTGGAACAAGTAAGGCAACTTATTCAAGGAGGAGTGAGATTGTATGAAATTGAAGTCTAAACTATTACTCTCTTGTCTGGCCCTAAGCACTGTTTTCATCGCAACGAATATTGCAAATGCACCCACACACCAAATTGAAGTTGCACAGCGAGGAATGATTTAACCACATAAAATATAGTATAAAAAGGGAAATGTTATTTCGTTAACATTTCCCTTTTTATATTTTTCATTTATTCACTTGGAAATTTATCAGTCATTTTGCTTCCTTTAAATTAGATACTAAGAAACATAAATACACTAACTTTTTCCTTAAATTTCATTTACTTTTCCTGTATTATACTTTATTATATATAGGACTTAAGTTATTTTAATCTTCAATTGAAGAATACTCGGAGGAATAATAACAAATGAAATTTAAAGTTAAAAAAAATATAAGTAAACTGTTTATAATATTTGGACTTGCTATTTCATCATTTGGAGTGACAAGTGCTGTACATGCCGCTGCTAATACTTCTGATTCAACTGTTCATTTTACTTTTAGAGTATGGTCTCCTTATGATTATACAAATGCACGCAGAAAACAGAACAAAAGCTCTATGTATATGAAAGTGATAAGCTCTGACAAGAACAGCAGTTTTAATGTTTGGACTGAAGCAGATGCTAATGTTCACTCTAAAGGACGAAACTGGAAAAACGTATCAGGCAAACATGATGGATCCGTAAAGCCAGGAAACACTTATTTATTCTGGAACTCAGCAGTTGAAAATTACGGTAAAAATGTCCCTGTTCGATTTGGCGGTTACAGCTGGGAAAATAATGCGTACAAAACAAATTGGAGCCCTGACAGTGTTAGACCTAAAGGCAAATACATAGTGTATTAATGGAATTTTGCTTCTCATAAGGTTTGAGCGGTTTTACGATATGTAAAACCGCTTTTTAAAGTTTATTTTTCCCTTAAATTCATCATGATGATTTATAAATGTGGTAATATATGAAATTGATTACCATAATTCATTTTATTAACAGGAGGTAGAAATATGGCCTATTTTTTTACTTACAGGCTTCTAAAAAGCAAGACACTATATTTTTCACTTATATCTAGTACTCTCATAGTACTATACCAGTACTTGAATATTGCAGTGTTTGATAATCATTCAAATCTGCCTTACGAAGTTCACAAATCACCTTTTTTATCGAATATATTGCAGGGTAATTCTGTTATTCCTTCAACAGTATGGTTGATGATACTTCCTATTTTGGCTACCTTACCAATTGCAAGTCTATATAGATTTGATGTGAATTCTGGATATTTTATGAACACTATAATGAAAACAACCAAAGGAAAGTACTTTAATACACTTATCGTGTTTAATTTCTTATGTTCTTTTTTTGTTATTATAATTCCTTTAAGTATTAATTTATATTTATTTATGATGACTTATCCATCCATCAAACCTGATGGAATCATAAATTATATGCAAAATGTGGTTTCTAATGGTAGTGACCTTGCTAATATTTATTATGAACATCCACTGCTCTATACGTTAATCCTAATACTTATAAATGGATTATACGGTGCTGTCTTATCAACAATCGGGCTATCTTTTTCTTTTTTCATTAAGAAAACTTATTTTGTATATATTATACCGTTTGTTGTGAACTTAATTGGCATTACTATCTTGAACCCTGATTATAATCCTCAAAGATATATCATTAGTAACAATGGTTTTTTCAATTTGAAAATATTTTCTTTATTAAACTTAGGAATAATCATATTAGGTCTTTTAATATTTTTATGGGGTAAAAAGCGCCGTGTTTTATTATAATCTTTTAAAACAAAAATTCATTAGTAAATATTTAGGTTTTTTTATACTTTTTTCTATAAATATAATAATTATATTTACATTTTTTAAGCGTTCAATAAATACGCAAAATGACCATATTATTGATCAAATCTTTACATATCAGCACCTTGTATTATTGATAGCACCATTAATTGTAGTATTTACTCTATTAGTATCTTCCGATTATTTTATGGATCATGCTGTGATTCGGCTGAATAGTTCTTTTAAGATAGCGGGGTACTACTTCCTTAAAAGCGTTTCTTTTTCAGCTATACTAGGCATTATTGTTATGACAGAGTTATACATATTGTGCTTTATACATAATATTGATAAAAATTTGTTAACTGTTAGTAACTTTTTAACTCATGTATTCGCATATATATTCATTGCTTATTTGACATCGTTTTTAATTCTTTTAACAAATCAAATATTAGTTGTAATAATAGAATTAATTTTATTTTTATTTGATTATCTAGAATGTAACGGCATTCTCTTCTTAAACGGATTTTTATTAGATTTTGATGTTTTAAAGGATCTATTGGTATTCAGAGTAGGGCTGATGTTTATTTTGTTCGGAGTATGTATTCAGATAGTTAAAAAACATGACTATTTGAAGCCTAACGACCAGAAAGGAACGTACTGATGAATTCTAGATTTCATTTGTTGAAAAGGGATATTATGATGAGGCTGCATGATTGTAAAGCAACTTTTCTTTTTATAAGTTTAGCAGCTTTGCTAATCTATTTTGTTTCTTTTTGGAATAGTTATAAATCTGGCCAACTAGACCAGCACAATATTTTAAATAATTATATGAATGTCTTTCATTCACTAAACTTTTTTGAATTACATGAGCTTTATTCACAACATAAATTTTCAATTCCTTTTACATGGATTTGCCTTCAGATATTCCCTTTGCTTATTATTGGCCATTTTTCATATAACGACTTTCAAAAATCAGGAACTTTATTAATATCTAAATTAAACAATAAATTAGCTTTTTGGTTAAGCAAACTGTTTTCCTTATGGATTTTTTGCTTGATAATCTGGGCTGTCTGGTTTTCATTCTATTTCATTTTTTATCTAATATTCAAAGGCACAATTACAATTGGAGAAATCAAACCTGTTCTTTCTTTAATGTTAATTCAATATTTAGTGACAACTGTATATACTTTATTTTTTGAAACATTAACGTATTTCTTTTCGTTTATTATTTCATTAGTTATTTCAATTGTGTATCTCATCATATCCATATTTGTTCATTCAAAACTTTTTTTTACTTCGTTAGCCATACCAGGCAGATGGTATTTCGCCGATCATTCATCAATAAATATGATGTATTCTTATGGCTCTGCTATTCATTTCCCAATATTTATTGGTATAATTACTTTATTTTGCATATTATGCTGTTTTGTAGGAATGACTCGCATAAAAAAATTAGACATTTTAGGAGATTAATTATGACTACATTTATAGAATGTACAAATGTATATAAGAAGTTAAAAGGAAATTTCGTACTTAATGATATTAATTTAACTATCAAAAAAAATGAGTTTATAGTATTAAAAGGACATAACGGCTCTGGAAAAACAATGATTTTAAGAGCAATCGCAGGGCTTTTAAAATTAACCAAAGGGCAAATTACTGTCAACAATCTCGTTATAGGAAAAGATACAGATTTTTCTAGAAATACAGGGATATTAATTGAATACCCCAGTTTTATACCTGTCTACACCGGTTATCAAAACTTGAAATTCTTAGCTTCAATTAATAAGAAAGTTTCAGACCAAGAGATACGAAAAATGATTGAGCAAGTAGGATTAGATCCTGAAGACAAACGTAAGGTAAAACGTTATTCCTTAGGAATGAAGCAACGTTTAGGACTAGCACAAGCCCTAATGGAGTCTCCGTCACTGCTGCTTTTAGATGAACCGACTAACGCACTGGACAAAAAAGGAATTCAGCTAATCACTGATTTATTGAAAAAAGAAAAAGAAAAGGGAACTACAATAGTCGTTGCGAGTCATGATGAAACTCTGACTGAAAACAATATTGTAGACAGAGTTATACACATAAGCAACGGTAGACTGGGTGAGGATAATGAATAAACGAGTAATATTGTTAATAACCATTTTTTTAATTATAGTAGCTGGTAGTAGTTTTCGTTATTATAAACTGAATAACCATAATGATAATTACTCTCCTCATATCACAAACCTTCCGAAAAATCGTATGATCGATACAGGTGCCGGGATTACTTATCATGTTCTCCAACCATTAAAACCAATTGAATTTATGGATGAGGACCTTAATATGAAAAGATTATTATACATTTTGCCGCTGGATATAACAAACACATCCAAGCAAGAAATAACGCTGGAACAGCTCTCACCTGATGGAATGAAATATCTTTTTTTTGGTGGCTTTGATCACTATTATAATTTAATGGCGTATAATTTAGATCTTCCAGAAAAGTATCAATTCAATACTTCAATTCCTGCTGGAAAAACTGTAAGAGGCTATGTCGGATTGAAGATGACAAAAGGCAAAGACGTAAACTTTAATTATAAAAATTTTGATCCCACAACTTCTAAATTATGTGTTTATTATTCCTTGATAAATAAATCAAAAAGAATAACATATAAATTCCCACTTAATTAATATTTTATTACAATTCAGGAAATCAAGTCATATTTCCTGAATTGTATTTTTATATTCTCTTCCTTCTCCTCTGAACAGTCAAATTATATAGAATTCAATATCTTTCAATTTAATTTTCATGATTGCCAACACCACTTCAATAATTTACATTGGAATCATATTAATGCAAAATCACTTCTTTCTCTAGTTCATTCTAATTTAAGCAATTATTAAGATTAGAAAAAATAAAACAAGCCCGTACTGAAAGGCTTATACCATTCAACACGGGCCTACTTCCTTATTTCACAAACCCAAGCAGCATCTCACGGATGATTTTGCTGGCTGTGTTTGCCGTTTGCTCTGAGTGGTCATAAACCGGTGCGACTTCCACCAAGTCAGCGCCCTTCACGTTTACCTCTGAACGCGCGATTTCATGGACGGATGCAAGCAGTTCTTTAGACGTGATGCCGCCGGCGTCAACCGTTCCTGTTCCCGGTGCGTGTGCAGGGTCTAATACGTCAATGTCGATTGTGACGTACACTGGACGGCCCGCGAGCTTCGGAAGCACTTCCTTCAGCGGTTCTAGCACTTCAAATTTTGAGATGTGCATGCCGTTTTCCTTCGCCCATTCAAACTCTTCTTTCATGCCAGAACGGATTCCGAATGAATATACATTTTGCGGTCCGATCAATTCTGCCGCTTTGCGGATCGGCGTGGAGTGAGAAAGCGGTTCTCCCTCATAATCAACGCGAAGATCCGTATGTGCGTCAAAATGGATAATCGCAAGGTCTGGGTATTTCTTGTGCATTGCTTTTATGACAGGCCATGACACGAGGTGCTCCCCGCCCATGCCCATTGGGAATTTCCCTTTTTCTAAAATGCTGTCCACATATTCCTCGATCATATCAAGGCTTCGCTGCGGATTTCCGAACGGCAGCGGAATGTCGCCGGCGTCAAAGAAATTGAGATCGGCCAGATCACGATCTAAATACGGGCTGTATTCTTCAAGGCCGATTGACACCTCGCGGATTCTGCTCGGGCCAAAGCGTGAGCCCGGGCGATAGCTGACCGTCCAGTCCATCGGCATGCCGTAAAGGATGGCGTCCGCCCCTTCCCACTCTGGACGGCTCGCGATAAATACTTTTCCTGAATAAGCTTCATCAAATCTCATCTATAATACCCTCGCTTTCCTTTAAAAAAGCGCAAGATTCGCTCCTGCGCCATTGCCAACATTATTTAATCAGGTCACTCACAAATTTCGGCAGAACAAACGCCGCTTTATGAATATCTTTTGTGTAATATTTTGTTTCAATATCGAAGAAACGGCTGTCTTCCACTGCAAGCGGATCATATTTTTTCGAGCCGATTGTAAATGTCCACAAACCGCTTGGGTATGTCGGAATGTTCGCTGTATACAGCTTCGTGATCGGGAAGATTTCCTTCACGTCGCGCTGTACATTTGTGATTAATTCCGGCGTAAACCATGGGTTGTCCGTCTGAGCGACGAAAATGCCGTCTTCTTTCAGCGCCTTCGCGATTCCCGCGTAGAATCCTTTTGTAAACAGGTTTACAGCCGGTCCGACAGGTTCAGTTGAATCTACCATAATCACGTCATATTGATTTTCAGATTTTGCAATGTGCATAAATCCATCATCCACCTGCACGTCAACGCGCGGATCATCCAGTTTTCCTGCAATAGATGGAAGGAATTTTTTAGAGTATTCGATGACCTTGCCGTCAATATCAACGAGTGTCGCTTTTTTCACACTCGGATGCTTGAGGATTTCTCTAATGACGCCGCCGTCACCGCCGCCGACAACAAGAACGTGCTCCGGATTTGGGTGCGTAAATAATGGGACATGCGCCACCATTTCATGATAA
This sequence comes from Bacillus vallismortis, assembly GCF_004116955.1. Taxonomy (NCBI): domain Bacteria; kingdom Bacillati; phylum Bacillota; class Bacilli; order Caryophanales; family Bacillaceae; genus Bacillus; species Bacillus vallismortis. The sequence continues at coordinate 3,933,044 of NZ_CP026362.1, read as the reverse complement.
ACGAATTCGTCTTTTTCAGATGTCATCACCATTCCGTCCAAAAACAGCATGTTGCCGAACTCTTCTGTTTCCACCATTTCTAGATGCTGAAATTCCGTTTGTTCTGTATGTAATGTTTTGTTGACCTTCATCGTAATGCCAAAGTTTTTCGTCTGCTTCTCTGTGTACCAAAGTTCGCTCAATTGTCATCTCCCTTTCAAGGCTGTATTCATTTATTGTAAGCGTCTTATCAGCTTTTATTCTCGGTTGAAATCTCTTTTTCACCTAAGGAAAAAGTATAGAGGATGGCGGGGAAAAAGTAAAGATGCGTCCTGTTCTGCGATGTTTAAAAACGGTCTTTTTTCCTCATAATAGTAGAAACATAAAAAAAGGGGGAACCCGTTGTGGATGCAATGACAAATAAACGGCTGAAACTGACGCTGAAAACCGTTCGCGCCTGTATCTTTTTAGGGGCTCTTGCGGCCTTAGCGGCAGCTGCTGTATTTATGACTGTCATTCTGATAGCCAAATACCAAGGCGCTCCCTCCGTGCAAGTGCCGCAATCCACGATTTTGTATGCGAGTGACGGCTCAAAGCTCGGGGAAACGAATTACGGTGAAAAGCGCTATTGGGTCCCCTTAAAGGACATGAATCCGACAATTGTAAAAGCGACAGTGGCGGTTGAAGACCAGAATTTCTACGATCATCACGGTTTTGACTATAAACGCATGGCCGGTGCGGCGCTTGCTGATCTGAAAGCATTTGCCAAGGTTCAGGGCGCAAGCACCATCACCCAGCAATATGCGAGAAACTTATACCTTGAACACGATAAAACGTGGAAACGGAAATGGAATGAGGCGTTTTATACGATCCGTCTGGAACAAAACTATTCTAAGGACGAGATAGTAGAAGGCTATTTAAATACGATTTACTACGGCCACGGCGCCTACGGCATTGAAGCAGCTTCCCGCCTGTATTTCGGCAAGCATGCGAAAAACCTGACCGATGCGGAGGCGGCGCTTTTGGCGGGAATCCCGAAAGGCCCTTCCGGCTATTCGCCGTATGTCAATGAAACGAAGGCCAAGGATCGCCAGAAAACGATTGTGCGGATGATGGAAAAGCAACGGATGATCAGCCAGAAAAAAGCGGATGAACTGATCCGGGAACCTCTTTCCTATCAGCCTTTGAATAAACAAGTTTCCAAGAGAAAAGCCCCTTATTTCTATGACAATGCGATGAGAGAGCTGGAGAAGAAGCTCGGCATGACGCGGGCGCAAATTGAAACGAGCGGGTTAAATGTCTATACAACGGTAGATAAACGGATGCAGCGCATCGCCGAGGAGACCATTACCGAAACGGTTAACGCCGGCTCAGATATTCAAGTCGGATTTTCAGCCATTGATCCCCGCACCGGAAACGTTCTCGCTCTAGTCGGCGGCAGAGATTATCAAAAAAGCCCATTTGACCGGGCGACACAGGCGAAACGCCAGCCTGCTTCGACAATCAAGCCGTTGCTATACTACAAAGCGATTCAGAGCGGATTTACGCCTGTCACCTTGATGAAAAGCGAAGAAACCGAGTTTCAAATTGACGCGAAGGGAGAAACGTATTCTCCAAGCAACTATAACGGATACTACGCCAACAAGCCCATTACGCTTCTGCAGGCGCTGGCGCTTTCCGACAACATTTACGCTGTGAAAACACATCTATTTCTCGGCATGAACAAGCTCGTACAGGCGGCAAAAGAGTTCGGCATCACTGCCCATTTTCAAAAACTGCCGTCTCTGGCACTCGGCACCGAACCCGTGCGCCCGATTGAGATGGTCAATGCCTACGCCATGCTCGCCAATGGCGGGAAGAAAATCGAACCGGCTTTTATTTCAAGGGTCACAGACGCGGCGGGGCATGTGCTGTATGAAAATCCGAATCAGCATAAACAGGTGCTTGATGAAAAAGCCGCCTTTGTTACGGCGAATATGATGACAGGCATGTTTGATACAGATTTAAACGGCTATACATCGGTAACCGGACGGACGATCGCCAACCGCCTGACAAGAACGTATGCAGGAAAATCAGGCACCACCAGCGCAGACAGCTGGATGATCGGCTTCAATCCGAATCTGGCCGCAGGCGTGTGGACGGGCTATGACAAAAATAGCACCATCGACTCGGTCGAAGAGAAAAGCTATGCCAAAACGATTTGGGCGGACTTCATGGAGGATGCGCTCAAAGGAGAACCAGAAACAGCATTCAAACCGCCAAAAGGCGTAACCGGCGTATACATTGATCCGGCAACGGGCTACACATCCGGCCCCGGCTGCGCAGCCAAGCACTACACGTATTTTGTGAAAGGCACTGAACCGTCGAACGTGTGCTATGGCGCTGAACCCGCAAAACCAACAAAAGACCGGCTTCCAGTCAAAGAAAGCCCCGTTTCCCCGAAAAAATGGTGGGACAAATGGCTGGGGCGGAATCATTGAAAATAACCCGGCTTCTCGGAGGCCGGGTTATTCGTATGGTTCCTTCATAATCCTTGGATGCAATCGAGCTGAACAATCGGTTTCGGGAATCCTTCGGGGATAAAGTGTTGTTTTCTCGTTTCTTCCATATCGGCTTTAATACCCAATCACCGATTCGAATGGTTTCGTACATCCTATCCCCCTAAAAAATGAAAAACCCCGAGTCTTGGTTCGGCTCGGGATTTTCCATGTCCTATTTCTGTATCACCAGTTTACTCAATGTTTACGAAAAATAGTACAAATTTTCTAAAAGTTCACAGAACGTTCACAAACTAATTATCTTCCGGAAAAAGGCCTTTTTTTAATTCATCTGGTGACCGATCCCATAGTCCCTGATCATGATTTTTCAGAAACTCGCCGAGCACACGCTTCGAGCTGTCGTCCATTTTATCAATGATAATGTTCCGTTTCATGGATTTATCCATCAGATTCACATGCTCAGGCAGCGATTTGTAGCCTCTTCTGATGCTTCTGTCAACCGTCAGTTCACAGGCTGTCACACCAGCGTAATAAGGCCCCTCTTCTCTTCTGTCAATCGTCACCCAGACAAGCCAGTATGGTTTGCCGTTCGGAACTTCTTCTTTGTTCGGCAGAAATTTAATTCCTTTTTCAACGGTGCTGCGGGCGTGCATGGCGCCGATATCAACGAACGCTTCTTTTTCCTCTACATCGACGAATACGGGGGAAATGTTATCGAGGCTGAGCGCTCCTACGCCGAAACCGCCGTGTCCGTCTGTCGGATCACTTTTGATAATATTAAACCCGATTGATTTTTTCTTTTTTTCTTCCATGAGTTCTACCTCCTACAAAAGCGGTTGAAATATCGCTGAAAACAGCTGTAAAATCTGATCTCTTCCGGCATTGAGCATCGGCCAAAGCACGTAAGATCCGAGCGGTGTCACAAACAGAACCAAAAAGACAATAAAGCCGTAGCTCTCCGCCTGCGTCATCTTGGCACGCACCCCCGGCGGAACGAGATCTTCAATGATTCGATAGCCATCGAGCGGCGGCAGCGGCAGCAGATTGAATAAAAACAAAACAAGATTCAGCTGAATCCAAATCGAAAAGAACTGATCAAGTCCAGTGCTGAATGCCGCAAGCTGCTCCATTCCGTATGCATGCATCAACACTAACAAAAAGAAACCGATAAACGCAAGAATCAGGTTACTGACGGGTCCGGCGATTGATACGAGCACGCCGGCAAGCCGAGGTTTCTTAAAGAAGCGGCGATTGACGGGAATAGGACGCGCCCATCCGAAGCCGGCCACCAGTATCAAAATGGTTCCTAACGGATCAAGGTGTTTAATGGGATTGAGCGTCAGTCTTCCTTGTTTTTTCGCCGTATCATCACCGAACTTGTAAGCGACATAAGCATGGGCAAGCTCATGCACCGTAAACGACACAATTAACGTGATGACGAGGTATGGCATTAAAGATAACGGATAATAAAAAAAACGGTCCAAGTGAGATATCCCTCTTTCTAAAAATGCAAGAATTTACTTTATTCAGTATACTATAAGAAGCCTCTTTTTCTAAAGAGAGGAAACGAGATAAAGGAGGATTCAACACCCATGCCATACGTAACCGTCAAAATGCTCGAAGGCCGTACAGACGAGCAAAAACGCAACCTTGTCGAGAAAGTAACAGAAGCCGTAAAGGAAACAACCGGTGCTTCTGAAGAAAAAATTGTTGTATTTATAGAAGAAATGAGAAAAGACCATTATGCCGTCGCGGGCAAACGCCTGAGCGATATGGAATAGTCTCTATAAAGCCGGCGTTTCGCACACCGGCTTTTTCTATCCCTATTGGGTCAGCTTCTCAATAATTGATAATAACGACTGTTTCTCTTCGGCTGTTAAACGTTCAAACATGCCGTCAATCAGCTGCTGGCGGTTTTCGATCATTTGCTGAGCCGCTCCCCGGCCCAAATCAGAAAGCGTAATCCATACAGTGCGGCGGTCATTGTTATTTCTCGATCGCTCAATAAACCCCTCCTGCTCTAAATGATTGAGAGCGGTGGTTGTGGCAGAAGGAGACAATGTGACTTCCTTTAGTATATCCTTTATGGTGCAGCTCCCATGTCTGTATATGATCCGCAGAATAAATCCTCTTACATTATTTACGTGTTTCGGAACGGTCGCTTCATCTAATTGCTTGGTGGTTTTCAAGTATTTTGTAAGTGCGTGATCCAGCAAATTTGCTTCCAGTTTGTCATGGTCCATGTCAATTTCCCCATTTCGAGATGCATTCAAAACATACGAACGATTTGATTTACTTATTATTTTACTGATTCCGAATAGGGAAAGTCAAAAAAGCAAAATGAGAATCCGCAGCTTTTCTCCTACATGCCTCGATTTTTCACCTGTTTGACAAGCTTATCTTTAAATGTCTGAAAAGGGGCGTGTTCACTCTCCTGATGCCCGAATTGGCGGACGTTTACCGCATCATGCTGCTCTTCATGATCTCCAAGCACAAGCACGTACGGGATTTTCTGCATCTGGGACTCTCTGATTTTGTATCCAAGTTTCTCATTGCGCTCATCAATGCCAGCTCGTATTCCCAGCTGCTTCAGCTCTGCCTGCACCTTTCTGCAATAGTCCAAGTGAACGTGCGAAACCGGTATGATCTGTGCCTGGACCGGTGCGAGCCAGACTGGGAAAGCCCCGCCGAAATGCTCGATCAAAATGCCGAAGAAACGGTCGATCGAGCCGAATACCGCTCTGTGAATGACGACGGGCCGAACCTTTTCATTGTGTTCATTGATATATGTTAAACCAAATTTTTCCGGCATTTGAAAATCAAGCTGAATGGTCGCGCATTGGTGGCTTCGTTTCAGGGCATCTTTGATGTGAAAATCGATTTTCGGCCCGTAAAACGCCCCGTCACCTTCGTTGATTTCATAAGGGAGGCCAAGCTTCTCAAGGACGTGTGCTAAGGCGCGTTCCGATGATTCCCAAAGGCTGTCATCGCCTAAAGAATCCTCCGGGCGAGTCGAAAGCTCAACCGAATACTCAAAACCAAAAGTGCGATATACCTCGTCAATCAGCCCAATCGCTTCTTTGATCTCGCTCTCAATTTGATCCTCACGAACGAAGATATGCGCGTCATCCTGGCAGAATGTCCGAACGCGAAGCATTCCATTTAAAGCACCGCTGTATTCATGGCGATGCACCTGGCCGAATTCCGCCATGCGAATCGGCAGATCCCGATAAGAATAAAGGCTGTTTTTAAAGATGAGCATATGGCCGGGACAATTCATCGGCTTCATGGCGAATTTTGTCTCATCCACTTCTGAAAAATACATATTGTCGCGATAATGATCCCAGTGGCCAGACTGCTCCCATAACCGCTGATTCATCATAAACGGCGTACGCACCTCATCATAGCCGGCCTTTGTTTGCAGCTCACGCGAGAAGCGTTCCAGCTCATTACGGACAACCTGCCCTTTCGGCAAATAAAACGGCATGCCCGGTGCTTCTTCAGAAAACATAAACAGCCCTAGTTGTTTGCCCAGCTTGCGGTGGTCTCGTTTTGCCGCTTCTTCCAGCATATGCAGATGCGCATCGAGCTCTTTTTTCTTGGGAAACGCAACCCCGCACACCCGTTGCAGGACTTCATTTTCGCTGTCTCCGCGCCAATAAGCGCCGGATACTCTTGTCAGTTTGAACGCCTTGATCATTCCTGTAGAAGGAAGGTGCGGCCCGCGGCACAGGTCAACAAATTCTCCCTGCTGGTACAGCGTGATATCCGCTCCGCGCGGAAGATCCTTCAAAATCTCCAGTTTAAACGGCTCGCCTTTTTTGGCAAACAGCTCTTCTGCCTCTTCGTAAGAAACCTCAATTCGTTTGATCTCATGGTTCTCATTCATAATGTTCTTCATTTCTTTTTCGATGGCTTCTAAGTCTCCTGATGTCAAACTGTGCTCCAGCTTCATGTCATAGTAGAAGCCGTCTTCAATCACTGGACCTATCCCCAATGACACTTCTCCATACAGGCGTTTCACAGCTTGAGCCAATATGTGCGCTGATGTGTGGCGGAATACCTGCAAGCCTTCTTGTGAATCAAGGGTGATAATCGAAAGCTTGGCATCCTCCTCCAGCTTAAAACTGAGATCAACGAGCTTGCCGTTGACCTGCCCCGCAGCCGCCTTCTTTTGCAGGCTGGAGCTGATAAAACCCGCTACATCTTTGACTGCAATGCCTTTCGGGTATTCCTTGACCTGTCCGTCGGGAAGCTCAATGTGTACATGTTTATTCATTTTTTAAACACTCCTTCATTATTTTTGTATATAAAAAAACACACCCGTCCCGCTGAAAGGGACGAGTGTGTGATTCACCCGTGGTTCCACCCAAATTCCCGACAAAAGCTATGTTGTCGGCTTGGTGCTATAACGCAGCATAGACGGCATTGGATACTTCAGTTCCCCAATGCTGCTCCAAGGCGGTAAATGATCATCCTAAGCTGGGAAGCTCTCACCTTTCCTTCCCTCTCTGAAAACCGTAACGACCATTCGTGTCCTTTTCTTCGCATGTATTCAATTCATAAAAAAAACACATCCATCCCTATACAAGGGACGAATGTGTTTATGATCCGTGGTTCCACCCAAATTCCCGACAAACGCTATGTTTATCGGCTCGGTGCTGTAACGCAGCATAGACGGCATTGGATACTTCAGTTCCCCAATGCTGCTCCAAGGCGGTAAACGATATTCCTAAGCTGGGAAGCTCTCACCTTTCCTTCCCTCTCTGAAAACCGTAAATATCATTCGTATCCTTTTCTTCGCATGTATTCAACTCATAAAAAAAACACATCCATCCCTCTACAAGGGACGAATGTGTTTATGATCCGTGGTTCCACCCAAATTCCCGATCACACACATGGTGTATCGGCTTTAAGGTGCTTTAACGCAGCATGACGGTATCGGATACTTTAGTTCCCCGATACGGCTCAAAGGCGGTAAGCTGCTTTCCCTGCGTTAGGAAGATCTCAGCTGTTCTTCCCTCTCTGGAAACCGTAAAAAGCATCTCATGTCCTTATCAGTGCCTGTATACATTACTGATTGTTAAATGATTTCATATATTTTACAATAAATTTTTTAAAACAGCAATCTTTTTTGTTAAAAAAAGCAAAAGATGCTCTGTATGGTTAACAAATCTGCTTCAATTCCTCTATGTATTGAAGCGCTTCGTCATATTCTTCATTCGTATATTTTTGCTTGCTTTTGATTGTAAAGACTTTTTCTTTCTTTTCCTCGGCCTCAAGCCCGTCAAAGTAAAGGATCGTGGAAACCAGCTCTAAAAACCGCGATGAACGGCTGTTCACACTGTCGATATAGCCCTTAATGTCTGGCATATCCAAATCTGCATGGTCTAAAAATGCGGAGCCTGTCTCGGTCAGTGAATAACGGTATTGAAAGTAGCCGCCCTTTTTTTCCTTCACCTCATCCAGAAATCCAAGGTTGCACAGCTCTTCAATCTGGAGCGTCAGTTCTTCTGAATACGGTCCATAAAAGTGAAAATCATATTTCTCATAGAAAGGAAACTGCATTTTCTTGGCGATATAAATCATTTTCTGCAGCTTCTTCCGCCCGATGATTTCTCCAGAATCCGAGAACACCTTCATCAGTTTTGCATGTTCTTTCAACAAATTCCCGACATCTCCTTTTTCCTTCTTTCCAATTTCTATGTCAGTCCCAGCAGCTGCCGGATTTTCATTTTCGCTTCCGGGTATTCAGAGCCGTCACAAATCAAGTCCTTCGGATAGTACAGCTTGTGGTCCGTCCGCCGTTTCCCGGAGATGGATTCCACAATAGCCGACTGTCTGGACAGTTCTTTAATTTGGCCGTTTTGCGTCAAGAGATGGATCGGCAGACGCTCCTCTTCCTCTCCCGGACGGTAAAAATCGTATGGCAGATCAGAAGAAGAATCAACGACCAAATAATAGCTCGGATCGATTCCCGCCTCTTTGAACAATGAAGTCAGCTCAAAATAAGCCGACATTTCTTCATTCGGATTGAATTCAACGTATTGGAACAGCTGGCGGTTAATGAATCTGCGGCACAAATCGGATAAAATCGCGTCCTCTTCATCCTCCCAGGCCTGGAAGTAATACAAAATAATAGATTCATCCAGCTTCACATAATCCTCCAGTATCAATTTCCCTTCAAAAATAGAATAGAAATGAACCGGAGCGTGAGTGAAGACATAGCCTTCATCATGAAGCTGCTTCGCTCTGTGAAGAATCTTCGTTAGTATAACCTCCGCGCTTCTTGTCACTGGATGGAAATATACCTGCCAGTACATTTGGTAGCGGCTCATGATATAGTCTTCGACAGCGTGCATCCCGCTTTCTTTAATGACGATCTGATCCTCGCGCGGGCGCATCACGCGAAGAATCCGCTCCATATCAAAATGGCCGTAACTGACGCCTGTATAATAAGCGTCGCGCTGCAGGTAATCCATGCGGTCCGCGTCAATTTGACTCGAAATCAGGCTGACCACTTGCTTGTTTTTATATGTTTTGGCAATGACTTCAGCAACATCCTGCGGGAAACGCGGGCTCACCTTTCTGAGCACCTGATTGACCTCTGTGTCCCCCAAAATGATTTCCCTTGTAAAATCTTCGTGGTCAAGGTGAAAGACTTTTTCAAATGAATGTGAGAACGGTCCGTGCCCGAGATCATGAAGCAGCGCCGCGGCCAAACAGAGTTCGCGCTCACTGTCATCCCATTCAGGGCGGCCTTTAAAGACATCATCGACCATTCTCCTGACAATTTCATAGACACCGAGAGAATGGTTAAACCGGCTGTGCTCAGCGCCGTGGAACGTCAAATACGTCGTGCCGAGCTGCTTAATTCTGCGGAGACGCTGAAATTCACGGGTACCGATCAAATCCCATATCAGCTTGTCCCGAACATGAACATAGCGGTGCACCGGATCTTTAAACACTTTTTCTTCTGATAATTTTCCATTTGGATACGCCATCGTCATTCCCTCTTTTTTTTAGCCGTGTTTCTATTATATCGACTCTATTCTTTGAAAACATCCTTGAATTTGCCCGGCGATTTGTTCCACCTTCACAAAACACACATTCTGCGAAGCAAAAAAGCCTGACCTGAGGCCGAGGCTATGAAAAAATATGTTTTTACTTTTTTATTTTCTTTTTTACTTTATCAATCAGCTCATCCTCTGTCGGAGCTGACAGCGGGCGATTGTTCACAAAAGCAAATGATTTTTTCCGTCCGGGCCCGCAATAAGATTGGCACCCTACCTCAACCTTTGCATCCGGGTCCACTTCTTTTAAACGCGGCAGCAATGTTTTGATATTAGTGGCTTGGCAATCATCACACACTCGAAATTCATTAGCCATGACGTACGCTTCCCTTCATTTCTATGTTCATCTATGTGAATAAACTTAAAATCGCTTTTCAAAAAAATCACATCGCTCTTCATTTTACAAGGATTCGACTGTTCCTGCAAGCCGCTCCATCCTTCGTATCTCCTATTCTTTCAGCCAACTTGTATAAATATTTTCCAAATTGGACACTCTAATACCATGAAACGAAAAATGGGAGTTGAGATAAATGACAAAACAGCGACAAGACGCTTGGTCAGAAGAAAATGATCTGCTTTTAGCCGAAACAGTGCTCCGGCATGTGAGGGAGGGCAGCACTCAGCTGAACGCCTTTGAAGAAGTCGGAGATCAATTAAACCGGACATCCGCAGCCTGCGGATTCAGATGGAACGCGGTCGTCCGCCATCAATATGAAAAAGCGCTTCAGCTTGCGAAAAAACAGCGAAAACAGCGAATGAGAGCGCTCGGAAACGGGCAGCCCGCAAAGAAAAGACTATTATATCAGCCACCTGCGGTTGATCCTGAAACAATTCAAGAAACTGCAATGCTGGAGGAACAGGCGAAAGCTGAAACTCCGACAGCCGAAAATGAGCAGCAGCCTTTACTGTCAGGCGAACACATGCCTTTTGTAGACGAAAGCTTTAAGGAAGAGTTAGCTAGTCTATCACACTTATTGTCTCCTCAAACGCCTTCAGCCGCGCCTGAGATGACGATGGATGATGTGATCCGCTTCCTGCAGAATTATGAAGGAAATAACGAGCAATCATCGGCATTAAGGATGGAAAACGAACGTTTAAAGAAAGAAAATCAAGAATTGCAAAGCAAAACGGAACAGCTTGAGGCAGAAGTTCAAAAGCTGGAAAAAGACCAAAAAACAATCCAAGAAGATTACGAAACCTTAGTGAAAATTATGAATAGAGCCAGAAAGCTAGTTTTATTTGAAGAAGATGAACATGCCTCTCCGTCCTTCAAAATGGACCGAAACGGCAATTTAGAAAAAATGGCAGAATAAGTTAGAGAAATCCCAAAACCAGCAGCTGTTTTGGGATTTTCGGCATGCGCAAAATCCCCTTTTCCATTGAGAAAAGAGGTTTTTATCATTTTGCAGCAGTTTACTCTATTCTTGTAAAATGAGGCCAAGCTTATGTGAATCTATTAAGACAAGTGAGCTGCCTCGGCCGTTTTTTGTTTACGCGGCGCAGCGGAAATGACCAGAAGCCCCAGCATCATCAGCGCAATGCCGAACCACGAGGAAAGTGAAAGCATTTCCCCTATGAAAAATACGCCCAGCAATGAGGCCGTCAGCGGTTCAGCTAAAGAAAGCGTGACTGCCGCCGAGGCCGGAACCCCGGTAAGCCCTTTCGCAAACAAAAAGTATGCGGCGCATGTTGCGATTAGGCCGATATAAAGGCTCGTTCCGAATCCTCTCGGTGTCAATATCCACGAGATATCTGATTGCCATAAAAGCGGCGTCAGCAGGATGGCGCTGATCATAAAGACAACGGCGGAGGTTGCTCGTGGAGGCTGGGTTTTCATCATCGCTTTACTGATGAGCGTATAACCAGCAAAAGAAGCACCAGCTCCAAGCGCCATAAGCACGCCAGCCACATCAATCCGGACATTCGAACCGTCGGAAAACAGGAGCCAGCAACCGGCTAAAGCCAATACAGTCGCGATCCACCACGAGTTTTGCGGGCGTTTTTTCAAGACAGCCCACTCCATGCTCCCGGCAATAATAGGCGCACTTCCGATCGCAATCACAGTCCCTACCGCAATTCCGGTTTCTTTAACAGCTGTGAAAAACAGCGGCTGGTAACACGCCATACAAACTGCTGCCGATAACACGAGCGGCCATGACCAATTTTTCACGTCAAGCTCACGGCTCATCCAAACCGCTAGCAGCATGGCGCTTCCTCCTATTAATAATCTGAACGCTCCAAATGCCAGCGGTGTGGAGTTTTCTGGAGCCATTGCCTGAACGGTTCCCGTGGTTCCCCAGAAAAAAGCCGCGATCAGCACAAACAGGCTGTAAACATTCCCTTTCATCTGCCTCTCCCCTTTGTATATGGATGCTGATTTCATTTTACCGTTTTTCTTTTTGTCATGGTTATCCGCATGTAAGAAGGATTTATCTGAAAACAAGATGATTGGAGATAACATGCCGCTTGAAATAAAAAATGCATGCCCGCCGGATACGGCTGGCATGCGAAGAACGTTCACCCAAATACCTTTGCATTCCGTTCAGCCATTCGGACGAGGTTTTTCTCAAATGCCATTTCCTCATCGATGGACAGCCCGGCTGAGTATAGATGGGTGCTTAACGCTTTTAATTCTGTCAGTAAAGCGAACATTAAGTCTTGTACGGAGATGTCTGTTTGCAATAGCTCGCTTAGGGACGCCATCGTTTCCGGACGGATCTCGGGATAGACGCCTTTTTTATCGTTTTGTCTGTCCTTTAGCGCCGCTTCGTAGAACCGTCTGATCAAATCGGCTCTTTCACTGCCGCTTTTGTCCGCGCATAGATAAATTTGAACTGCGACTCCGCCGCGAACGCGTCTTTGAGAGATGCCGGCGAACTTTTTGCCATTGATGCTGAGGTCATAGCTGCCCGGACAATACGAGCCTTCAATTTCATAGGCTTCGATCTTTGCGTTGTATGGGCTTAGCATCCGTCTCATCAGCTCAACCATCGCTTCGTATCCTTTGTCTATATCGATGCCTTTCTTTTCATCCTCGAATATGAGCGAGATATTTAAAACGCCTTCATCCAAAACGACGGCAAGGCCGCCGGAATTGCGTACAATCACACGGTATCCTTCGTTCTCCAAGAAAGAGATACCGTCCTGCAAAAACGGGAGGCGCGTATCCTGTATTCCAAGGACAATTGTATTGTGGTGCACCCAGGAGCGCGCTGTCGCCGGCGACACGCCTTTTCCGACGGACATGCACAGCGTATCGTCCATTGCGAAGGATTGCTTCGCGTCAAATAAAGGGCCGAGACTGGATTGGTCAATGACTCTCCATGTCGGCTGCATCAGTAAATCAATCGGTTGGTTTGCCATCTATGTAAAACCCTTTCATGTTAGGCTTATGAACGAACACTATTATATCATTTCAGCCGCTGTGATTGATAATTGCTTTTCAGCATTGTAATGAAAATTTCTTTGTTTTTTGTATTCTCCATAAGAGGTGAATGAATGTAAGACAACTTGCGCTTCAACGAGAAATCTTTTATCTGGAGAATGGAAATTTCTCGATGGATCAAATCCTTGTGCAGCACGCTTCTGGATAAAACCGACAGTCCCATGCCGCTGATCACCGCTTCTTTTACCCCTTGATTGCTGCTGATGGTGAACATCGACTTTGGCCGCAGTCCGTTTGAGCTGAGGACATGGTCGAGAAATTCTCTCGTTCCGGAGCCTTTCTCTCTTGTCACCCACGCTTCGTTTTGCAAATCGCTGATTGAAATATCACTCCGTCCCGCCAGCGGGTGCTGATTCGGCGCGGCAATGCACATTTCATCCTCCATGAACGGCTCAATTTCAAGTTCATTCTCATTTGTATGTCCTTCAATCAGCCCGATATCGGCCTGAAGCATCCGCACACGTTCACTGACCTCCTCTGTATTGCCAATCATGACATCGAGGTTCAGCTCTGGATACAGCTTTTGCAGCTGGGCCAATAGCGGCGGAAGAATATACTCTCCGATCGTAAAGCTGGCAGCTATTTTCAATTCGCCTTTCACATAGTGATGATGCGCATAGATTTCAGCCTTTGCTTGCTCGTAGAGAAATACCATTTGCTTTGCTCTTTGATACAAAATGTCCCCTGTCGGCGTTGTCGTAAAGTGTTTTGGCGATCGGTTCAGGAGGGCTGTTTGAAATTCTTTCTCAAGATTTTTGATATGCAGGCTGACGCTGGGCTGGGAGATCATCAGCTTTTCCGCCGCTTTTGTGAAGTTTTTTTCTTCTACTACCGCTATAAATGTTTTCAGCACGTCGTAATACAAAAACCCCACCCCTGTCATTAATGAAATACATCGTTATGATTCGTTTTCTTTATTGTACTCATATCATCAGTCTTGGTAAAGAAGGCTATACGAAGGCGCAAAAAAAGCAGCCCTCCGGAAGAGAGCTGCCATCGTCTTCATTTTATTACAGTGCTTGAACAGCTGTAATTAATGCGAGGTTGTAAACATCCTCAGCGTTACATCCTCTTGAAAGGTCGTTTACAGGCATATTTAAGCCTTGCAGGATTGGTCCTACCGCTTCAAAGTTGCCTAAACGCTGAGCGATTTTATAGCCGATGTTGCCTGCTTCAAGGCTTGGGAATACGAATACGTTAGCATCCCCTTTGATATCGGAATCCGGCGCTTTTTTCTCAGCTACAGATGGAACAAATGCAGCATCGAATTGGAATTCGCCGTCAAGTGTCAGTTCAGGCGCTTTTTCTTTGGCGATTTTCACAGCATCAGCTACTTTTTCTGTTTCATCAGATTTTGCTGAGCCTTTTGTCGAGAAGCTGAGCATTGCCACGCGAGGCTCAATGTCGAACATTTTTGCTGTATTGGCACTTTCGATCGCAATCTCGGCAAGATCTTGGCTGTCAGGCGCAATGTTGATCGCGCAATCGGCGAATACATATTGCTCTTCTCCGCGAGCCATGATGAAAACGCCGGAAGTCTTTTTCACGCCTTCTTTTGTTTTAATGATTTGAAGAGCAGGGCGGACAGTATCGGCTGTTGAATGAGCCGCTCCGCTCACAAGGCCGTGTGCAAGGCCTTTGTACACCAGCATAGTACCGAAGTAGTTCTCATCTAATAACGCTTTACGAGCCTGTTCTTCTGTCGCTTTGCCTTTACGGCGTTCTACGAATGCTTGTACAAGGTCTTCCATGCCTTCATATGTATGAGGATCATAAATCTCAACGCCATCCAGCGCCAGATTCAGCTCTTTTGCTTTTGCTTGGATCTCATTTTCATTGCCGATCACAATCGGATTCAGCACTTTGTTTCCTGCAAGCTTGCTGACCGCTTCTAAAATACGCTCGTCTAAGCCTTCAGGGAATACAATTTTAACATCTTTTCCAGCTACTTTTTCTTGCACTGTTGAAAATAAATCTGCCACGATAAAACCTCCTCAAAAAGTTACAAAAACGCTTTCTTTTACTAGCATACTCTTCTTCCAATCAAATTCAAACAGCCAACTTTCATTATAGCGCTTTCATGAAAAAATCTTATTTTTCTAATTAATTTAAGTGGCTCATTCTTTCCTTATAGCATCTCTTATTTTTATGGAGTTATGCGAATTGGATGTTCAAGGTTTCTCCACAGTAGAATCGGATAAACTATGATATAGTGAAGGCAATCATGAAAAGTAATAGGAGTGAAGATAAATGAGTGAACAGCAAATGACCAATGAAGCGGCGAAAACGCTTGACGGCTGGTATGCGCTTCATGATTTCCGCACAATGGACTGGACTTCCTGGAAGATGCTGTCCAGTGATGAGCGCCAATCTATCATACATGAATTCACAGGATTGCTTGAAAAATGGGGCGTAGCCCAAAAAGAAGGAAAAGGGTCACAGACTCTTTACAGCATCGTCGGCCAAAAAGCAGATTTTATGCTGATGATTCTTCGTCCTACAATGGAAGAATTGAATGAAATTGAGCTCGAATTCAACAAATCAAGACTTGCCGAGTTCACCATTCCGGCTTACTCCTACGTATCAGTGGTAGAGCTGAGCAACTACTTGGCAAGCGGCGACGGCGACCCTTACGAAAATCCGCATGTGCGTGCGCGCCTTTACCCTGAACTGCCTGAATCAAAATATGTATGTTTCTATCCAATGGATAAAAGAAGATCCGGTAACGACAACTGGTACATGCTTTCAATGGAAGAACGCAGAAATTTGATGAGGAGCCACGGCTTAATCGGCCGCAGCTATGCGGGCAAAGTCAAACAAATCATCACCGGCTCAGTCGGCTTTGACGATTACGAATGGGGCGTTACACTATTCAGTGATGATGTGCTTCAATTCAAAAAGCTTGTGTATGAAATGCGTTTTGACGAAGTCAGCGCCCGCTACGGCGAATTCGGTTCATTCTTTGTCGGCAACCGCCTTTCGCTTGAGACACTTCCACAATTCCTATATGTATAATACCTGCTCCCGCCCTGGCCGGCGGGAGTTTTTCAATTCCCCTTTATCAGAATTTAAATAAAATTTGCTATTTTCTCTGTTTTTTCTTACGATGGAGATAATCATAATCCATTTTTTTCAAAGGGGTGCAGTAATTTGTCAAAACGAACCGCGTTTATTATGGGAGCCAGTCAAGGGATCGGAAAAGCAATCGCTCTGAAGCTAGCAGACCAGCATTTTTCTCTCGTCATTAATTCACGAAACTTGGACAATATTGAGCCTGTCAAAAAAGACATTTTGGCCAAGCATCCTGATGCGAGTGTCATAGTCCTTGCGGGCGATATGTCTAACCAAGATACGAGAGCCGGCATTTTTCATCAAATCGAATCTCAGTGCGGACGGCTTGATGTTCTGATTAATAATATCCCGGGCGGCGCGCCTGACACATTCGAAAACTGCAATACAGAGGATATGACGGCCACGTTTACACAGAAAACCGTCGCCTATATTGACGCTATCAAGCGTGCCGCCTCACTGATGAAACAAAATGAGTTTGGCAGAATCATCAACATCGTCGGGAATCTTTGGAAAGAACCGGGCGCCAATATGTTCACAAACAGTATGATGAATGCTGCTTTAGTTAACGCGAGTAAAAATATTTCCATCCAGCTTGCCCCTCACAACATTACTGTCAACTGCCTGAATCCTGGTTTTATCGCTACAGACCGTTACCATCAATTTGTGGAAAATGTGATGAAAAAGAACAGCATATCCAAACAAGAAGCAGAAGCACAGATTGCCTCCGGGATTCCGATGAAACGTGTCGGATCAGCCGAAGAAACCGCGGCGCTCGCCGCGTTTCTCGCCTCTGAGGAAGCCTCCTATATCACCGGACAGCAAATTTCCGCTGATGGCGGCAGCATGAAAAGCATATAAAAAAATCCCGCTTTTTAGCGGGATGCTTCTTGTAATGATGCAAACTTTAGGTTCAGCTTTTGAATCCGCATGACAAATTCCCGCAGATCCTCCTGCTTCGACACCATTGATATTCTGACATGCCTATTTCCGTTGCTTCCGAATATGTCGCCCGGCGTGACCACAACATGGGCATGTTCCAGCAAGTAATCGGAGAATTGATGAGATGTTTCAAACACTTTCGGAATCTCAGCCCATACGTAAAACGTCCCTTTTGGCTTTTCTATCTTCCAGCCCAGTTCTTTTTCACACATCTCCGTAAAAAAGTCAATTCGTTCCTCGTAGATTCGTTTCAACGATTCCGTTTGCTCCGGATCTCCCGAAAGTGCTGCACTCGCCGCCTGCTGCAGTCCGCCGAACATGCCGACAAATACATGATCCTGAAATTCATTGACGGCCTGAATGATCTTTTCATTCCCGACGGCAAACGCCATTCTCCATCCGGCCATGTTAAATGTTTTTGAAAATGAATACAGCTCTGCCCCGACAGCTTTGGCATCCTCTGCCTCAAGAAAGCTGGCCGGTTTTTTATCAAATTCAAACGCGCCATATGCAAAATCATGAATCAAGTGGATCTTGTGCTCTTTCGCAAAAGCTGCCGCTTTTGCATAAAAAGCCGTATCCGCCACAGCTCCCGTCGGGTTATTCGGATAGTTTAAAAACATGAGCTTCGCTTTTTTCAGCACGGCGGGGTTGATCTTTTCAAAATCGGGAAGATAGCCATTTCCCTCATACAGCGGCATGTCGTGAAGCTCAGCTCGCGCCATCGCAATCCCTGACATGTATTCAGGATAGCCGGGATTCGGAACCAAAGCGATGTCTCCCGGATTGAGCAGGCATTGTGTCAGCACATACAAGCCGGCTTTCCCGCCCCCGAAGAGCGCAACTTCCGTTTCAGGATTGATCGAAACTCCGTATTCTCTTTTATAGAAAGCAGCGATGGCTTCCTTCAAAAAAGGGTAACCCCTGAATGGGCCGTATCCGTGAAATGAAGGATTCAGAGACGCCTCACGCAAAGCTTCCACAATATGTGGGGGAGTCGGAAGGTCAGGATTTCCTTGCCCGAGATTAATGATATCGACCCCCGTTTTTTCCATTTCCTTCACCTTTTGAAAAACGAGAGAAAACTCTTGCTTTGGAAGTGTCTTGATGACGTCGGACGGTGTTATTTCCATCTAAAAGACTCCTTTTTGCTCCGTTTTGTTATCCCGTTCCAAAAACGATTTATTGACGAGCTTCGTATGCAAAAACAATCCGCTTACGATCACAATTATCAGTCCCATAATGACCGGGGCATTGAAGACATTGATTAACATCGAACCAACAGAAATACAAAATCCAATTGACGCTTCCGCCACCGAAAAAATGCGCCCCTGAATCTGATTCGCCGCGTTCTCCTGAACCTTCACCTTTGCAAGCACTTCCCCATATTCCATCGCGATGAAAAAGAGGACAGCAGCGATGACAGCGACAGCGAAAATCGGCGTAAATAAAAACAGCGCCAGCGAAACAATGGATAGTACGGTAAAGTACGTCAGTCCTCTATTGTTGTTAAAACCCCATTTGCTGACAAGCGCCGCTCCGATGAAGCCGCCAAAGCCGATGCAAAACGTGAGAATAAAGTTGCCGATTTCCCCGTCACCCAAAAAGCGGCTGACAATTGGAAAATAACTGTACACAATCCCCCACAGCAAAGCCATCGTAATCATTGTAAACATAGCGTTTAATACGTAAGCATTTGTTTTGATTTCCTTTAGCCCTTCTTTAAAAGAATGAAAGGCCTCTTTTATGTTTTCAGATTGAATCGGCACGAATTGGAGCTTGATGCGGCTGATAAAAAAGGCCGAAACGAGGTATGTCACACCGTTGAAGGCAACAGCAAGCTCTACAGATCCGCCTAACAGAAAAAGCCCTCCGGCAGCCGCCCCGACGATAATGGAGATGGTCGTCGCTTTTGCGAATAACGTGTTGATGCTTTTAATATCAGACTCCAATGATGACATGACAGCGAGACGGGCCGGATTAAAAAACACGCCGCTTCCATAAGAAATAAACAGAAGGGCCAAAAATACAAGCGGGTACTCTCCTTTTGGAAGAAATGTGAGCCCCAAAAAGATCAAACCCCTGATGATATCCGTCCACAGCATGATCTTCATTCTGTCTAACCTGTCGACCAGAACCCCCAAAAACGGCTGGAACACCATCGGAATGCTTCTGACCACGATAACCCCAGACGTCACCCAATAGTCATGATAATATGTAGACAAAATGAGCAGGGCCGGGAGAACACAATAGTCTCCCATAAACGATAGCGCCTGCCCGTAAAGCAAGTATTTAGAGTTGGGCTTTAACTGTTTCATACTGGCAGCACATACTTTGCCGTCAGCTTCGCATGCTGCTGAATGTGTCTAATTGAATCGGTCACATCCTGCGAATTGCTGCCTTTCAGTTCAAAGGCAGCAATGGAATTGAAGGCTTCAAACAGTGTCAAATCCACTGATGTGCCTGGTGCCGCAGCCTCAAATGAAACGATTTCAGTATCACCCTTCAAAAGCCCGTCCGGAATATCGATCGCTTCGATCACCAAATCCTCCGCCGTTTCAGGAATCTGGCCATTTTGCTTGAAATGCTCAGGGTATAAATGGCAGTCAGCGAGATAGCAAGGCTCTTGATCCAGTAATCCGTTCGGGAGATCAGCGCCTTTTCCGAAACAAAGAACATCTAATAATAGTTGCGCCATATCAACGCCAAAGACTTTTTTAATATTAGGAATCATATTCCAGCCGGCGAATCTCGCTGCCGACTCTATTAAACCCGGTTCTCTGTTTTTCATTAGCTTGATTTCTGTATGTGTTGCGCAATTTTCCAGTCCAAGCCCTTCATTTGCCTTTTTGGCGGCTTCAACAATTTTCTTTTTCGCCTCTTCATCCAATATGGACGGCGTAATATGTGAGGTTTCCGTAAATCCGATTTGCGGCGTTTTGTCATGAATGGCAATCGGAAAATACTCCCCGTCCGCCATGATGCCTTCTATACTGATATAGTCGGAGTAGCCTCCGGTTTGATACCAGTCTCCGTATTCACCCTGTAAAAATTCTTCAGCAATAAACGGCGCTTCAAACGTGACCGCCTTCGGCACGTTAATCGATTTTAGGTAGTCATTGACTCTGTTAAATTCAGATTCTGCCGTCTCAATGTCCGTAATCAGCGTAACACCGATTGAACTCGCTAAGTATGTAGGCTTTAAGATTAGAGGTGTGCCGATTTCTTCAAGTGCGGCACGGAAATCTTCGAGAGTTGTGACCCGTTTGTTTTTGATCGATTTCACTCCCGCTTTATTAAAAGCGTCTCTCATTTTATTTTTATCTCTTGCATTTTCGGCAGCTTGCACTTCGGCACCCCTCAGGCCAAGGCGTTCACAGGCTTTCGCCATCGGGGCAATGAATAATTCATTGTTTGTGGTGATGGCGTCTGCTCCAAACATTTCGGCAACCTTAACAATTTGCTCGACGACCTCTTCTTCAGGCTTGTCATGATCCTCATGAGCCCAATAAATGGAATCAGGGTGCTCAAAATCAGCTAAGCTTTGAAAATAGTCCTTATCCTTTATGACCGCGACCGAGTATTTTTCAATCAGTGCTGCATGGGAGGCTGTAATTGCGAAAGGTCTTGGAATAAAGCTGACCAGGTTATATTTTTCAGCAGCGCTTTTATAAAACATATGCGGCGGGCAGCCTCCAAGATCAGCGATGACCAATACTGTTTTTCTCTCCATATGTAAAACACTCCTTCTCTATTGTGCGGTGTATCCTCCGTCTGCGGTGATGGCGCTTCCGGTCATATAGCTTGATAAATCTGAGGCTAAAAACAGCATTACGTTTGCGATTTCTTCCGGTTTCCCGAGCCTCAGCAGCGGATTTACCTTTGCCTTTTCTTTTTTGATCTCTTCAAGTGTGCCTTCGTTATTTTCAAGGAATGATTTTTCATTTAGCGGTGTGTCGATAATCCCCGGACATACGCAGTTGACACGTATTTGATGTTTCGCATAATCAACGGCCATTGACCGTGTCAGCTGCAAAACGCCACCTTTGCTGGCGTTATAGGCAGGAATGTCAGGCCATGCCACGACTCCGCCGACTGAGCACGTATTAATGATGTTGCCCTTGCCGGCAGCCAGCATATGTTTAAGTGCGTACTTGCTCATTAAAAACGTGCCGGTCAAATTGACTTGCAGCACCTTGTTCCAATCGCTGAGCTCCATCTCGTGAATGGGAGCCACGATTTCAATGCCCGCGTTATTAATCAATACATCCAATCCTCCAAATGTATCGACCGCCGATTGAACAGCTTGTTGACAGGCAGCTTCGTCTGTGATGTCCGTTTGCACAAAGTGCAGCCCGTCATGATTTTCTTTCCTGACCATTTCTTCTCCCTGCGCCTCGTCAATATCCGCCACAACCACGTTGGCCTTCTGTTTCAAAAAAGCCTGAACCGCCGCATAACCAATGCCAGATGCGCCTCCTGTTATGAGGACGGTTTTACCGATGAGGTTCATGATGACTCATCCGCCTTTATTTTTTTTGCTTTTGCTCTGTTGTAGCGCGGCGGGAAGAAGATGTTAATGGATTTTGATTCTTTTTCTGAACGGTTGATGGCGCCGTGATCTTCTCGAGGCTCACAGAAATAGGCTGTACCGAATTTCATGTCTACCGTGCAGCCTTCGACCGTCATGTCGTAACCGCCGCCGATGCAGATGCCGATTTGTTCATTCCGATGTTTATGGAAGGGCATTTCACCGCCGTTTCCAGGGATTTTGGCCAGCATGATTTCCACCCAGTCCTCAACAAAGAACGTGACTTCCATGCCAGGCAATAGGTCTCTTGTTTTAAAAATAGTCAAAAAATAGTCCTCAGGACTTGTATAGGTTTCATCAGCTTTCAGCCGCTTGATGTCTATCGCAATGACTTCTTGGTCTGTATCGTTTCTTGCCCCGTGAGGCACATGCGGCGGCGCGATATAGGCAGATTCCAAGGCCGTCATTTTTCTCGTCACATCTCCGACAGTCATCATCAGCTCGCCTGAAACGACCATGCCGATTTGGACTTCCTTATGCTGATGGGGTTCTACATTGGTATGCGGCGGAACGTAAGACATTAATACCTCAGTGTCACCGCGTACGGTTGAATACTGTCTCACTCCGTTTTCCCATTCGATTACTTTCGGTGTCGGGAAATAAAGCTCCTGCATATCTTCTTTAGTTTTCATCATCAACGTCTCCTTTTCCGAATAATGACCAGCTCATAGGAATTGTTTTAAATGTTTTCACAAATGCAAGCCCGTACTTTTGCCGCGCAAGCTCATTGGTTAAGGCAATGTCATACAAGCCTTCTTTTACTTTTCTTGCAGCTTGGCTGGTCGAATTGACGAGTTTGAAACGTACATCTTTACGGGTAAAATATTTGATTAAATTAATGGGTGAAGGATGTGAAACGATAACAGATGAATCAAGCATATCGTCGCTAAATTCAAAATTAGGACGAACAGCCAGGCCGTACATTGGTGTATCGCACCTGAAGATCTGCAAAAGCTGCAAATCCGGCCTCATGTAGAAATGCTTAATGCCGTCATAAGCGTGTGGGACGATGGTATATTCCAGAGGGCTTTGAAGCGTCCTTTCGATGCACGATTCAAACGTATCATGCAAGGACAATTTACTGTTTAGCCCCTGTAGAAGAGTAAAATTGGAGATGAAATGTTTTGCTGCGTACTCACTGCTTGTCCCCTCAGGGCCGAGCGTGTTGACTGTAATGAGTTTGGATATCGAATCAGTTCTTTTTTTTGTCTGAATGCTATTATCCAATATGATCATGAGCACCAACCAATCTTTTAAATTTTAAGTAAATTTTATCCAGCGTTAATCAAACTGTCAACATTTTTTGAAAATATTGATAATTATTCCCATACAAACAACAAAACCCCTTAAGAAAGGGTTTTGTTGTTTGTAGACAAAGTCCTAAAACGGTTTTTGTTTTAGGACTTTGTCATCTATTCAGCGTGATTGAAAACCCTTGAAGTCTAGGAAGAACGAGCATTGGAGCAGACTTTCACAGGATGTGATGACGGCTGTATTTAGGCAGGACGCCTAAATACAGCCGCCGTTCCTTTCGTAAGCCGTGAGCACAACGCGCAAAGCTGACAACGAATGCGAGAGTTTGTCGACACGCTGAAAAACCCTTAAGAAAGGGTTTTGTTATAGGCATTTAGACATTTATTTATTGAAATAAGGAACGATCTGCTTTCTGCTCATGCTTGCCGTACTTTTTATACGCGAATACACTGAGCACAAATCCGAGCACTGTGATGGCGGCGCAAATCAATCCGACAGCTGCATACCCGTATTCCACATATACAGGTCCCATTAAAGCAGATCCTAATGTCACAGCCAAATTCGAGGCGAGGCTGTAAAACACCATGATTTTCCCGCGATGATGCTCTGAACAGTCACTCAAAATGGTGCTAAGCAGTGTCACCGTCAAGCTTTGCATTAATCCCCAAATAAACAGGCTGGCCATTAACAGAAACATTGAAGCCGGCGCATATGCTAAACATGCCAGCAGCACGCTGATGACCCCCAGTGTAATAAATAGGGAACGCATTTTTCCGATGCGGTCGGCTATCTTTCCTGTAATGACACTCATGGAAAACCCAATGCCGTAAATCATGATAAATAAACCCGCAGCTGTATTTCCTCCGGTAAAAACGTCCTGAAGATAGGAGCCTAAAAATGAATACATACCGTAAAAACCAATCATATTACAAAAGGTGATCGTGATATAAACGGGTACGCGCGGGACTTTCAGCGCGTCCCGGAATGTTCCGGCAGGCTCTTCTTTTTCTTCCTTGCCGCTGTTTTTCTGTTTGGCGTGGCGGCGCATTTCAAGCAGGATCAGCAGAACAACCAGAACGCCCATCAAGGCGAAAATCCAAAATGTCCATCTCCAATGCAGGACGCCGCCGATAAATGATCCGAGCGGCACACCGAAGATCAGTGCCAGCGACCAGCTAGAAACGATCAGTCCCATCACCTTGCCCCGGTATGTATAAGGAACACGATCCCCGACAACTGCATAAGCGGTCGGCACAAATGCTCCCGCAGCCAATCCCGACAGCGCCCGGCCTAAAAAGAAGAAAAAGATATTTTGAGCTAAAGCGCAAATTACTGTTCCTATGATAAAGATCATAAGCCCCGCCATTACACTTAGTTCTCTGGAGTATTTATCGCCTAAAGGAACCAAGAGCGGCGCACCGATAAAAATCATCACGCCGTAAATACTGATAGATAACGCAAGGACACTGACATCTGAGTTGAAGGCTTTTGCT
Organism: Bacillus vallismortis; assembly: GCF_004116955.1. Lineage (NCBI taxonomy): Bacteria > Bacillati > Bacillota > Bacilli > Caryophanales > Bacillaceae > Bacillus > Bacillus vallismortis. The sequence goes on along the minus strand of NZ_CP026362.1, from coordinate 3,908,700 downwards.
AAATCCGGCAGCAGCGGCGAGATGACAAGTTCTTCAGAGCCAGCCGCAAACACCCCCATTGTTAAAGCCAGTGCCAACAATAGCGGAAAATGATGTTTTGTTTTGATGTCATTGTTTTGTTTGCCATTCATTCTCCTACAAACACCTCTTCCATATTCTTCATAAAGTTGAATTCATTTTAGCATTGTTTTTACAACATTTACAATCCGAACGAAACCTTTATTATTTTTATTGTTTTCATTTAAACATTAATACAAATTTAAATATTTCATTTAAAAATGCGGAAAAACTTTAATGTTACTAGGGGAAAGCCGAAGGCACTTAAGCGTATTCGGATGATCAGACGAAACCGCAAAAAGCTCTCCGGTTCTCCGGAGAGCTTTTCTATTGCGCCTCTGCCTGTTGACATCGTGCGGGCCGCTACAGAATCGCACGGTTTTGTTTCTTATATCAAAAAGCTTCGGACGTTGTTTTGGCTTGCATATGAAGAATTAAATAATCCGGGCCGCCTGCTTTAGAATCAGTTCCTGACATATTAAAACCGCCGAACGGCTGATAGCCGACAATCGCTCCGGTACAGCCTCTGTTGAAGTATAGGTTTCCGACATGAAAATCCTCTCGCGCCCGTTCAATATGCGCGCGGTTTTTCGTCAGCAGAGCGCCTGTTAATCCATATTCCGTGTTATTTGCAATCTCCAGCATATGATCGAAATCACGCGCTTTGCAGACCGCAACAACCGGGCCGAAAATTTCTTCTTGCATCAGGCGCGCGTTTTCATCAACATCTGCAAAGATCGTTGGCTGGATAAAGTAGCCTTTTGAATCATCACCTTCCCCGCCGGTCAACAGTTTTCCTTCTGAATTGCCGATTTCAATATATGACATGACTTTGTTATAGGACGCTTCATGAATGACTGGGCCCATATACGTATCAGGATCTTCCGGATTGCCGACAGTCAGGTTTTTGGTCAGCGCCACAGCTTTTTCCACCACTTCATCATAAACATCCTGATGGATGACCGCTCGGGAGCCTGCTGAACACTTCTGTCCTGAGAATCCAAGCGCTGAATACACGATAGAGGATGCAGCAAGGTCGAGATCAGCGTCCTTGTCGACGAGCACCGTATCTTTGCCGCCCATCTCTGCAATGACCCGTTTCAGCCATTTTTGGCCCGGCTGCACTTTGGCGGCACGCTCATAAATCCGGCAGCCGACCGCTCGAGAACCTGTAAATGAGACAAAGCGCGTTTTCGGATGCTCTACTAAGAAATCACCGATTTCCGCCCCATCTCCGGGAATGTAATTCAGAACGCCGTTCGGCAAGCCCGCTTCCTCCATGACCTCGACAAACTTCGCAGCGACTACCGGGGCCGCGTCAGCCGGTTTTAAGAGAATCGTATTCCCTGTCACAATGGCAGCCGCCGCTGTACCTGCCATAATCGCAAGCGGGAAATTAAATGGAGAAATGACGATGCCGACGCCAAGCGCTTCATAATGGTATTGATTGAACTCGCCTGACCGGCTCTTCACCGGAGCCCCTTCCTTAAGGTGTAACATTTGGCGCGCGTAGAACTCTAAAAAATCTATCGCCTCAGCCGTGTCCGCATCTGCTTCCTTCCACGGTTTTCCCGCTTCCTTTACAAGATAGCTTGAAAATTCATGCTTTCTTCTGCGCAAAATAGCCGCTGCTTTAAAGAGGATATTCGCGCGGTGCTCCGGTCTTTGTTTTTTCCAAGATTGAAATGCCTGCAATGCGGCTTGCATCGCTTTTTCGGCAAGCGCTTGATCAGCTGCAGACGCATACCCAATGATCTCTTCTTTATTTGCCGGGTTAATAGAAACGATTTTGTGGTCCGTTTCTATTTTTTCTCCATTGATGACAAGCGGATAATGCTTGCCAAGCTGCGTGTTTACAAAGGCCAATGACTCCCCAAATGCTGTTTTATTCTTTGCTTCCGTAAAATCAGTAAATGGTTCGTGTGCGTATGAAACTGTCATATGTAATCCCCCTCATGTCATGAAAAATGTCTTCGATTGAATGAAAATGCAAGAACCATACCAATATCCTGTCTTTTGCTGAAAAAACTTGTTGAATCCTACAGAAATTTGTCAAGCAGGAGAGCACTTTTCTCTTTTTCCGATCACGAAACGCAAATTTCTTTTGCAGGTTTCGATTTTACGAAAAGGTTAAACGCAAAATTCCTTTGCACCAAAAAGGGATATCTCTCCTTCCGTAATCATACCCATCCGCGGAACCGCGACGCTTCCGCCGATTTTCTGATGCCTGTCATGTAAGCCGCCAAGCGCATATCGACTTTATGTGTCGCTGCTGTCTGATAAATGGTTTCGAACGAATGGACCATGACGTTTCTCAGTTTTTCTGCGACCTCTTCTTCTGACCAATAATATCCTTGGTTGTTCTGCACCCATTCAAAATAAGAAACCGTGACGCCGCCGGCACTCGCAAGGATATCAGGCACGAGGAGCACGCCTCTTTCATTCAGGATTTTCGTGGCATCAATGGTTGTCGGGCCATTCGCTGCTTCGACGACGATTGACGCCTGAATGTTGTGTGCGTTTTTGGCTGTGATTTGATTGGCAATCGCCGCCGGCACTAAAATATCGCAATCCTTTTCAAGCAGCTCCTCATTCGTGATGACGTCTGTAAATAAGTTGGTAACCATGCCGAAGCTGTCACGCTTATCAAGCAAATAAGGGATATCAAGACCATCCGGATTGTAGAGCCCGCCATGGGCATCCGAGATCCCGATCACCTTTGCGCCCGCATCGTGCATAAATTTGGCCAGAAAGCTTCCCGCGTTTCCAAATCCCTGTATGATGATCCGTGCGTTTTGCAGCTTGATCCCTTTTTTCTTCACGGCCTCTTCAATACAAATCGTGACGCCCTGTGCCGTTGCCGTTTCCCGGCCTTGCGATCCGCCTAAAACGAGCGGTTTTCCTGTGATAAAGCCCGGAGAATCGAATTCACGCAGCCGGCTGTACTCATCCATCATCCATGCCATAATTTGCGAGTTGGTGTACACATCAGGAGCCGGAATATCCTTTGTCGGGCCGACGATCTGGCTGATGGCACGAACATATCCCCTGCTCAGCCTTTCCAGCTCTCCAAATGACATGGTCCGCGGATCACAAATAATACCGCCCTTTCCGCCGCCGTAAGGAAGATTGGCAATCCCGCATTTGAGCGTCATCCAAATGGATAATGCCTTGACTTCTTCTTCGTTGACTTCAGGATGGAAACGCACGCCTCCCTTAGTCGGACCGACCGCATCATTGTGCTGGGACCGGTAGCCTGTAAACACGTTGACACTCCCGTTATCCATTTTTACTGGAATGCGGACGGTAAGCATTCTCTGCGGCTCTTTCATGAGTTCATACATATCTCCCGGATAGCCAAGCTTCCGAATTGCTTCCTTAATGATCGTTTGGGTAGACAGAAATAAGTTAAGAGCTTCTTTTTCCTCGTCTTTCGTAACCTTTGCTGACATCATTTTTCACCTCATTGTTTGACCGTTTGAATTGTAAGCGCTTTAAAAAATGCGGACGGCCAATTTTTATCTGTTGGATTCCACCCTTATCATCATGCAAGATCCGTACCAGTTTTTTAAAACGACAAAAAAGAGACTGAAAACGTCTCAGTCTCTGGTCATATCTATTGATTAACGAGGGTCAATCACCAGCTGCGTTTCAGCGTAAAAACTGCCGATTCCCAAACCGTTTACCACATCGCCTTTAATCGTGTAAGTGCCTGCGCGTGGAAGGGTTTTGCGCACCATGACGAGGTCAAATTCAGTTGCGCCTAATAAATCAAGCGTAAGCGGAAGTCTGACTGTTTTTCCATCGTTTAAAATCTGTGTTTCTTTCAGTGTTCTTCCATTCACTGAATCTCTTGTCGTGGCATGGAACCCGTCAGGAAATCGGAATTCTACCGCTCCTAGAGAAAGCACCGCGTTTGGTTTATACGTCACTTCAATATCGGAAGTGGTCCACTCTTTTGTGCTGTTGATCGTTTTAGCTTCAATTGATGCAGACTGCGCATGAGCTTGGCCTGAAGGAAGCAAGATTGATAGTAAAACAGCTGAACTGATGAATAGTGAAGATACGAATGAAGTTCTTTTTAACATGACATTTCCCCCTCAAATCACAGTTAATATTTGGCCAGAGCGTCCTCTGCAGAAAAAGTATGTTTCTGTCATTCGCGAATTTCCAATTCTTTTTCTTAAAAATTAATCTAACACCAATCCAGATGGAAGTAAATGCTTTTTTAGGAATATTAGAACTTGGTTTTTTTGTAAGTTATATCCTATTTATACAAGGTTCCTACAGACTATTTTTTCTCTCTTTTTCTACCTACACCCGCCTGTTGATCTCTATCTTTTATCCTATTTTGAAAAAGGCCAAAAAAAAGCGAAGATGCCTCCGCTCTTCGATTGATCATGTTCCTATCTTTATCTGAATTCGGTATTCCAGTCAAAACCGATCATCTCATCATTCCACGGAATTCTTTTTTCATCCGGCTGATCCGGATTATACGACATGGTCGTGAAATAGATAATCGTCAGCGGTGTTTCTCCCAGCACTCTGTATCCGTGGGCAACCCCTTTAGGGATCAATAACAGCATCGGGTTGTCTTCGCCCATGTAATACACGTCGGTTTCTCCTTTTGTCTTTGAGCCCTCGCGCAGATCGTAAAGGACAACCTGAGCATGGCCTGTTGGGAAGAACCAAAGATCATCCTGCTTCTCATGATAATGAAATGCCTTAATCACACCCGGATAGCTTTTTGACCAAGAGGCCTGCCCAAAATGCTCAAGAAGGTTCTCATCATCCCGAACCAGCTCGGCAAAAAAGCCTCTGTCATCACTATGTTTCGTCAATTTTTTCACCTTGACTCCATCAATCACGTGCACTGCTCCTTTCCCGCAAATACTCCCGTAACGCTTCCCGCCAGTGGCGGGGGCGGATGCCGGCTTCTTCAATGGCCTGATGGCTCAGCACAGAATAAGCCGGACGGGGCGTTTTGTTCCCGTATGCTTCTGTTGTGACAGGCAAAATGACTGTGGCCAGCCCGTTTTCTTCCATAATGGCCTTCGCAAATTCATACCAGCTGCATATGCCTGAATTGCTGACATGATAGACGCCCGGCGAATGGCTGAACAGCGTGATGACTGCTTCTGCTAAATCCTTTGTGAATGTCGGCGATCCAATTTGATCACTTACAACCCGCAGCTCCTGTTTCGTTTCAGCAAGCTTTAACATCGTTTCAACGAAGTTGCTGCCGCCGTGTCCGTACACCCACGACGTTCTGATGATCGTGCTGTCTTTTGTCGCTAATCGAATCAGTTCTTCTCCGAGCTTTTTGCTTTTGCCATAGATGGTGTTCGGATCGAGAGGATCGTCTTCCCTGTAAGGCTGGGTCCCTTTCCCGTCAAAAACGTAATCCGTACTGATATGAACATATTGAGCGCCGATGCGGGTTGCCTCCAGCGCCGTATAGTAAGCGCCGATTCCGTTAATCAAGTACGCTTTATCAAGTTCTGTCTCGCATTTATCAACCGATGTAAACGCGGCCGTATTGACTACGATATCCGGCTGATAATGGTCAAACGAATGCCGGACTGAGCGCTGATCAGCAATGTTCATCATCTTCTTTGTTAACGCAATGACCTCATATCCGGTTTGTTTCAGCTGGCGGCATAGTTCCCGGCCAAGCTGTCCTCCAGCTCCAGTCACCAATACCTTTGTCATCGGATCACCTTCTCATCGGTCATTATCTATATACCAGCGAATCGTACGCGCAATGCCTTCTTCAAACGGCACTTCCTGCCGCCAGCCCAGTTCGTTTTTCAGCTTTGATGCATTGATCGCATAGCGCCGGTCATGCCCTTTTCTGTCTTCCACGTGAGCGAACAATTCCTCACAGCCCAGATGCTTCATGATGGTGCTCGCCAGCTCTTTGTTCGTGCGTTCATTTCCGCCGCCGATGTTATATACCTCACCGTCGGTTCCTTTTTCTAAAATCAGCTTGATGGCGCGGCAATGGTCCTCCGCAAACAGCCAGTCTCGGATTTGAAGCCCATCGCCGTACAGCGGAACCGGAAGCCCTTGCTTCGCATGGCGGATAATCGTCGGAATCATTTTTTCGCTGTGCTGGTAAGGGCCGTAATTGTTGCTGCATCGTGTAATAATGGCCGGAAGCTTGTGGGTTTTGATATACGACAACACGAGCAAATCAGAGCTTGCCTTGCTGGCTGAATAAGGATTATTAGGAGAAAGCGGCGTCGCTTCAGTAAACGCGGGATCATCCGCTTCTAAATCCCCGTACACCTCATCTGTTGAAATGTGAATCAGCTTCTTGGCTTTTCCCTGTAATACCGCTTCCGCCAAACGATATGTCCCCATAACATTTGTGGTGATAAACGGCTCCGCTTGGGAAATGCTTCTATCTACATGCGATTCCGCAGCGAAGTGAATCACGCCGTCATACATCTCATCAAACGCGCGGTCGATATCCTCCTGAACGCTGATATCCCCTTTCACAAAGCGAAATCGGCTGTTTCCCTTTAGTTTTTCTATTTCCTGCGGGTGGCTGGCGTACGTCAGTTTATCTAAAACGGTTATGCGCGCATCCGTTTCCTGTAGCATGAGCTTTGTAAACGTGAGCCCGATGAAGCCGGCCCCGCCCGTAATTAAATATGATTTTGCCATCACTTTTCGTCCTGTCCTTTCTGTAATGCCTGGTGTACAAGCTGAGAGGCGAGATGAAGCGATTCGTGAGTTCCGGCATCGACCCACCAGCCTGATAACACATCATACGTAAGCTGGCTGTTTTCGATGTATAGATTATTCACATCGGTGATTTCCAGCTCGCCGCGCTTTGACGGTGAGATTTGTTCAATATACGAAAATACCTCCGCATCATACATATAAATACCGGTTACACAAAGGTTGGTCGGCGGATGTGCGGGCTTCTCGATGATAGAACGAATCCGCTTGTTTTTCTCATCAATCTCAGCAATCCCGAAGCGCTCCGGATCATCAACTTCTTTCAGCAGCACCTTTGCTCCTTTTCCCTGCTGTTCAAAGCGTTCCGTATAAGGCTTTAATGAATCTTCGAATATATTATCACCTAATAATAAAATGAAAGGCTCTTTTTTCGTAAAGCGTTTTGCATAGGATAGCCCATCCGAAATGCCCGATGCGGCCGGCTGGACCTGATAAGTGATTGTGACGCCTAGCTCTTCCCCGTTCCCAAGCAGTTTAAAAAATAGTGGCATATGCTCTTTTTGGCTGATGAGCAAAACGTCTTTTATACCGGCTTCCTCCAGCTTCATCATCGACCAGTAAATCATCGGATATGGGCCTACAGGAAGCAAATGCTTGTTGACGGCTTTCGTTAAGGGCATAAGGCGTGAGCCGTTTCCTCCGGCTAAAATAACACCTTTCACAGTAACACTTCCTTCACTGCATTTTTATAGCTTTTGATCATATAATGCTAGAAGAATAGCTGATACCCGCTTGAGGAATTCCGCGGGTGCCAGCACTTACATTTGCATTGAATCGTTTCCCCCCTGTGAACTCAGGGGAGTATTGCCGTTTATCATCCTCTTGCAGCCTCGAAAGCAGGGTGAGTTTAAGTGATTCTGCCTTTCATCGATAAGGATGTTTTCTGATCATGCCCCCTGCTTCGGATATCCTGTAATTTCCGTTCACTATGTCACTTCAAAGAGTCCGATTCTTGCACTGTTTCCGCTTTTATTTTCCTTCATAGATCATCGGGCACACCGAGAACTTAAACAACAACAGATCAGGCTTCTAGCTTTTTATTTCCCAGAAAATAAATACATGCTGCTGCATTCATCAGCGCAAAGCCCTGGCCATTCACTTTTGCCAAGGTTTTATTCGCAATCTAAAACACTCATTATTTCGCTTCCTTGTTCGGCCAAATATGATAATCGTAATAAGATTGCTCAGCTGTAAAGCCCATTCTCTCGAAAAGGCGAATCGCCCTTACATTGTGAAGCTGCGTCCCCACTGTTACCGTTTTATGCTTCTGGGTTTCAAGGTGTTCTATGACATTCGCCAATAAATGAAACCCGATTCGCCTACCTTCAAACCCTGGCTTCACCGCCATCAGATCGAGAATACATTCATCACCTTTTGACAAGCCTTGAATATAGCCGATGATCTCTCCATTGTACTTAGCGGCAACATTGACAGCCGCCCTTCCATTGAGATTGTTTCTTGTCCACTCCTGATAGATCTTGTTTGCTGCTTCGCGGCTGAGAAGAGGATCTTGAAAATATTTGCTTTTTGCAAACGAGTCTCTGGCCAGCTCACATATCGCTTCTGTGTCTTCAGGCTCAGGCGGGCCAAGTTCAAAAAATGGCGGTGTTTTGTCATAGAAAGACGGGGGTTTCGCCATCTTAAGAAAACTGCCGACAAAGTAAGAGGATGGTTGCTGCTGTATCACATGCACGGCACCGATATCTTCAGCTGGAACACGAACAGAGATCAAATCGGTTTCATCCATTTGGCGTACAGAATAAAAGGATCGAAAAAGCTTCTTCAATTGCCCGGTGCGGTTTGCCGCAAGAAGTTTGACATTCATCACTTTCTTCTGAAGCATCTGGCTTTCCCACAGAGAATCTTCGTAAAGCAAGACGCCTTGGAGCCTGCTGTTTTCAAAAAGGCCGAGCGAAAATTGATATGGAACGTCCAGAGTCAGCTTCCTGCTTTGAAGAAATTCGCCAATCACTTCTGGGGAGATATTCTCTTTTACCGTATACACTTAACCAGCCCCTTTTACGATATCCCGCGCAGTTTCAAGGACATCCTGTGCACCTTCGCCTGAGAGCGGGAGTGACAGAAACTTGAATGGCTTGCCTATGGAGAGCCATCCCGATTCAAGCATTTCTGTAACCTCCTGATTTTCTTCCTTGCCGATGAACGTCAATGAGTAAGGAAGAAAAAGATGTCTCTTTTTCATAATTCGTTGTACTCCTATCATTTTATTCAGTATCTTCCCGCCTGTAATCAACTCCCGTTTTGGCTTTCAATTGCGCAAATAAAGCGTTTGTTGATTCTGCCACCGGGTAATTAGCCGCTATGAATGCCTGACGCGCCTCTTCTGCTTTTTGATGCACGGTGGGACTTTGCAGAACCGCCACCAAGGTCCGCACCAGTTTATCCGGCTGATCTAACATAAAATGTCCAAGAGACTCATAATACGGGTATGTGCGGTTTCCGGATGATTTCCCGATCAGCGCAGGCTTTTGAAACAGCATGGCTTCAAGTCCGACCGTTGAGGTTTGCGTCACCGCGGCGTCAGCATACGGCAGCAAATCATACAGGTCCAGCTCCTTTTTGATAACTCTGCATGCTTTATGTTTTTTCGCCGCAGCATGATACAGATCGAGTTTGTTTTTTCCGATTTCCCAAGGATGTGGTTTGATGATGATTTGCAGCTGCTTCTGATCGGCAAGCCCTTCTAGCACACCGGAATAAAAATCTTCCGAAAAAGGCTGAGTCGCGATGAGCACGATTTTTTTAGTCGGATGAAAAGCAAGTTTTCGATAAAATGCGGACATGTCGATAGGGGTTCTGTTAAAAATCTGATCGAAGCGGGGGTGTCCCGTGACGAGAATCTGCTCAGGTTTGCAGCCTTTTCGTTTGTACCAATCCGCTTCATAAGCGCCAAAAACAGCCTGATAGGTTGTAAAAACAGGAATAAAGGCTTCATCTCCCATCAATGCGCCATGCTGAAGACAAATGCTGACGGCTTCTCTCCTGTGACACATAAGAGCGAGCACCCTGCTGTAAATATCTTCTGCCGTTCCAACGACAACGGCTGAAATCTCCTCCTGCTCAAACAGCGCATCAACCGTATCAATGGCTTCCATAAATAAAGGTATATCTTTGAAAAGCCGGTCGCGAAACGCTTGATCACCGAATGCCGGGTGGTCATCAAAAGGTGCGAGAATCGAACAGGCTGTTTCGAGATATTGCTTCGGATCGCCTTTTTTGCATGATTCCGCAATCTCACGCTTGCTTATCACAGGCAGATCACAATAATCAGGCAAACTCCACCGGGCCAAAATAGCTGTTTTTTCAGGATCAAACTGATAGTAATTTTCGTTTGTAAAACGCAGATAATCATAGTGCAAAATGACTTTTCCCTTACCTGGTTTGTTATTTGTTTGGGCTATACTGCGTATTTTTTCTTCAAAAAACGGCTGAATCTGCCCTTCGTCGATATGCTGATCCACCGGCCCGAATAACTCTGGTTCTTCTTCCATCATCACTCGCAGCTCAGGGCTGATGTATTGATAAAAGTTACTGATAAGCCCTAGCGGAATCCCCTTATAGCACAGTCTGTCAAAAAGCTCCACATACTTCCGGTACAGCACCCAATAATTGCTTAAATAGGCCGACAAGCTCTCACCCCATTCCAAGCTTTTTTAATGATTCACGCAGCTCGCGGCAATTGCGCTGCGGGGGAAGGTTCCGTACAAATTCATTTTTTTCTGCTTCAAACAGCTGAAAGTGAATCGATTGGTCGGTAATATAATTCAGATCCAGCTCCTCAGCCAGCGGGTGAAATGGATAAAAATGATTGACCCTCCAAAAGAACCGGGCATCACCAATCCGGTAAAACGCCGGGCTTTCATCCCAATAGGAGCCAAATTTCTCCTTTACCTTTTCAAGCACAGAATACCTGTGCATCACCGAGCAATGGTCGATGGCGCACGGCGCATTCCACGTCACGTTAACGGCCGGCCTGACAGTTTCTTTTACAATGTCGCGATCCTCGTTTAAGTGATAGGTTTTGGAGGCTGAGTAAATCACAGCCTTTTCAGGATGAGCATTGAGCTCCCGAACCATTTTGAGGAGCCGGTCCGGCATATAAATGTTGTCATCCGTCGCATAGGTGATATATTCACCTTCCGCCATCTCAATGGCCTGATTGATCAGCGCCGCGTATCTCGTTTTTTCCGTTCTTTCTTTTACTTCAGATACATCGCTTTGATAAAAACGCACTCGGTTATCATTCAAAAAAGGACGGATTGCATTTAGCGTCTCTTCATTGGAGTTGTCATCCATAATAAACAGTTCAAAGTCTGTAAACGTTTGTGAGAGTATGCTGGAAATGGACTTTGCCACATAATCGCTTTTGTTATAACTCGTCATAATGACAGATACTTTCGGCAAATCCTACACCTCCTTGTTGAAACTTCACACCTGAAACTAACGTTATCTTATGTTGCTTATACGCAAGTTGCGCTAGGGATACAAACCAATATGCGAAAAGTTTGTGTATTTCTATGAAAAACAGCGGCCGCCCAGACTGAAATCCGGCCCGTCTGCTGTTCTTTTTCAGCATATTCCAAGCATCAGCCTCATAAGGTGAAAGAGATAAAAATCGCACCAGCGACTAAGATCGTTTTCCATCGGAGGTGAGTCATCGCGGAGCGTTCATCTATACATCCGGAACTTGTTTTGAGTGGTTTTCATAAAAAGGAGGAACGATATGAAACCGAAAAAAAATCAATATCAGCAAATGCAGGGATTTGATAACATGCAGGGGTATCAGCCTCAGTACGGCGCAAATCCGTACCCGCAGCAAGGCCAAGGCGGACAAATGCAGACGATGGGAATGCAGCCCATGATGCCAATGCAGCAGGGACAGCAAGGACAGCAGGGCTTCGGATTCCCGGGCCAGCAGGGCGGCGGGTTCCAAATCCCATCGGGCCCGACACCGTCGGCGCCGGGCCAAAGCATTCCCGGCATGCTGCCTGTTGAGGAATCATACATTGAGAACATTTTACGGCTAAACCGGGGAAAAACGGCCACTATTTATATGACATTTGAAAACAGCAAGGAATGGGGCTCAAAGATCTTTCGCGGCGTTATCGAGGCAGCGGGCCGGGATCACATTATCCTTAGCGACCCGAAATCAGGAACACGCTACCTGCTTCTGACCATTTATCTCGATTACATCACATTTGACGAAGAAATTGCGTATACGTATCCGTATTCCATGGCATCCTATTCCCCTAGATAAAGTAAAAGCCAATCACTCATATGATGAGGATTGGCTTTTTTATTATAGATATTTAACGGCTGTGACAACGATCATAATCCAAGAAATAATAAACGCCACACCGCCGAGCGGGGTAATCGCCCCTAGAATGGAGACTTGCGTTAAACTGAGAATATATAAGCTTCCGGAAAACAGCACAATTCCCGCGAACATCAGCCAGCCGGCTGCCGTGACACTGCCGATGCCGGATAATTTATCAGCCAGGAAGGCAACAACGAAAAGCCCAAGGGCGTGATACATATGATACTGCACGCCTGTGTGCCAAACCTGAAGATATTTATCAGGAATTTTCCCTTCTAAACCGTGAGCGCCAAATGCCCCGAGCCCCACGGCAAGCAGGGCATTAATGGCACCTAATATGATAAACAATTTCATCTATCTCTCCCGCCTTTTCGTTAATCTCATATCCTTAATCTTATCGCACCTATACTAAAATTCAATGCTTGTTCTCCGATGACACGAGATTGTCGGATTTTCTCCTGCGCCGCCAAAGCTGGAACTGGTCTGCCGCTATTGCTGCAAGCGTTCCTAATACAAGCCCGTTGCTTAACAGCGAAATAAATACCGGGTGCAAACCTTTTAAGGCCGTTTCAGGAACAAACATGATACCGACCCCTGTCAGCAGTGAGGTGCCGATCACAGACCGCACCCTTTTCAGTTCCGCTTTCTCATACGAATCAAATTCTGCAAGGGCCAGACCGCCCATCGCGGAAAACACGACAAAGTTTACCGCAAAGCCAACGGGTGACGGCAGGCTCGCAAACGCATTCATAAAAAACGGGATCACGCTGATGAAGACAACAAGAATACTGCCGAGCATAAACGGTTTTTTAGACGGCATTTTCGTCGTCTCAATAAAACCTGCTGCTCCCGAAATCGGGACTGGGGCAATAGCTCCCGTCAAACCGCTCAGCAGATGGCTGAATGAGGCGGCAAAACCGGCATGGCGTTCATGATGGTGTCCATCCGGCTGTTTGCCGAATTTCCTCACAGCAATGTCCACAACCTTCATGCTCGCCAGCATATTTACGATCAGCAGGATGGTAATAAAAATGGAGGTGATAATCAGACCGCTATTAAATAATGGTTTGCCAAAAGGAAACAAGGAAGGCAGCTGAAACAGCCGATCCGGCATTTCCATCGGCTTTGCCGCTCCGGCAGCCGCAAAAAGCAGCCACCCGCCGAACAGGGCCAATAAAATCGAATATTGCTTAAAAAACGAAATGGTTGAATTGGTCATCATAAAGGCGGCGGCAACGACTACAAGGGCCAGACCAAATACTAAGCCGTCCACACCGTCCTTTCGGTAGCCGATTCCGAGAATTCCTTTTATAATGGGCTGGCTCAGCTGCATGACTAGCAGCAATAAATAGACACCTGTTACAACCGGGGTAAATAATGCTGCAAGCCGGTCAATGACCTTGAAGATGCTTAACAAAAAGAAACATACAGCGCTTACAAGAAGAGCTCCCTGCAAACCGCGCAGTGTATCCCCATATGTTGCAAAAACAGTTCCCGTCAGCCCGCCGTAGATCGTATACACTCCCCACCACAAGCCGGCGGGGCTCTCATTGATCGGCAGTCTGTGGCCTTTCACACACTGAATGACGGCGGCAATTCCCAATACAAAAAAGGTGCTTTGGATCAACCTCGCAGAAGCTGAGTGATCCAGATGAAACGACTGGGCAACCGCCACCGGAACAACAATCGCCGCAGCAATGATAAACGCTGTCCATTGCAGCGCGCCAAGAATCAACTTCACATGAGCTCAACCTTTCTCAATTAAAAATCAAATAAAGACTCTCCGTTTCCGTCCTCTTCCTGCTTCTCTTTTTCCTGCTTTCGATATTTGTTTAATCCCGCGCTTCCCATCATTTTTTCCATCATCAGCTGATCTGTCGATGGCGGCGCGGCAGGGCTCGGCGTGCTGCTCGGCTGGATGCGGGGCGCACTCGCTGTCTCCGGCTGATCCAGCACGACATCACACAAAGAACGGACAACCGCTACCGAGCGCTTCAGCTCCTCATCTAGCTCAGCCGTCTTCGCTTTTTTGAGCTCCTCTTCCATTTTTTGAATCAAAGCAGATATATGAATGTTCATCAAGAACCCTCCAAGAAATATTTATCGTCTTCCTGCATTTTATCAAATTCCCGCCATAAACGCAGATATGAGTTTGTGATTTTTTCTGACAACATTACGTATTTGACAAGCAAAAGAGATTTTTCACATAATAAGTCACCATACCTAATAAAAAAAGGAGAAACGGAATGAACAGCATCCCCTCTATCGTCAGCAAGCAGAAAGCCTACTTTGCGGCAGGGCATACGAGACCTCTCGAATCGAGACTGGACATGTTGCAGAAGCTGAAACAAGCCATCAAAACACATGAAGCCGATCTCATAGCCGCTCTCTATCAGGATCTCCACAAAAACGAACAAGAAGCATACACAACAGAAATCGGAATCGTGTTGAAGGAAATCAGCTTTGTGATGAAACGGCTCAGAAAATGGGCCAAGCCGAAACGAGTCAAAACGCCGCTGACTCATCTAGGCTCGAAAAGCATCATCATCCCTGAATCGTACGGTACCGTGTTGGTGATTGCGCCTTGGAACTATCCGCTGCAGCTCGCGCTTTCACCCTTGATTGGAGCTATTGCCGCCGGGAACACGGCTGTTCTCAAACCGTCGGAGTATACGCCGGCTGTTTCCGCTGTTCTTTCCAACCTCATCAGCAGCGTTTTTCCGTGTGATTATGTCGCGATGGCAGAAGGCGGGCCCGACGTCAGCACAGCGTTATTACAGCAGCCCTTTGACCATATTTTCTTTACCGGCAGTGTTGCCGTTGGAAAAATCGTCATGGAAGCCGCCTCCAAACAATTAATTCCGGTTACCTTGGAGCTCGGCGGCAAAAGCCCCTGCATTGTCCATAAGGATGCTGATATACAGCTTGCCGCCAAACGCATTGTCTTCGGGAAATTCACAAATGCGGGACAAACCTGTATCGCACCGGATTATGTAGTTGTCCATGAAGACATCAAAACAAAGCTCACAGAAGAAATGAAGCGTGTGATCAGTGAATTTTTTGGCACTCAGCCTGAACAAAATCCGCAGTACGGCAAAATCGTCAGTGAACGCCACTATCAGCGGCTGCTCGATTTTCTGAATGATGGCGTCCCGCTCACAGGCGGACAGTCTGATCCTGTCAATCACAAAATAGCGCCGACGATTCTTGATCAAGTGAAGGATGACTCTCCAGTGATGCAGGAGGAAATTTTCGGGCCGATTCTTCCGCTGTTTACTTATGGCGATATCGATGAAGCCATTGAGAAAGTCCAATCACGCCCAAAGCCGCTCGCTCTGTATGTTTTCACCACAAACAAAGAAATCGAGCGGGCTGTTTTAGAAAACCTGTCGTTTGGCGGCGGCTGTGTCAATGATACATTAATGCACGTCGCGACACCGTATTTGCCTTTCGGAGGCGTCGGGGAAAGCGGCATCGGCAGCTATCACGGCTTTGACAGCTTCAACACATTTACGCACAAAAAAAGCGTCGTCAAACAAACGAACCGCTTTGACTTCGCTTTCCGTTATCCTTCTTCCAAAAACGGGCTGCGGATGATTCGGAAAATACTCAAGTAAAAAAGCGCAGATGATCTGCGCTTTTTTATAAGTCCTTTATACACCAATCAATCGGAGCCTCTCCCATTTTCTCCAAGCACGCATTCGCCCGAGAAAACGGCCTGCTTCCGAAAAATCCGTTTCTTGCCGAAAACGGGCTCGGATGCGTCGATTCAATGATAACATGCTTGGACGTGTCGATCCGTTCTTTTTTCATTTGGGCATGCCGGCCCCACAACATAAAGACAACCGGGCGCTCTCTTTCATTCAGTACATCAATCACCCGGTCAGTCAGACGCTCCCAGCCTTTTCCTTTATGGGAATTCGCCTGTCCGCGCCTGACGGTCAGCACAGTATTCAGCAAGAGAACCCCTTGCTTTGCCCAGCTGACGAGCGACCCGTGATTTGGAATGCTGCATCCGATGTCCTCCTGCAGCTCAAGAAAGATATTTCTTAATGAAGGCGGCTGCTTCACACCCGGCTTTACGGAGAAGCTTAAACCTTGAGCCTGTCCTGGCCCGTGATACGGATCTTGGCCGAGAATGACCACCTTGACATCATCATATGGCGTATAATGCAACGCATTAAAAATATCCCCGCTGTCCGGATAAACTGTTTGCTCCGCGTATTCCCGCTTCAGCATGTCTCTGAGCTCTTGATAATACGGTTTCTCAAACTCTTCCTTCAGCTGATCCCACCAGCTGTCTTCTAACATCTGTTTCAAGATTCAGGCCTCCCTTACGAACGATGAAGTCTGGAATAGACAGGCTTGCCATCCCACACAATTTCACTTTGTGCTTCCCGTCTTTTCATCTCAGGCTCTTCAAGCAAGACGGCAAAGTTTTTCGTCGGCAGTTCCCCGAGTCCGTGCTTTTCACTTAAACGATCCAAATATTGTTTCCGCTTGGCGCCAAGGTCCGCGGACTGATTGTCTCCCGCGTCACTGAAGGCATAAATCACACTGGCGCAAGGGACACGCTTCACCCGGTATTCCTTGGCCGCGCGCAAATAAAAATCCCAGTCCCAATAATTGTGCACATCAGCATCGAAATACCCGATTTCATCATGGAGAAAACGTCTGTACATGCTGCCCGACGGCACGTATGTAGAAAACACTCTCATATCCTCAAAGTCCGCGGTATAAGCAAACAGCTTCCGCGACACTGGATATCTTGTTCCGTTTTTCTCTTCAAACGAGACAATTTCCGCATCGGAATGAACGAAATCTGCCGTTTCTATTTCCTTCGCCATTCTCTCCACATGCCCCGGCGTAAAGAAATCATCGTCATCACAAAGCATAATGCAATCGCCAGACACCTCTTTTACCCCGGCATTTCTCGCAGCCACATGCCCCGAGTTCTTTTCTAAATTGATGACAGCAATCGGCAGCTCCGGATATAGCGCTTTGACCGGCACGACCGATTCCCCGGCATCATTCACAATAATCACTTCATACGGCTTCAAGGTCTGCTGCGAAATCGACTCCAGAAGCTCACACAAAGCCGGAATCCGATTATAGGTCACAATTACGATAGAAATCTTCATGATGCTCTCCTTCTCATTTTCATAGTCATGTACTATTAAAACATATATTGGACGGGAGATCAGTGGGAATATCCTACTGAAACAGCAAATTAGAATGAGAGAAACAGTAATGTGGCACCGATCAAAAGCATCAAGATCAGTACCAAATCTCCTAATACATGAAAGAGATCTTTTAGGCGGACACCATTCGGAAGGATCAGATGCCATAGCTTAGATTGATAGACCGGCAGCAGCATAAGCGCATAAGAAAGACACAAAAATGTAAAAGCCGGCGGAACAAAAGCACAGCCTGTATCGTCCCAATTCAACACAATGTCTTTCATACTGGATCCATCCAAGAAAAACAAAGATATCATGAAGGCCAGCAACACAAAGGAGCCCAATTGAACCTCAAACAGGCGCATTTTCTGGTTATATGCAAAACGGATTGCCAAAAACCAAATATAAGCATATGAACATAACAGCATAAGAATGGCACCGGCTGTAAAGACGACATCAGGCAGCCAATCAAGCAAAAAAACAAAAGGCAAGCTGGCTAACATAGCCAAGAGCATGCAGCAGCCAGTAAACAAAAATACTGCCCCATGAATGACAAAACCATATAAACAAGAACTAATCCTCACGACATAACCTCCTACTACATAGAATTTCTATGTATACACCTAAAAAATCAGGCAAGCTGACGCCTGCCAATATAACAGCCCATTCGTCCAAATAACGGAAATAACAGCGTTGCACAAGCACAAGTTCCGACAAACCAAGGTGTCAGTAAGGATTGAAACAGCGCAGCAGGGATCACATGAAATAGAAAAACAAGCATAAAAATGACGTTTGGCACCATGCAGATCAAAATCGTATGTAAAACAAGCTGTTCTCCGCGTTTTCCAAACTCCCTCACCCCTTGATACCCAATCAGCACCCAGTAGATCATATACCCAGCTAAGATTAGCCACATAGAAACAGAAATGCCTTTCCATATAGCATGAACAATAGGCGATTCAAAACAGACATACATCATTGTAATGGCGATACCGACAGCGAATAGTGCGCTGTTACAGAAAAGATGGAACATCAAAAATGCACGGAACGTTACCGGCTGTTCTTTTTTAAACGAAGAAACAATGTCAGATGGTGTACCAAACGACTGCATTAAAGTCTGCATCGCCTCCTCCTCACTCTTCCCTTGCTGAAAAGAGTGGAACATATGATATTCAATATGGCTCTCCATTTCTTCTATGATCGTCTCGCCTTCAGGAAGCCCTTTAAGCCCATTTTTCATTTCAGATAAATATGTTTCTTTATCCATTCTGCCCGCCCCGCTTCAGCATTCGGTTCATCATAGCGGAAAATATACTCCATTCCTTCGTGCGTTCCGCAAGCACCTCTTTGCCTTCATCTGTAATCCGGTAATATTTACGGTCCGGCCCTTTCTCCTGCTTCTCCCAATAGGAAGAAATAAACCCTTGACGTTCAAGCTTGTGAAGAGAAGGATACAAGGTCCCTTCTTTCATCTGCAGTTCATTTCCGCTGCGGCTTCCCATTTCTTTTACAAGCTCATAGCCGTACATCGGCCGATCGTTCAGAAGCGTCAATATCAAAATCACAGTACTGCCCTTCACCAGCTCACGATTTAACATCACAAAACCCCTACCTAGTTTTCTTATGTAGCATTTTACGAAAGCTCATTGGTATTGTCAAATGATTCCTATAGGTCTTCTATATTGTGATACAGAGAAAATCTAACTATAATGAAAGATAAAACATGATGGAGGTTCAAGACATGTCTATGCATAAAGCACTCACCATTGCCGGCTCAGATTCCAGCGGCGGTGCTGGGATTCAAGCTGATTTAAAAACATTTCAAGAGAAAAACGTATACGGGATGACTGCCTTAACGGTGATCGTTGCGATGGACCCGAACAACAGCTGGGACCATCAGGTATTCCCGATCGATATTGATACAATCCGCGCCCAGCTTGCAACGATTACGGACGGCATCGGAGTGGACGCCATGAAAACAGGAATGCTGCCAACCGTTGATATTATCGAGCTTGCGGCAAAAACGATCAAAGAAAAACAATTAAAAAATGTGGTCATTGACCCCGTTATGGTTTGCAAAGGAGCAAATGAAGTCCTTTATCCGGAGCACGCCCAAGCCCTGCGCGAGCAATTAGCGCCGCTAGCCACTGTCATTACACCGAATTTGTTTGAAGCCAGCCAGCTCAGCGGCATGGATGAATTAAAAACAGTTGACGATATGATCGAAGCCGCGAAAAAAATTCACGCACTCGGCGCTCAATATGTCGTGATTACAGGCGGAGGCAAACTCAAACACGAAAAAGCCGTTGATGTTCTCTATGACGGAGAAAAAGCGGAGGTTCTTGAAAGCGATATGATCGATACACCTTATACACATGGCGCAGGCTGTACCTTCTCAGCTGCCGTGACAGCGGAGCTCGCCAAAGGTGCGGAAGTCAAAGAAGCCATTTACGCAGCGAAAGAATTCATTACCGCTGCCATTAAAGAATCCTTCCCGCTCAACCAGTATGTTGGACCTACGAAGCATTCCGCACATCGTATGGATCAATCATCATAAACAACATCGGCTGCCTTCCAGAGAGGCAGCCTTTTTTATATGATCGATCACTTTTCACAGAAAAAACTGCCGATACCATCGGCAGCCTGTTTATTTGATTTTTAAGTTGTTCGCTGATTTCCTCAAAAACGTTTCTATCGACTGAACAAAAAGTGCATATTCCTTCATTTGCTCATATGCCCGTGAAAGAACTTCCGCTGTTTCACTGTGCGGTGAGGTCCCGCCAAGCATTTTTTTCAGCTGCAGCAGCACATCCTTATATTCTTCCCGCTTATCTTCAACTTGGTCCGCAGCCTTTTCCAAACATTCCGGTGTTATCTTCTGTTCATGTATATTCAAGAAAACAACTCCTTTTACAGAAAAAAATAGTAGGTTATCGTTGAAGAATAGCACAGATGGCTCAGATTTCACATAAGAAAATAGAAGGATTTTCTACATAAGTGTCCAGATTCCGACGTTCATAGCAGATTTTCCCGCCGAGCTGGCTTTCACTTCATGATTTCCCGGGAAAGGAAAATATCTCGCACTGAAGACCTCTTCTCCCTCATTGATAAAGATTTCTATAGAAGACGCATCGATAAACATGTGCACGGCATGCACATCCTTGATGCGGCAATGTCTCTCTTCTGTTCGTGTTCCGTCGAAGCTCGTCCGCTCCAGCGTAACAACTCCCTTCTCCTTATCAAAGGAGAACGCAGCCGCTCCGCGGATACGGATTGAAAAACCGGACTCCGTATCAATGTCTTTCATGAGGATCTCAGCTCTTGCAGGGTTTTCAACCGGAATCGTACCAGATGACCCGTGCATGTTGATTTGTATATTTTTCTCATTCCTGCGCATGGCTTTCAGCTCAGGCAGCGGCTGCTGAATCAGCTTCTCTCCTGATAGCGTCAGCTGTCTCGGCAGCGTCATACAGTGAATCCAGTGATAGTCAATCGTCGGATGAGACCCTTCATCCTGGTCAGGCACAGCCATCCACGCAAACAAAATCCGCCTTCCCTGATCGTCTTCAAGTGTTTGCGGAGCGTAGAAATCAAAACCTTGATCAAGTTCTGAAAAATGGCCGTGCTTTAGTTCAGGCTGGTTATAATCAAGACGCCCGACAAAATAACCTGATTGATACACGTTCTGATATCGAAAACCATCAGTCTCAAGACCCTGAGGCGAGACAATCAGCACGTCGGACTCCTGAAGAGAAAACAAGTCAGGGCATTCCCACATGTACCCGAAATCGTCAAGCCCGTTGAAACCCGCACCGGTTATCGGGCCGAGAAATCTCCACTCCGTCAGGTTATCCGAAGCAAACAACACAGCGTGTCCTTTCAAATTCTCCGTTTGCGCGCCGATCACCATATACCATGTGCCTTCATGCTCCCATACCTTCGGGTCGCGAAAATGTGCGGTGTATCCTTCCGGGAGGCGGGCGACGACACCCTTTTTCTCAAAAGTCAGCCCGTCGTCAGATACAGCAAGGCATTGATATGTTTCTCGATTGCCATCCTGATCCTTGACATTACCAGTGTACAACAGATAAAGACGACCGTCTTTGGTGACAGCGCTACCCGAGTAGCAGCCGTTTTTATCGAACCAATCACTCGGTGCCAGCGCAATCTCTTCCCGCTTCCAATTCACAGCATCCGGACTCGTATAATGGCCCCAGAATTTCGCGCCATGCCCTGTCTGAAACGGCTGCCACTGAAAAAACACATGATAGCTACCCTTCCAATATATCACGCCATTCGGATCATTCAGCAGCCCAACCGGCGGCATGATATGAAAATGCTGGCGATGCGGATCGCTGTTAGCGATCCGCTCTTTTTTCTCCACTTCTTCATATGCCCGGCGACGAAGCTCCTGATCATGTGATGTCATTTTTTTCTCCCCTCATCTTCATTAATCTTCATGATAAACGCTGCGATGAATGCTGACACTCCCGCAATGGCCATTCCAATCAGATAGTTGATCAAGTTGCCAACACCAAACGGCGCAGCAATGGCGATCATCGGAATACCCGTTAACCCGTAAGCGTTTGCAGCAACCTGAGTAAATACGACATATGCACCGCCTAATGCGCCACCGATCATCGCGGCGATAAATGGCTTACGGTAGCGAAGATTGACTCCGAATATGACTGGTTCAGTAATGCCCAGAAAAGCAGAGAATGCAGCCGGAAGCGCGATTTCTTTTGTCTTTGCCTTTTTTGCCATAAAGAAGACGGCAAGGCCGGCCCCGCCCTGTGCGACATTCGCCATTGACCAAATCGGCAGCAAGTAGTTTTTGCCGATGTCCGCAATAAGTCCTGCCTCAATCGCATGGAAACTGTGATGGACGCCTGTCAAAACAATAAGTGAATACGTGCCCCCGAAAATCAGACCCGCGACAAAACCGGCATGATCATATACATACGTTAAAGCAACCGTAATGCCGGAGCCAAGCGCTCTGCCTAAAGGACCAATCGCGATAAAAGCTACAAACCCGGTGACAATCACTGTGACAAAAGGTGTAACAAGCAAATCTACGGAATGAGGAACCACTTTTCTTGTCCATTTCTCAATCTTGCTCATCACATAAACCGCTAGCAGGACAGGGATGACAGTTCCCTGATAGCCAAGAAGCGCGATATCAACTCCAAAAAGATGCATAAAATCCGGTGTTGCTTCCGCCAATCCCCAAGGATTCAAAAGCGTCGGATGAATCATGATTCCCCCGATAACCGCTCCCAAGTAAGGGTTGCTGCCAAACTCTTTTGAAGCACTGACCCCGATTAAAATCGGCAAGAAAATAAAGGCCGCGCTTGAAAACATATCAAGCAGCTGCAGCAAAGCAGAATCCTTGCTCATCCATTGAAACGCATTGATCATTCCCAACAATCCCATTAATAGACCGCTGGCGACAATAGCCGGAATGATTGGAACAAAAATATTTGAAAGCGTTTTCGCAAATCTCGCAGCTGGATTCAGTTTGTCTTTTGCCGCATCCTGGTGATTTACAGGTTCGTCACGTTCGACATCAACTTCCTTCGAAAAAGCATCGTACACCTTATTGACAAGGCCTGTTCCGAAAATGATCTGGTACTGGCCCGAGCTGCTGAAAGCGCCTTTGACGCCATCAAGCTCTTCTACTTGTGTTTGATCTATCTTTGATTCATCTTTCATCACTAAACGCAGTCTTGTTGCACAATGAGCCGCGCTGATAATGTTTTCTTTGCCCCCGAGAAGCTCGATGAGTCGTTTTGCAGTCTCTTTGTAATCCATTTTGTCTTTCCTCCTTTTATTTAAACAAAAAAGACCTAAAATTCGGCAATGAATAAAGGACACAGCGATCCTTTTTCATTTACGCAAATTTTAGGTCTTGCCTGCTTTACCAGTCACAATCCCGCTTATTCAGATTAAGAATACGCTTTCATCATAAAACATGATAGCGTTTTCGTCAACTGTTTTTTAGTTAAAAAGTTTGATAAAACATTTAGACATAAATTCGTAAAATTTAATTGTGAAATACTTCACAATATCATGCTATACTATGCTCAACCATCAAAGAAAGCAGGAAAAGAACATGGAAACTCAAGCATTGCAAAAGGTTGAACAGTACGCTTTACAAAAACAAAATATATTTGTTTCCAGCAAAATGCGTTATGTGCTCAGATCTATTTTGGCCAGCATGTTTATCGGTTTCGGCATTACAGCCGCAAGCAAAACAGGCAGCTATTTCTTCATCGCTGATTCTCCGTTTGCCTTTCCGGCAGCCGCTGTCACATTCGGGGCAGCTATTCTGCTGATTGCTTACGGCGGCGGGGATTTATTTACCGGCAATACCTTTTATTTCACCTATACCGCACTTCGAAAAAAACTTCGCTGGCGGGACACCCTGTACTTGTGGATGACAAGCTATGCCGGCAATTTAATTGGCGCCATCCTATTTGCCATTCTGATTAGCGCGACAGGACTTTTTAAGGAGGCTTCTGTTCACTCCTTTTTGATTCATCTGGCAGCGCACAAAATGGAGCCGTCCGCTTCCGAACTGTTTTTCAGAGGAATGCTGTGCAATTGGCTTGTGTGCCTCGCCTTTTTCATCCCGATGTCTCTCAAAGGAGAAGGAGCCAAGCTGTTTACCATGATGCTTTTTGTTTTCTGCTTCTTTATTTCCGGTTTTGAGCACAGCATTGCCAATATGTGCACATTCGCCATCTCACTTTTGATCGAGCACCCTGATACAGTGACACTGACGGGAGCGGTCAGAAACTTAATTCCTGTTACACTCGGAAATCTGGCCGCTGGAATGGTCATGATGGGATGGATGTACTACAAGCTCAATCCCGATAAATAAAAAACTTCCAGAGATCACTCTCTGCAAGTCAAAGCGGTTATTCCGAGAGATCTTGAAGACGCTGGACATGCAGCGTGATATAGCCGGCCTCGGACTCCGGCAAATGCAATTGATATTCATTTTTCAAAAACTCCGCCAGCTCCAGCGCACATTGATAGGCAAATGAATACTTTTTTTGGATGAAATAAAGCATCTCCTCGTCCATATGATGGAGCGCTTCATTTGATTCCAACCGGCTGACCGCGTATCGCAAATGCGTGACAAGGCGTTGATAGGAAATGCTGTTTTCATCCACCTTTCGATTAAAGTAGTTTTCTATTTTTTCTATCATTTCTTTAATCATGGTCGTATGCTTCAGCGCTGAATACATGCTATCCGCATCCATCTTCGCCGTATGGATGTGGAGGGCAATATAACCCGCTTCATCTTCAGGCAGGGACACGCCCAATGTCTCTTTTACATGTCGGATCGCCCACAGTCCGATCCCATATTCTTTTTTATAGAGCGCCTTTATCTCATGCAGCAATTTATTCTGCACAAGCAGCCCATTTTGAACCCTTTCGATCGCAAAGGACAAATGGTCAGAAAGCGCGATATGAATGTGGTCGCTTAGCGGCGCCGCTAGCTCCCCTTCTGCATGGCTGATGATATCCTCAGCGATTTCAATATGCTCCTCCGGCAGCGTTTGCAGGATTTGCTTAAACTTTTCATTCTCGTCGTGCACGACAAAGATCTTTTCCACTTTATTCATAGGAATGAGATCATTTTTCTTTTTTTGAAATGCGATTCCCGGTCCCATGACGATTTTTTCCTGATCATCCTCTTTTATTAAAGCCGCATTGTTGTTTAACACCTTATAGATTTTCAAGAGGCTATCTCTCCCGCCAATTTGCTTTTGACTGGGATTTTACCTCCTTTTGACCGCCATGTAAAGGTGCGGGCCAGCTCTCTCCTGCTTTGGCGATTCCTTGAAGGCTTGCAAACACCTTCTTTTATAAAGCGCGGAGGCTTTCGCTTTCTGCTTTTCTTCTTCATTCACAGCCATCCGCCACTCATAAAACGAAACAAGTCCTGCGGCCTGCACCGCCGCTTTTCTTTGGTATGTACGCTGAGCCGAATAGACCGCGGCAGCCGCAGTTTTTCTGTCCGGCGTCACCCAATTCATCAAAAAGACCATCCACACCCGTAAAGATACAAGCAAACGTTTCATTGAAAAACATCCCTCCGCTTCTTTTTGGCAGGCAGCCTTTTAGCAGCCCGTTTTCTCAGCAGCAGCCCGCGGGAAAAGACGGCCGATTTCTTTTCTCGCAAACTAGCGGCTCTAGCAAAACTCATGACTCTATGATAGACCGTTGAAAGAGAATTCTTTGTCACAATATGAGTGAAAAAACCAACTAGTTTTTAGAAGTTTTGTTGAAAGCTGAAAGAAATGAAATGAAAATTGGAGAACCGTTTCAAAAACTTTATACACAAGTTATCCCAAAGTTAAGAACAACTTAATCACAAGAGATATCCACATGTCCACAATCGTCATCTATATTTTGTGTAGGAACATATATTCCCACCTACATATATACACAGATTTATTCACTTATACACAGGGTTCTGTGTATAACTCCTTCCTTATACACAAAAGAAATTCAATAAATGGTTCAAATGACACAAGGATTTTTTTGAATTTTCAAGAAATATATACTAGATCTTCATATTTTTTTAAAACACAAAGGGGGAAACACATTGAAGAATGGGATCATTCGCTTTCTGCTACTAAGTTTCATTTTATTTTTCACGTTATCCACAGGCTTGACAGGCGTACAGGCAGCTCCAGCTGCTTCAAAAACGTCGGCTGACCTGGAAAAAGCCGAGATATTCGGTGATATCGACATGACAACAAGCAAAAAAACAACCGTAATCGTGGAGTTAAAAGAAAAATCCTTGGCAGAGGCGAAGGAAGCGGGCGAAAGCCAAACGAAAAGCAAGCTGAAAACCGCTCGCAGCAAAGCAAAAAACAAAGCCGTTAAAGCGGTGAAAAACGGGAAAGTAAACCGGGAATATGAGCAGGTATTCTCAGGCTTTTCTATGAAACTTCCAGCTAATGAAATTCCAAAACTTCTCGCGGTAAAAGACGTAAAAGCCGTATATCCGAACGTCACATATCAAACAGACAATCTAAAGGATAAAGACGTCACAATCTCCGAGGATGCCGTATCTCCGCAAATGGATGACAGCGCGCCGTATATCGGAGCAAACGACGCATGGGATTTAGGCTACACAGGAAAAGGCGTCAAGGTAGCCATTATTGATACCGGGGTTGAATACAATCACCCTGATCTGAAGAAAAACTTCGGACAATATAAAGGATACGATTTTGTAGACAATGATTACGATCCAAGGGAAACACCAACTGGCGATCCAAGGGGCGGTGCCACGGAACACGGAACACATGTAGCCGGTACTGTGGCCGCAAACGGAACGATTAAAGGGGTTGCCCCTGATGCCACACTTCTCGCTTACCGCGTGTTAGGCCCTGGCGGAAGCGGCACAACGGAAAACGTCATTGCCGGCGTGGAACGTGCAGTCCAAGACGGTGCAGATGTGATGAACCTGTCTCTCGGAAACTCTATAAACAATCCGGACTGGGCGACAAGCACAGCGCTTGACTGGGCCATGTCAGAAGGCGTTGTCGCGGTTACATCGAACGGCAACAGCGGACCAAACAGCTGGACAGTCGGATCGCCGGGCACATCAAGAGAAGCGATTTCTGTCGGTGCGACTCAACTCCCGATCAATGAATACGCCGTCACATTCGGCTCCTACTCTTCAGCAAAAGTGATGGGCTATGACAAAGAGAATGACGTTAAAGCGCTCAATAACAAAGAAGTTGAGCTTGTCGAAGCGGGAATCGGCGAAGCAAAGGACTTTGAAGGAAAAGATCTGACAGGCAAAGTCGCCGTTGTCAAACGGGGCAGCATTGCGTTTGTGGAAAAAGCGGACAATGCGAAAAAAGCCGGCGCCATCGGCATGGTTGTGTATAACAACCTCTCTGGAGAAATTGAAGCCGACGTGCCAGGCATGTCTGTGCCAACGATTAAACTGTCATTAGAAGACGGTGAAAAACTCGTCAGTGCCATGAAAGCTGGTGAAACAAAAGCAACATTCAGGTTAAGTGTTTCAAAAGCGCTCGGTGAGCAAATCGCTGATTTCTCATCACGCGGCCCTGTTATGGATACGTGGATGATCAAGCCTGATATTTCCGCACCAGGCGTCAATATCGTCAGCACCATCCCGACACACGATCCTAACAACCCATACGGGTACGGATCAAAACAAGGAACAAGCATGGCTTCACCTCATATTGCCGGAGCGGTTGCCGTTATCAAACAAGCCAAACCAAAGTGGAGCGTTGAACAGATCAAAGCCGCGATCATGAATACCGCTGTCACCTTAAAGGACGGCGACGGAGAAGTGTATCCGCATAACGCACAAGGTGCGGGGAGCGCGAGAATCATGAGCGCGATCAAAGCCGACTCACTCGTCTCACCTGGAAGCTATTCATACGGCACATTCTTGAAGGAAAACGGAAAAGAAACGAAAAAAGAAACGTTTACGATTGAAAACCAATCTTCCATTAGAAAGTCATACACACTTGAATACTCATTTAACGGCAGCGGCATCTCCACATCCGGCACAAGCCGGGTTGTGATTCCGGCACATAAAACCGGAAAAGCCACTGCAAAAGTAAAGGTCAATACAAAGAAAACAAAAGCTGGCACCTATGAAGGAACCGTTATTGTCAGAGAAGGCGGAAAAACCGTCGCTAAAGTGCCTACATTGCTGGTCGTCAAAGAGCCGGATTATCCGAGAGTCACCTCTGTCTCCGTCAGCGAAGGAACAGCACAAGGCACCTATCAAATTGAAACCTACCTTCCAGCGGGAGCAGAAGAGTTGGCGTTCCTCGTTTATGACAGCAACCTTGATTTTGCAGGCCAAGCCGGCATCTATAAAAACCAAGGGAAGGGCTATCAGTACTTTGACTGGGACGGCACGATCAATGACGGAACAAAGCTTCCAGCCGGAGAATACTATTTGCTCGCCTATGCCGCAAACAAAGGGAAATCAAGCCAGGTTCTGACCGAAGAGCCTTTTACCGTGGAATAAGAAGAAGCCCTGCCGATTGGCGGGGCTTTTCAGATTAATTCGCAAATGCTTCCTGTAATAGCCGATAAGAATGGAGCTTATCTTCAAAATGATGCGTAATGGTCACCGCCATGATTTCCTCTGTTCCATACGCCTTACTCAAAGCTAACAACTGCTCCTTCACCTGTTCTTTCGTGCCGACAATCATTCGATTTCGATTATCAGCAATTCGCCTCTGTTCATACGGTGAGTACGTATTTTCCCGAACAGCTTCATACGAAGGAACTCCTTCTAAAGGGATGCCCTGCTCCCCCGCCAAAATCGTGAAATCTAGCACTGCCGCAAGCTCCTCTGCCTTCTCCTCAGTGTCAGCACAAAGAACAAATACAGCAACTGCAGCTCGAGGCATGTCTCCTAACACAGACGGCTTGAATCGTCTCTTATACTGTCTGACCGTCTCTTCTCCGCCCTCTCCATTGATAAAGTGGGCAAACATATAGCCAGCGCCTGACTCAGCGGCGAGCAGCGCGCTTTCTCCAGATGAGCCGAGCAGCCACACATCCGGCGCGGTCGAAACATGCGGCGCCGCCGTCAGATTCGGAAAACGGTGTTTATCATCCGCCAAATCATGCAAATACATCGTCAGCTCCTTGATTTGCTGCGGATATTGATTAGCATTGCGCTTCCCGCCGTCATTCAACGCCCATGAGGCAATCGGCATGCCCCCCGGTGCTCTTCCAAGCCCAAGATCAATTCTTCCCGGTGTCAGCCCCTCCAGCACACGGAAATTCTCAGCTACTTTGTATGCGCTGTAATGGGGCAGCATGACACCGCCTGACCCCACACGGATTCGTTTCGTCTTCGCCGCTATATGACTGATCAGCACCTCTGGGCTTGATCCAGCCAGCCGCTTTGAAAAATGATGCTCAGAAACCCAGAATCTCTTATATCCAAAATCCTCAGCAGCCTGTGCAAGCGCAACAGTTTGCTGTAATGCTGTTTCTGCAGAGCTGCCCTCTGATACTGGAGATTGATCTAATATACTTAATGAAATCATCCCTACCACCTCATCCTCATCGTATCACTGATCCCTTATTTTTTCTCAAAAACCGCTCACACCGCTTATCAGTGTCTCCCGATCATTCGCCATTTATTTGTGACAGCGTGTCTGTATTTGTCGGAATATGTTACACGTGAAACATAAAAACCCCTCCGAACGGAGAGGTTTGCTTTAGTTTTTATTAAAGCCTTTTTCTTTCACATAGTCATTTAAATACGTGCGCGGCTTCTGCTTCATAAAGTTCAAAATTTGATCAGACCATGTTTCTTCCCGCTGACCGTTGGTTCTTTCTCTATAATAATCAGAAATCGTTTTGTCATACGCGTTCATGGATTCGCGGAAATCGTCTGCGTTTACATTGTACGTATTCTCATGGTAGACAGCTTGTTTCGGCAGTCTCGGTTTTTTGCCGGAAAGGTTCGCAGGATGGCCTACTGCCAAACCGAAAAGCGGAAGCACATGGTCAGGCGTTTGCAGCACCTCTGCCACTTTGTCCAGATCATTTCGAATGCCGCCGATATAACAAATGCCAAGCCCCATTGATTCTGCGGCAATGCTCATATTTTGCGCTGCCAGCGCCGCGTCAATCAAACTGACCATAAACATTTCCGTATTTTCAAGCAGCTCAGAAATATGTTCGCCCTTTTCCTCAGCAAGTTGTTGATGGCGATACAAGTCCGCGCAAAATACAAAAAAGTGCCCGTTCTTCTCTACGTAAGGCTGAGGCCCTGCAAGCACAGACAGCTCACGTTTCTTCTCAGGATCGGAAACACCGATAATGGAATACGCCTGCACGTAGCTGGACGTAGACGCAGCCTGCGCACTTTTCACTAATATATCAATTTCTTCAGCTGTCAAAAGCTGATCAGTAAAAGACCGGATCGACCGATGATTCAAAATGGTTTCAATTGTGTTATTCATCACAAGAACCTCCTTATCTCTTTTTATCATATCCGAAAAAAAGTGAACTCAAAAGCAAAATGCTCTACAACAAAAAAGACAGCCTCTGCCAAGGCTGTCTGCATATTAAGAATTAAAGAGATAACTTCTGTATTTCGTCAGCTGTACACTTGCGTTATACACAATCCCAAAGCCAATTAAGGTGGATAGCGTGGAGCTTCCCCCGTAGCTGACAAACAGCAGCGGAATCCCGGTAACAGGCATAATGCCGATGTTCATACCGATATTCTGGAACGTGTGAATCACGATTAACGCCGTAAACCCAACGGAAAAGAATGATGCGAAACGGTTATACGGATGTATCTTATCAATCAGAACGACAAGCCTGTAGATTAAGAAAAAGAACATGATGACGACAATCGCACAGCCTATGAATCCGAAGCTTTCTCCCAGAATGGCGAAGATAAAATCGGTCTGTCCTTCTGGGACATACACCTTCAAATTGTGAACACCATTTCCGAGGATGCCGCCTGAACCGATAGCCATAACGGCCTGATCTACCTGCCAGCCGCTATTTGCATCTTCCTGAGTTGTTCCGTTTGAATCAGAAACCCAAGATGTAACCCTCTTGATTTGATACTCTTGAATACCCGCTGATTTAGCAACATCAGGAAAATTAATCATAACTAACAAGATAAGAGAAATAAATAAGGCACCTGAACCGCCGATGATCGCGATCAGCTTCCAGTTAACTCCTGACATAAAGATCATGACAATCACAACAAACATACATATCCCGGCTGTACCAGCATCCTGAAGAAGGATAAGTCCGATTGGTACTACTGATACACCTGCAATCTTCAATAAAAGATGGACATCATCTCTGAGTGATCGGATTTTTTTAGGACTTGCCTTTGAAATGACTGAGGCTACCATCATCATGAGGCCGATTTTCATAAATTCAGAGGGCTGTAACGTTACAGAACCGAACTGAAACCAGCTCTTCGCACCGTTTTTCACTGGCGCAATAGACTCAGGACTGACTCTCAATATCAAGAGAAGCAGAATTCCAAATAAAAATACATATAAACTAAGTTTTTCGAGCTGCTCCAAATCGAAATATAGCAAGACCGAAATGGCGACCGCTCCCAAAACATAATAAATAATTTGTTTCATCCAAGCATTATCACCATACTGCCCAAATTGGCCGGCAGCATAAATCGCCACAACGCTAATGATAAAAAACACACCAAATATAAAAATCAAATCCCCCTGGTAAAAGGGGTTTTGCTGTTTCTTATATCGACTCATTCTATCCCGCCTTACCTTTTCATCGGAAAATCACTAATGTTTATTATACATGAACCACGTTCAAGATGACACGTGAAGCTCGTTTCCATTTATGTTTTTTGTGCGCACAACGGCGCTTTTTCAGCTACACGAGATAAGACGTATCATAAACCGAAATGTTTCGATTGGTATCAAACTTTCCAAATAAAAAACCCATTTCAATGGGTTAGGTTAACGTACTAATATAAAAGTGCGTGCTTTAATCTCAAATCGTTTGATCAACTCGGTGTTCCTAAAATAGAATCTGAGTTACGTGTCCATACATTCTCCTAGCGAATGAATCTAAAAAAATAAGACGATGGGTCCAGACCATTTCCGCAAAAACATGTATCAATTTCTGGAAAACATGGTATAATAATTTTAACAGAATGTTCACAAAACAATCATAAAACAGACACAACTCAGTTCCTCTATTTCATTTTTGTAAACGTTATCACAAAATGAAAGGAGATGGGTATGATGGACATGTTTTTTGCTTATTTATTGGTTGCCAGCGCAACGCCTCTCTTTATTTGGCTTGATAACAAAAAAGTCGCACTCTCAGCAATTCCACCAATTATCTTAATGTGGGTATTCTTCTTCTTTTACGCAACTGAAAGCCTTTCTCCACTAGGACACACTCTCATGATTATCTTGTTTGCCGTCAATGTCATTGTCGCTCATATCGCCGCATTTATCATTTACGGTCTTCCGTATCTTCGAAGAAAGCGAAGCAGCAGCTAAAGACAGCAAAAAACCCTCTTCTAACGAAGAGGGTTTTTGTATTATTCGTGGTGGCCTGAATGCTCTGAGTGTTCAGCGCCTTCAGGAGGATTTCCATCCATATGGTCACCATGATTATAGTGAGCCGCGAAAATCCAGATGGATCCAAGAACGATGACGATCGCGCCAAAGAATCCGAACAGCGTGTTTCCGACTTGGATACCGCCGTTTTCGCTCTCTGTCATGTGCATGAACATGAGAAGCTGCAGCGCCGCCTGAATGAAGGCGAAACCGAAAATGATCCAAAGTTTAGCAGATGGACTCAATTCAGTATACACCGCAACCCATAGAGCCAGCAGGGTCAAAACGATAGACAGGGCAAATCCTACAATGTGCTTCCATGGAAAGTGACTGTGTTCAGCAGATTTGTTTGCCATTTTACAGACCCCCCAATCCCATGAGATAGACACCCGTAAAGATGAAAATCCATACAACATCTAAGAAGTGCCAGTATAAGCTTGAGATAAAGATTTTAGATGAAGTTTGCGGAGTTAAGCCGCGTTTCTTCAACTGAATCAGAATCCCTATAATCCAGAAAATACCGATTGTTACGTGAGTTCCGTGAGTTCCAAGTAAAACAAAGAATCCAGACCAGAACGCACTTGTACCGAGAGATGCTCCTTCATGTACATAGTGGACAAACTCGGTAATCTCAAAACCGACGAAGCCGGCACCGAGAAGAAGAGTGATAATTGTCCAAATGACGACGCCTTTTAAACTTCCACGGCGCATTTCATGAACAGCGATCCCGCAGGTAAAGCTGCTGATAAGCAGCAAGAACGTCATAATCATTACCAGATTCACTTCAAACAGTTCGTCCGGTAAGACACCTCCTGCTGTTCTGTTTTGAAGAACGAAGAAGGTTGCAAATAGTGTTGAGAACAACACAATTTCTGCCCCTAAAAAGATCCAAAACCCGAGAATATTAAGTCTGCCGGTTTCAGATTGATATTCCATAGGCGCGTTAGAATTGCCGTGTTCTGCATGTTCCATAACTCACGCCTCCTTATTCGGAAATCTTTCTTTCCGTCTCTTTTATTTCATCAACACTAACGTAGTAGCCGTTGTCGTATTCGAATGAACGCAGAACCATGCAGAGCAAGACTCCGATCAATCCGACTACGCCCATCCAGTACCATTCAAAGACAAGTCCAAAGCCGGCGATACCGAAGGCAACAGACATAAGGAACGGTCTGCCTGAGTTGCTTGGCATATGGATTTTCTTGAATTTGCTTTCAGGGTATAACTCTATTTTTTCTTCTTTCATCTGATGGAACGCATCCTTAGATTTGACTTCAGGAAGCACCGCAAAGTTGTAATGCGGCGGAATCGCAGAAGAAGTCGCCCAATCAAGCGTACGTCCCACACCCCATGAATCCCCGCTGATTTCACGAGTGGAGTAGCGGAAGCTGTAGTAGATGTTATAGCAAAGGATTAAGAATCCTACACCCATCATGAAAGCTCCGACAGTTGAGATAAAGTTCAATGCAGTCCAGCCGTCATTCGGTCCGTATGTGTAAATACGGCGAGGCATGCCTTGAAGCCCCAAGAAATATTGCGGGAAGAAACATACATTGAAACCGATCATAAAGATCCAGAAGAACCATTTTCCGATTCTTTCGTTCAGCTTGTGGCCGAACATTTTTGGATACCAGAAAATAAATCCGGCGAAACAAGCAAATACAGTACCCGCGATCAGCACATAGTGGAAGTGAGATACAAGGAAGTACGTATTGTGATATTGATAATCCGCTGCTGCCATCGCAAGCATAACCCCTGTCACCCCGCCGATGACGAAGTTAGGAATGAACGCAAGCGCCCACAGCATAGGCGTTGTAAAGCTGATTCGGCCTTTATACATCGTAAAGAGCCAGTTAAAGATTTTGACCCCGGTCGGGATTGAGATGGCCATTGTCGTAATTGAGAAGAATGAGTTAACGGACGCACTGTTCCCCATTGTGAAGAAGTGGTGAGTCCAAACTAGGAAACTCAATACGGAGATGGCGATAATAGATCCGACCATCGCTGTGTAACCAAACAATTGTTTTCTCGCAAAGCTTGCAATAATCTCAGAGAAAATACCGAACGCCGGAAGAATAACGATATATACTTCAGGATGTCCCCAAATCCAGAACAAGTTAGCCCAAAGCATCGGCATACCGCCTGCTTCCAGTGTGAAAAAGTGAGCGCCGAACAAACGATCAAATGATAAAAGTGCTAAAGCTACTGTAAGCACAGGGAACGCAAACACGATAATAACCATTGTGATCAGTGTTGTCCATGTGAACATTGGCATACGCATTAATGTCATGCCTTTTGTTCTCATTTTTAAGATTGTGACCATAAAGTTGATCCCTGTCATCAGGGTACCGATACCGGCAATCTGAAGTCCGAGGAGGTAGTAGTTCTCACCCGGCCCAGGGCTCATCTCGTTACTTGCAAGCGGCATGTAACTCGTCCAGCCTGCATTCGGAGAACCTCCGATAACGAAAGAAATATTGAAAAGCATCGCCCCTACGAAGAACGTCCAGAAGCTCAGGTTGTTCAAGTAAGGGAACGCAACGTCGCGCGCACCGATTTGAAGAGGCACAACAACGTTGATAAGACCGATTAAGAACGGCATCGCCATGAAAATGATCATGATCGTACCGTGCGTTGTAAAAATCTCATTATAGTGGTTTGAGTCTAAAAAACTGTTATTCGGAAGCGCTAGCTGGGCACGCATCATCAGACCGTCGACACCGCCGCGGAATAACATGATTACAGCAGCTATAATATACATGATTCCGAGTTTTTTATGGTCAACAGTAGTTATCCATTCAGACCAGAGCCATTTCCACTTTTTGAAGTAAGTCAGTACAAAAATGATGGCAATGGTTGAAAG
This sequence comes from Bacillus vallismortis, assembly GCF_004116955.1. Taxonomy (NCBI): domain Bacteria; kingdom Bacillati; phylum Bacillota; class Bacilli; order Caryophanales; family Bacillaceae; genus Bacillus; species Bacillus vallismortis. The sequence goes on along the minus strand of NZ_CP026362.1, from coordinate 3,873,399 downwards.
CGCAATGGAAACTTGTGCGCCCAGGATTAATGGGTCACCAGTTACGAAAAATTCGTCCCATTTGAATTTCATGCGGGCTTCCTCCTTTCCTGATCAATATCATTCTTCTGTATCATCAGACTTCTTAAATTCATTTTCTTTTACGTTTTCAAACGGATCTGTTTTAGAGTGCGGTGAAACGGCTTGGTAGCCAAGGCGTTTGCGCGCCTCCATCGCGTATTCTGCGTCTTGTCCGTGATCAACGTATTTTAAGTGAGTAGAAGAGAACGTTAATTCATCTACATTTTCTGGAAGCATCAATTGATCATACTTCTCTTTTGTCAGCTTAGGCGCCTCATCCTGAGTCTTTTTCACCCAGCTGTCAAAGTCTTCTTCTGTGACTGCATTCACATCAAACTCTTGGTCTGCAAAATGTTCACCTGTGAAGTTCGCATTGCGGCCTTCATAAGTTCCCACTTCATCAGCCTGTAAGTATTGGTCCATCAGCATTCCCGCCATCGCGTACTTTTGTCCTCCAAGCTGAGGAATCCATAGCGAAGCCATTGAATCTGCAGATGAAATTTTGAACAAGATCGGGCGGTCTACAGGAATGTTTAAGTAGTTGACCGTCTCAATATCCTGCTCAGGGTAGCTGAATACCCATTTCCAATCTACCGAAGTAGCATGAACAACAAGAGGCTCTTTGTCCTTTGTTGCTTCAGGAGCTTTTTCTAACGAATATATCGTCTGTACGGTTGGCACAGAAAGTGCAATGACGATTAAAATTGGGATCACTGTCCAGACTACTTCTAAGAACGTGTTACCATGAATTTCTGGGTTATAAGATCCATTATCTTTGCCTTTACGGTCGCGGTATTTTACTAAAATAATGGTAAATAGAACAAAGACGACCCCGACGATAAACAGCATAAATCCGATAGATAACAGGATTAAATCAGTTTGCTGTTGAGCTACAGGCCCTTTCGGATCTAGTACTGAAGCATTGCTGCATCCCCCAAGGACGAAAATCACAGTTAACATCGCTAATACAAGCAACGGTTTTAATGCTCTGAACAAGAAGATCACCATCCTTCCTATTGATGTAATAAATCTGAGTGCATACTTCCTCAAAATCTTTTCTCTACTTTGTTATGCTATCAAAAAGTTCACTTATTAGCTTTATTTTTTTCTAAACTTCATCCCATTTTCGCTTAAATGTCATAAAATCGACAAAAATTGCTCCAACTTTATTCACATCTATCGCTTAAGATGAAAAGTTTCTAGTTATTTCCGCATATAAGTAAGAAAAGATGATGATAAACTGATTCTGACAAATAAAGGTTTACCACAATAAAAAACTTAGGTCAATCAAAAACTTCATTTTGTTAAACTTTCTAGTTAGGAATTAATTTTTCCTTGTCTAGCAGCTTTTCACACGATTACCATTTTAACGCACGGATTTTTGAAAGGAAAGGCTTAATCATGCGGCGATATGCTCTAAACTGTTCCCATTTATTAAGAGAGCATCCAATGGTTTAGCTTACACCAAACAGAGGTATGTTATAAGCAAATAAATTCAAAATAGGATGTGTTGCACGATGAGTTTTATCATTTCACTTATTGTCGCTATTATTATCGGATGGCTTGGCAGCCTGTTTGTGAAAGGAGATATGCCAGGAGGAATTATCGGGTCTATGATCGCGGGTCTTATCGGCGCCTGGATCGGACACGGACTGCTTGGCACATGGGGGCCGAACCTAGCCGGATTTGCCATTATCCCAGCGGTGATCGGCGCTGCCATTGTTGTATTCCTAGTAAGCCTGTTAGCGAGAAAAAGAGGATAAGAGTGACAACGCCCAAAGCGTCAGTGCTTTGGGCGTTTGTTCTGCGATAAAATTGAAAAAGCCTCAACCCTAGCGGTTGAGGCTTTTGATTGGTTTCACGCCTAAATGATCAATAAACCTTTTGAAGGCCTGTTTTCCTTCCGGAGTTTGTTTAAATACACCGGCGTGTTCAAGAATCCGAGCGAATACATGTCCAAGCTCTTCTTTTATCACTTGATCGGCATTCTCTCTTGTTATCGTTCTTTTTTCCATCAGCCGAAGCGCCCAGTCCTTATGCTTTGCCGTTAGCGGATTTTGTTTTAAGGCTGTTTCCGGATCAGCAGAGCACAGCGCCGCTGCCGTTTCTTTCATTTCTTCCTGTAAACGGCCCGGCAATATCGCCAATCCCATGACTTCAATCAGGCCGATATTTTCTTTTTTAATATGGTGAACGTCCTGATGAGGATGAAAGATTCCTAACGGATGCTCCTCATCCGTCCGGTTGTTTCTTAGCACGATATCGAGTTCGTACAAGCCACCCCTGCGCCGCGCGATCGGCGTAACCGTATTATGGGGCGTACTGTCTGTATAAGCGGCTATGCCGGCTTTTTCATCTGAATACGTTTGCCATGTGCGGAATATATGATCAGCGGCTCCAACGACATGATCCGGTTTGTCTCCTTGGAGCCTGAGAACCGACATCGGCCACTTCACTAAGCCCAACGACACACCGGGATGATCATGTAATTCATATACATCCTCCGCTTCCGCACGCGCCATCGGAAAATCGTGTGCCCCGCCTTGGAAATGATCATGGCTCAGGATGCTGCCGCCGACAATCGGCAGATCCGCATTTGATCCGATAAAGTAATGCGGATATTGCCCGAGAAATGACAGCAGCCTTTCAAATGTTTTTCTGCTGATCTCCATCGGTTCATGTTCACCCTTTAAGACGATGCAATGCTCAGGATAATAGACGTATGGCGAAAACTGCAAATACCATTCTTCGCCTTTCAGGATAACCGGAATGATTCTGTGATTTTGGCGGGCTGGATGATTCACGCTGCCCTCAAATCCGACATTTTCTTTACACAGCAAACACATCGGGTAATTCGTCTGCGTTTGGTCTTTTGCAGCGGCAATCGCTTTTGGGTCTTTTTCAGGCTTTGATAGATTAATGGTCATTTCCAGTTCGCCATATTCGGTCGGCACCGTCCAATGCACATTTTTGGCGATCCTGTCAGACCGGATATAGTAGACATCCTCTGAATATTGATAGAATTCCTTTGTCGCCTGTTTTGGACCGTATAATGCTTTTGTCTCTTCAAACTTGCGAATGACCTCGGATGGAGCAGGTACGAAACATCCCATCAGCTTGGCGCTGAGCAAGTCGCGATACGTGTCTGTATCCGCTTCCATTCGGCCGGTTTCCTCCGCCCATTTGTAAATGGGAGCAAGCAAGTCCGGCAGGCTTTCGGCCTCCTTGATGCATGTGCGGGAGACCTGCTCGGGTTGTTTGATGTCCAACGCTTCATATAGACGGTTTCTCGTATATTCCCGATCCCAGATCGAAATCAGTTTTCGTTCCAGGCCATACTCTAGCAGCTGTTCCAGATGTTCAATGATACTCATGTGTCACTCCCCCTTTAGTTCTCTCGCTCCCTCTCCGATATCAGCAACATAAAATTCCGCTTTGAGACCTGTTTTTTCTTGATATCTGTCGCCAACCTTTTGGATAAAATCATCAACAAACGCATCCTTTACAATGCTGATGGTGCAGCCTCCGAAGCCCGCTCCCGTCATTCTTGATCCGATGACTCCTTCGTGGTCCCACGCCGCAAACACAAGCTCATCAAGTTCAGGGCAAGTCACTTCATAATCATCCTTCAATGAAAGGTGGGATTCCTTCATTAACCGCCCGATTTCATCTACATTGTTTTCTTTGAACATCTCGGCCGTCTTGATGGCCCGGTGGTTTTCATATACGGCGTGCTTTGCCCGGCGTCTGTTCGTTTCATTTCGAATCAGGCTGGAATGCGCGTCAAATTCAGCGGGCTTGATGTCGCCCAGCGAGGCAATATCAAGCACTTTTTGCAGATCAATCAACGCGTCAGTGCACTCTTGGCGTCTCGTATTATAGCTTGAGTCTGCCAATGTCCTTTTTTTGTTCGTGTTCGCAATGACGAGCGCGAGGCCTGAGACATCGAGTTTGCTATATTCATAATCCAGCGTGTCGCAGTTCAGCAGCATCGCATGATGTTTTTTGCCCATTCCGATCGCGAATTGGTCCATAATCCCGCAATTGACACCGATAAATGTGTTTTCCGCATGCTGCGCCATTTTTACAAGCTCAAGCGCCTCCACTTCAGGGTGAAAATAGCTTTGAAGCACGACTCCCATCAGCAGCTCAATCGAAGCGGAGGACGAGAGCCCCGCCCCGTTTGGGATATTCCCTGAAAACACGATGTCAAAGCCATGGGGAATTGAATAGCCCCTTTGCTGAAATTCATAAATGACGCCTTTCGGGTAGTTGGCCCAGTCGTCTTCTTTTTGATAGCGAATGTCGTCAAGGCTGCATTCCTTGATGCCTGCCTCTTTAAAGTTGTCAGAATACATCCGGACAAGACCGTCTTTTCTTTCTGCTACAGCAGCATATGTACCCATTGTCAGCGCGCATGGAAACACATGCCCGCCGTTATAGTCTGTATGTTCTCCAATCAGATTCACTCTTCCAGGTGCGAAAAAAAACCGTATTCCCTCTATTTCTCCGAATACACTTGCATATATCCCCTTTAGCTCTTCCCGCATGTGCAATCACCTTTCATGGTTTTATTTTTTTATTTCCCCTTATTTTTTACGTGAAACGATGTCCCTGTCACACGCCTTCTTCTTTTGCCTTTTTAAAGACGAGCCATTTGCTTGCAGCATAGTTGACGACAACAATGACCGCGTTATCGAGTATTTTGGCCAAGGTTTCATTTGTATTGAACTGGCCGACAAGAATGATCATCATGCCTAAATCAATGCCGAGAGACAGAACCCGAACGCTGAAAAAAGCTGTGAGCTCCTTCAACAGGCTCTGCAGGTCATCTGTTTTTTGCTGAAACACATATAATTTATTCGTGATGTAAGCAAACAGCACGGACAAAATCCAAGCGGCGACAGTGGCGGCTTTATAATCGATATTCATGATCTCTACCAATATATAAAAGCTGGCGATGTTCACAATGGTGGTGAAAATCCCCATAATGATGTACATAATCATTTCTCTATACTTCATTGATGTTCCTCGCTTTCTGAAAAACTTTTTAACATTTTTGGCCTCACATGTTCTCTGTCCAGAGTAAAAAAACCGAGAGTGCGTCTAAAAAGCTGCGGAATGTGGCGGGCTGTCCCAATACATATGCTTGTTTAATGATTCCGTCAAGCACTGCACATATTATTTTAGCCGTATATCCCGGATCAATACAGGCGTCAATCAGCTTTCTCTCCTTCAGCCACTTAATATATAACGCATTTTCCTCAACCCACAATTCGTACAGCCGGACATAGGCCTTGCATCTCTGAACGACTTTATACGTCGGCATATTCATGGCAAATGAGGTAATATCCCATGACGGCTTATTTATGTAATAGGAATAAAGCAGTTCTGCGGCATGTTTTGCAGCCTCGTCCAATGTCAGCGGTTTCACTGAAACCCGCTCCATTTGATCAAGATACCCGATGATGATCTTTTTTTTCATCTGGCGTTTTTCGAGAAGATGCTGCAGAAAATCCTCCTTGCTGACAAAGTGGACATAAAACGCTCCTTTGCTGTACCCGGCTGCTCTGCTGATATCCTCTACAGAAACCGGATCATACGCTCGGTCAATCAACAAGTTCAAGCCAGCGTCTATAAAACTTTCAAATGTTGCTTCTCTTTTCATTTTAAATTTGTTTTTTTCATATTTTTCTCCAGGCGGCATGATTACCCTTATCTTACAACGGATCAATCTTTAGCGGTATTTATTTCTTTGAACGCCTATGCTATTCGGTTTCTCTGGGGTCATTTTTAATAGGCTAAATGATTTATTTTCATTTACATACTATCCAGTCAGTATTTAATTGTTTATTATTATAAATAAGATTCATTGGTTATATTAGTCATTTTTTTAGGGAATAGGTAGGTGGTTTTTCCTTCAGTTTGTGAACACCGAGCAACTATGTGTGAAATTTGTTGTACTCGCCTCATCATTGCGCCGGCTGGTGTTATTGCCCGCATGTTGCAGGAAAACATTTTATACAATTGGAGGTTACTATGAAAACTCATGTTAAAAAAGATTTGGACAAAGATTGGCATATGTTAATGCAAGAAGCTAGATCCATGGGGTTAGGCATTCATGATGTGAGGCAGTTTTTAGAATCTGAGACAGCATTGAGAAAGAACAATCACAAAAAAACCGTCCGCCAAGACTAATCCGAACAGGCGGATCTATTACCTCTGGCTTTTCTATCATCTGACCTGAGTTTTCACCATATCCTCTATTCGAAAGCGATTGCTGCGCCGAGCTTGAGGACAAACGGTGTGTCAGCTACCATACGACAGACAGCCGGTGATGCAATCACCTCTTGGCACATGCATTGCTATTAAGAGGTGATGCGAACCTCCATAACCAGGCTCTGGTAAACAGCAGCTTCGCCGAGAACAAGCGTTATTCGGTGAGGTTTTGAAAGCAAATTCGTATATACGCGGCCGAGCTGGAAAACCTTCGCTTGTCTTTCTGCCATTGCGTATACCTTCACGGCTTCCTTCTTTTTTCATCCTCCAGATATTCTTCAACGCATAAACCAGACTTTCAGTACATACCTATTGGTGTACCTTTTTGCTTACGTTTAACCACTAAAAGGAGGATAGCCATGTACAAAGCTGATTACAAACAGATTGCTGCAACGCCGTCTTTCCAAGCCTTTTTAAAGCAGAAACGCGCCTTTATTGTTCCTTCTGCGATTTTCTTTTTCGTCTTTTATTTTTCACTTCCTGTTTTGACGTCTTACTTCACTTTTTTGAATGCGCCGGCCATTGGAGCTGTTTCATGGGCTTGGCTGTTTGCCATCGCCCAATTCGCCATGACCTGGATCCTGAGTACGATGTATTCCCGAAGGGCAGCCCATTTCGATCAATATGTAAGCGCTTTAAAATCGGACCTGAAGGGTGAACAGACATGAACATGACTGCTTTTCTATTATTTTTAGCCATCGTCGGCCTGACGCTTGTCATCACATATTTTGCCGCGAGGAAGACGAAAACGACGAGTGAGTTTTATACAGCTGGCGGCGGGCTCACCGGTGTTCAGAATGGACTGGCAATTGCCGGCGACTACATGTCTGCTGCTTCGTTTCTGGGGATTGCCGGAATGATTGCGTTATATGGGTTTGACGGATTCTTTTACAGCATCGGTTTTCTGGTCGCTTATCTCGTAGTCTTGTACATCGTGGCGGAACCGCTACGGAATCTTGGGAAGTATACGATGGCGGACATGATTGCGGCTCGTTTTAAAGAAAAGAAGATCCGCGGCGTCGCGGCGCTGAATACCATCGCCATCTCTACTTTTTATATGATCGCCCAGCTCGTGGGGGCGGGTGCGCTGATCAAACTGCTGCTTGGGCTGGATTATACCGTAGCGGTTCTCATCGTCGGGGTGCTGATGACCATTTATGTCGTGTTTGGCGGCATGATCGCGACAAGCTGGGTACAAATTATTAAAGCCGTTTTGCTGATGGCCGGCACACTCGTGATTTCTATCATCGTGTTTTCAAAATTCGGCTTTAACCTCAATACCATGTTTGAGCAGATGAAAACGGCCACTCCGCTTGGCGCTGATTTTTTAAACCCCGGAAATAAATACAAGGTGCCGCTTGAGACTCTGTCGTTAAATTTGGCACTCGTGCTGGGAACCGCCGGCCTTCCGCATATTTTGATCCGGTTTTATACCGTTAAAGATGCTAAGACGGCCCGGACATCTGTTGTGTCAGCGACATGGATTATCGGTGTCTTTTACATTATGACGGTGTTTCTCGGTTTTGGCGCCGCTGCGTTTGTCGGTTTTGACGCGATTACGGCGGCCGATTCAGCGGGAAATATGGCGGCTCCGCTTCTCGCGAAAGCGCTCGGGGGAGATTTTCTGTTTGCATTTGTGTCAGCCGTCGCCTTCGCTACCATTTTAGCTGTCGTGACAGGGTTGGTGCTGTCTGCCGCCTCGGCGTTTGCCCATGATATTTACAGCCAGATCATCAGAAAGGGAGAAGCAACTGAAAAAGAACAGATGAAAGCGGCCAGATGGGCTTCTGTCACCGTGTCAGTGCTCTCCATTCTCCTCGCGATTTTTGCACAGTCCTTAAATGTGGCGTTCCTTGTCGCACTTGCATTTGCGGTGGCGGCAAGCGCAAACCTCCCGCTGATTGTGTTTACGGTCTTCTGGAAGAGATTCAATGCCTCAGGCGCATTATGGGGCAGCCTGACAGGCCTGATTAGCGCGCTAGTGCTCGTGTCGATGAGCCCTAGTGTGTGGGACCCGTCCGGAGGTGCTATATTGACCGGCGATCCGCTCATTCCGCTTTCTAATCCGGGCATTATTTCCATTCCGCTCGGCTTCCTTGGCGCGTGGCTTGGAACGCTGCTGTCGTCGGATAAAACAGTCGATGATGATACGTTTGCGGAAATTCAGGTGAAGGCGCATACCGGCATTCATATGGAACGGGAGTAAATGAAAAACCGCTTGTGTGGTTGACATTTAAAAAAGGCTGTCGAGGTACTCTCGACAGCCTCAGCTCTCTTGTATAGGGAGCTTTCCTTACTTTTTCTGCTGTTCCTCAGAAATCACTTTTTCAAATACGTCCTTGCCGGCAGCACCCGGGATCACAGTATCGCCAATGATAAAGGTTGGGACGGCTGTGATGTCAGCTTCTTCGTAGGCGTGCTTTAAGGCTTGGCTCTGCACGTCTTGATATGTTCTGACTTCCAGCGCGGATTTGAATGAGTCTCCGTCCAGCCCAACTTCCTCGGCAAGCTTCGTCAAGATATCAATGTCTCCGATATTTTGGCCCTCTTGAAAAAACGCCTGAAAGACACGGGTGTTATATTCATGTCCTTTTTCGTATTCCTTTGCAAAGTGAAAGCCTTCAAACGCCAGATGTGTATATGGGTGAGGCGAGATATTTGGAAAATTGATCTCGACTCCTAATTTGTCCGCCATTGGCTGGATGGATGTCCGCCACATGTACTGTTTGGAAGGATCATTGACCGGGTCAAGCTGGGGAGACGGGCTTGGGCGCAGTTCAAATGGCATCCACTCAACGTCAACATCCTTGCCTTTTATCGCTTCTTCAAAAGCGGCTTTTCCAATGAAACAAAATGGGCAGACGTAATCTGAATAAACTTTAATGTGTACTGTCATAATACGCTCCTCTCGTAATAGGTTGATTGTAACCTGTAACAATAAAAGTTACAAATATTTTTTTAAAAAAAGAAGCCGATAAAGGCTACTTTTATGATTCCAGCAAACGCTGGGCAATATATTCTCCTTTTTTGCAGCCGCCTGGGCATGCATATAATGCAGAACCGATTGTTTGCGTATATTCATTTAATGCATCCTTTGCCGATAGAACCTTCAGCATGGGGATAAACTGATTGTCGGGATTTTTTTGAAAACAGATAAACAGGAGACCCGCATCCATATTGCCGGTTTTCGGATCAAGTCCTTCTGTGTAAGAGAAAGCTCTGCGCAATATTTGTTTTCCCGTAGACTTCGAAAGGCTGACGTGTGAATGTGGCGGGATTTGATTCAGCTTCACGGGATCTGTTTCCTTTTTCTGGCCGAAAGGCGCCCCCGAGCTTTTTATGCGCCCGAAGGTATCCTCTTGATCCTTGAGGGAAGAGCGGTCCCATTTTTCAAGGAACATTTTGATTTTCCGAAAGGCCATATAGGTGCCGCCCGTCATCCAGTCGGGCTCACCGGACTGAATCCACACGATCGAGTTCATCAAGGTGTCATCTTTCGTGCTCTGGTTGCCTGTACCATCTTTAAACCCGAAGAGGTTTCGCGGCGTTTCTCCATTTTTTCCTCCGCTTAAAAAGCCTTTATTCACAAAGCGGACCTCACAGGTGCCGGTCGCTTGATTCAACAGATTTCTAAACGCGTGAAACGCCACTTGTTCATCGTCCGCGCATACTTGGATGCAGAAGTCTCCGCCTCCCTGCTTTTGATCAAGATTGTCATTCGGCATCGCGGGAAGAGCGGCAAGGTGCTTCGGCTTTTTGCTTTTCAGCCCGAAGCGATCCTTTCCGTCTTTTTCAAAAAAGCCAGGCCCGAATCCGAATGTAACCGTTAAGTTGGAAGGGGATAAATCAGCAGATTCACCTGTATCCTGCGGCGGCAGAGATTGATTTTTCTGCTCAGCCGACATTTTCTTTCCAGACGTCAGCATTTGTGTCAGACTTGTCCAATTTTTGAATAATGTAATGATGTCGCTCTTCTTTTTTGCTGTTACATCCAGCGCGGCAAAATAGACATACGTCTGATGGGCAGTTGTGATCCCGGCCTGATGGTTTCCGTAAAACGGAACAACCTGCTCCTCCTCTTGTTCATCCTTTTTTGATGACTTAGCAGCAGTTTGAACTAGCGGAGCAAGACCGTCGAGTCCGCTGGCGCCGATTGCAACCGCCGCGCCTGCCATCGCTCCCCATTTTAAAAAGTCCCTTCTCTGAATTTGTTCTGGCTTTTTTTGTTCATCGCTCATGCTGTGACAAAACTCCTTTTATAGCACATTCGCAATCTCCGACATCGTTTCAGGAAGAGTCGTCAGCTTTGTGCTCAGCTCTCTGATTGGATCTTCACTTAATGTATCATAAGACGTATAGAACTGATCATTTGTTTTGTATTTTGCCATTAAAACTTCAAATTCGCTGAATTCCGTATCCAGTTTTCCCGTCAGGTCAGAGTGATCTTTCACAAGCGCGCTTGTTACTGTTTGATATACAGCTTGGGAGCCTTCAAGATTCGCCATCAGCTCAACTCATATCATTCGTGAGTTGCGCTCCTTTTCTCTAGTGATATTCGAAATGCCGGCTCCTTTCGCGCCTGCTCCATGTTGTTCTGGTACTGCCATTGATTCAATGAAACGGTCAGTTCTTTTTCAGCTGTTGCCTTTTCGATCCTCCCGAAATGGCTATCTGCATCGACTTCACGGTCGTATTTACGGATCAAAACCACCGCGGCGGAAAATTTGAAACAACAGCAAAAAGCTGCCCTTTATCGGACAGCCTTCAGATGGGATCATGTTTATTTGCCCTTTTTATACGTTTGAATGTCTTCATAAAACTGGCGCGCGGCACCCTCTGGATCCTCCGCCTGACTGATGGCGCTGATCATACTGACACCGTCAGCCCCCGCTTGGATAACAGATGCGGCATTTTCGATTGTGATGCCGCCGATGCCGACAATTGGAATGCCGATGCCTTGGCGGCGAACCGCTTCAATGAGAGATACGCCTTGCACAGCTCTCGTATCCTTTTTCGTTTCTGTCGGATAAACGGGCCCGAGTCCGACATAGTCCGCCCCATCTTCTTCAGCCTGCTTCACTTCAGGCATTGTATGGGTGGAAACGCCAAGAATCATATCGCCTATGGCGTCTCTCACCTCTTTTGCGTTAGCGTCTTCCTGGCCGATGTGGATTCCGTCAGCCTTCAGTTTCAGAGCCAGTTCTACGTCATCATTGACAATGAAAGGAACACCGGCTTCACGACAGGCTTCCTGCACGCTTCTAGCGAATGTAAGCCGCGCCTCCCCTGTCAGCGTGCCCCCTCCCTTTTCACGAAACTGGAACAGCGTGGCGCCGCCTTTTAACGCTTTTTGTACAACAGTGACAGGATCGGCATTCGTATTGTTTGACCCCATAATGAAGTAAACAGACAATAACTCTTTCATCATTTCCCGAGAAATACGTGTCATCAGAGAATCACCCTTTCTATTGTCGCCAACGCTTGGACGTCTTGTTCAGTAACAGATGAAAGCTTGTTAAGCAATTCAATCTGAAAGCTGCCCGGACCTTTGTCAGCTGTCTCTTGTGCGGCAAGCTGGGCTGCGACCCCGTATGAAGAAATGGCAGCGATAGCGGCAAACAATGGATTTTCTTCCACAGCGCAAAACGCTCCGACAACGGAAGTCAGCAGGCACCCGGCGCCTGTCACTTTCGTCAGCAGCTTATGCCCGTTATGGAGGGTATATACGGTTGATGAGTCGGCTATGACATCGACTGCACCAGTGATCGCAATGACCGTGTTGAGCTTTTGCGCCGCCTGCTGAGCCAGCCGGATGGCATCGCCTCCCCCGTCTCCCGCATCAACACCTTTGATCAGCCAATCGGTCACGCCTACGGTATGAGCAATTTCCGCCGCGTTTCCTCTGATCGCTGAGAGGCGCACCTCACGAATGATGTCACGCGCTGATTCCGTGCGGAATGGTGTTGCTCCAGCGCCGACAGGATCAAGAATGACAGGGACGCCATGTTCATTGGCTGATTTTCCCGCAATGATCATCGCTTCGACTGATTCCTTGCTCAGCGTTCCGATATTTAAAACAAGCGCACCCGCCATCTTCGCCATGTCGGCCACCTCTTCTTTCGCGTACGCCATCACAGGTGATGCGCCGAGGGCGAGCAGGCCGTTTGCTGTAAAATTCGTTACGACATTATTGGTTATGCTATGCACCAGAGGGCTCTGCTGGCGGACAGCGGTTAGACATTTTGCTGCTGATTGTGCATCCATGTTTGCATCATCCTTTACTCTCTTTTTTCGGGTCCCATAAATACGATTTCGTATGTTCAAGCCAGGCTCTGGCCGCAAATGACAAGTAGCGGTCCTTTCTCCAAATAATGGCGAGGTGCCAGGGGATGACCGGATCGACAAGCGGAATGACCTTCACTTTTTCCGGGTCAAGCCCGCGGCAGATTCGTTCCGGCAAAAGCCCGATCCCAAGGTTAGCTGACACCATCTCACTGATAAAATCCCATTGTGAGGTTTCATAAATGATATGAGGCCGAAATCCGGCCCGGATACATTCCGTCATAATTCGATTATGCAGGACAAAATCCTCCCTGAAGAAAATAAAAGGCTCGTCCTTCAGTTCAAGCAGCCCGCACTCTTTTTCATCTGCCAGCCGGTGGGAAGGGTGAACGACAAGCATTAAGGTTTCTTTTACGATTGTAAACGAATGAAAGATGTCTTCATTTGCGGGAAGAACCACAACGCCGATATCAAGTGAACCGTCCCCAACACCTTCTTGGACTTTTATAGAACCGTCTTCCACCAGCTGAAAGGTGACATTCGGATAGTTTTCACGGAAATCGCCGAGCACTCTCGGGAAAAATCCCGATCCAATCATCGGGGGCAGTCCAATTCGTACGTGCCCTTTCTTGACCTCCATAATATCATTTAATTCTGACGTTAGATTTTGAAATGATTTAATAATTTCCTGCGCCTGCACATACATGCTATGGCCGGCGTCAGTCAGTTCCACCTGCCTGCCGTTTCGGTAAAACAGTTCAATCCCGAGCTCCTCTTCTAAATTTTTGATCATTTTTGATATCGTCGGCTGCGACACATAGAGAGATTGAGAAGCCTTCGTAAAGCTTTTTAAACGGGCGACTTCCAGAAAATATGTTAAATGGCGGATATCCATGTGCTTCCTCCTTTCTATAGACAAAAGGAATACTTATTATTCTTTATATATATTTTACCTATAGCGAGACCTTATGTACAATATGAATATAAGGGAGGCATCAATATGAAAAAACTGTTGCTAACCGTTATTCAAATCGCTCTGTTATTTATATTTGCTAGGCTGATTAATTGGGTGACAGCCCTTCTTCATATAAATATTCCCGGCAGTATAATTGGGATTGTGATTCTTTTCACATTATTACACTTTAACATTATCAAGCTTGAATGGATAGAGCTTGGCGCGGCGTGGCTTCTCGGGGAGCTGCTTTTATTTTTTATCCCGTCTGCCGTCGGAGTGATTGAATACGGAGACATTATGTCGAAATTTGGTGTCAGCATTTTGCTTGTTGTCATCATCAGCACGTTTGTCGTGATGGTGTCTACAGGAACGCTTACACAAATCATTGCAAAAAGAAAGGAGAAAAAGCATACGTGTTCATCGGAATTGTAAGTTTGTTTTTAACAGTCTTGGTGTATATAGGAGCAAAAAAGGTATATCAACGCTTTCCGCGTGTCTATACGTCGCCGCTATTGGTAACGCCCGCTGTGTTAGTCGGTCTGCTGCTGCTCGCGAATGTCCCGTACGAGTCCTATAATCTCGGCGGCGAATTGCTGACCGATATGCTACAGCCGGCCACCGTAGCTTTTGCGATCCCGCTATATAAATATTTCCCTGTTTTAAAGAAATACGCAGTGGAAATTATTTTGAACGTAGCCGTCGGCTCATGCATCGCCATTATTTCAACTGCTCTTATTGCGAAATGGCTTCACCTCGGCACCGGCTTAATCGACAGCCTTGTTCCAAGATCAGTGACCACGCCGATCGCTATGAACGTATCAGAAATGATCGGCGGAATGCCTGCCGTCACAGCCGTGTTTGTGATTTTGACCGCGCTGTTAGGCACAGTGATCGGCCCGATGGTCATCCGCTATTTCCGCATTGATAACGAAATTGCGCGGGGCGTGCTGCTCGGCACAAGCGCGCACGGAGCGGGAACGTCAAAAGCATTTGAACTCAGCTCTGTATCCGGCACGATTTCCAGCGTGTCGATGATCTTAGCTGCGATTATGACGCTTTGCGCGGCGCCGTTTTTACTATCATTTATGTAAGAAAACTGTCCTCTCAGGGCAGTTTTTTTATGTGCTGCTCCTTATTGAAAAGCTGGCCGATTACAATATAATGTATTTTGTGGATACTAAAGGAGGCACCCCATGCACAACTTGCAGGTGAGACGGCATTATGCCGCGTTAAAAGGATTTTATTTGTTTGCTTTTCTCGGCACAGGCAGCATCATTCCCTTACTCAGCATGTATTTAACAAAAGAACAGCAGTTAAGCGGCTCACAGGTCGGCTTGATCATGTCACTCGGCCCGATTGTGATGATTTTCTTTCAGCCGTTTTGGGGCATGCTGAGCGACTATACGCAAAAAACAAAGGGTCTGCTGGCGATCTGCACAGCAATCACGGGCATCATTGGATTAGGCTATCTTGCATTTGACGGCTTTCCCCTGTTTATTTTGGTTGCGGCCTGTTTTGCAGCCTTTCAAAGCACGATTATTCCATTATCGGACAGCATTTCACTACGGTACACACTAAAAACAAACGGCAACTACGGCGGAATCCGCCTGTTTGGTTCTCTCGGCTTCGGCGTCGCGGTGTTTGTCATGGGCCAGGTGACGAATCAGCTGTACCCCATTCACGTCATTTTTATTTTTGGCTGTGCCTTCCTGTGCATTGCCGCCATATTGGCCTCACAAATGCCCGGCCAGCAGAAAACAAAAACAAAGGTCAATATCCGCAAAGGATTCCGGGAGCTTATCAGCAACAAAACGTTCCTCATCTTTATGATCATCACCTTTACGACATTTGCTCCGAATTTAGCGAACAATACGTATTTCAGTCTATTTCTGGACAAAAGCGGCGCGTCACTTTCCGCTATCGGCCTTTTATTTTTTATCGGCGTGATCTCAGAAATTCCATTTATGCGATTCGCCCAAACATTTATAGATAAAATGGGACTGCTCAACGTCATTATGCTGTCAGGCGGGGTCTCTTTATTCAGGTGGGCGCTCTATTTCACAGCGCCTTCATTATGGATCATTTATGCGACGGTCTTTCTTCAGGGAGTGGCTATCGGTTTATTTATCCCGGCTGCGCTTCAATACGTGAAAAAAATCACCCCAAGCCACGTTGAAGCGACGGCGCTGACCATGTATGCTGCCATCGGCAACGGATTCGGCAACTGGTTTTGCACATTTGCGGGCGGGTATATTTTTGATTACGTGTCGATCTTCGCAGTCTACTTGCTTTTTGGTATTCTGGGCATAGCAGGCTTTGGGCTGACATTCTATTTAATGAAGGCTGAAAAAAACAAACACACACTTCATCAGCCGGCTGTTACTTTTAAACCATAATGACGATAATGAATAAAAAGAAAGGATGAGCGTGATGAACGGACAACAACGAAGCAACATTTCAAAAGGATTACAGGTGGATATTGTATTGAAAGCAGATCAAAAAACAGGAAAACTGACGAGAGGGACAGTGAAGGATATTTTGACGAAGTCGAGCTTTCATCCACACGGCATTAAGGTCCGTCTTGAAGATGGCCGCATCGGCCGCGTCCAGCAGATCATTTCTACATAAAAAAAGCTGCCCCCTGAACAGGGCAGCTTTTCGCTTTATTTTTTCTGCAGAAAGACCACTTTTAGGTAGTTGCCTTCCGGAAACGCCGAAATCGTTTTAAAATCCTCCGGCAGCGTAAATTCCTCAATGATTGCGTAGCGTTCATTGGTTTCTTTAAAGGCTGCGTCGATAAAGCCTTTGAATTTCTTCATGCCGAAGGCGCTGCTGTTTGTGGAAGCAACGATGACGCCCTTGTCAGCTGTAATGGCGATCGTTTCCTTCAGAAGATTTTTATAATCTTTGGCCGCGCTGAAGGTGCGTTTTTTTGTGCGCGCAAAGGAAGGCGGGTCTAGAATAATCAGATCAAAACGCAGATTCTTTTTCGCCGCATACGAAAAATAGTTAAATACGTCCATCACTTTTATGTCGTGTGCCTCGTAATCGAGCTTGTTCACGCTGAATTGCTCGATCGTTTTGGCCAGGCTCCGGTTTGCCACGTCCACGCTCGTTGTTTTCTCCGCTCCGCCAAGCGCCGCTGCCACGGAGAATGCACCCGTATAAGAAAACGTGTTTAAGACGGTTTTTCCGTTTGCGTATCGGTCTCTGATCGCCTTGCGCACATGTCTCTGATCCAAAAAGATTCCCGTCATGGCGCCTTCATTCAAATCGACCGCGTATTGGATGCCGTTTTCCTGAATGATGATCGGAAATTCGCCTCTTTTTCCTTTCACGAAGTCATCATCTTCGACGTATTGTCCAGCTGTGTCGAAGCGTTTTTTCTCGTAAATCGCTTGATAATCAAGATCAAGCTCATCCAAAGCGGAAATCAGGATGTCTTTAAAGGCGTAAATGCCTTTGCTGTACCATTGAACCAGCAGGTAGCCGCCATAATAGTCGATCGTGACACCGCCGATACCGTCGCCCTCCCCATTAAACATACGGAAAGCTGTTGTATCTTGAGCCTCGAAAAGTTTGGCGCGTGCTTGGACCGCTTTGGATAATTTGCTGAGAAAAAATGCTTGGTCAATCTGTTCTTGTTTATTGCGGGTAAGCGTCCAGCCGACCCCTTTGTTTTGCAGGCCGTAATAACCACGCGCGAGAAACTCCCCGCTCTCAGATACGATATCAACGAGGTCTCCTTCTTTCACGTGCCCCGCACTCCCTGCGAGCGCTTCCTTTTCGATGAGGGGGTAGCCTTTTTTGATTTTTGCAGTGTGTGCTTTTTTTAGGGTGAGTAGCTTCATGTGTGTTCGTCCTCTTTCTGTTTGCTTTCTCTTATCGTACCACAAAACACCAAGATGTCTGCATTGACAGAAAGGAAAGGTTTTTCTACGATAGACAAATAAGAGTTACGAGGAGGAGCAGCATGGCAAAACGAATTGACCATACAGGCATTATGGTAAGAGATATCAACGCGTCCATCACATTTTATGAAGAGGTTCTCGGCATGAAATTGAAGGATCGCATCACACACACGAACGGTGTAATCGAGCTTGCTTTTCTCGGCTTTGAAGACGGCCCGGAAACAGAAATCGAACTGATTCAAGGCTACAGCAGCGAGCTTCCGACCGAAGGAAAAGTGCACCACATAGCCCTGCTGACGGATGACATTGCGGCTGAATATACAAAAGCGGAAAGAATGAACGCGACATTCATCGACGAAGAGATCACAACACTCCCAAACGGGTATCGTTATTTCTATATCGAAGGTCCTGATGGTGAGTGGATTGAGTTCTTTCAGCGGTAAAAATAAAGAACGTACATTTTGTGGTGTACGTTCGAACCTGTTGAAAAAATAGTATGTCATAACAGGAAGTCCATCGATATGACAGCAGTTTCACGTATGAATTCCCAATTTACATGAAGATGTAATGAAGCGAAGCCGTATCCGGGTGCACATCCGGTTTCCATGATAAAAAGGATAATGAAAAGGCCATTCAGTGAACTGAATGGCCTAACATGCTTACTTATATTTATTAACCTCAAACATTAAGATATTATTAAAGACAACATAATCTTTTTTGCTTTCAAACGGGCCTTTGTTATTGTCATGCTCATCAATTGCATAAAAACCGGGGCCTTCCCCTTTATCACGTGCTTCGTACCATTTGATGAAATCATTTACTTCCTTCATGGAAAGTTCATATTCTTTTTGCAAACCGTTGGTCATCGTGACTACAAGTAGAGCTTGCCCCTCAACTGATGACTGCTTATCATCAGTTGAATTATCTGGCTTTTTATTCTCATCTGTGCCAGGTGTTGCATTATCATTTTTATCTCCTGGTGTTGTCGTATCACCAGAGGGCTTATCATTTTTGTCTTCTGTACTACTATCTGATTTTATACCTAAATCTTTTAATGAAATTGCATCAACTGATTTATATTTATACGGCGCTTTTCCAGAAAAACTGCCATTTTGTTCCCTCCCACCTATTAGGTAAAGAGTATCATCAACTATTACAGCTGAATGCGCCATTTTGTAATAGTCTGTTTTTGGAACAGATAAAGACGAAAACGTTTCTGTCTCTGGATCATACACTTTAATTCCAGCGACACCTCCAGTGACCAGCATCTTCCCTTTATATACCACAGATGAGAGATAACTTCCTGAAAATCCTCCCTTCTTCGCTGTCCAGCTACCACTCACTGGGTTATATTCATACACATTTCGATTCAATGCTTGTGTGCCGCCCGCTATATATAATTTATCATTGATCACTGCGGAAGTACCGGCAGTTACCTCATAATTAAAGCGTTGTTTTTTTTCCCACTTTCTATTTTCAAGATCATAGCTATAGGTATTCTCATAACGTTTATGAGCTAAAGTACCTCCATATCCGACCACATATATTTTATTTCCGATGACCCCTGCGTATAAACTATACGCTGGAATTTTCATCTCAAACGGAAGGTCATCTATTTTTTCCCAAGTATCTGTTTTTGTATCATATACTTCTACTGTATTGACGTTCCCCTCTAATGATCTGCCTCCCATCACATAGATTTTATCATTAACGGTAACAGTAGCAGCACCTGCTCTCGCTGTTGGCATGTCAGCTTTCTTAGTCCATTCATTTGTTTTTGGATCATACATAAATGTTTGGTTTTCAGCATATTCTGTTGCGCTTCCACCACCAATTACGTAAATTTTCCCATCCACGACACTACTACTTGCAGCAACGCGTGACTCTGGTAAATCCGCCTTTTTTTCCCACTTAACTTCTTCAGCTGCACTCGCCGTCTGAAACGATTGAGTCACTGAAATGATCAACAAAAGTAACACAATTAAGTATTTCTTCAAAATAAACACTCCTTTTTAATAGGTGCACTTAACCAATATCGACATCGTTTACCAATTTTTCATATGTTTTATTGAATTTTATGTTAAAATGCACTCTGATAGGAATGTCTTTTAAAACTGAAATAAAATCTAACTGGAATTAGGCATCAAGGAATTGATAGTTTACAGATATTGTATCAGGGGTATCACCGAGTAGCTTTTTCCTTATCATTAAGAGCTTAAAGAGAAGACTCCTAAATGAACCGTTTGATCTTCGCACAGAATAAAACAATAGGGAGATTTCAACATTTTGTGATTTACGTTCTTTTTTCATCTATACCAACTGATATGTGTGCCCTCATCGCAAATCATGGCTTCCCAGCCCATACGCTGAACCAACTCATTGATGTTTCCACCTTTCGCTAAAAAGACAGTAATGAAGGAGTCATATACACTCATCAACACAAAATCCATTTTTTTATCAGTCAACATGAGCTCTGCGGCGGCATCATCAAGAACTGTCTGTAAGTTAGTCTCAGTTATCTCCAGAAAGCCACTGTTTTCTATAATTGGTTCTGAGTAATAAAACTGATTGGCCCCGTTCGAACGAAACACTTCTACCAAACTGGAAATATGAAAATTTGAAATATGGTCCTCACTGGGATAAAAGAGGCCTTCATTTATATTCCCATGTAAAACTTCAGCCAAATCCTCTCTCCCGCACTCATCCCTTAAGGCGCCTATCGACGTCATTAAAGCCAACGCCAGCTCGGCATTTGTTTGAAAGCCGCAAGAGGACTTGACCTTCTTCCATGAAACGGCTTTGCCTTTTTCCCTTACTTCCTCATCATTTGGATAGATATGTTCATACTCATTTTTTCTCTTTTCTTTCTCCCATCCTTCAGGCATTTGAATAAAAGGAGAAAATAAAATAGCTGCTGATGTATATTCTGCTGGTATTTGTTTTAAGATTGGTGATTCATCATCGAACCATATGTATTCTAGCATTACGCACCCCCTTTACATATTCTAACATCCGCTTTTAATTGAAAGAAGCTAATCATCCCAACGGCCCAGGCTGATTAGCTTTAACAACACACATTATCTCAAGATTCACCCGCACTCTCTTCCCGCCATTTTTGATGGTCCCATATTCTGAAAAACGGATAGTAGATAGCACAGGTGATCACAAGATTCACCAGCTGCATAACGGCTCCGGACACTTTTCCGCCTGTCGCCAGGTAGCCTGATATGAGCGGCGGCATCGTCCATGGTACGGCGATTCCCGCCGGCCTTGCCACCAGTCCTGTGCTCATGCCGATATAGGTTGCGGTAATCGTGAGGAGCGGCGCGATGATGAATGGAACGATGAGGAGCGGGTTCATGACAATCGGCATGCCGAAAATGATTGGCTCGTTGATATTAAATAGCGCAGGGCCAATCCCTAGTCGGCCAAGCTGCTTCATTTGTTTGCTACGGGAGCGCACAAGCATCGTCAGGACAAGCGCCAGCGTCGCTCCGCTTCCGCCGACATTGATCCAAATTTGAAAAAACTGAGTCGTAAAAATACTCGGCAGCGCCTCGCCCGCCTGAAACGCGAGACGGTTGGCATCCATCGCGCCATACCAAATCGGCGCCATAATTCCGCCAATGATGGAAGCTCCGTGAATCCCGCACGACCAAAGCAGCATCTGCACAAATTCAGCGATCAAGCTTCCGCCGAGACTGCCTCCAAGGATGGAAAGCGGTGTGCCAAGCAAGTCTCCTACGACATTGTGCAGGCTCTGAAAAGGCGTCATTTCAATCAGTAGACGCGCCAGCCACACGAGAAATACAATGATAAAGCCGGGAATCAGCGCGACAAATGATTTGCTTACCGCCGGCGGCACACCGTCTGGCATTTTGAAGACGATATTCTTTTGAATAATGTACCGATAGATTTCAGTCGAAAACAAAGCGATCAGCATGGCGACAAACAAACCCTTGCTGCCAAGCAGTGTGATCGGGATTCCGCCCCCGACCATGATGGATTCCGTTGAGCCATTCGGCGTAAACGGCACCTCAAACGGCGTTGCCAACAGAAATGCGGCGATTGATATCGCGCCGGCCGACAGCGCATCGACACCATAGCTCTCCGCCAGCCGATAGGCGATTCCAAATGCGGCGATCATCGCCATAATATCAAACGAAGCATTAACGGGATAACCGAGTTTATCGGCCCACTGATCTCCAAACACACTCGCCATGAAATCAGCATAACCGGGAATCGGCAGGCTCGTTAAAATTAAAAAGACAGACCCGATAATAATCAACGGCATGGTCAGGATTATGCCGTCACGCAAAGCGCTGAGATGCCGCTGCCCGGCAATTTTCCCGGCGACAGGCATGATTTTTTCTTCCATCACCCGAGTGAATGTGCTCATCTGAAAAGCCCCCTTTTTTCATTGCTTTGTAAACAACCTTCGCAATGTTTTCTTTATCTTATTTTGAAAACGCTTACAAATTCATTTGGAAAATTTCCTCTTCCTGCGGAAAAAAACTGCATTCTGCTGAACAGTCTTGTCAATGAAAAAATTTTTCCTCCTAACTATTAAACTCTCTTTTTTCTCCGATATATATATCAAACATCATAGAAAGAAGGAGAAGAATCATGAAAAACGTGTCGTGCAAGCTTGCCATATCAGTCACTCTGTTTTTCAGTTTTCTCGCCATAAGCCCTTTCGCGCATGCGCAAAACAGCAGCGGGAAAGAAGTTATTGTGGTTTATAAAAACAAAGCCGGCAAGGAAACCGTCCTTGACAGCGATGCTGAGGTCGAGCAGCAGTATAAGCATCTTCCGGCTGTTGCCGTCACAGCAGATCAGGAGACAGTGAAAGAATTAAAACAAGATCCTGATATTTTGTATGTGGAAAACAATGTCTCATTCACCGCAGCAGGCAGCGCGGATTTCAAAGTGCTGACAGACGGCACTGAGGATACTGAAAACTTTGAACAATGGAACCTTGAACCCATTCAAGTGAAGCAGGCTTGGAAGGAAGGACTAACCGGCAAAGGTGTCAAAATCGCAGTCATTGACAGTGGAATCTCCCCCCACGAAGACCTGTCGATTGCCGGCGGGTATTCAGCTGCCAGTTACACCTCTTCTTACAAAGATGATAACGGCCACGGAACACATGTCGCTGGGATTATCGGAGCCAAGCATAATGGCTACGGAATTGACGGCATCGCACCGGAAGCCCAAATATACGCGGTTAAAGCGCTTGATCAGAACGGTTCGGGCGATCTACAAAGCCTTCTCCAAGGAATCGACTGGTCGATCTCACACGGGATGGACATCGTCAATATGAGCCTTGGCACGACATCAGACAGCCAAATCCTTCATGATGCCATGGACAAAGCATATGAACAAGGCATTCTGCTTGTCGCGGCCAGCGGTAACGACGGGAATGGCAAGCCAGTGAACTATCCGGCGGCATACAGCAGTGTCGTGGCTGTTTCAGCAACAAACGAAAAGAATCAGGTTGCCGGATTCTCTACAACTGGAGATGAAGTTGAATTTTCAGCGCCGGGAACCAACATCACGAGCACGTACTTAAACCAATTTTATGCGACAGGAAGCGGAACTTCCCAAGCGACACCGCACGCCGCTGCCATGTTTGCCTTATTACAGCAGCGTCATCCTGCCGAGACAAACGTGCAGCTTCGCGCAGCTATGCAAAAACATGTCGTTGATCTTGGAACCGCAGGCCGCGATCAACAATTTGGCTATGGGTTCATCCAGTTTAAATCACAGGAAGCAGATTCTGCGTATGCTGCCGCACAGCAAGCGGTGAAGAAAGCGGAACAAACAAAAACGCAAGCCGATATCAACAAAGCGAGAGAACTCGTCAGCCAGCTGCCGAATTCTGACGCCAAAACAGCCCTGCAAAAAAGACTGGATAAAGTACAGTCATTCAGAAATGTAAAAGACGCGAAAGATAAAGTCGTAAAAGCTGAAAAATATAAAACACAGCAAACCGTTGATACAGCACAAGCTGCCATTAATAATCTGCCGAATGGAACGGACAAAAAGAACCTGCAAAAACGCTTAGACCAAGTAAAACGCTATATCGCATCAAAGCAGGCGAAAGAAAAAGTGGCGAAGGCGGAAAAAAGCAAAAAGAAAACAGATGTTAACAGCGCACAATCAGCCGTCAGCAAGCTGCCAAAAGGTTCAGAAAAAACATCCCTGCAGAAACGCCTTGCCAAAGTAAAAAACAACAATTTGAAAACGGCGAAGCAATCCGTATCTGCAGCAGAAAAGAAATCAACTCACACCAATGCGGCAAAAGCGCAATCAGCCGTCAATCAGCTTCAATCAGGCAAGGACAAAACGTCATTGCAAAAACGGTTAGACAAAGTGAAGAAAAAAGTGGCAACAGCCGAAACAAAAAAGGTTAAAACCGCTAAAGACAAAGTGAAGAAAGCGGAAAAAGACAAAACGAAAAAAGCAAAAACATCCGCTCAGTCTGCAGTGAATCAATTACAAAAATCCAATGAAAAAACAAAACTGCAAAAACGGCTGAATGCCGTTAAACCGAAAAGGTAGCCAAAAAAGCCTGTCAGCCTCTCATTCTAGGCCTGACAGGCTTTTTCCATTCTAAAGAACATCACACACAACCTTTTTCCCATTCGCCGCGCAGGCTTTTCCTACTATTGATATCCAGTCATGAACAGCATAAAATGAACGTTATTACAGTTATCACCACATATGGAGGGATTGTGACTGGTCAGCAGGCAAGACCCAATGATGCAAAGGGAGTATTAGTGCCTAATAAACAGGGCATTTTAACCCTTCTTTTCGTGTTGGGCTTATAACGGCGCCATGGACAACCCCTATCCTTTTTTCATGCTCCGTCACCGACGCGGGCATTTTTTGTTGTCCCTGCTCGTTTTGTCATTTTGAGCCGGTATTTCTCACTTTTTTCATTTTGATTGTCAACTTTTCATTTGATAGGATGAACAAGCCGACTTTTTTCAGCAAAGGAGGTTTTGATTGATTGCAAAAAGAGATTGCAAACGAATTGTTGGTCCTCATAGGAGGAAAAAGCAATATTATCAGCATCAGTCATTGTACGACCCGTCTTCGTTTTGAGGTAAAAGACGAGACGAAAATCGATATACATGCCATTAAACAGCTGCAAGGTGTGCAGGGCACCTTTTTCCGATATGGGTTATTCCAGATTATCTTTGGAGCAGGCGTCGTCAACAAAATATATAAAGAACTCATTCACGTGTGGGAGAACGCGCCATCTGAAGAGCCTGGCCAACAGAAAAGCTCCAGCCGGAAGCTGAACCCTGTCGCAGCTTTTGCAAAAACGCTGTCCGATATTTTTGTGCCGATCATTCCGGCCATAACCGCAAGCGGCCTGCTCATGGGATTGATTGGCATGATTAAAGTGTTTCACTGGTTCGCAGCCGGAAGCCCTTGGATCAAAATGCTCGACCTCGTGTCCAGCACAGCCTTTATTTTGCTGCCGATTTTGGTCGGCTTCAGTGCCGCACGGCAATTTGGCAGCAATCCCTATTTAGGGGCAGTGATAGCGGGGCTTCTGACGCATCCCGATCTTCTGGACCCGTCTATGCTCGGCAGCAAAACCCCCGCTTCTTTAGACATATGGGGGCTACATATTCCAATGATGGGCTATCAAGGCTCCATTATACCGATTCTTTTTTCCGTTTATGTCATGAGCCGAATCGAGAAGCTATTAAAGTCGATCGTGCCGAAGTCGCTTGATGTCGTCATCATTCCCTTTACTACGATCTTGATGACTGGGTTCCTCGCGCTGATTGTCATGAATCCCGCCGCGTCCATCATCGGCCAGATCATGACACAGTCGATTGTTTATATTTATGATCACGCTGGCATTGCCGCAGGCGCCCTATTCGGAGGCATCTACTCTACTATCGTTCTATCTGGCTTGCATCATAGCTTTTATGCGATCGAAGCAACATTGCTTGCTGACCCGCATGTCGGTGTGAACTTTTTAGTGCCGATATGGTCGATGGCGAACGTGGCCCAAGGCGGAGCGGGACTTGCGGTCTTCTTCAAAACGAAACAATCAAGCCTGAAAAAAATTGCGCTCCCCGCTTCCCTGACCGCGTTTTTAGGCATTGTGGAGCCGATTGTATTCGGAGTAAATGTCAAATTGATCCGGCCTTTTATCGGAGCTGCCATCGGCGGCGCGATTGGCGGAGCATACGTGGTTGCGGTACATGTGGTGTCGAATTCCTACGGGCTGACAGGCATTCCGATGATTTCAATCGTGCTGCCGTTCGGTGCCGCCAATTTCGTTCATTATATGATCGGTTTTTTGGCCGCGGCCGTCTCTGCTTTTATAGCTACACTGTTTCTCGGGTTTAAAGAAGAGACAGAATAACTGGATTTATTCGTTTTCATTCATAAAACGGGGGATGAAAGGACAAAAAAGCTATGAAAATTAAAAGAATCTTAAATCATAATGCTATCGTCGTAAAGGATCAAAATGAAGAGAAGATTCTCTTAGGTGCAGGAATTGCGTTCGACAAAAAGAAAAATGATATTGTCGATCCGTCAAAAATAGAAAAAACGTTTGTCAGAAAAGATACTCCTGATTATAAGCAATTCGAAGAGATTTTAGAAACATTGCCGGAAGACCATATTCAGATTTCTGAGCAAATTATCTCCCATGCCGAAAAAGAGCTAAACATCAAAATCAACGAGCGCATTCACGTCGCTTTTTCAGACCATCTGTCCTTTGCGATCGAACGCCTGAGCAATGGAATGGTGATCAAAAACCCGCTGCTGAATGAAATCAAAGTCCTTTATCCGAAGGAATTTCAGATTGGCTTATGGGCTCGAGCACTGATTAAAGACACACTGGGGATTCACATTCCTGATGATGAAATCGGCAATATCGCCATGCATATCCACACAGCAAGAAACAATGCCGGGGATATGACACAGACGTTAGATATTACAACAATGATCCGTGATATCATCGAGATTATTGAAATTCAGCTGTCCATCAATATTGTGGAAGATACCATTTCTTATGAACGGCTTGTGACCCATCTCCGCTTTGCGATTCAGCATATCAAAGCGGGCGAATCCATTTACGAGCTGGATGCAGAAATGATCGAGATTATTAAAGAGAGATTTAAGGATGCATTTCTTTGTGCCCAAAGCATCGGCACATTTGTGAAAAAGGAATACGGCTTTGTGTTCCCTGAAAAAGAATTATGCTATATCGCCATGCATATTCAGCGCTTTTACCAACGCTCTGTCGCGCGCTGAGGCAAACAAAAAAAACGCTTTTGAGATGATCAAAAGCGTTTTTTAAAAATTTATTGGTTCATCGCCGGATTGCTGATTGTATTCCACTTCGTATACGACATGTAATGGAAATACTCATCGCGATACGGATGTTTGGTATTGGAGTTCCAAGGTTTTTCTCCGCCGCAGAAGTGGACAATGGCCGGGTTCTCTCTCGTTTCTCTATAAAGCTTTTGGCCTGACAGCGTCGCAGGCGTTTTTAGTTTTAATATGATATAGGTTTGAGCGTTCCAGCGTGGATGAAGTTCATACCACTTATCGTATAAGATCGCATTCAGCGCGTCTTGGTCGTGCAGCACAAGAAAATCTTCGTCTGGGTGTTCATTGATAAAGTTGATGACTTTTTCTGTGATGTTCTGCTTTCTCCAAGATTCAAAATCAATCACCATGATACCTGAGTTAAAATACTTCCCTGTATCAGTGACATTCATTTCTTTCAGGCGTTCATGCTGCCCCGCATCTTCAACAGCAGCGACCGTATATGGCGCAATATCCAGATCCCACAATTTTGAAATATCTTCAAGAATAATCGCGTCACAATCGATATAAATCATTCGTTTGATGCTCTCATCCTTAATTAAGTCAGGAATTGAGATGCGGTAATACGCCGCTTTTGTAATATGGCTGCTTTCTACCGCATGTTCATACATGTTAGTATCCACTTCTAAAAATTCAATCGGCACACCGAATTTCAATGTGGTTTCTTCCAGTCTTTTTTTGTTATCAGGCTCAATTCCGCCATCAATGACGTATAATTTGACCTCTCTCTCCTGGTCCATGTTTGTCAATAAAGAAACGAACATTCCACCTAAATGACGAGCATAATTATCATCTGCGCATGACACGATATGCATAATTTCATCTTTCTTCAATGGTATTCATCTCCCTTTGTGTTGTACAAGTTACATTCCCGATTTCAGAAAATTAAACACTATTCATCAATATTTTTTTTAACAGAATGTGCTATACAACAAAAAAGGAATCACTTTTTGAACATGCGGTAAAGCCAATAAAGGATGTAAAAGCTTGCGATCGTAATGGCTTCAGCCGAGGCAATATACCATGGCCACGGCCCGAGAACATCCAATAGAGAAGAGCCGCCCGGTTTTTTCGTCAAATACATATAATTCGCGCCAAGCCAACGATCAATCAAGTAAATGCAGACGCCGTACACATTGACAATCAGGACAGTCATCCATAAAGAGCGCTGGCCCATTCTGTAAGTGCCAATCACCGCCATCAGCAGACAGGACAGAAACACGGACCCGTGCGACATAAAAAAGAGGATATATCGGACATGCGGAAATGAAAACATACCGAGGTCAGGTGTCAAAAGTGCCTGCATCGAGCTTGCAATGCCGACAAAATATAAAAATACAAACAGTCTCCAGCTTTTAGTCACCAGCATAATGGCTGACAAATACACCGATAGATCACTGAGCTGGAGAGGCAATGAAGTGCGCACCGACCACCTGCCCGTAGCGATCATCCATATTTGATAACCGATTTGCGAAGCAAGCAGCAGAAACACAAACAAATAGCGCAGAAACAAGCTTAGTTGAGGCCGCTTGGCTGCCTCGCGGAATAGAAACAACAAAATGGCCAAGAGAGCGATTATCGCTAATGTCACCACATGCTCTGCTGAAAAGAGATGAAACGGATCATGTTTATAGACGGATTGAACATACCTTTGCAAGATGGCACCCCCGTTTGCGGGTTTTTGTTTATTGTGGTGTTGTATGGGTCTTTTTTATACAACCGATATATGGGCTTGAAGTTCAGAACAAACTCTGTTACAATTCATTTCATAGCTAATGATTCTGATAATTTAAGGCAGGCATAAATAGTGAAACGTTCCTATCAACATCAGCAGCTTCGGAAAGAAGAACACGACACACTTTCTAAGCTTAAACAAATGCCCATCGAGTCACTCAACCTGGAAGCCATATCGATTGCGACGAATCTGTATCGATCTGCGCAAAAGCTCCGTATCAAAATGGAAGCTGAAGTTCTTTCTTCCTATAACCTTTCTTGGACCGCTTTCTCTATTCTTTATGATCTATGGGTATGGGGAGCACTCGAAACGAGAAAAGCTGCTGAGCTGTCAGGCATTTCAACAGCTACAGCAAGCAACGTGATCAAAACGCTCGAAAAAAAGAATTTTTGCCGTAAAAGCATCGACACAAGAGATCGGCGACTCGTTTTTGTCTCCATCACTGATTCCGGCAAACAAGCTATTGAAGAACTCTACCCTGAGTTTCACAAAGGGGAAACTGAGCTTATTGCGGGCATGACGATAGACGAACAAAAAACATTGACAGAGCTGCTTAGAAAGGTAGCTGACAATCTTCATACAACATAAGCTTTGACGGGAATCCAGTAGCGGTTTGTCTCCCTGTTTCAGAGAGCCGGCGGAAGGTGCGAGCCGGCACACAGGCAAACGCGAATTACCTCCCCGAGCTTTCTTTGTGAACCTTAGTAGCAAAGAACGGGAAACCGTTATTCGAATGAGCGGAAGACAATGTCTTCAACCAGGGTGGTACCGCGTGCATAGAGCCACGTCCCTTATTGGGATGGGCTCTTTTTGTGTTTTTTAAAAAAGGAGGAAGAATGATGAAAACTACTGAGCAACTCACAGCAGCACAGCAAAAAGAAGTCGAAAGACAGCTTCAGATATACATGACAGGCGCCCACGAAGTCATACCGCCGGAGGAACTAAAGGCCAAGCTTGTGAAATCTATTTCTACAGGCGCACCATTAAAAATTAAGCTTGGATTAGATCCCTCTGCACCGGATGTGCATTTGGGCCATACGGTTGTGTTAAACAAGCTTCGCCAATTTCAAGAAAACGGCCACATTGTCCAGCTGTTAATTGGGGATTTCACAGGAAAAATCGGTGATCCAACCGGAAAATCAGCAGCCAGAAAGCAGCTGACTGATGAAGAAGTGCAGCATAACGCCAAAACATATTTTCAACAATTTGGAAAAGTTCTGGATCCTGAAAAAGTCGAGCTTCACTACAATTCGAAATGGCTGAAAACATTGAGTCTGGAGGATGTCATTGAATTGGCAGGAAAAATAACCGTAGCCCGACTGATGGAGCGCGACGACTTTGAAGAACGCATCGCCATGCAAAAGCCGATCTCGCTTCATGAATTCTTTTACCCGTTGATGCAAGGTTATGATTCCGTCGTTCTTGAAAGTGATATTGAATTAGGCGGGACAGATCAGCATTTCAATGTCCTCATGGGCCGGCATTTCCAAGAACGATACAACAAAGAAAAACAGGTCGTCATCCTCATGCCGCTTTTGGAAGGCTTGGACGGCGTTGAGAAAATGTCGAAGTCGAAAAATAACTACATCGGCATTGATGAACACCCAAACGACATGTATGGGAAAACGATGTCACTGCCCGACAGCCTGATGAAAAAATACATTCATTTGGCAACTGACTTAGAGCTTGAAGAGAAAAAACAGCTCGTGAAAGACTTAGAAACCGGCGCCATTCATCCAAGGGATGCCAAAATACTCTTAGCCAAAACGATCGTCCGAATGTATCACGGGGCGGAAGCCGCTGAAGCTGCCGAGCAATCGTTTAAAACCGTCTTTCAGGAAAACAGCCTGCCAGACGATATTCCGGTAGTGCAATGGGAAGGCGAGAAAACAATCGCGATTGTCGATCTGCTCGTTACATTGAAACTCCTTTCTTCAAAGAGCGAGGCACGCCGCATGATTCAAAACGGAGGTATCCGCATCGACGGAGAGAAAATAACAGATGTTCATGCCAATGCAGAGATAAAGGAAAATATGATCATCCAAGTCGGCAAACGCAAGTTTTTAAAAATCCAATAGCCCAATAACCCAAAACGCTTATGACTCATCATTCATAAGCGTTTTTTGCAGGTATAAAGCACTGTCTTTTCAAAAATGCTCTCCATTTTGCAGGAAATTCCCTTAGCTTCCCGAAATATTCCCCATCCATACATTAGGGAGGGTTATTTCGATGAAAAAGCTTTTGACTGTAGTGACGTTGGCTGTTTTAACTGCCGGAACAGTTCTTTTGCCGGCACAGAGTATCACCCCTGCCGCGCGTGCTGTACAAATATCAGATAGCGAGCGAGAGCTTCCTTTCAAAGCAAAGCGTGCGTACTCAACCATTTCCCAGCTAAGTGAAGCCATCGGCCCCAGAATAGCCGGAACGGCCGCTGAAAAAAAGAGCGCCCTGTTCATTGCTTCATCCATGAGAAAAGTAAAGCTTGATGTGAAGGTACAACGATTCGATATTCCTGACCGGCTCGAGGGAACGCTGTCTTCAGAAGGAAGCGATATTCTTCTACGGGCGGCATCCGGCTCAGCCCCGACTGACAAACAAGGGCTGACGGCTCCGCTTTTCAATGCCGGCTTGGGCTACCCAAAGGACTTCACCGCTGACGCCCAGGGCAAAATCGCCTTGATTTCCAGAGGAGACCTTACGTTTTACGAGAAAGCCAAACATGCCGAAGCCGCCGGAGCCAAGGCTGTCATCATTTATAACAACAAAGAAAGCCTCGTGCCTGTGACGCCAAATCTGTCAGGCAATGAAGTCGGCATCCCTGTCGTCGGCATTAAGAAAGAAGACGGAGAAGCCCTTGCCCAGCAAAAAGAAGCAACCTTACACCTAAAAGCATTCACAAACCAGACCTCCCAGAACATCATTGGGATCAAAAAACCGAAGAACATCAAACATCCAGACATTGTGTACGTGACGGCCCATTACGACAGTGTTCCTTTTTCGCCCGGCGCAAATGACAACGGCTCAGGCACCTCTGTCATGCTGGAAATGGCGCGCGTCTTAAAAAGCGTTCCTTCTGATAAAGAAATCCGCTTTATCGCTTTCGGCGCAGAAGAGCTGGGCCTGCTCGGCTCATCTTATTATGTAGATCATCTGTCGGAAAAAGAGTTGAAACGCAGCGAAGTGAACTTCAACTTTGACATGGTGGGCACAAGCTGGGAAAATGCGTCTGAGCTGTATGTCAACACATTGGACGGCCAATCGAACGTTGTTTGGGAATCCAGCCGGACGGCTGCTGAAAATATCGGGTTTGACAGCCTGTCTCTGACACAGGGAGGGTCATCCGATCACGTGCCATTCCACGAAGCCGGTATTGATTCCGCCAACTTTATTTGGGGAGACCCAGAAACCGAAGAAGTCGAGCCGTGGTATCACACCCCCGAAGACTCGATCGAGCATATTAGCAAAGATCGCCTCCAGCAGGCCGGCGATCTTGTGACAGCCGCTGTCTATCAGGCTGTGAAAAAAGAGAAGAAATCGAAAACCAATAAGAAACAAATGAAGGCCAAAGCCTCTGACATTTATGAAGATATCAAATAAAAAAGACGGCACTTAGCTGCCGTCTTTTCTAATCCACCTCTTTCTTTATCCCCAGCATTTTCTCATCAAGATAATGGGCGATCTCCGCTGCTTCCTTCAGTTCGTCTGTTAATTGCTTCGGAACGTCATTATTCAATTTATAGTAAATTTTATGTTCAAGGCTCGCCCAGAAATCCATCGCGATCGTCCGGATTTGAATTTCTGCTTTGACGTATTCCACACGGTTTGTTAAATTCACAGGCATCTCAATGATCAAATGCAGGCTTCGGTAGCCGTTCGGTTTTGGCGTCTGAATATAATCCTTCACCTTTACGATTCGCAAGTCATCATGTTGCTTTAAGACATTCACGACGTTATAAATATCGGATATAAAAGAACAAATGATGCGCACGCCGGCAATGTCGTGAATGTGCTCTTTCATTTCCTTCGTCGTAATCTCGCAGCCCTTTCTCATTAACTTATTCACGATGCTTTCAAAGCTTTTGACACGGGATTTCGTGTGTTCAATCGGGTTGTGTCCGTGAATAAGGTTATACTCCTGGCTGATAATGGAGAACTTTGTATCCAATGCATCCAGCGCAAATTTATAAACTAATAATTCATTTTTCCAATCTTCCATTACTGTTTTCAAATCGTCCATATGCGTTACAGATAAATCCATTTCCATCATCTCCTTTAACGGATCTTTATCCGCTGTCCATGTACTAGACGTCCTTGCTTCCAGTATGGTTTTGTGAATTTTTTTACAAAATGCGGTCGAATGTAACAAAAAAAGACCGCACGAAACATACGGTCTTTCTTTTTACCGGAAGTAACTGATCAATAACCCGATCGAGAGCAGGAATCCGAAAAATGTGTTGGTTTGGGCTGTGGATTTCATCGCCACAATCATGTTCATCGGCAATTCTTTTCGGACGAAGCCCTTCACTGCCTGAACCGGCTTAGGCACGCTCAAAAAGACGACAAACAGCCACGGGCTAGCGGCACCGGTGATGACCAAGCCGACAATCCAAATATAAGCGACAGCAAACGACGCGGCTAAGAGCGTAACAGCTCCCTTATGCCCCATCAAAATCGCCAATGTTTTGCGTCCGCCTTTTTTGTCCTCTTCAATATCGCGAATATTGTTCGATAGGTTAATCGCGCCGACAAGAATTGCAATCGGGATCGAAATCAAGATGCTTTGCAAATTGATTTTATCTGTCTGAATGAAAAACGAAATTAGCACAAATACCGAACCCATGCAAATGCCCGAGAATAACTCACCGAACGGCGTGTACGCAATCGGCAGCGGCCCGCCTGTATACAGGTATCCGATCGCCATGCCGACGAGGCCGATCAGAGCCAGCCACCAGCTGCTGCTTGCGCAAATATAGACGCCGAGCAATATAGCGATCCCATATGATGCAAGGGCTAATTGCAAAATTGTAATTGGCTTCATTCCGTGGCGTACGATCGCCCCTCCGATTCCGACAGATTCTGCTGTATCTAACCCGCGTTTAAAATCGTAGTATTCATTAAATAAGTTCGTCGCGATCTGGATCCATAAGCAAGAAAACAGCATAGCCAGAAACAGCAGCAGATCAACCTTGACATAAAACATCGCCAATACCGTTCCGAGCAGCACAGGCACAAATGATGCCGTTAACGTATGAGGACGGGTTAACTGCCAAAGGATCTGCCCCATGCTTTCTTTTTCCGGCGCAGTCTGACCCTCACCCTTATTTGTTTGTTTCATCTTCCTCTTCCTTTCTATTAAAAGGCTTACTTTTTTTCAGCCGGCGCTTTGATAAAAACTCCTTTTGCTTCCTTATCTATCATAATGACTTCTCCCCCATTTCACAAGATACCGAAAGAAGGCGTTTTCTTTCTTATTATACGCTTTCCGCCCCGATTTCATCAGGTTTCTGCTTTCACTAGAACGAACAGATACAGAGAAATTTTTTTAAGTGCTTTACGCTTTTTAAAAGTTAAAAAGATCGTTTTAACCCCTTGTGTCTTATCCTTTTATTATAAATGATCACAAGGCAATTCATTTTTTTCCCTATCAGGCATAAAGATTCATTTTCAATAGAAAAACGCCGATATATTTATTTGAGGGAGTTTAGGGAAAAGATGAAACTTTTTGCGCACCTAATCGTCAATACTCATGTGATTGTCGAAAAAACGGGAAAGGAACTTTTGATATGCTGCAATTGATGAAACAGCTGTATGAAAAGCCCGCTGTCAAGTGGACATGTCATACAGGTTTTTATTTGATGATACTTCTTGTTTTGTTTTTCATGTATGGTTTTCACACCGCGAATACCGGTTCATATATTTATAACGATTTCTAATTGGAGAGAGAATAACGATGAAACTTTTACATGCTATTCAAACACATGCGGAATCTTATCCGCAAACCGATGCCTTCCGCTCTCAAGGCCAGTCGCTCACATATCAGGAATTATGGGAGCAGTCTGACCGTGCGGGTGCCGCGATCCAAAAACGCATTTCTGGGGAAAAGAAATCGCCTATCCTTGTGTACGGCCATATGGAGCCGCACATGATCGTTTCCTTCTTAGGAAGCGTCAAAGCGGGACACCCTTATATTCCAGTTGACCTGTCGATTCCGTCCGAGCGGATTGCGAAAATTATCGAAAGCTCTGGAGCAGAATTGCTGATCCACGCAGCCGGGCTTCCAGTTGACGAACTCGGCCAGCAGATTCAGGCGGTTTCAGCAGAAGAACTGCTGGAAAACGCGGACGGCACTGTCAGCCAAGATCAATGGGTCAAGGATCACGAGACATTTTATATCATTTACACTTCCGGAAGCACGGGAAATCCGAAAGGCGTGCAGATTTCCGCTGCGAATCTTCAGAGCTTTACAGACTGGATTTGTGCAGACTTTCCAGTCAACGGAGGAAAAACATTTTTAAACCAAGCGCCGTTTTCATTTGATTTATCTGTCATGGATCTTTATCCGTGCCTTCAATCAGGCGGGACTTTGCACTGCGTGACAAAGGATGCTGTGAATAAGCCGAAAATCTTATTCGAAGAGCTGAAAAAGTCCGGACTGAATGTATGGACATCAACACCTTCCTTTGTGCAGATGTGCCTGATGGACCCCGGTTTTTCACAGGAGCTGCTGCCTGAAGCGGACACATTTATGTTTTGCGGAGAGGTTCTTCCGGTTTCTGTTGCAAAAGCGCTGCTTGAGCGTTTTCCGAAAGCAAGAATCTTTAATACGTACGGTCCGACTGAAGCGACAGTGGCTGTCACATCCGTTGAAATTACGGATGACGTCATCAGCCGCAGCGAATCGCTTCCAGTGGGCTTCGCCAAGCCTGATATGAACATTTTCATTATGGATGAACAGGGACAGCCGCTTCCTGATGGAGAAAAAGGAGAAATCGTCATCGCTGGGCCGAGCGTAAGCCGAGGCTACCTAGGTGAGCCAGAGCTGACGGAAAAAGCGTTTTTCTCTTATGAAGGCCAGTGGGCATACCGGACTGGCGATGCCGGCTATATCCAAGATGGTCAGATTTTTTGCCAAGGGCGTTTGGATTTCCAAATTAAACTTCACGGCTACCGAATGGAGCTTGAGGAAATCGAATTCCATGTCAGACAGTCTCAGTACGTTCGCTCTGCTGTCGTGATCCCGTATCAGCCAAACGGAACAGTCGAGTACCTGATCGCCGCTATTGTGCCTGAGGAGCATGAGTTCCAGAAGGAATTCCAGCTCACAAGCGCCATTAAAAAAGAGCTTGCCGCTTCCCTTCCGGCGTATATGATCCCGAGAAAATTCATTTATCAGGATCACATTCAAATGACGGCCAACGGCAAAATTGACCGGAAACGCATCGGCGAAGAGGTTCTTGTATGACGCCTTACAGTTCGTTTTTATTTTTTATACTGCTTGGCATTCTTCTTCTGCCGACGATCATTCTCGGCCTGAACGGAAAAAGATTTCAAGCATACAACATGTTCATATCTATCATCATATTGGCTTTAATTTTTTCGCACGACGTACACGGGGTCATCGCACTGTGTCTGTTTACGATATGGCAAGTGCTTTTGATCAGCGGCTATCTGGCGTACCGGCAGAAAGCGAACAGCGGCTTTGTCTTTTGCGGAGCTGTGATCGCGGCGATTCTGCCTTTATTTCTGTCAAAAATATGGCCGTTTCTTTCACACCCGCAGCCGCATCATCCGCCACATAACCTGATCAGCTTTTTAGGGATTTCGTATTTAACCTTTAAAGGCGTTCAGCTGATTATGGAAGCAAGAGACGGCCTGCTGAAAGAACAGCTGCCGCTGCACCGCCTGCTGTATTTCATCCTGTTTTTCCCGACGATTTCCTCCGGTCCGATCGACAGATACCGCCGGTTCGTCAAGGATGAACAGAAGGCTTGGACGAAAGACGAATACGCCGATCTATTATATACAGGGATTCATAAAATCTTTATCGGTTTCCTGTACAAGTTTATTATCGGCTACGCAATCAACACGTACTTCATCATGAACCTTCCCGCGATCACGCATCATAAGATTCTCGGGAACCTGCTGTACATGTATGGCTACAGCATGTATTTATTCTTTGATTTTGCCGGCTACACGATGTTTGCCGTCGGGGTCAGCTATATTATGGGCATTAAATCACCTGAAAACTTTAATAAACCGTTTATCAGTAAAAATATTAAAGATTTCTGGAATCGCTGGCATATGTCTCTGTCCTTTTGGTTCAGGGATTATGTGTTTATGAGATTCGTATTTTGGATGACAAAGAAAAAGTGGATCAAAAACCGCATGGCCGTCTCAAACATCGGGTATTTCCTGCTGTTTATGCTGATGGGGGTTTGGCACGGGCTTGCGCCGCAATATATCATCTACGGCCTCTATCACGCCGTGCTGATGACGTGTTACAACTTTTTCGAGAAGTGGAATAAGAAATACAAATGGCTGCCGTCCAACCGCTGGACAACCGCTCTTGCAATTGTGATCACTTTCCATTTCGTTTGCTTCGGATTTTATATTTTCTCAGGAAAACTATTTCATCACCACCATTAAAGGAGAATAGAAAGCTATGGAATTTAAACAAGAGGTATTAGACGTTTTAGCAGAGGTTTGCCAGGATGACATCGTAAAGGAAAATCCTGATATTGACATTTTTGAAGAAGGTTTGCTTGATTCTTTTGGAACAGTAGAATTGCTGCTTGCGATTGAAAACCGTTTTGATATTTTAGTGCCGATCACTGAATTTGACCGGGATGTTTGGAATACGCCTAACAACATTGTAAATCAGCTGTCTGAGTTGAAATAATGAAAAAGCGTTTTTTCGGTCCAATTATTTTGGCGTTTATTCTATTCGCAGGCGCCATCGCAGTTCCATCTTCATGGCTGTCAGGCTTCATCACCGATAAGCGGGTGAAAGAGTCGGCAACAGCCTTGAACCCGAGTATGTTTCAAGGGCTTTATTTACAAGATCAAATGCTCAAAGATCCGGAATACCTTCCGATTTACGGATCTTCTGAGCTTTCCCGGCTGGACGAGTTCCACCCATCTAATTATTTTCAGGTGAACAATGAGGGGTTCACGCCGTACCTTGTCGGCAAAGGCGGATCACAGTCATTGATTCACTCTTTAAACTTCGCTGCCCATATGGATCAGCTGAAGGGCAAAAAAATCGTATTCATCGTGTCTCCGCAATGGTTTATTAAGCGCGGGTCTGATGAACAGCATTTCGCGCCGAACTATTCCGCGCTGCAAGGGCTTGATTTGGCATTTAACGAGCGGATCGACCCCGATGTGAAAAAGAAAATGATGAAACGCATGCTGCGCTTTAAGGCCGTGCAAAATGACGCGATTCTATGCGAGCTGTACAAAGCAATCGTAAACGGCCAAACGTGGAAAGCGAACGCGCTGAAGCCGGCGGCAAAAGTCTATTACAGCATGCTGGAAAAGAAGGACATGTATTATTCAGCGACGGAATCATCCGGTCCAAAGCGTTATATCTCGCAGTCAGTAAAGGGCCAGTCATGGTCTGAATTAAATAAACTCGCAGATCAGTCAGGAAAACGCCACTCCGGGTCTAACGATTTTTACATTGACAATCCTGTTTATAAAAAGCTGAAGCCGAAAGTGCCTAAGCTGAAAGGGAAAAACAAAGGAAAATCGTATGCAGTGTCACCGGAATACGGTGATTTTGAAATGATGCTTGATATCCTGAAGGATGCAGGGGCAGAGCCTATGTTTGTCACCATCCCTGTTAACGGAAAGTGGTACGACTACACTGGCTTCCCGAAAAAAGGACGTACTGATTATTACCAAAAGGTGAATAAACAGATCAGAGCCAAGGGCTTCCAGGTTGCTGATTTCTCAAAGCATGAATACGATCCGTATTTCATGAAAGACACCATTCACATCGGCTGGAAAGGCTGGGTGTATGTCGATAAAGCAATTGACGAGTTTTATAAAACCGGAAAAGTCACTTCATCCTGAGCATCTCATAGGACGCAGCTGCATATTTCCTGCTAAGATTTGAAATAGTAAAGGAATCACAGCCAACTAGTAAGAGGTGTTCCAACAATGAAATTGACAGGCAATACGGTTTTAATTACAGGGGGTTCCGCTGGCATCGGTCTTGAACTTGCTAAGCGCCTGCTGGAACTTGGCAATGAAGTTATCATTTGCGGACGCAGCGAAGCGCGGCTTACAGAAGCGAAGCAGCAGCTTCCAAACATCCATACAAAGCAATGTGATGTTTCAGACCGTTCGCAGCGGGAAGCATTGTATGAATGGGCTTTAAAGGAATTTCCGGACCTGAATGTTCTCGTCAACAACGCCGGCATTCAAAAGGAAATTGACTTCAAAAAAGGGACGGAAGAGCTTTTTGTGGACGGAGATGAAATTGAACTTAATGTCCAAGCGCCTGTCCATTTATCAGCCCTTTTCACGCCTCATTTGATGAAGCAGCCCGAGGCGGCAATCGTTCAGGTCACATCCGGGCTTGCGTTTAATCCGTTAGCTGTTTATCCGGTGTACTGCGCAACGAAAGCGGCCCTTCACTCGTTCTCGCTTACGCTGAGACACCAGCTCCGTGACACGAGCGTGGAAGTGATTGAAATGGCGCCGCCTATGGTTGACAGGGGTTTAAACCAAAAATCACGCGATAAACAAGGCCTGACGTACCGCGGCATATCAGCCGAAGAATATGTTCAGTATGTCTTGGACGGGTTGAAGGAAGGCAAACAAGAGATTACAAATGAACGTGTCGAAGGTCTTCGGAACGCCACTCGAGCCGATTACGACAGGGTGTTTGAGCAAATGAACACGCAGGAGAATTAATGTCTCCTGCTTTTTTCTTATGAATTTCTTACAAATTTGAGCAAACCTATTGCGAATATTTGTTGAAGGTATACAATAGAATATAAATTATTTTCAAATAAGTTTGATAATACAAACAATTTAACAACAGGGAGATTGACCATGACTAAACAAGAGATTCGCGTTGAATTGACAACGGCAAAAAAACCGAAACCAGATCCAAATCAGCTTTCGTTCGGAAGAGTGTTTACAGACCACATGTTTGTAATGGACTATGCGGCGGATAAAGGATGGTACGACCCAAGAATCATTCCTTATCAATCCTTTTCAATGGATCCAGCTGCAATGGTATATCACTACGGCCAAACCGTGTTTGAAGGGTTAAAGGCTTACGTCACAGAGGATGACCATGTCCTGCTTTTCAGACCGGAAAAAAATATGGAGCGCCTCAATCAATCAAACGACCGCCTCTGCATCCCGCAAATCGATGAAGAACAGGTACTCGAGGGCTTGAAACAGCTTGTCGCGATTGATAAAGACTGGATTCCGAATGCGGAGGGCACATCCCTTTATATCCGCCCGTTCATCATCGCCACCGAGCCTTTCCTTGGTGTTGCGGCATCTCATACGTATAAGCTCTTTATCATTCTCTCCCCGGTCGGCTCTTATTATAAAGAAGGCATCAAACCAGTCAAAATCGCTGTTGAAAGTGAATTTGTCCGTGCGGTAAAAGGCGGAACGGGAAATGCCAAAACCGCTGGAAATTACGCTTCAAGCTTAAAAGCGCAACAGGTAGCCGAAGAGAAAGGATTTTCACAAGTGCTCTGGCTGGACGGGATTGAGAAGAAATACATTGAAGAAGTCGGGAGCATGAACATCTTCTTCAAAATCAACGGTGAAATCATAACGCCGGTGCTGAACGGAAGCATCCTGGAAGGCATCACGCGAAATTCCGTCATCGCCTTGCTGAAGCATTGGGGATTTCCTGTTTCAGAACGGAAAATTGCGATCGATGAGGTCATCCAAGCCCATAAAGACGGCATCCTTGAAGAAGCCTTCGGAACTGGTACAGCAGCAGTTATTTCTCCAGTCGGCGAGCTGATCTGGCAGGATGAAACACTTGCGATCAACAACGGCGAAACAGGAGAAATCGCCAAAAAACTGTATGACACGATTACTGGCATTCAAAAAGGCGCTGTCACAGACGAATTCGGATGGACGACCGAAATCGCAGCGCTTACTGAAAGCAAGTAAAAAAACCGGCCCACTGAAGGCCGGCTTTTTTTACGCTTCAATTTTGTTAAAGAACTGCGGCAGGTACGCTTTGTGCGCCTCCAGCATGTCGTCTAAAATCTCTTTTGCCACTGTGTCGGACGGAACGAGCGGGTTAATCGTCATGGCGAGGAGCGCTGTTTGATAGTCGCCTGTAACCGCCGCTTCTGCCGCGACACGCTCAAAGGATTTGATTTGCTGGACGAGACCCCTGACAGATACCGGCAAGTCGCCGACAGCAATTGGCTGAGGGCCGTTTTTCGTCATTACACAGTTCACTTCCACCGCGGAATCGTCTGGGATACTCGCGATTGCCCCGTTATTCATCGTGTTCACCGGCTGAATGTCGTGTTTATCATTGTAAATGGAGCTGATTAAATTACACGCGGCATCGCTGTAATAAGCACCGCCCCGTTTTTCCAGCTGCGGCGGTTTGATCGCGAGATTCGGGTCTTTATAAAGGTCAAACAGTTCTTTTTCAACCTTCTGCACAACTTCAGCGCGGGTGCCTTCCGTTTGTGATGCTTCCAGTTCGTGCTCCAGCATTTCTTTTGTTTTGAAGTAGTAACGATGGTAGCCGCAAGGGATGATATTGAGCGCTTTTAAAAATTCCGGCTCCCATTCTGCGCCTGCGATGTTTTTCATTGTCATCGCGTTTTTCGGGTCCCCCATCGCTTCGATGACTTGATCCTTCACACTGACGCCGTCCAGAAAAACATCAAGCCCGAACACCATATGATTCAGTCCGGCGAATTGGACGTCTACGCGGTTCACATCCACATCAAGCGCTTTGGCCACGCCCATTTTGATGCCAATTGGAACGTTACAGAGACCAACGACTTTCTTCAGGTTAGAGTAGCGAAGCAGTGCTTCTGTCACCATGCCGGCCGGGTTT
Source organism: Bacillus vallismortis (assembly GCF_004116955.1). Taxonomy (NCBI): domain Bacteria; kingdom Bacillati; phylum Bacillota; class Bacilli; order Caryophanales; family Bacillaceae; genus Bacillus; species Bacillus vallismortis. Next base: position 3,831,739 of record NZ_CP026362.1, on the reverse strand, counting down.
GTGAAGTTAACGAGCCATGCGTTCGGGCAAAGCTCTTCCATGTCCTTTGCGATTTCAAGGATGACCGGAATCGTGCGCAACCCTTTAAACAAGCCTCCCGGGCCGTTCGTTTCCTGGCCGATGACGCCGTATTTTAATGGGATGCGCTCATCCTTGGCTCTTGCCTGCAGAAGTCCCACGCGGAATTGAGTCGTGACAAAGTCTGCGTCTTTCAGCGCTTGTCTCCGGTCGAGCGTAAGATGAATGTCGATCGGGACACCGGCTTTTTCAACCATCCGTTTGGCGAGCGTGCCGACAATATTGAGCTTTTCTTCGCCCTCCGGGATATCGACGAGCCATAATTCACGAACAGGCAGCTCATCATACCGTTTAATCAATCCTTCCACGAGCTCGGGCGTGTAGCTTGAACCTCCGCCAATCGTTACAATCTTTAATCCTTTTGTCATATGCTTGCTCTCCTTTGCTCGGTAATCTTTTCATATAACGCAATGATTTCCGCCGCCATATCCTTCACTGTCATCGCATTCATTAAATGATCCTGTGCATGAACCATCAGAAGCGTCATTTCCGTTTTTTCTCCGCCCGCTTCACTTTGAATCAGCTCTGTCTGATAGTGGTGGGCTTTTGACAATTCCTCTGCGGCTTCTTGAAGCTTGTTCCGCGCTTCTTCTGCGTCACCGCTTTTCGCAGCGGCAATGGCCTCCATTGCGGAGCTTCTTCCGTTTCCTCCGTGAAGGATGATTTGAAAAATAATGTGCTCCATTTTCTCATTCACGCGATTCACTTCCTTTCTCTAGAGAGCCGCTTCTTTGTCATCTAATATGGCCGGCTTTTGAGTTAGCTCCAGATCGGTTTCTTCTTTCAGCTTCTGCTTATCCCACATTCTAAAAAACGGATAGTAGACAACAAAGGATACAACGATATTAATGGCTTGCATGACCGCGCCTGAGACTTTCCCCCCTGTCGCCAAGTACCCTGAAAAGATCGGCGGCATGGTCCACGGCACTGCGATTCCCGCCGGTTTGGCGACAAGGCCGGTGCTCATTCCAATGTAGGTGAGTGTCAGTGTGACAAGCGGCGTGATGATAAACGGAAGCAAGAGCATCGGGTTCATGACGATTGGCATTCCGAAAATAATCGGTTCGTTGATATTAAAGATGGCCGGCCCGATCGCAAGCTTGCCGAGCTGTTTCATTTGTTTGCTTCGGGCGCGCAGGAACATCGTGACAACCAGTGCCAAAGTGGCGCCGCTTCCGCCGATATTGACCCATATATCGAAAAACTGCTGGGTGAAAATCTTAGGCAGCTCCTCACCGGCTTGGAAGGCAATCCTGTTGGCATCCATGGCGCCATACCATATCGGTGCCATGACGCCGCCGACAATGTTAGCTCCGTGAAGTCCGCAGGCCCATAGAAGCATTTTGACAGCTTCTGCCACAAGGCTCCCCCCGAGGCTTCCTCCAAGAATAGAAAGCGGCGTTCCAAGTAAAACGCTTACAATATTATGAAGGCTTTCAAACGGTGTCGCTTCAACAATCAGCCGGGCCGCCCAAATCAGGAAGATGACGGCAAAGCCGGGAATTAACGCGACAAATGACTTGCTGACTGCCGGCGGAACGCCATCCGGCATTTTGAAGACCAAATTGCGCTGGATAATGAGGCGGTATATCTCTGTCGAGACCATCGCGATAATCATGGCGACAAACAGGCCTTTGCTCCCCATCAGCGAGAGCGGAATTCCTCCGCCGACCATGATTTCTTTCGTCGTACCGTCCGGTATAAACGGCACTTGATAAGGTGTTGCCAATAGAAATGCCGCTAGTGAAATGGCTCCGGCTGACAGGGCGTCAACGCCGTATTTCTCGGCGAGCCGATAGGCGATGCCGAACGCGGCGACAAGCCCCATAATTTCAAAGGTCGCGTCGACTGGATAGGCCAGTTTTTCAGACCAGGAGCTGCCAAACGTTTTTGCCATAAACTCAGCGTATCCCGGGATCGGGAGGTTGCCGATGATGAGAAAAAAGGAACCGATGATAATTAGCGGCATCGTGAGGATGATACCGTCACGCAGCGCCTGCAAATGACGCTGTCCCGCAATTCTTCCCGCTATAGGCATGACCTTTTCTTCTAAGATCTGATTGACTTTATTCACATAGCCCGCCCCTCTCTATGACACATGTCCAAGCTGCTCAGCTGATTTCAGCACTTCCGCCCCGTTGCACGTGCCATAATGGACGGTATTAATGACGTCTACCGGAACCCCCTTTGACTCTCCTAATTTTTTCAGCTGCGGAAGCATGTAACGGACTTGCGGGCCGAGAAGCAGTACATCCGCTTTATCGATATGATTCTGTACAGAATCGCCTGAAACTGCCCAAATGGTATAGTCTTTTCCTTGTTCCTGCGCACTTTTTTCCATCTTGCTTACCAGTAAGCTGGTAGACATTCCTGCTGCACAAACGAGTAATATATTCATATAAAAGACCCCCTAGAGTTTGATCAATTTTGTTATGTCCTGCTGTTGCTATCATCATATTATGAAATCGCTTTCATAAACACTCAAGGTTTTTCCGCAGGAAACGGAAAAAAGGTATATACAGGCTGTCAGCTCGGCATTTTTTTGTCAAACACATCTGACAGCTCTTGATACGAACGGCATTTGATCAGCTGGTTCACCGCTGCCGGGTCATCCAAGATGCTGCCGAGCAATCTATACATGCTTTGCAAATCCGCTTTGTTCTCCTTTTCAACACAAAGCAGACAGACAAATTGAACACGCTGGTCCTCCCAATCTATCGGCTTTTCGAGCGTGCAAACGGCCCAAAACGTCGTTTTTGTCTGCGGAACGAGCGGGTGCGGGATGGCGACAAGATTGCCAAAACACGTTGGCGACATGTCTTCTCTTTCAAAAATGGAATCTATGATTTCTTCATCGGCGTAGCCACAATCAACCGCTTTCTGCCCTAAAAATTGAATCACTTCTTGTTTTGAGCGCAGATCCTTCTGTAAAAAAACGAGTTCTTTTTTTAGGTAGCGGACCGCTTTTTCTTTTTCATCGCTTAGAATGGATTCGATTTTTGTAAAGTCGGTTCCGCCCAAGAGTGTGTTGACCTTTAGCACTGGTACAGGGAGCTCTTTTTTGATCGGAATGGTGCTGATGACTACATCAATAGAGTCATAGGACATTTGGTCAAGACTGTAATACTCAGCGGTTCCAAGAATATCGAGCCGCCTTCCGAAATGGGAGCGGAGTTTTTCTCGCAGCAGCTGGGCGCTTCCCGCGCCAGATGCGCACACAATAATACAGCGTTTCGGCGGGACCTCTGTTTTTTTCCGTTCAATCGCGGCGCCAAAATGGAGAGCCAGATATCCAATTTCGTTTTCATGAATGCCGATGCCCGTCTGTTCCTTTATGACCATCCCTGCAATGATTCCGGCTTCAAAAGCGAGCGGATAATGTTCCTTGATCGCTGCCAGCATCGGATTCCGAAGATTCATGCCGTATCGGTTGCGGCTGATCGCCGGCTTCACATGCAGCGCCAAGCCGATTTTCAGCTCTTTGTCATGCAGAATGCCAAGCTTCAGTTCTCGATCAACGGCTTTGATCATAGCAAAAGTCAGCTGATCGGTTTCTTCGTCTATTGACGTTGTCTCCTCCCCGCATTGTGGCAGCGTCATTCGTTTTGTGCCGAGGAGGTGCATGGCGATATAAGCCGCCTCGTCTTGCGGAAATGTAACGGCGAGAGCTGATTCCAGCTCTTTTATAATGGCTTCGGCAGCCTGATATTCTTTTTGATGCAAGATATGATCCATATCATCCTGAAAAAAAGAAACATAGTTTTCCGTCCTGATCCGTTTACAGGCGATGGCGATATGGATGATGAGGTTATTCAGTCCCAAGTTAGAGAGAGGAATACGGTCGCTTTTCATTTTTTTCAGGATGGCGGACCGGATGATCTCAATTTCTTCTTTTGGCAAAATATCAGCCTTTTCATTCAGAACATCAATCTCCGTTTCTCTTTCATCAACAATGTACTCGGCCATACAGTACCGCATTTGCACCTCGTCCCCGCGCAGTTTGAAGCCGTAATTCGGACGGGTTTCCATGACGATGCGGTAAGGCAGAAGCCGTTTCTTTACTTCTTTTAAATCCGTTTGGAGTGTAGATTTTGAGATAAATAGTTCTTCAGCCAGTTCATCTAGCTTGAGATAATGCTCCGCCAGCAGCAGCCGTTTCATAAGATAGGCCATTCTCTCCTCCGGCAACACCGGCAGGCCCTTTTTTTGCAGAAGCACATCTTGCAGCAAGGTTCTGAATATCTGCTCGTCATGAATGCGGAGCTTGTAGCCGGAGCCTCTGGCCGAGTGGATTAAGGCGCCATGGCCGCTCAGCACGCTTTGCAATTCCTTTATATCATTGCGGACCGTCCGCGCCGTTACGTTTAGTTGCGCGGCAAAAAACGAGCTCGTCACCGGGGCTTCAGCCGCCATCAGCAAGCGCAGAATTTCACGAAGTCGCCCATGAAGCATGAGAAAAACCTCCTATCAAGTAGATGCGGGAATAAAGTGAATAGGCAGAAAGGATGGTGAAGGAATGAAATGTACATAAATTCTATAATGGAGAGAATGGCAAGTCAATGAACATCCGGAGGGCAATAGGGAAAACGGGCCCATAAAAAACAGCCGGGTTCAGCCGGCTATCAGATTGCTGGCAAAAGCCTAACACGTTTACGTGTTAGGCTTTTCCGCAGAATTGAAAACCCTTGAAGTCTAGGGCGGGCAAACATTGGGAGCGGACTTTCAAACGAAGTGATGACGGCGGCGTATAGGCAGGACGCCCCGAGAATGTAGCAGCCGTTCCCCACTTGGAGTTTTACCACGAATGCAAGGGTTTGCCGATATGCTGAAAAGCCGGGTTCAGCCGGCTGTTCGGGATGAGGACGTGTTCTTTTGTTTAGACGCCTTGCGTTCCTTCATGATTTTCCGAACAATCGGGTAAACGACCGGCGCCCATTTGATAACGGTTTTGATCATCTTTTTCAACGCTCCGATTCCCCCTTCTTTTTTCTCAACCATTCCCCTGATTGCCTTTTGCATAAACATGCTAACGCGACACGTACCTGTTTCCCGTCACCCAGAAACGCCACGGATAATCCCGCGCCTCTCCACTGTTGTCAATGCCGATGCGCGGGCCCGTTGAAATGTCCTCCGGTGTATACCCGCTTTCGATGTAAAGCGGCTGTTCCGTGATCCAGCGTCCATAGTCATTCATCGTAACGCCGAGCGCCTTGGTCAGCTTTCCGGGTCCGTTTGTCCATTCCCTCGGACGACGGCCCGGCCTCCTTTCTTCCATTAACAGCTGGCCTTCATGGGGCTCAATCGCCCTGATTAATACCGCTTGCGGGATATCTGCTTCTGCGGCGACGACATTCAGCAACGTATGGGTATGCATGACGTATGTATACACGCGCCCAGCATCCGCAAACATAATTTCAGTCCGCTTCGTCCGGCGATTGTTAAAGCTGTGGGCCGCTCTGTCTTCAGCCCCCATATAAGCTTCTGTTTCCACGATATAGCCTGACGCTGTGCCTTGGTCTGTTTCTTTGACCAGAAGGCAGCCGAGAAGCGCCGGGGCAAGCTCAAGGGCGTTTTTTTGGTAAAACGTGATGGGCAGCGGATGTCTTTCTCTCGTCACAAAGCGACCTCTCCTTTTACCGATTTTTGTACATTGTACCATTCCCGAACCCGCTGAAAAAAAACAGCTGTTTTAAAATCTTTCCATTCAGGGAATATTGTTACCGTTCAAAAAAGGAGGGTCAACCAATGAAAGATGATCATCAAAACAAGCATCACGGAACAAATGCCCAAAGCAGCGAGGATGCGCTTTCTCATAAGACATCCGGGAAAAACGAGTCAGAGGATACTTTGACGAACAGGCAGGGGCACCCTGTCACTGACAACCAAAATGTGAGGACGGTCGGGAACAGAGGGCCTACGACGCTTGAGAACTACGATTTTCTTGAAAAAATCAGCCACTTTGACAGGGAACGCATTCCGGAGCGGGTTGTCCACGCCAGAGGAGCGGGTGCACACGGGTATTTTGAAGCTTATGGAACCTTTGGAGACGAGCCGATCTCAAAGTACACCAGGGCCCGGCTCTTTCAGGAAAAAGGCAAGCAAACGCCGGCATTTGTCCGTTTTTCTACGGTGAATCACGGCAAACACTCACCTGAAACATTGAGAGACCCGCGCGGTTTTGCCGTTAAGCTTTATACCGAAGACGGAAACTGGGATTTGGTCGGGAACAACCTGAAAATCTTTTTTATCCGTGACCCGCTGAAATTCCCGGATCTTGTACACGCATTTCAGCCTGATCCAGTGACCAACATCCAAGATGGTGAACGTATTTTCGATTTCATTTCTCAGTCTCCTGAAGCGACACATATGATCACTTTCTTATTTTCGCCTTGGGGCATTCCGGCCAACTACCGGCAAATGCAGGGTTCGGGCGTACACGCCTATAAATGGGTGAATGAGGAGGGCAAGGCCGTTCTCGTGAAATATCATTTCGAGCCAAAGCAGGGCATCCGCAACCTGACACAAAAGGAAGCGGAAGAGATTCAAGGGAAGAATTTTAACCATGCAACACAGGATTTGTATGAAGCGATTGAAAATGGCGATTATCCAGAATGGGAAGTCTATGCCCAAATCATGAGCGACGATGAGCATCCTGAACTGGACTTTGATCCGCTTGATCCGACAAAGCTGTGGTATAAAGACGATTTCCCATGGAAGCCGATCGGCAAACTCGTTCTGAACAAAAACCCTGAAAACTACCATGCGGAAGTGGAACAAGCATCATTCGGAACGGGAGTGCTTGTTGACGGGCTTGATTTCTCAGATGATAAATTACTTCAGGGGCGGACGTTTTCCTACTCTGATACGCAGCGCTACCGTGTAGGCGCAAATTACCTGCAGCTTCCGATTAACTCGCCGAAAAAGCATGTCGCCACCAACCAGGAAGGCGGACAAATGCTATACCGGACCGATAGAGCAGAAGGCCAAAACCCGCACGTCAACTATGAGCCATCCATTATGGGCGGGCTGACGGAAGCGAAGCAGGATGGCAAAGATCATACGCCGCATGTCGAAGGTGATGTGAAGCGTGAAGCGATCGACAGAACGAACAACTTCGGGCAGGCTGGAGAGACCTACCGGAGATTTTCTGAATTTGAACGGAACGAATTGATCACGAATCTGGTCAATACCCTTTCCACATGCCGAAAAGAAATTCAGGATCAGATGATTGAAAATTTTACAAAAGCTGATCCCGACTATGGAAAACGTGTAGCGGAAGGGCTGAAAAAAGTCTCAGAAAACAATAGCAACGGACCGATCGGCACAACAGAGACTGAGCAGGCTGCCATGCAGGCTGAACAGGAGAGCCATCCGTCTGATCCGTATTAATATACAAAAAGGCTGCCGATCAGGCAGCTCTTTTTGTATAATTTTTGTATACTTTTTGAATATAATGTTGAATTTTAACAAATATGCGATTAATATGTTCATGTAAATATTCTCAAAAAAGGAGTGCAGACGTGGATTATCTTCATTACCGTTTCTCAAAAGAAATCACAACTGAATTAAGGCCCTTGTACAAATCAAATAATTATCGCGGGCTGGCAGGTATTGTTTATGATTTTCTAGTTATTGCTGTTGCCATCTATTTATGCCAGCTTAATTATTTATTCTACCCTTTATCAGTTTTGTTAATTGGGTCGAGGCAAAGAGCACTAGCCACAATTCTTCATGATGCATCACATCTATGCTTAGCAAAAAACAAAAAACTTAATTATTTCTTAGGTACATATCTCTCCGGTTATTTAATTGGACAAGAATTCAATATTTATAAAGATTCACACGTCAAGGGCCATCACACCCATTTAGGCAATCCCGATAAGGACCCCGACTATCAATACCATCTCGATATAGGTTTATACAAGTTAAATAGCCATAAGCATTTTTTATACAAATATATACTTAAGCCCCTATTTTTATTAAATGTTATAAGTTATTCTTATTATGTATTTAAAAATAGAATGCTTCAATTTAAAAAACACCCTAGACAATATTTTTATATGTCTGTTTACTGGCTTATCATTTTAGCAGTTATCATTTATTTTGGCGTGTTTCATTATTTTCTATTATTCTGGGTGGTTCCCTTCTTTACTTCATTTATGGCAATTGGTTGGTTTATTGAATTGGCCGAGCATTATCCATTAGTTTATCGAAATAATGAAAGCTTAAAAATGACCCGCAATCGTTATAGCCATTGGCTGGAAGCCTTTTTTTTAAGCATTCATGGAGAAGCCTATCATTTAACCCATCACCTTCAAGCCAGCATTCCCTATTGGAACATAAAAAAAGCCCATCTCATCATGATGAAAGATGAAAATTATAAAACATTAAACAGCTATATGGGCGGAGTGTTTTTCTCTTCCAATTCAAATCCGCCGTTAATAAAAGATCTTATTAAGAATCAAAAACTACCGATTTCAGGAAAGGTGGCAGGATGAAAAATCATTATGTAATAGGAGCGACTTTGGCTCTTTTAGCAGCTTTACTGAACGGAAGTGTTGGAATCATCAGCAAAAATCTATTCATGTCAAATCTAACTTCCGCCGCCATCTCATTTTATAAATGTTTATTTGCTTTTCTATTCATTTCAATTGCAGCTTTGTTTCATAAAGGAATACAAAAAGAAATAAGAGAACTCAGGGGTAGGAGTAAACAATTAATTATTTGCTCTTTCTTAGGCATATTTATTCTCTATTATTTTGAAACAGCTGCTTATCAATACGATCAAGTTTCGATCGTCGTCTTTATATTATTGGGAACCTCAGCGCTTACTACATTTCTTTGCGGGGCAGTCTTCCTGCGTGAGAAAAAAAATATGTTCCAAATGGTTGGATTAATTTTACTAATTGCCGGGTTGCTTTTCATGCATATGGGCGAAGGAACAATGAATTTTCATTTTTCAATCGGTACCTTGTTGGCAATCATTGCTGGTATGGGCTATGGCTTGTTTTTAGTAGCCACTAAAAAGTTCGATTTAAAGAGTGGGCTTGCTTTAGTATGGTATTTTACACTTTTCGGAAGCATCTATCTTTTTTTCCCGTTTGTTGCAGAAGGATTTGTGTTGCCTCAGGCTCATGCGTATCCATCGCTCATAGCACTTGCGCTTTTGCCGACAATTGGAGGTTTCTACTGCACAACAAAAGCATTAAATTACCTTAAAGCGAATCAAGTTCAATTTTATGAATTAACAGAACCTATTTTTGCCACTCTATTCGCGTTTATGTTATTAAACGAAATGATAAAGGGTTTTGAATGGCTTGGTGCAATATTAATCCTTCTTGCCATTTATACGTCAGAGTATCAGCCTAAACAAGCAGCAGTTCCACAAGATAGCATAAATAGCGGGAAGAAGTTATGAACAGGACTTATTTGCAGTCCTGTTTTTTATTTTTGTATTGAAACGCCTTCAGCATTTGTGTTGTACTGGAAGAAAAGGGTGGAGAGGAAAGATGGAATTACAGCAGGACATGATGTCTCAGAAAAAAACAATCGGCGCTTTAGATCACGCCGTTTTTTTATGCATGGTATTTTGTTTATGGTTTTCAGGCTATATTTACGTGCCTGTTTTCAGCCTGTATTTGGAGGACCTGCACTTTTCATACGGCGCCATCGGCATCATTCTCGGCAGCTACGGGGTGACGCAAATCCTTCTTCGATTTCCGCTCGGTTTGCTGTCAGACATCCTGTTTTCTATACGCAAGCAATTGTTAATCTGCGGGTTTGGTTTTTCCGTCCTCAGCAGCCTGCTTTTTCTGCTGTTTGATTCTTTCTTCTTCGTGCTGGCCGCACGGTTGTTTGCGGGAATCACCGCCTCTATGTGGGTCATGGCGACCATTTTATACGCGCAGTATTTCAACAGCGAAAACGCCTCAAAAGCAATGGGCATGATGCAGTTTTTCACTGTCATGCCTCAGTTCGCCAGCATTGTGTTCTGCGGGCTTGCGGCAGCCCGCTTAGGCAGGCAGGTTCCGTTTTGGATGGCGCTGGCGGCCTCGGCCATCGGCTTGGTGATCTGCTGCTTTATTAAAGACCCTTCGGCTGCTCCAGCGAATCGCGACACAATCCGTGTGCCGCAATCCATCAAAGACACATTGCGGCTGCCGAAGCTCAAGCTTTTCACCATCCTGTCTATGACCGCCCACGCGGTGTTATTTATGACCGTGTTTGGTTTTACACCGCTTTACATTCATCAGCTCGGAATGGGTGACGCGGAGCTGCTTTGGGTGATGAGCGCCTTTTTCCTCCCTCATGCAGCCGCCACATTAAGCGTTGTATTTCTGCGCATGACAAGCCGAACCGCTTACTCCGTGCTGCTCTCAAGTTTTGCTGTGACCGGAGCCTGTTTGCTATTCGTTCCGTTTTCAGCTACGTTGTTCACGATTTGCATCACGCATGCCTGCATCGGGCTGGCGCTCGGTTTCGTGTTTCCTCTGCTGCTCAGCCGAGTCGTCGATATCAGTTCGGCCCGTTTAAAAATGTCGGCCATGGGATTTTATCAATCATTTTATGCGCTAGGCATCTTCCTCGGGCCCCTTCTTGCCGGAAAAATCGCACAGCTTTTCGGGCTTGCGGGAGTTTTTTATGGAGCCGGGGCGCTGGCATTTGCCGCCTTTCTTGTGATGTTTGCGCAAAAGCGTGGCATGAGCAATTAATAGCTTTCATACCGCCGGAAGCGCCACACTGAAAACATGGCCAGAAGCACGATGCACAAAGAGGAACATGTAAGCGACCATCCGAAGAAATCCGCCCGCTCTCCATGAAGAAGGATATGCTCCGCCTGCTTGCAAAGCGCAGCCGGAAGCCACTTCGCATCTTCGGGAAATAGCGAAGCCGCAAAGGAAACGGCAGCTGTAAGCCCGATTCCGGAAGCCGCGGCTGCTCCGAGAGACCGAAACATCGTGCTTCCGGCAAGGCCGGCAGTCACCATAAACATGATCCAAAGAGCATAAAGGCCAAGGCTTCCGGCAAAGCGGCTGAAGGATGGGTCCTCAAACAGCAGCCGGACGTAATAATAGGCAAGCCCGTATCCAGCGGCAAACGACGCGATGCCTATCACGCTTTGGATAAGCCATTTGCTCAAGATATACTGTACTGCCGAAACAGGCCGCGACATGATCAGCGACGTAACGCCTTGACTTCTTTCATTCGCCACGCTGCCCATGACGCTGAAGATGACCAGAGCCATGCCAAGCGTATTGAATTGAGAAAGCGTGCTGACCATTACTTCAGGCCCGGAAGGCATTGAAAAACTGATTTTCATGCCGTCGGGAAGGTTTCCCCCGTGTGCGATGATTTCCGGCATATAATATATGGTCAGCGGCTGTGTCAGCCCCACGACCATCATCGCGATCGGCAGCCAAATCAGCTTGCCGCTTTTCCACCCCTCGAGCCATTCTTTTTGAAATAGCGTCATCAACACCTTCATGCGTGCACCACCTGTAGATAGACGTCTTCAAGAGACTCCGTTTTCTGCTCGAAATGGGTGACGGTCAATCCCGCCCGGATACAATCACTCAACAATGCCCGCCCAGCGTGTATACCAGGCAGCTCGAAAACAGCTTGGGACGGGTTGATATAGACAATAGCTGATACGTAAGGCTTATCTTCAAGCCAGCCCTTCAAATTCTCTTTCACTGAAAGGGTGAAAACGTTCGTTTGATGCAGTTTTTTCAACTGTTGTAACTCGCCTTTCCAAGAAACCTCCCCGCTTTTCATGATGACCACCTGATCACACACCTGCTCCGCATCGTGCAAAACGTGTGTGGAAAACAGGACAGCCATGTGCTTCTTCAGCTCCCGCATCATATCCAGCACCTCGAACCGCCCTGCCGGATCTAGAGCGGACACCGGTTCATCCAGTATCAAAAGCTTCGGTTGATGGAGCAGCGCCTGTGCCAGACCGAGTCTTTGCTTCATGCCGCCTGAATAACCGCCGATTCTTTTGTGTGCCGATTCCTGCAAGCCGACAAATTCAAGCATCCCGCCGACTTCCTCTCGGCATTTTTTCTTCGTGAGGCCGGACAGTCTCCCGGCAAAGGTTAAACATTCGTTTGCGGTCATCCACGAATAAAAGGCTGGGTACTGCGGAAGGTATCCGATCAAACGCCGATCCGGCTTTTTCTCCCCTAACAGTTTTATGGTGCCGGAGGTTGGTGAAAGCAGCCCGGCCAGCATGTGGAGCGTTGTGGTTTTACCTGCACCATTAGGGCCTAATAGTGCGACACATTCGTTTTTATTCACATGAAAACTGACATTCTTTACAGCTGGATGGTGCCGATACGATTTGCATAATGACTCGATAGACAGCATGCCCGCTCACCTTTGCTTTCTGCCGACGGTAAAAAATAAAATCGGCCCGATGATATTGATACACACAATGACCGCTGCCCATATCCACTTTGGCCCGTTTGTCCGCTCTTCCTTTATACAGCAAATAAGAGCGAATACAGCCAGTACAACCTGCAATCCAATCAGCGGCAAAATCATTTCCCAAGAAATATTCATTTCTTTATCCCCCTTTTCTTCCGGTCTGGCCTAATCACAAAAAAGTAATAGCAAATCAGAGGCATCGGCGCTTGAATTAACCCGACAATTCCCCAGACCCATGCCAGACGATCCCGTTTTTTCGCATCAATGAATAAAAAGATTCCCTGTGCCAAAAGGATGAGACAAGCAGCCACCGCTACGATCATTTCTGTTTGGGACATCAGCGCTTCACCTCACGTTCGCCGAGGTATCGTTTTTTCTCGGCCGCAATCAAAACCGGCAGGACAGCCAGCGCACAGACCTGAAGCACGACAAAAACAACGGGAACTTGATGAAATGCCAGCATCGCCGCGCTTACCATCGCCAGCGCACAGAACATAAATAACATCACTTCTTTTAGCAGGCTTTTTCTTCGTTCGGCTTTCATTTGTGCCAATTGATCAAGCAACTCTTTTTGACTCGGTATATTCGGGTTGGCGCATTGGTCGATTTTCTGCAATTCCGATTTTAACTGAACAGATCGCTTTTCTTTATTCATCAGTCCACTCCTTTCTGATTTGCTGGAGCCCTTTATGAACCCTAGACTTAACCGTGCCTTCCTTGATTTGCAGCATCAGCCCGATTTCGGCGTAGGTATAGCTGTAATAGTGCCTTAATAAAACGGGCGTGCGCAGCTTCGGGTCAAGCCGGGAAAAGAGATCAAGCGTCTCGCTCCACTCAGATCCTTTCATTGACATGTCCCACTTTATTTTGCGTATTGTTTCCTCTGTAACCGCCTGATTCCGTTTCCATTCTCTCTTTCTCTTTTTCTGGTGATCGAGGTAGAGCCTCGACGCAATAGAGATCAGCCACGTGGAGAATTTGGAACGGCCTTGGAAGCTCTTTAAATGAATGTACCCTTTTAGAAAGGTTTCCTGAACAAGTTCCTCACTGAGATCAGGGTGAAGGGAAAGCTTCAACAAGTATTTATATAAAAAAGAATAATGATAGTGGAATAGGGCTGTAAACGCCTCGTCGTTCCCCTCTTTCGCCTGCTGAATCAGCTTCTGTTCTTCATGTGTATCCAATGGCCGCGATCCCCCCTTTTTTGTTTTTCTGCCTTATGAGACGACACCGGATTCAAAGCCGTTCATTTTTTTTACAACTCTATTCAGCTATGGACAGATAGGCTTCCCGGCCGATTGGCCGCATATCCTCATTTGTAAACCCCCTCATAGTCTGTTAAGCTATGTCTTTATGTCGATTTTAAAATAACATCCAATATGGAGGACGATGCATTGAAAGTAGAAAGGCGAACGATTGAACATATTCCAAATGAAGAAAGACATGGTAAAGCGAAAGATTTATTTCCCGTATGGTTCGGGGCTAATATGCATATCACCACGTTAGTGACTGGCACGATTCCCGTTGCAATGGGACTTAATCTGTTTTGGAGTGTTGCCGCTATTATTTGCGGAACCTTACTCGGTGCCATATTTATGGCGTCTCATTCCGCGCAAGGCCCTCAGCTTGGCATCCCGCAAATGATTCAAAGCCGTGCCCAATTCGGCGTCATCGGAGCGATTCTTCCCCTCTTCTTAGTCATGTTTATCTACCTTGGTTTCTTCGCAAGCAGCACGATTCTGGCGGCCGGAACCTTAAGCAGCTTTGTTCCCATCCCGGGATCATGGAGCATTATAGGCTTAAGCGCCGTATGTTTTTTACTCACCATTTTCGGCCATGATTTGATTCACAAAATGCAAAAAATCCTGTCTTGGACCTCTTTTGCTGTATTTTTTGCTGCAACGATTCTTATTTTTCAATTGCCGATCCCGGCAGGCAGCTGGATTCCCGGGGCGGTTGATCTGCCTGTTTTCTTAGTTGCGGTCAGCGCAGTCGCGACGTGGCAGCTGGCATACGCGCCGTATGTTGCCGATTATTCACGATATCTGCCAGTTCAAACACCGGCTTCTCAAACATTTTGGTACAGCTACGCAGGCACATCTGTCAGCTCCATCTGGATGATGCTGCTCGGCGCTTTACTGACGACGGCACTGCCTGACTTTACAACAAACTCAGGGAGCCAGATTGTCCAACTGTTCGGCCCTTTCTCGTTCATTATGCTGATCATTGTGTTATTCGGGCAAATGGCGATCAATGTCTTTAACCTGTATGGGGCTTTCATGTCCACAACCACAACGCTTGAGCCGTTTCTGAAGTTAAAAGTCACGCCCAACGTCAGAATCATCATGATCCTCGGTGTCACGCTTGTCGGTACAGTCTTAAGCCTGCTCGGACAAAGTAATTTTATGGAGCTGTTTTTGAATTTTATCTTTTTCATCAGTTATTTCTTAATTCCATGGACGGCAATCAATTTAGTCGATTACTACTTCGTCCGCCATGGAAACTATCAAGTCAAAGCCATGTTCGATGTAAACGGGCCATATGGAAAGGTCAATTGGATCACGACGATGGCGTTTGTTCTTTCCATCTTGCTAGAGATCCCGTTTATCAATACATCCTTTTACATCGGGCCGCTGGCCAAAATGTTTGGCGGCGGAGACATCGCATGGATTGTCGGCTTGGTCGTGCCTTCTGTTCTATATTATGTATTGATGAAACCGCGTCTGAAAAAACAAGCCGGTTATCAAGAAAAGCTGTCTTCCTTGTGAAGACAGCTTTTTATGTTACTGCTATTCTTATTCAAACCGTTTCCACACGCGAGGCAATACATCCGAAAGCTCGTGAGCGAGCAGGGTATGGGCGGAGTGCTCGTCGGTCCAGAGCTCGGCGCACGCACCGTGCAAATAGACCGCGTTTAATATCGCATGTTTCGGGTTTTCATGACAGCAGAGCATGCCCAATATCATGCCTGTCAGCGTGTCACCGGTGCCGCCCTTGGCGAGCGCCCCGTTTCCAGTTTGGTTGCACCAGCAGTCGCCATCGGGAAACGCGATCATGGTTTGATTTCCTTTTAACACAATGACAGCCTGCAGCTGAGCCGCCCATTCCTTTGCATATTCGGCTCTTTTGTTTTGCAGCTCTTTTACAGGCACCCCTGTCATGCGGGAAAACTCGCCCGGGTGCGGCGTGAGGATGGTGGGCGCCTTCCGTTTCGGATACGTGCGCTTGGCCAGCGCTCCGGCATCCAAAATAACAGGGCAATCCGCCGCAAGCACATGATCAACTGCCTGCTGCACGCTTTCGGTTTGCGGAAGACCCGGACCGATGGCAATGGCCCGGTACGTCTCTTCAAGCTGAGCGTCCGCCGCTTTTTCCCAGCCATTACGCCAATAGGTCGCCTCGGGCAGAACAGGAACGATCAGCGGGATCACGTTTTCCGACGTGCCGATGACAAGCTTTCCGAGACCGCTCCGCATAGCCCCAAGCCCCGCCAGAAGCGTTGCGCCCGGCAT
This sequence comes from Bacillus vallismortis, assembly GCF_004116955.1. Lineage (NCBI taxonomy): Bacteria > Bacillati > Bacillota > Bacilli > Caryophanales > Bacillaceae > Bacillus > Bacillus vallismortis. The sequence goes on along the minus strand of NZ_CP026362.1, from coordinate 3,815,720 downwards.
ATCGTCGCTTCCCGCCAGAAGCAATGCGGTACCGTACGTGCCTTTATGGCTCTCCGCCTCTCTTTCAGGAAGCGAGGCCCTCACATGCTCCTCCGTCCAAATTGGAATCTTCATCTCTATCCCTCCTCTGCATTCTCTTCCTATTTTTCCTGCACCTTTTCTATTTCAAACAAAAAAGACAGCCTTAGGGCTGCCTTCTATTTTACAGGAACATCAAGATGGTACAGGCGGCGATACCGTTCGTTTGCCGCCAGCAGTTCTTCGTGTGTTCCTTCCATTTCTGTTTTTCCGTTTTCAAGAAACACGATTTTATCGGCCGCTTCCACTCCGGCGAGGTGGTGCGTAATCCATAAGATTGTTTTTCCTTTCAGCACGTCAAACACCGTATCCATTAGTTCACGCTCTGTAATAGGATCAAGGCCGACTGTCGGCTCATCGAGAATAATGATCGGCGTATCCTGAAGCAAAATGCGGGCGAGCGCAATCCGCTGGCGCTCCCCTCCGGAAAAGCGGATGCCGGTTTCCTGAACAGAGGTATGATATCCGTCAGGGAGTGACTCAATATAATCATGGAGCTTTACCTGCTTTGCGGCGCGGCGCACATCCTCGTCGCTTGCGTCTCCATTTCCAAGCCTGATGTTGTTTAGAATGCTTGTATCAAAGAGGTGCGGTTTTTGGTTTAACACAGCTACCGCATCGGCAATTTGATCCTTTACCAACACAGTCTTCACTCCGTTTAACGTTACAGATCCTGAATCCGGCTTCAAGGCGCCCTCGATTAATGCGAGCGACGTTGATTTCCCAGACCCGCTTCGGCCGAGCAGCGCCATTTTTTCTCCTTGGCGCAGTGTAAAAGAAAAGTCGTGCAGCACGTGGCTGGTGTTGTCATACGAAAACGCCACATCACGAAAGGACAGTGTGACATCTTGGAGATCGAGTGTTTCAGCCGCAGTTTCTGTTTGTGACGCCTCCGGCTGAGGGGCCACCTTGTTCATGCGTCTGATGGAATCCTGATAGCCGGGCACTTCTCCCAAGGCATCGGACAGCGGCAAAAAGGCTTCTGTCAGCGGGAACACCACAAGCACAAAAGCTGCGATCATCGTGTTGGCGAGTTCGCCGTCCGCATGCTGCCCAGCCGTCCAAAACAGCATCAGCAAAATAAGGCCGGCGACAAGGCATTGTGCGGCAAAGTCCCGCCATCTTATAAAGCGGTGTTTGTTCCGTTCAAGCTCAAACCAAGCAAGTTCTTCTTTTTCATAGGAGTCAACAAACTCATGCAGGCGGCCGCTGAACATCCAGTCGCTGACACCCATCACGGCATCTGTCAGTCGGCTGTACAGCACGTTCCTCCCGCTTTTCAGCTTTGCATTCTTCGCTCTTGTCACGAGCAAAGACACAACTGGAAACAGCACAACGAGAACAAACAAGTAAAGCCCAAGCAATACGGCAAACGGCCAAGAAAAGAACCCGAGTGCAATCACTGAAACAGCGTACAGGAGCAAGGCTGAGATCGCAGGAAAAATCGTTTTTAAGAAGGCATCCTGCAAATGTTCAATGTCCTCAGACAAAATGCCGAGCATATCCCCCGTGCGAAAACGGGAACGCAGCATCAAAGCACCCGGTTCAAGCATGTTGTACAGGCGGACACGCATGTCGGACACGATTTTCAAAATGATATGATGCCCGACGAGGCGTTCCACATATCGTGACACAGACCGTGCAATCCCAAAGGTGCGGACAGCGACAATCGGCACATAAATGAGCAGGATGTTTTCCGGTCTTGTCGCCGCCTTTGAGATCAAAAACCCTGAGGTGAACATGAGAAAAGCAGCAGAAAAAATTGTCACCGCGCCCAAAAGGATAACCAGAACGAACAGACGGGCATTTTGCTTGATATATGGCAGAATCCATTCTTCTTTCTTCATGCTCTTTCCCCTCTTTCCCCCAGTTGTGCCTCCACGAGTTTGGCGTACACACCGTTTTTCTTCAGCAATTCATCGTGAGTCCCGATTTCCGCAATCCTGCCTCCGTCCAGCACGATTATTTCATCCATATCGAGCATCCAGTGAAGGCGGTGAGTCGCGAGAAAGACGAGCTTATCCTCAAATAAATCCAGCATCGTTTCTTTGATTTCATATTCTGTTTCGATATCAAGATGGGCGGTTGGCTCATCCAGCAGCAGGATCGGGCGGTTTCCCAAAAAGGCGCGGGCTAGGGCGACACGCTGAGCCTGGCCGCCGCTGAGCGCCCGGCCGCCTTCCCCGATCCATCCCTCTAGTCCGTCTGGAAGTTTGTCCACCAGCTCTGCCAGTCCCGCCGCGGCAGCTGCGCGGGCCGCATCCTCATCTGAAGCGCTTGGATGATAGAAGCGAATGTTGTTCGCCAGTGTATCATCAAAAATGTACGGATGCTGCGGAATATAAAGAAGGTTTTTCTGCCAGCTGCCGTCCTGCAAATGGGACCGTTCTGAACCGTTGACTTCTATCGTACCGCCATTTGGCTCCAAAAACCCGCCGAGGATATCAATTAAAGTAGATTTTCCCGCACCGCTTGCGCCAATGATGCCGATTTTTTCCTTGCCTTTGAATGACAGATCAATATCGGACACTGACCTGCCGACTGACACGCCTGACAGCTTCAGCTCATCCTGATCGGACCAAGCCTCAAGCTGAAGCGGCGCCTCTTTTTTAAAACCAGGCTGCGACAAAATTTCTTGAATGGTTTTTCCTGCTTCCTGTCCGTTCACCGTCGCATGATAATCATTCCCCACTTCCCGCACCGGCAGAAAATACTCAGGTGCGAGAATAAGCGCCGTTAAAGCCGGACCAAGCAAAATATCGCCGTCAATCAGGCGCAGGCCCAGAAACACGGCAACTGTTGCCACCGACAGCATGGCGAAAAAATCGAGCGCGAATGAAGATAAAAATGCCACCCGAAGCGTGCTCATCGTTGCTTTGCGATACCGCTCACTCACGTAGAAAATGTTTTTGCTGTGCGAGGTGCTCAAACCTAAAAAACGCAATGTCTCCAGCCCGCGAAGAGAATCAACGAAATGATTGGAAAGCCTCTGATAGGATTTCCACTGGCGATCCGCTTTTCTCTGCGCGACAAGGCCGAGGAGAATCATAAATATAATGAGAATCGGCATCGCCGCAACCAAAATAAGGGCTGATGTGCGATCCTGAAAAAACACATAAATGACAACAGCCGCAGGCACAATCGCCATGCTGACCATTTTCGGCAGAAACAGCTCAAGGTAACGGCGGAACTGGCTGATGCCTTCCATCGCCAGCGTCACCATTTGCCCCGTCCCCTCTTTCTTTGCAAAACGGGGACCTAACCGGAACAGCTGATCAAGAAAACTCTTTCTCACATCTGCTCCTGTCCGGGCAGCATATTGATAGACGATTTTCTGGCGCGCCACCGCGACCCCGTGCCGGGCGACAAAAGCGATGAGGAAAAAGCCGATCACCGGAAACAGGGAGGCCACGCTCTTCCCATTGAACAGCCCGGTTACGGCTTCACTCAGCCACTCTGCCTGCATGATAATGGCGGCTGTCTGAATTAGCGTTAAACAAGTAATCACGGTGAGAATCCGCTTCATTCCTTTATATCGAAACAGGTCTTTTCCCATTAATAAGTCATAGGCTCCTTATGGCTGACGCGCTTCCGGAAGACATAATAGCTCCAGATCTGGCTGCCGATGACAAACGGCAATAGCGTTAACGCCGTAATTGACATGACTTTAAGCGAATAATCACCGGAAGAAGCGTTAGCTACTGTTAAATCGTACGCGCTTTGAAGCGAGCTGACCATGACCCGAGGGAATAATGAAATAAAGATCATCCCTACCGTCAGCCCCAGCCCCGCGCCAGTCATCCCAAATGTCCAGCCGTCTTTTTTCTTACGGATAAAGACAGCCGCCAGCATAAAGCAGATGACAATCAAAACAACGAGCGGAATGGTAATCTCGCCGCGGCGTGTAAACATGTCTGTCTGATAGGCAGAAAGAGCCGCAAAGGCAAGAACCGCTATAAAAACAACACCCATTATCTTTTGCGCCATGTTCCGGGCGCGTTTTTGCAAATCACCGATCGTACGCAGTGTGATAAACATTAATCCATGCAGAAAGCAAAGAAGTGTTACAGTCACACCGCCAAGTACAGAGTACACATTGATATAATCGGATACATGCGCGTGAATGTTCATATCGGCATCAATCGGCATCCCGCGGAATAATGTCGCGAACAATACACCGAGCACAAACGGAGGAATCAGACTGCCGAAGAAAACGACCCAGTCCCAAACCTTCACCCATTTTCCATGCTCCACCTTGCCGCGGAACTCAAACGCGACCCCGCGGCCCATTAACGCTAGAAGCACAATGACAAACGGAATGTAATAACCGCTCAGCATCGTTGCATACCAGTTCGGAAACGCCGCGAAAATGGCGCCTGCACCAGTCAATAGCCATACTTCATTCGCGTCCCAAAACGGCCCGATCGTGTTGATCAGCACTCTGCGTTCTAATTCATTATGGCCAAGAAAACGGGTCGCCATGCCGACTCCGAAATCAAAGCCTTCCAAAAAGAAGAAACCTACAAACAATACAGCAACGAGTATAAACCAAAGATCATGAAGAGACATGGTATACCTCCTGACTAAATGGGTCTGTTGATACAGGAACATCATGATGATCACCATGCTCCGCGCCTTTTTTAATTTCACGGACGAATAAGAAGACAAGCAGTGCGCCCAGAATCAAGTACATCACACCGAATGCGATGATTGAGAATAACAGGGAGCCCGCTGTTACGTTAGGCGACACGGATTGAGCGGTTGTCATCAAGCCCATGACCGTCCACGGCTGACGCCCGATTTCTGTCATAATCCAGCCCGCGGAGTTGGCGATAAACGGGAAGGAAATCAAGGCGATCATCAATCGCAAGTACCATTTGCTGGTTTCAAGTTTTTTGCGGCGGTTTAGCCAAAGGCCGCCTAACGTGGTAAGAATCATGACAACACCTGCGCCAACCATGATGCGGAAGCTCCAGAATGTCGTTTTAACAGGCGGAATATAGTCGCCTTTTCCGTAGATTTTTTCGTACTCAGCCTGAAGTGTTTTCATCCCTTTGACGCTTCCGCTGAATTTTTGATACGCCAGGTAGCTCAATGCATAAGGAACTTTGATTTCATTTGAGCTTTTTTCATTTTTTGTATCGATCATGGCAAAAGCTGTCCAAGCAGCAGGGTCACCGCTGTCTTCCCAAAGGCCTTCACTGGCAGCCATTTTCATCGGCTGAGATTCCATCAAGTGCTCAGCCTGCGCGTGGCCGCTAAGTGCGACGCCAAGACCTGCGCAAAGGCCGACGATCATTGCGAGTTTAAAAGAATGCTTGAAAAACGGCACTTCTTTTTTCTTCAATAGTTTAAAAGCACTCACACCGGCGATAAAGAAAGCCCCGGTGGCAAGCGCACCGAAAATGACGTGCGGAAACTCAACCCAAAGCTGAGGGTTTGTGATCAGTGCGGCAAAGTCGTTCATTTCCGCGCGGCCGTTTTTGATCGTAAAGCCGACCGGCTCCTGCATAAAGGAATTGGCGGTTAAAATCCAGAAAGACGACATAATCGTTCCAAATGAAACGAGCCAAATACAGAGAACGTGTATTTTTTTCGGCAGGCGGTCCCATCCGAAAATCCATAATCCGATAAAGATAGATTCCATGAAAAACGCCAATAATGCTTCAATTGCAAGCGGAGCGCCAAATACGTCTCCGACAAAACGGGAATAATCAGACCAGTTCATGCCAAACTGGAATTCTTGCAAAATCCCCGTTACAACACCGACTGCGAAATTTATTAAGAATAAGTGTCCCCAAAACTTTGCCATTTTGAGGTACAGCTCATTTTTTTTCACAAGATAAAGAGTCTCCATCAACGCAACCATAAATACAAGCCCGATAGACAACGGCACAAACAAGAAGTGAAACAACGTTGTTGATGCAAATTGAATGCGGGCTAAAACCAATTCACTCATGCTTTCTCCTCCTTTTCCGGTTAAAAACTTGTGCTACTTGCTCACTACTTCACAAATTAAACCAAGACTTTGATCACCAATTCACAAAGTAGACGAAAAAAATATTTGTTCAATATTTCACAAACATGTCAAAAGATGAACCAATCTGATGCCAGATTGCCAGATTGATCTAATGACACATTCTCTTACTGGTTCATATTAAGTACTTTACAACGATTTATTTCAAAAATAAAGCCTAAAATACCTAAAAAGTCCCACATTATGTGACGGATTGTTGTCTATTTTGTTGATGTTTTTTGACGGCTGCTAGGATAAATGACCCTTTATCATCGTACATCAACACTCCGCTGCTTGCGAATAAAATGCTTATCCGGCACCCGCACTCGTTTCTCAGCACTCCGTCATGGACCATTTTTAGTCAGAATGCCTCTTTTCCTTTGGAGCGGGAGAACCCGAAAGGTATAATAGTAAAATTTTAATATATTAATAATTTCAATTTTTTAGTATATTTATTGTAGTGAACTATTTCACTGCATCAAGAATAGGGGAGGTTTTTCAATGGGAGAGCTTCAAACACAACTGCAATTGCAAACGGATACAATTCAAGAAGGGGTTCGAAAAGAGAATTGGTTTGCGAGAGCCATGAATATAAAAGTAGGCATCATACCGCTTCCTGTGTATGCCTTGTTGTTTATATTAATCACTGTTTTTGTGATGCATCACGATGTAAAAAGTGACATCTTGACATCCATTGCCGTCATGGCATTTTTCGGGTTTACTTTTGCCCAAATCGGCAAATCGATACCGATTGTTCGTTCTATCGGCGGTCCGGCCATCCTAGCTACGTTTATTCCGTCCGCTGTCGTCTACTATCACCTGCTGCCAAATGATATCGTCAAATCCACCACAGAATTTACAGAAAACTCAAACTTCCTTTACTTATTTATCGCCGGGATTGTCGTCGGAAGCATCCTCGGCATGAAAAGAGAAACACTCGTAAAAGCATTTATGAAAATCTTTATTCCGCTTATTGTTGGTTCTGTCGCGGCCGCTATTGTCGGACTGGCTGTCGGCACATTACTCGGGCTCGGATTTCAGCACACATTGCTGTACATCGTCATTCCGATCATGGCCGGGGGTGTCGGTGAAGGCGCTATCCCGCTGTCCATCGGGTATTCCGACATCATGCCCATGTCTCAAGGGGAAGCGTTTGCACTTGTTCTGCCGTCTATCATGTTGGGCAGCCTGTGCGCGATCATTCTTTCGGGGCTGCTGAACAGAATCGGAAAAAAAAGACCGGAATGGACAGGCAACGGCAAAGTGGACCAATCCGAGGAAGAGCACCCTGCGCTGGAGGAATCGCAAAGCGGACAGCAAATGTTCAACCTCTCCTTATTTGCGTCAGGCGGTATTCTTGCTGTTTCTTTATACTTAGTCGGCATGCTCGCTCACGACTTTTTTGGATTTCCGGCACCGGTTGCCATGCTGTTACTGGCTGTTCTGATTAAACTGTTCAGATTGGCGCCCGCCTCAATTGAAAATGGCGCGTTTGGGGTGTCCCGCTTCTTTTCAACAGCTGTGACCTACCCGCTGCTCTTTGCGATCGGGGTGTCCATGACGCCGTGGGACAAGCTTGTCGCCGCTTTTAACCTCAGCAATATCATAACCATTCTGTCTGTCGTTGTGACCATGATGGCCGTCGGCTTTTTCACTGGAAAATGGCTGAACATGTATCCAATTGAGACCGCCATTATCAATGCGTGCCACTCAGGACAAGGCGGCACCGGGGACGTCGCCATTTTAAGCGCCGCCGAAAGGCTTGAACTCATGCCATTCGCCCAGGTATCTACCCGAATCGGGGGAGCGATTACAGTATCCTTAACCCTATTGCTGCTTCACCAGTTTTATTGATGCACCGCAAGCAAGTTCTTCGTCAAACGAAAGAGCTTGCTTTTTAGCATATTCCTGTTTTTTCAAGTTCCCGCGCCATGCTATAGTAATAGTTGGAAATACTAGATAGAAAGGACTCTGGCATGCCTATGGGAACACATCTATTTCTCTATATGATTCTCGGGCTGGGACTTTATTTGATATCAGCCCTGGCAGCAAAACTCATTCCGGTCATAGACTTCTGGATCGATATCGTTCTTTGGGTTTGTGTTGCTGTGTATACCTTCTCTCATCAATCATTCATGGACGGCATTGTCTCGATCGCGACCATGTTTTACTGTTACTGGACCGCCATGGATCTCACTGTCTCAAAGCGCGCGGAAACACCAACGGGAGACTGGCAGGAAATCGAGCTTTCCAGAAACAAAACACGCCTCCTATCAGACGTCACCCTGACCGCCGCAGTGTTTGCGGGCGCCATTATTTTTTTCATCTATGGGCCCGACTCGAGCCCCCTCAAATATGTGATCCTTTTGGGCGTGATTTCCGGCGGAGGGGCACTGGTGAAACGAATATGGAATGTCTTCAGTGTAAACGTTTTGTATTCGGCGTCCTTAGAAAAGTTGCACATTAGCTCTCGTTATGAAACCCGTACATACCCGCTTACTGATTTGAAAGACATTCAGCTTGAATCAACGGCTGACCTCTTAAAGCTTCACCCGCTTCTGACGATGTATTCATCCCGTTTGGATCTGACCACAAGCTTTCAGCAGGTCATGAAGCTGTCTCTTCCCGGTGAAACGGTGTTTTTGACGGTGAAGGAACCGCAAAGGTGGAAAGCGATTCTACGGGAATACACAGATTCAGAAAACAACGAGGACACTGTGATTTCTGTTTTGCCGTTTTATCATAGAAAAAATGTGAAGCGGCTGCTTGGGAAGCTTTATTTTGCCGCCAGCGTAAAAGGCGTATCAGCTTACGCCTTATTGGTGCTCGCGTTATACGCATTACATGCCTCCCCTTGGATCATGGGCGGCGCTGTGATGCTGTACTGGGTATTCAACATGTATCTGTCAGACCGTGTTTTGCGGGCGGCAATGGACGCCAGGCCTTGTCATCATCCGCATGTACAGGCAGCGGCCGACAAGATTTTCCGCAAGGCCGGCATTCCTCATGTCCGCATATACGAAACGGAGAGTGATGATTACAACGGAATGGCAGTCGGCATGAATGTCGGAAGGTCAATGGTCATTCTGACAAACGCCACACTAACACTTCCGCAGCGTGTCATCGAAGGGGTTCTGGCCCATGAAGCGATTCATATTAAAAAACGTGATGTTCTGTCGTCACAGCTTTTGCGTTTTCTATATCTTGGAGCCGTCGTTGGCATCATCCTCTTATTTCAGCGGCATGTCGTCCACCCCGAGGCTTACAAAATCGCGCTTTGGGCTTTCATTATGGCAATCATCCTTCTGTTTCAGCTGTATCAATCCTTTTGTTCACAATGGATGGAGGTGCGCGCCGACAACCTTGGCGCATCACTGCTGGAAGGCGGGTACAGCCAAATGGCCGAAGCCTTGAGGATCTTGGCGATTCGGCAGGATGAGGATATACAGAAACAAAGCGCCTACAGCGCTGAGGCAGATGAAGACGAGCTTCAGATCGACTCTCTCACCCGCGATAAAAGCTGGCTTTTCAGGTTCATTGATTTTCAGTTCGCACCACATCCCCCCATGTATTGGCGTGTCAGCACATTATTGTCAAATAAAGGGCACGGGGTGCTGAAGCGCTGGCTCAGAGACCGGCTGAAAGAATCGATCTCTTTGAAGTGAAACCGATCTCCATTTCATCCGTATAACAGATATGGTGAAAAAAGGGAGTGTTGAGAAGTGATTGTGATCATCTTATTGATTATAGCTATTATCGTTTTTCTTTCAGTCATACAGCCGCAGCCCTCGGAAAACAAAAGCCGCCAACAGGCGGACAGTGGTTTTTTCGGTTATTCAGATCATGGCTCGCACCATAATGGATGCGGCAATGACGGAGGCTTCAGCGATTCCGGATGTGGCGGTGGAGGAGACGGCGGCGTTTAAGCGCCGCCTTTTTTTATTTCATCGATTCAATGTACGCGCCAAATGACGCGCCTGACATGCCCGGAGATACGCGCACTCGGTGGAGGGCGTACATTCCCTGGTCTCTCGATGCCGCGCCCGGTTCTGTCGTCACACCCATTTGATAGCCCGTTTCTTCGGCTGCCTTCAGCGTCTCCTCATTGTAGCGCCCTACCGGATAGCTGATCATGGAGGTTTCCTGATGAAACATGTTGTCAAACAGCTTTTTCGAATCAGCCATCTCACTGTACTGCTGTTCAGGCGATAACCCGTTCAGTTCAAGGTGGTCAATTGTATGGCTTTCAATTGATACGCCGTTCTGCGCCATTTCTTTCATTTGGTCCTCTGTCAGATGATGTTGATGTCCGATCGATTTTCCGATCATAAAAATCGTCGCCTTCATCCCGTACTTTTTCAGCACCGGATACGCGTCCTCGTAATTGTCGGTGTATCCGTCATCAAACGTGATCAATACGCATTTCTCACTCGGTTTTTTATCCTGCGTCAGCATAAGATATGCCTCTTTTGGCGTTACTGTCTGATAGCCGTTATCGTGCAGCCACTTCATATGCGCTTCGAATTCTTCCTTTGGGACACGGAGGCTGTTTCCAGAGGAAATGCTGTGGTACATCAAAATCGGCAGCTTTGCTGGTTTCTCTGTTTTGATCCATGTGGATGTATCTTCTTCTTGTTTCTGAACATGTACTGTTTTTTCTTCCGGTTTCTGTTGTTCCGCTTTCGGCATCTCCTGCTCCGCGTTCGCCTCTTGATCAGCGCAAGCCGCCAGAGCCAAGCAGCTCCCCAAAAGAAATATGCTTACCATCAATCGTTTCATTGTTCTCCTGCTTTCTGTCTATTTCTTCCTCCTTTTTCATCGGTTTTTTTCTGGGATTTTCAAGCTTAAAAAACCGGACATGGAAGCATGACCGGCTCACATTTAAGAAAACTGATTCAAAACCAGCGAGGTTAACAGCCCAAGAGCCGCGATTAACCCTGTCATCGGACCGCTGTCTTCGTACGCCTCGGGCATCATCGTCGACGCAATCATCGCAATGATCCCCCCGCCTGCAAACGCCGCGATTGCTGACATTACTTCTTCAGAAGCGCCGTCGAGAAAGAAATACCCTGACCATGAAGCGAGAATTGAAATCATGAGCACCGCGCCCCAAAGCAGCAAAATTTTCTTTCTCGTATACCCGCTGCTTTTCATGCCTGCTGTACTGGACAGCCCTTCAGGTATATTGCTGATAAATATAGCGATCACCAAAAGGAGGCTGACCGATTGTTCCTCAAGAAGACTGGCGCCAATCATAATCGATTCGGGTACAGCGTCCATGACGGTTCCGATAAAAATGGCGATTCCTCCGCCGCTGGCAGCTGCTTGTCCCGATCGTTTTCTATGTGACGCGCCTCTTTTAGAAACCGCGTAATCAAAAATCGTAAAAACGACCGCTCCCGCAATAAATCCGGCGCCTGTCGATACAATTCCGCCTTCAGCCACTGCATCCCCGAGAAGTTCGTAAGCCGCCGCGCCAATTAATACGCCTGTGCCAAAAGCCATAATATAACCGATGATCTGTTTGCGAATCGAAAAAAACATGGACGCCAGCGCGCCCAGCAAAACAGCAGAGCCTGAGATCCCGCCCCACATTGCCGCATGCCACATTTCTATCTCCCCTTTCTTACCAACCACTACCCGCTGCGGTTTTTTCTGTAAACCTTAGAGAAAGAAAAAACCGGACATGTCTCCATGTCCGGTTTTCTGAATCTATCGAATTCTCACTTCTGTCTCACTGTCAAAGAAGTGGCCTTTATTCATATCAAACGCAACCGTCAGCTCATCCCCAGATTGAATATCAAGACGGGCGTCGATCCGCGCAATAAAATCTTGATGATCAATCTGCGAATAAATCATGATTTCAGAACCAAGCAGCTCTGCGACATTGATTTTCGCTTTAATTGAGGAATTCTTATATGACTCCACGACAACCAATTCATCATGAATATCCTCTGGACGGATGCCGAAGATAACCTCTTTCCCGATGTAGCCCTTTTCACGCAGCACCTTCATTTTTCCTTCCGGGACGGTTAATGCAGCAGAACCGATTTTGATGACGCCCTCCGTCAGCTTTCCTTTGAAAAAGTTCATTGCCGGTGATCCGATAAAACCGCCGACAAACACATTTTCAGGGAATTCGTATACATCCTTCGGCGTCCCGATCTGCTGGATTTTTCCGTCTTTCATGACCACGATCCGTGTCGCCATCGTCAGCGCTTCTGTCTGGTCATGCGTCACGTAAATCGTTGTGGTTTGCAGTCTCTGGTGGAGCTTGATGATTTCCGCCCGCATTTGCACCCTCAGCTTCGCGTCAAGGTTTGACAAAGGCTCATCCATCAGGAACACCTTTGCATCTCGCACGATCGCACGGCCTAGCGCGACCCGCTGTCTCTGTCCGCCTGAGAGCGCTTTCGGCTTACGGTGCAAATATTCCTCCAGCCCTAGAATTTTAGCGGCTTCCTCTACCCTTTTTTTGATTTCAGGCTTGGGCATTTTCCGAAGCTTCAGCCCGAATGCGATGTTATCATAGACCGTCATATGCGGATAGAGCGCGTAGTTTTGAAAGACCATCGCGATATCCCTGTCCTTTGGCGCTACATCATTTACACGTTTTCCTTCAATATAAAAGTCGCCTTTTGAAATTTCCTCAAGTCCTGCCACCATCCGCAGCGTCGTTGATTTTCCGCAGCCGGACGGGCCGACGAATACGATAAATTCCTTATCGGCAATGTGAAGGTTAAAGTCATCAACAGCCGCTTCCTTCTGATCATAATATTTAAAAATGTGCTCCATCCGCAATTCAGCCATCTTATATCCCCCTTGTTTTTGTAAACGCTTTCTTAATTCGAGTGTAACAGCATTTCCATATCGTTGAAATGGGCAGGGTTCATAAAATCAGCAACCATTTTTCGTGCAGATTTCCAATTTATTCTGAACCTTCGCTCTGCAGGCAGATAAAATAAGCGACTAGCGCGCCTTTATATGTTTTAATGTCTATCCCCGACCGCTCAATAAATCTATCAATTCGATATTGCAGGCTGTTGCGGTGCAGATGCAGCTGTTTCGCTGTTAACGTCACATTTGAGTTGTTTTCAATAAAGAGCTTGATGGTCTTTCTCAACTCAGGCTCATTTTCAAATAAAAGCTCAGCTTCTTCTGAGAGCTGCGTTTTCAGCTTTTCTTTTTCTGTCCCCAATAATAAAATGGGAAAAATGACCTCAAAGGTCATACTCTGCATCTGTGGCAGCCGTTTTTCAGCAAAGAGAAAATACGTCTGTTCGCGGGTGTAATGTGTACGAAGGCTCTCATCTGTTTCATAAAATCTCCCAGTGTAAAAACGGACACTGAAGTAGAAATCACTCTCAAGAACCTTAGCAAGCGATTCCAGTTCATCCTTCCCCGCCGCCGCTTCACTTTCCTGCTCGACAATCACGCCTCTGTCCTCATGCATCCACACAATCACAAAAGGCACCGGCCAAAAATGGCGAACCGCTTCCGCAAATGACGTCCGCTCTATTTTGCCGATCAAATGAAAATGAACAAATCTCGTCCGCTTCTTGATATTCGCCGGCACTTCCCCTCTCGAAAAAAGAAACTGGAACCACTTGTTTTCTTCCGGCGACTTCAAAGACATTTGATTGATCTCATCCGCAGGCGTCAAAAATGACTGAAGCAGCAATATCTCTTTTTCGCTGATTTCTGTTTTCGGAATGGAAATATATCTCTGGCTGTTCTCATCAAAAAAACATAAATAGCCTTCCTGTACGCAAAGCTCCTCAGACACAATTGAACCGGGATAAATAGCCAGCAGCGATTTCATATGGTCTCCTCTCTTATGTAAGGATCTGTATATCCAGTATAAGGCGAAACACACAGGTTCTCCAATAAAAAAGCGTATATCCGGCACAGGAAGGAGAAACTGAAAGGGAAAGCCGATTCGTTTACATATCGGTCTCAACGGAAATAGAAGAGTAATGCAGGACCAAAGGAGGATGATCATCAATGGCTTTAGAAGCGTTAAACAAAAGTTTTATCAATGGAAAATGGACAGAAGGAGAAAGCGGACGTACGGAGGATATCTTGAATCCATACGACCAGTCTGTGATTACAACAGCATCTCTGGCAACAAGCAAGCAGCTGGAGGATGCGTTTGACATTGCACAGCGGGCGCAAAAAGAGTGGGCCAAGAGCACAACGGAAGACCGAAAAGCAGTCCTGCAAAAAGCACGCGGCTATTTACAGGAAAATCGTGATGACATCATCATGATGATCTCCCGCGAAACGGGCGGAACCATTATTAAAGCCACAATCGAGCTTGAACAAACCATTGCAATTATAGATGAAGCCATCACGTATACCGGTGAATTAGGCGGCATCAAAGAGGTTCCATCTGATATTGAAGGGAAAATCAATAAGATTTACCGCCTTCCGCTCGGCGTGATTTCATCGATTTCTCCATTTAATTTTCCGATGAATTTATCAATGAGAACAATTGCTCCCGCAATCGCGCTAGGAAACAGCATTGTTCACAAGCCTGATATTCAAACCGCTCTTTCCGGCGGAACGATCATTGCGAAAGCATTCGAACACGCCGGTCTTCCTGCGGGTGTCCTTAACGTCATGTTGACGGACTTAAAAGAAATCGGTGACGGCATGCTGACAAATCCAATCCCTAGATTAATCAGTTTTACGGGATCAACCGCGGTCGGACGCCACATCGGTGAAATCGCCGGGCGCGACTTCAAGCGAATGGCTCTTGAGCTCGGCGGCAACAACCCATTTGCCGTCCTTTCAGACGCGGATGTCGATCGTGCTGTAGACGCAGCGATTTTCGGGAAGTTTATTCACCAAGGACAAATCTGTATGATTATCAACAGGATCATCGTTCACCAAGATGTGTATGATGAGTTTGTTGAAAAATTCACCGCCCGTGTCAAACAGCTCCCGTACGGCGATCAAACCGATCCGAAAACCGTAGTCGGCCCGCTGATCAACGAGGGCCAAATCGAGAAAGCGCTGGAAATCATTGAGCAGGCAAAAGCAGACGGCATCGAGCTTGCGGTTGAAGGCAAACGCGTCGGAAACGTACTCACACCGTATGTTTTCGTCGGCGCTGACAACAACAGCAAAATCGCCCAAACCGAGCTGTTCGCCCCGATCGCCACCATTATCAAAGCCTCCAGCGATCAGGAAGCGATTGATATGGCAAATGATACTGAATACGGGCTCAGCTCGGCGGTCTTCACTTCTGATTTAGAAAAAGGTGAAACATTCGCCCTGCAAATTGACAGCGGCATGACCCATGTTAACGATCAGTCTGTCAATGATTCGCCGAACATCGCCTTTGGCGGAAACAAAGCAAGCGGTGTCGGCCGCTTCGGAAACCCTTGGGTGGTCGAGGAGTTTACCGTGACAAAATGGATTTCGATTCAGAAGCAATACCGCAAGTATCCGTTCTAAACGAACAAATCCCTCTGCTTCACCCGCAGAGGGATTTTCTTTATTTCGATATATCAACAAACCCTTCGCCAAACACATCGCGTACGTCATGAACGATCACAAACGCTTTTTTATCACAGCTTCTGATGATTTTCTTCAGCATGGACAGCTCCTGTTTGTTAATGACGATATACAAAATCTCTTTTGATTGGCCCGTATAGCTCCCCTTCCCTGATAAAATCGTCACGCCCCGATCCATCAAGGTATTTACTTGCTCTGAAATCTCACTCTTATGTTCCGAAATGACCGTAATCGCTTTTTTCGTATTCAAGCCTTCAATAATGAAGTCCATCACTTTCGTACCGATGTACAGCATCACGATCGTAAACATCATTTTTTCCGCGCCAATAATAAAATAAGAGCTGAATACCACAATTAAATCAAAGAACAAGAGCGCATAGCTGATATTCCAGTCTAAATATTTATTTGCGATTCTCGCCAGAATCGCAGAACCGGCTGTCGTCCCGCCGACACGAATGATCATGCCAATACCGATTCCCGCAAATACACCCGCGAAAATCGTATTGATGATCAATTCATCAGACGGCGTGCTCCACCCGTGTGTCAGATGGAGGAATAGCGAATTCGCCGCTACGGCAATGATGGTATAGACAGTGGTTTTACCGTCCAGAAACTTGTAGCCGATTAAAAGCAGAAACGCATTTAAGATAAAGTTCGTTATCCCAGGAGACCATTCAAATACATAATACAAGATCAGCGTAATCCCAGTGACCCCGCCTTCCCCAAGGTCATTGGGAATCGCAAACAAATTCACCGCAAGCGCGAAGAAAAAAGCGCCAATTACAAGCATAAGCACATCCAGTATTCTTTTTTTCATCACGAAAACACTCCTTCTCCAGATAGTATCAACAAAAAAACCCAGGAGTACGCTCTCGCAAAAAGAGCAGAAACTCCTGGGCTTTTATCCCACCGTGTCACAACAGCAAGGCTGTTATGTGTTTTCTCTCGGTCACAGTCCAATATGCATTGCGGAACCCTAGAAAACCATTGTTTTTATCATATCTTCTTTACTTTCCAATATTAGCATTATAAGGGACGGTGTGAATTGGTTCAAGGGGTATTTGCGGAGATTTATTCATTAGGTTAAGAGAAACAAAAAAGATCATTATCTGTTAATAAATGAAAGATTCGGCCGATATGATAAAAAGTACCTTTTTAATAAGATATAAATTAAAATATTTTTTCCGATTTATCATTGACTACATGAAAATATATAGGCAAAATAGAACATATATTTAAAGAAATTAATTACATAGGAGGAAATATAATGTCAGGAAAGCTACTACACTGTAAAGCTTGCGGCCAAGAGATCGCAAAAGGTGTTAAGAAATGTCCGAATTGCGGTAAAGATCAACGTAACTTTTTTATGAGGCATAAAATCATTACGTTTATTCTAGCGATAGTAGTCATTATCATTCTTGCAAACATCGGAAACAGCGAAGACTCTCAAGCTTCTACTACAACCGGCTCCGATTCTAAAAAGTCAACAAAAACAGTACAAAAGGCTGATATAGAAAAACTATATACTAATGCCGATCAATTTAAAAATTATAAAGTCGATCTGTATGTAAAGGTTTTTGACGTTGAACAAGACGACGATGGCACATACCTTCAAGGCTATAACAATCCGGAAAAGTTAAGCAAGAATACACTTATTATGAGCGACGACTCTGATTTAGATATTAAAGATGACGATATTATTCATGTCGTCGGTACGGTGAAAGACAAATATGATGGTGAAAACGCATTGGGTGGTTCTGTTTCAGCGCCGAGAATCATTGCCGATTCCATTGAAAAAAGCGACTATGCAACAGCTTTCGCCCCAGCTCAAAAAACAATTAACGTGGATAAAACACAGAACCAGCACGGATTTGCACTTACGCTTCAAAAAGTTGAACTTGCGGAAAAAGAAACTCGTCTTTATGTTAAGATAGAAAACAAATCACAAGATGAAATCAATTTTTATGACTTCAATGCCAAAATCATCGCTGATAATAAACAGCTTGAGCGTAAAGACGACCTATCAAGTTATCCTAAAATTCAAAGTGAAATCTTACCAGGAGTTAACACTGAAGGGGTTATTGTTTTCCCTAAAATCGAAAGCAAAACAGCAAAAATTATATTAGAAGGATCTTCCGAAAATTACGATATAACAATCAATCCATTTACATTTGAAGTAAACTTAGATCAATAGAAAGAAGGACTGGGGGAAACCCCCAGTCCTTTTGTTTATGATTTTACACTCTTATACCCATTCACATTAGAAGACTGCCATCTCCAGGAATCGGCGCACATTTCCTCAAGGCCGCGTTTTGCTTCCCAGCCCAGTTCCCGCTTGGCTTTTGCGGGATCTGCGAAGCAGGTCGCAATGTCTCCAGGGCGGCGGTCCGCAAAACGGTACGGAACCTCTTTTCCTGACACTTTTTCAAAGGCTTTGACCATTTCTAGCACGCTGTAGCCTGTGCCTGTTCCGAGGTTGTACGCTTCGGCTCCTGTGGTGTTCAATACTTTTTCCAGCGCTTTGACATGGCCTTCTGCGAGGTCAACGACATGAATATAATCGCGTACGCCTGTCCCGTCTTTTGTCGGATAGTCATTTCCGAATACGCTTAATTGCTCCAGCTTGCCTACCGCTACCTGCGCCACATATGGCATGAGGTTATTTGGAATGCCGTTCGGGTCTTCACCGATCCGTCCGCTTGGATGCGCGCCGAACGGATTAAAGTAACGAAGCAGCGCAACGCTCCACTCATTGTCGGCTTTATATAGATCACGCAAAATTTGTTCCAGCATAAGCTTTGTCTGTCCATAAGGATTAGTCGCGCCTAACGGAAAGTCCTCCGTAATCGGCGATGTTTCCGGAATGCCGTAGACTGTCGCGGACGAACTGAACACGATTTTTTTAACACCGTATTTCTCCATGACCTCACATAACATAAACGTTCCTGTGAGATTATTATGATAATATTTGAGCGGAATCGCAACAGACTCACCGACTGCTTTTAACCCCGCAAAGTGAATCACAGCTTCAATCTCGTTTTCCGCAAAGACTGTTTCTACCGCTTCCCGGTCCAATAGATCGGCTTCATAGAACGTTACATCTTTTCCTGTAATCTCCTTGACGCGGTTCAGCGCCTCAGCCGAACTATTCGACAGATTATCTAGAACGACAATCTCATAGCCGCTATTTAATAATTCAACACATGTGTGACTTCCGATGTACCCCGCGCCGCCTGTAACAAGTATTGCCATGATGTATAACCTCCTAAAGAGAATGTATTGTTTCCTATTATAAAGTTTTCAGAAGCTTTCCACATCCATTTTCAAGAAGTTTAATCGTTTATTAATCATTTGTTCATATTCTTCTTACACCCTTGCCAGTATTTCAATAGAGGTCTCAGCGAGAATGTGCCCCTTCATTTCCTGATAGAGATGATTCATATAAAAGCCCTGCTGAAGATTCAGCTCTGTGTCTAAAGCATAGACCGTCAGCGTGTAAGCATGATCCTTGTCAGGCGGTGTCGGCCCGCAATACTGATGAATCACCTTTGGATTGCAGCTTCCCGCAAGCGGTGAAGCAAAGCTGTTTTGCCCTTGTATCATCAAGTCCTGTCTTTCCTCGCTCGCATGCTCAGGAAGCTCTGCGATGCGCGCCGGAATGTTTGCCGCTGTCCAGTGAATCCAGCTGAATCCGCATACGGGAATGGCGTCATGATCAATGAAAGTAAGCGCGAGCGTCTTTGCGCCGGGCGGGACGTCCTCAAAACGAATCGGAAAGGATACAAATGGATTCCCTTCTCTTTTATATTTTTCATCAGTGTATTTTGAAAACTTGTCATGTAAATACGGATTTGCTTCTACGTATATGTTCATATATGAATCCCTCTCTCTATTTTCTCATTCTATAGGTATACTAAACGAATGGATGTATAATCAGTGAAAAGCAAATGCGTATGTTCACTTAACAATTTGTTATTGATTACTTGCAGTGAAGGAGATAAGTTATGGATTTAAAATGGCTGCAAACCTTTATCGTCGCAGCGGAATCAGAGAACTTCAGAGAAACGGCTGAGCGTCTTTACCTCACCCAGCCGGCTGTTTCTCAACATATACGAAAATTAGAAAATGAACTGGACATGCGGCTGTTTTTGCATCCCGGGAGACGCGTCGTCCTGACTGACGAAGGCAGGCTGTTTCTGCCTTATGCCAAAGAAATGATCCATGTATACCAAGCGGGAAAGCAAAAAGTCAGCCAATGGAAGCAAGGATACAGCCGTTCACTTACACTGGCCGTCCATCCCTACATTGCGTCCTATATCTTGCCTCGTTTTCTCCCGGCTTATATCCAAAAACACCCGCATGTTGAACTTTCAACTCATGTGGCTGGATCTGATGAGATCAAAAAAGCGGTGGAACAAAATGAAGCTGATATTGGTTTGTCGCGGAAAGATCCGAACGCAAACACGCTCTATTATCAGCACATATGCGAAGGCACGCTGTGTTTGGCGGCTCCTTTCCAGGAAAACACGACTGCTGATGCTGCTTCTATCTTCAGCCATTTTCGGCTTCTCACGCATGATCACCCTGCATATGAGGATGCTTTTTTATACAACATCCGTTCACATTACCCTCACCTTCAAACGATGGCTGCCGGGCAGATTGATGCGGCTGTCCATATGATAAAAGCGGGAATGGGGGCATCATTCCTCCTCACCTACATCATCAAGCAGGAAGAGGCAGAAAAAAAGCTGATGGCTGTAAGCACGCCCCCGCAACTTAAATTGCCGGCGTCCCAGACGTTTATTATGTGGAAAAGAAACAACGAGGACATTCAGCACTTTCACGCTATGTTACATGACTTTATGCAGCGCGAACAAGTATAGCATCTGAAAAATCAATCTGCCGGTTGACGTTTTCTTTTCCGATATTCGCTATGCTTCATGCAGAAAGGATTTGATGACATGGCGATGAGCCCCTATATTCCAAGACCGACACAGGCAGTCGTGTTTGCCATTCGTAACGGTATTGTGCAATAGAAATGTCTCGCCCCGCCATGATAAGATAAGACAAAGGAGATGATTGGAAATGAAAGAAGAAATCATGAAACGGTTTACTACATACGTAAAAGTCGATACACAGTCTGATGAATCGGTCGACACCTGCCCTTCCACACCCGGCCAATTGACGTTAGGAAATATGCTTGTTGATGAATTGAAATCAATCGGCATGCAAGACGTAACCATTGATGATAACGGCTATGTCATGGCGACTCTTCCCTCCAATACAAATAAAGACGTTCCGACAATCGGCTTTCTCGCCCATGTTGACACCGCCACAGACTTTACCGGCAAAAATGTCAATCCGCAAATCGTTGAAAGCTATGATGGAAAAGACATCGTTCTGAACGAAAAGCTGCAGGTCATCCTGTCACCTAATCAATACCCAGAGCTAACTGGCTATAAGGGCCACACACTCATCACCACAGACGGCACAACCCTGCTCGGCGCGGACAATAAAGCCGGGATTGCCGAAATCATGACAGCCATGGATTACCTCATCAAACACCCTGAAATCAAACACGGCACCATCAGAGTCGCCTTTACGCCGGATGAAGAAATCGGAAGAGGGCCGCACAAATTTGATGTGAAACGATTCAATGCGTCCTTCGCCTATACAGTTGACGGCGGCCCGCTTGGCGAGCTTGAATACGAAAGCTTCAATGCCGCTGCCGCAAAAATCACAGTCAAAGGCAACAACGTACATCCCGGCACCGCAAAAGGAAAAATGATCAACTCCGTGAAAATCGCGATGAAGCTCAACAGCCTGCTGCCGGCAGACGAAGCGCCTGAGTATACAGACGGCTATGAAGGTTTCTACCACCTGCTCTCCATTCAAGGAGATGTAGAGGAAACAAAGCTGCACTACATTATCAGAGACTTTGACAAAGAGAACTTCCAAAGCAGAAAACAAACGATGAAGCGTGTCGTCGAGGAATTGCAAAACGAATACGGACAAGACCGGATTCAGCTTGATATGAACGATCAATACTACAACATGAGAGAGAAAATCGAACCTGTCATCGAAATCGTCAACATTGCAAAGCAAGCGATGGAAAACCTCGGCATCGAACCAAAAATTTCTCCAATCCGCGGCGGAACGGACGGTTCCCAGCTGTCCTATATGGGACTCCCGACGCCAAACATCTTTACCGGCGGAGAAAACTTCCACGGCAAATTCGAATACATTTCAGCCGATAACATGGTCAAAGCCGTCAACGTCATCATTGAGATTGCAAAGCTGTTTGAAGAACAGGCATAATGCCTAATGCCAAAGCCAGTCCAAAAAAGGACTGGTTTTTTACGTGAAAATGAAACATTTCTCATGCGTCCTCCGTAAAACAAGTATCAACGGTTGAGGAGGAGAAACAATGACAAAACATGCAATTGCTGCAAAAAGTCTATTAAAAAAATGGTTCATGACCCGTCCGCCTATCATCCAAAAGAAATCAAGCGCATTTCAAAAAATCAGAAAAATGTTCAAACGCTTCTTCTAATCAGTCATCCCATTCCCCAAAACCACTATCTGCGTTTCCTCGTACCACCCAAATGCTCCGTGATTTGGGTTTTTTGTGTTCAATGGCGCAAAATAGGGTATACATCAAACAAGCACGAAAAAAACATCCAAAAACAGGCAATTGGAATCACGTAAATTTAGGTTAAAAGTAATATAAAGGAATTTATTTTTCTGTCGATAGTAACGATAGAACCAATCATCAACAAGAGAAATCACCATGATATAAGACTATTTTCAGGCTATCAGGTTAGACTGTTTTAGAGGGGCAGCTATGTAACATTGGATTTATTTTGAATTTTTTGAATACTTTTTGACCATTTATCCGTACAATAGAGAATACCAAAACTTTTTTGGGAGGTATGTAACATGATCCTAGTTGTTATCATCGCATTATGCGGCTATCTTCTTTTTTCTTTCAGCAAAGACAATCGCCGCAAACCGCAAAAGACAAGCCCTCAGCCAGCAGCCGCACCTCATCAAAACAACCTAATCGACCTTGACGCCATCCGCCAAAAACGCCGGATGCATCTTTCCTAACACGATATTTCAACTGAAAAGGCTGCTGAATCACGCAGCTTTTTTCTTTTCCATTTTCACTATAAGAACAACCAGCAGTATTTCTATCGCCTACTATCCGCAATCACTTAGCAATGAGCCATTTATCTATGAGTCAACATGTAGAGGTATGATTCTCAGCTGAAGGATAGGATTCCTGTCATTTGCAGATTGCAAACGAGGTGGATGTGCTGAATTACACGCCCATTCGCTAACTGCTAATATCTTATGTAGCGACAAAGCCGAAAGTATTTTCTGAAAAAGTATTGACAATTGATCCAAAAGTAATAATATTAAGATAATTGAAATGCAAATATGACGTTTTACCTTATCAAGAGAGGTGGAGGGACTGGCCCTATGATACCCGGCAACCGCTGTTTCAAACAGAATGGTGCTAAATCCTTAAGAACATTGCGTTCTTGCAGATGAGGCGGAGATTTGATTATTCAAGCTCTTCCTTACTCAAAGGAAGAGCTTTTTTCATGCTTACCATATTTCTAGAAAAGAGGCGAATCGCATGGCTCAACAAACAAATGTTGCAGGACAAAAAACAGAAAAACAACGCAAAGCCCCTTTCCGCGCCGATCATGTCGGCAGTTTACTGCGCTCCGCTCCGGTGAAAGAAGCCCGGTTAAAAAAAGCGGCCGGCGAGATCACGGCGGAACAGCTTCGTGAGATCGAAAACAAGGAAATCAGCCGCATTGTGGAAAAACAAAAAGAAATCGGACTCGAGGTGGTAACAGACGGTGAATTCCGCCGTTCCTGGTGGCATTATGATTTTCTCGAAGGGCTTGACGGTGTGGAGCCGTTCATCCCGGCTGAAGGGATTCAATTCCATAATGTGAAAACAAAAGCACGCAGCATCAAAGTGACGGGAAAACTCGATTTTACGAACCACCCAGCGCTTGCCGATTATCAATTTTTACATAAGATTGCCGGTGATGCGACACCAAAGCTGACGATTCCGAGCCCGAATATGCTGTTTTTCGGTGAAAAGGCCGATAAAGGAATTTATGACGACCAAGAGGAATACTTTTATGATCTGGCCCAAGCGTACAAAAAAGCAATCATCGCTTTCTATGACGCTGGATGCCGCTACCTTCAGCTAGATGACACGTCATGGTCTCTCTTCTTTGAGGAAAAAGGCAGAGAGGTCGTTCGTGCCCTCGGCGGCGACCCTGAGACATTGCCTGCCTTGTTCGCCAAAACGATTAACGATGCAGTGGCTGACCGGCCTGATGATTTAACAATCACAATGCACATTTGCCGCGGCAACTTCAAGTCGACTTGGGCGGCATCAGGAGGCTATGACGCTGTAGCGGAAACGATTTTGGACGGCTTACACTTAGACGGCCTGTTCTTGGAATATGATGATGACCGCTCAGGAAATTTTGATCCGCTCCGTTTCGTGAAACGCAAGGATCTGCAAATTGTGCTCGGCTTGGTTACATCAAAATACGGCGAGTTGGAAAATCCCGAGGATGTGAAGCGGCGAATCAATGAAGCGGCGCGCTTTGTCAGCTTGGATCAGCTGTGCCTCAGCCCGCAGTGCGGTTTCGCCTCTACGGAAGAAGGCAATCTTTTGACAGAAGAGCAGCAATGGGCGAAGCTGCGCCACGTCATCGACATCGCCAACGATGTGTGGAGATAATCTATCATTGACAGAAACAGAAAATGTGTGAATAATAGATATCATCAGAAAATTTCATAAAAAGGTTTTCCTTATCAAGAGAGGTGGAGGGACTGGCCCTGCGATACCCGGCAACCGCTGTTTAACAGAATGGTGCTAAATCCTTTAGAGCAATGATTGCTCTTGAAGATAAGGTTGAGATTGTCACACAAGCTCTTCCTTATCTCAAGGAAGAGCTTTTTTATATTCGAATGGAAAGAAGGAATGGACAACATGCCACAACAAACAACACACACAGAACAAAATACACTTCAAAGAAAAAAGCCGCCGTTTCGCGCGGATCAAGTTGGAAGCCTGCTGAGGTCTGAGCCCGTCAAAAAAGCGCGGCTGCAAAAAGCGGCTGGCGAGATTACAGCTGAGCAGCTCCGCCAAATTGAAAACGATGAAATCATCCGCATTGTGGAAAAACAGAAGGAAACCGGCCTGAACGTCGTGACAGACGGTGAATTCCGCAGAGCGTGGTGGCATTTTGATTTCCTGGAAAATCTGGATGGGGTTGAGCCGTTTATTCCTGAGCAAGGCATTCAATTCCATAACGTACAGACAAAAGCACGCGGCATTAAAGTCACAGGTGATATCGACTTTTCGACTCACCCAATGCTTGAAGATTACTCTTTTCTCCATAGCATTGCCGGTGATGCGACACCAAAAATGACGATCCCAAGCCCAAATATGCTGTTTTTCCGCGGAAAGCTTGAAAAGGACGCATACAAAAACGACTATCAGCTTTTCCAGCACGATGTATCCAAAGCATATAAAAAAGCCATTCAAGCGTTTTATGACAGAGGCTGCCGCTACCTGCAGCTTGATGATACAGCATGGGCTGTTTTCTTATCTGAAAAAGGCTTAAAACAAATTGAAGCCTTCGGAACAACGCCTGACGAGCTTCGCCAGCTGTTTGCAAAATCCATTAACGACGCGATTGCGGACCGCCCGGATGACCTGACGGTGACAATGCACATTTGCCGCGGCAACTTCCAGTCCACTTGGACAGCTGAAGGCGGTTATGACGCAGCAGCTGAAACCATTTTTGACGGTTTGAATCTTGACGGCCTGTTCTTGGAATACGATGATTCGCGTTCAGGAGGCTTTGAACCGCTCCGTTATGTGAAGCGCTCCGATCTTCAGCTTGTCCTTGGCTTAGTAACCTCTAAATTCGGTGAGCTTGAACATCCGGACGATGTGAAACGCCGTATCGAAGAAGCGTCCCGCTATGTGAACTTAGACCAGCTGTGCCTCAGCCCTCAATGCGGATTCGCTTCCACTGAAGAAGGCAACAAGCTGACTGAAGAACAGCAATGGGCGAAGCTGCGCCATGTGGTTGAAATCGCGAACGATGTTTGGAAATAAGCAAAGAAAAACAC
This sequence comes from Bacillus vallismortis, assembly GCF_004116955.1. Classification (NCBI taxonomy): domain Bacteria; kingdom Bacillati; phylum Bacillota; class Bacilli; order Caryophanales; family Bacillaceae; genus Bacillus; species Bacillus vallismortis. The sequence continues at coordinate 3,789,922 of NZ_CP026362.1, read as the reverse complement.
ACTTGATTCCCTGGCGGAGCAAGTGTGTTTTTTCATATCAAGCGTTTGATTTGAGCACAGACTGGCTGATAGCAAAATCGGCTTCTGTTTTTTCATAAACCTCATCCATTGTGACGCCTTCCTGAAGTTCAGTCAGTGTCATGCGGCCGTGATCAAAATCAAACACAGCCAAATCCGTAATCAGCCTGTGAACAACTTTCTGCCCCGTCAGCGGAAGAGAGCATGTCTTTTTCACCTTTGGCTCGCCATGCTTATTGACATGCTCCATGATGACAACGATCCGTTTCGCGCCGTTGACGAGATCCATGGCGCCTCCCATCCCTTTGACCATTTTGCCGGGGATCACCCAATTGGCCAAATCCCCCTGCTCAGAAACCTCCATGCCGCCAAGGATAGCCAAATCGATATGCCCGCCTCTTATCATCGCGAATGACTCAGCGCTGTCAAAATAGGAAGCGCCCGTGACTTCAGTGATTGTTTCCTTTCCTGCATTGATCAAATCCGCGTCTTCCATTCCTTCCACAGGATACGGGCCGATCCCGAGCAAGCCGTTTTCTGACTGAAGCATGACGTGAACGCCATCGGGTATCTCATTTGCGACAAGCGTCGGCATTCCAATCCCAAGGTTGACGTTCATGCCATCCTTAATTTCTTGTACAGCCCGTTTGACCATTCGTTTTCTCGCCTCTTTCATCTCGCCTCACCCTTTCCCGCCGCTTGCCGGACTGTCCGCTTTTCAATCCGTTTTTCATGGCTCGCGCCAAGCACCACATGCTGTACGTAAATGCCCGGCGTATGGATGTGATCTGGATCGAGCTCTCCCGCTTCCACGATGATTTCCGCCTCGGCAATCGTGATCTTGCCTGCCATGGCGGCAACGGGATTGAAATTTCTCGCCGTTTTCCGAAAAACCAAATTTCCCATAGTGTCCGCTTTCCACGCTTTGATAATCGCCACGTCGCCGGTAATGCCTTGCTCCAGCACAAACGTCCGGCCTCCGAATGTTTTATGTTCTTTTCCCTCTGCTATTGAAGTGCCAACGCCTGTCGCTGTATAAAATCCCGGTATGCCCGCACCGCCTGCGCGAATCCTCTCGGCGAGCGTGCCTTGGGGAACGAGCTCGACCTCAAGCTCTCCGCTTAAAAACTGCCGCTCAAAAATTTTATTTTCGCCGACATAAGATGAAATCATTTTCTTGATTTGCCTGTTAGCCAAAAGCAAACCGAGCCCCCAGTCATCGACTCCGCAATTGTTGCTGACCACGGTTAAATCCTTGACTCCCTGATCTCTGATCGCCAAAATGAGCTGTTCAGGAATGCCGCACAGCCCGAATCCCCCTGCGATCAGCATATCTCCATCACGAATCAGCTCCGCGGCTTCCTTGCTTGATGATAGTACTTTCCCCATATTGATGCTCCTTTCGTTTTCTCCATCAACTTTAAGGACGAAAGCGTTTACAATCTTCTCGGTTTTTTTTTTTCCCTTTCCATATGTACGGGGAGCAGAGGCCGACTATTCCGATTAAAATATGCATTTTCCCGCTTCCCATCAAAGAAAGCAGTTACAGAAGAAAAAACGCGCGGATCAAATGGTTTTACCCATCAACATCATTTCAACATAACAATCCAACATGTCCTGCCTTTATTTTCTCATTTCAAAATATAAATTTTATTATTGTGAAAATAGTTAAAAAGGTTGATTTTCAAAAAGTGAAAGGATAAAATACTGCTATCAACTTAGAAAATAGACATTCTTGTATATGATCAGTAATATGGTCTGATTGTTTCTACCTAGTAACCGTAAAAAACTAGACTACAAGAAAGTTTGAATAAATTTGAACGAGTTGAAAAGGACATGTTCTTTTCTGTTTGCTCTTATTTTTCACACTTTCTGCTTTTCCAGAATTTGTGAAGGATAAGAGCTTTTTTTGTTTCCAAAATAAACCTCATAGGAGTTGCTATCATGTACTTTTTATTAAACCTTGTCGGTCTCATTGTGATTATGGCAGTTGTATTCCTATGTTCTCCGCAGAAAAAGAAAATCAAGTGGCGGCCGATCATTACGTTAATTGTTCTGGAATTGCTGATTACTTGGTTTATGCTGGGAACAAAAGTCGGGGGCTGGACCATCGGTAAAATTGGTGATTTCTTCACTTGGTTGATTGCTTGTGCGAGTGACGGTATCGCGTTTGTCTTTCCGTCAGTGATGGCGAATGAAACAGTAGACTTTTTCTTTAGCGCACTTCTTCCAATTATCTTTATCGTCACATTCTTTGATATTTTAACCTATTTCGGCATTTTGCCTTGGCTGATTGATAAAATCGGCTGGTTGATTTCAAAGGCTTCCCGCTTGCCGAAATTAGAGAGCTTTTTCTCTATTCAAATGATGTTTTTGGGAAATACAGAAGCACTTGCGGTCATCCGCCAGCAGCTTACGGTATTAAACAACAACCGCCTGCTCACATTCGGCTTAATGAGCATGAGCAGCATCAGCGGCTCCATTATTGGATCTTACCTGTCAATGGTGCCGGCGACATACGTGTTTACAGCGATTCCGTTGAACTGCTTAAACGCGCTGATTATCGCAAACCTGCTGAATCCTGTTCACGTGCCGGAGGATGAAGATATCATCTATACGCCGCCTAAAGAGGAGAAGAAAGACTTTTTCTCTACGATTTCTAACAGTATGCTTGTCGGCATGAACATGGTGATCGTCATTTTGGCAATGGTAATCGGATATGTCGCGTTAACGTCAGCGGTCAATGGCATTCTTGGCGTTTTCGTACACGGCCTGACCATCCAGACGATTTTCGCTTATCTCTTCAGCCCGTTTGCATTCCTGCTTGGGCTGCCGGTACACGATGCGATGTATGTCGCTCAGCTGATGGGAATGAAATTGGCAACGAATGAGTTTGTTGCGATGCTTGACTTGAAAGAAAATCTCACATCCCTTCCGCCTCATACTGTTGCGGTGGCGACGACATTCCTGACGTCATTTGCCAACTTCAGTACGGTCGGCATGATTTACGGCACGTACAACTCGATCCTTGACGGCGAAAAGTCAACGGTCATCGGGAAAAACGTGTGGAAGCTGCTCGTCAGCGGAATTGCGGTATCTTTACTAAGTGCCGCGATTGTCGGCCTGTTTGTGTGGTAGAAATATGGAGCCATATCCCTTTGCGGATATGGCTCTTTGATTATAGATAAATAGAGGATGGCGGCTGTATATGGCCCTAAGTCATATTGGCCGAAGACAATGGCGATTCCGTTTTTCGTAGCTGTATAGGCCATCTTTCGTTTTGCTGACTTTTGTTTTGGTATGCAGTATCTGATCCAGCGTCACACGCTTTTTGGTTATCAAGAGATAGTTGAAGGACTGAACAGACGTTAAACCATGGATCTTTTTGTACGTATGGCTGCTGACAGTTGGTGTTTTGCCCTGGAACCGCTTTTAAAAATGGGACAGCATATGCACATACAGAAAAAAGCAAAACCGCAACCCCAGCGGTTTTCAGCAGGTGATACGATCTCCTCCTTCGATGTCTTCGTTTATCCGTCCCTTTTAGGGCTGATCAACTCAAAAGAAGTGTCTAAATAAAAAAAGAGACAAGATGCCTCTTTTTTTACTGTTTACGCTCCAAAATCGCTTCATGAACCGCTTGTGCCAAATCTATATTTCCGAACATCTCTAACACCGCAATGACGGTTTGGTCCGGAATATGCTCTGACTCGTGTTTGGGCACGGTCAGTTCGTCCATGGTTTTTTTTAAGCTTTTATTTAGTTTTTGCTGCGGATACGCTTTGGCGTAGAGCTCCAGCGGATCTATGTCATGGTTGACGCACCATTGGGCAAATACCAAAATCATCATATTTTCATCGCGTTCGTAAGCTTCAGCGAGCTGTTTTTCGTTCATCTGTCATGCTCCTTATGAAAAGTATCTTCCTTTAAGATACAGGAGCGGGTCACATTCGTCTATCCCAATGGCGATGAGCGGCGATCGCCTCGATAAACGCCTTGCTGAAGGCGGTATAGTCAGCTTCGCCCTGAGCAGTTACGATGCCTGGCCCCTCGATTGTGCCGACAGCTGCTTGGAGAAGATCAATTCCTTCATTTGCCGCACCGACCGCTTTATAGTGATTGTAAGCTTCTTTCATAAATGCCATCGCTTGTTTGTTGTCTTTTAACGCTGGCCCTCCCGCGGCATAGACGGCATCATACAGAACAGAGTCAGCCGTTAAGAACGTGCCGCCGGCCTCAAGCTGCTGCCCATTTCCGCCTGTGATGTATCCAAGCGTTTCGCTGATGATATCCGCTATGATTCCTTCTTGCTTTAAAACGTCCAGCACAGTTTGCAGCTCTTTTTCATGAAATCCGTTTCCGGCGAGAACAGCGACTTTTCTTGAGGATGCTGTTTTCACTGTATTGATCTGGCTTAACGCAGGCGAGGTCAAAATTTCTTTAGACGCCTTACGTTTCACTGGCGGCGCCACACCTACTCCTTTGGCGATTTCCTCTGCCAAGCCTGCATCCACATTGCTGAAGACGTCAACGACTTGCCGCTGCACGTCTTTGCTTGTTACCTTCCCGACCTCGAAGCAAAAAGCGGAAATCATGTGCTTCTTCTCAACCGGGGACATGCTGTTCCAGAACAGCTTCGCCTGTGAGTAATAATCGTTGAAGCTGTCGCTGCGCTGGCGGATTTTTTTGCCCTCGACTTTTTCTTGGTAGTGAATGTAGCCGCCTTCTTCGGCTGTCGCAGGCGACGGGTCGTTGTTTTGCAGTGAGTTTTTATGATAAGCGACCGGCCCCTTATTGATCGTCATCCGGTGATAGCCGTCGTATTGGTTGTTATGGAACGGACATACCGGGCGGTTAATCGGCAGCTCGTGGAAGTTCGGGCCGCCAAGTCGGATGAGCTGCGTGTCTGTGTAGGAGAAAAGCCGCCCCTGCAGAAGCGGGTCATTTGTAAAATCGATGCCCGGCACGACATTTCCCGGGTGGAATGCGACTTGTTCTGTTTCCGCAAACACATTGTCCTGGTTGCGGTTCAGTGTCATTTTCCCAATGATTTTCACAGGCACGAGCTCTTCCGGCCATAGCTTGGTTGGGTCAAGAATATCAAAATCAAATTTGAATTCATCTTCTTCGTCAATCATCTGTACGCCGAGCTCATATTCTACCGTGCCGCCGTTTTCAATTGTTTCCCACAGGTCGCGGCGGTGGAAATCAGGATCTTTCCCGGCAATTTTCTGCGCTTCATCCCATACGAGAGAATGCACACCGAGCACTGGCTTCCAGTGGAATTTCACGAAACGCGCCTTTCCTTGTTCATTGACAAAACGGAATGTGTGAACGCCGAAGCCCTCCATCATTCTGTAGCTGCGAGGGATGCCCCTGTCAGACATCGTCCACATCACCATATGCGCTGACTCAGGGTTATTGGCGACAAAATCCCAAAACGTATCATGAGCGGTCGCGGCCTGAGGCATTTCATTGTGAGGTTCAGGCTTAAACGCGTGAACCAAATCTGGAAATTTGATCGCGTCCTGAATGAAAAACACCGGGATGTTATTTCCTACGAGATCATAGTTTCCTTCTTCCGTATAAAATTTCGTCGCAAATCCTCTGGCATCCCGCACCGTGTCTGCGGAGCCTTTAGAACCCGCGACTGTAGAAAATCGGACAAATACCGGTGTCTTCACTGAAGGGTCCTGAAGAAATTTGGCCCGTGTGAATTCTGTCATCGGCTCGTAAACCTGAAAAAAGCCATGCACGCCAAATCCGCGCGCATGCACAACACGCTCCGGAATCCTCTCATGGTCAAAGTGTGTCATTTTTTCCCGTAAGTGAAAATCCTCCATCAGCGTCGGGCCGCGAACCCCGGCTTTTAACGAGTGCTCATCCTCTGACACCCGCAAGCCTTGGTTGGTCGTCATTTTCTTCCCGCTGTTATCAACCCTGTACTGCTCAAGCTGCTCGTCCTTTGCATGTTCATTTACACGTTTGTTTTGATCATCACTCATGTCCGTTCCCCCTTTTATTGATTTCCCAAAGTGAAACATTCTACAGCACATTTACCCGCTGCATTCTCCAGATAAACTGCTGATCCGCTCAATAGGATTTTTGGTCTGCCTATCATGATAGGGACATACATATAGGAAATGAGCCTTCTGCGCGGATGAGTGGGAGCGCTTACTTATAATTGATAGAGGGAGGTCATATTTTGCTTGCCCTACTCGGTTTTGTGATGATCATTGTCTTTATGTACTTGATTATGTCTAACCGGCTCTCCGCACTTATTGCGTTGATTGTTGTCCCTGTTGCGTTTGCCCTGATCAGCGGATTTGGAAAAGACCTTGGCGAGATGATGATTCAAGGGGTAACAGACCTCGCTCCGACCGGCATCATGCTGTTATTCGCCATTCTCTATTTCGGGATTATGATTGACTCAGGTTTGTTTGATCCTCTCATTGCAAAAATATTATCAATTGTCAAAGGAGACCCGTTAAAAATCACCATCGGCACAGCGGTTTTAACGATGACCATTTCGCTGGACGGGGATGGAACAACCACCTACATGATGACCATTGCGGCGATGCTGCCTCTGTACAAACGGCTTGGCATGAACCGTTTGGTATTAGCGGGCATTGCGATGCTTGGTTCGGGGGTGATGAACATTATTCCGTGGGGCGGGCCGACGGCGAGGGTTTTGTCTTCTTTAAAATTGGACACATCGGAGGTTTTCACTCCGCTGATTCCCGCTATGATCGCCGGCATTCTTTGGGTGATCGCCGTTGCTTATATCCTTGGAAGAAAAGAGCGAAAGCGTCTCGGCGTCATGTCAATTGAGCACGCACCGTCCTCCGATTCAGATACAGCACCGCTCAAGCGTCCCGCTCTTCAATGGTTTAATCTTCTGCTGACTGTCGCTCTCATGGCTGCACTGATCACCAGCCTGCTTCCGCTCCCTGTTCTTTTTATGACGGCGTTCGCCATCGCCTTGATGATCAACTATCCAAATGTTAAAGAGCAGCAAAAACGGATCTCTGCTCATGCGGGAAATGCGCTAAACGTTGTCTCAATGGTGTTTGCGGCAGGTATATTCACAGGCATTCTTTCAGGCACGAAAATGGTGGATGCGATGGCCCATTCTCTCGTATCACTCATCCCCGATGCTATGGGCCCGCACCTGCCATTGATCACAGCTATCGCCAGCATGCCATTCACCTTTTTCATGTCGAATGACGCCTTTTACTTCGGTGTCCTTCCCATCATTGCAGAAGCCGCCTCCGCTTACGGAATAGACGCAGCCGAGATCGGCAGGGCCTCATTGCTGGGCCAGCCAGTGCATCTGCTCAGCCCGCTTGTGCCTTCCACCTATCTATTAGTCGGTATGGCAGGCGTCAGCTTTGGCGACCATCAAAAATTTACCATCAAATGGGCAGTGGGGACAACGATTGTGATGACGATTGCGGCGCTTTTGATTGGGATTATTTCGTTTTAATGAGAAAAGGATTCCGCTGGCTGAATCTCTTTTCTCCTGTATAATCCGAAACCCTAAGATCATACTATGAAAAAATCAAAACAAAAAGGTGATCGCATGAATTTTGCTTGGCAAGCACTCATTTTAATTGTATCCGGCATCATATTACTCAGAATTTCAGGGAGAAAGTCAATCTCTCAAATGACGTTGGCACAAACTGTGGTGATGATTTCCATTGGTACGATTATTGTCCAGCCAATAATAGAGACAAGTTTATGGAAAACCCTTGTGGCAGCCAGTATTTTTACTGTTGCTCTCATCCTCATGGAATGGTTCCAAGTGAAGGCCAATTGGATGGAAAAGTTCTTAACCGGCAAAGCGAAATTAGTGATTGAAGATGGCAAACTCCATGTAGAAAACATGAAAAAACTCCGGCTGACAGCTGACCAGCTTGAAATGCGAATCAGGATTCATGGAGTTTCCAGCATAAAGGACATTAAGCATGCAACGATTGAAGCAAACGGCCAAATCGGATATGAATTACAAGATGACAAGAAACCGCTCACGATGGGCGATTTTAAGAAACTGATGAACATGCCGGCCGAAACCACAGTTCAACAGCCTGAGCCAGAAAAGCAAGAAAACATTTTTCAAGAAATTAAAAACGGTCATTCCACTCCATCTGGCAAACTAAAATAAGGCTGTTCCTTGTGCAGAAACAGCCCGAGTGATTGAACTTATTGGATATATGAAATGACCGGCAAGCTTTCTACACCCGATGCATAGTAGTAATTTAAAACACTGAAAAAATCGATTGCTTTGCCGGTTTTTGTATCTACGATTAAAATATGGTCTCCGTAAGTTTGATCATCCGCATCTAGCCTTCTAGGGGTTTTTTTGCCCAATGTATCAAGAAAAGAGTCTTCGTAGCCTCCCCCTGACTGATACGCTGATACATGGTGCATAAACAAAGTGCCCGTATCTAAGTAAACCATTACTGCCGAATTTGAGCTGGCATAACTTGAATGATAGGTAACAGGAGCCGAAACACTTTTCACTTTGACATCCGAAATAGAGTGGGTACGCTGATTATACCCGCCGCCATGCGAAAAATAATATTCTCTTTCCCAGCTTAATGAAGATGTTTTTGTGCCGGTATTGTATAACAATGTCCCGTTTGCATAAACAGAACCGTCTGCGTACTCAGCTACAAAGGTTTGCAGATTAGAGGTGATCGACTGCACGCTCGTGTAATTTGCAGGGTTTTTTGCATTTAACTGAATGTGATATGAATCGCCCAGCGTTCCTTCAGAATACACCCGAATCATATAATCGCCGGCCGGAAGCTCTTTTAAAAGCACTAGGTTCCCCGCATCCATTTCGATAGTAGTCGGCTGTGCTTCACCCGTATCCCAATTGACCACATACAATGTTAAATGATACTGGCTGTTGGCAGACAAAATTCGTGTAATCAGCGTTCGGTCTGACGACGTACTGAAAAAGTACATATCGTCCGGGTTACTTTCGTTAAGTACAGAGGAAGTATCAAATACCTGGTCTTCGGAGTTGTACATGGAAGCTGTCTTAAACACATTCTCATTAGCCGGTTTCTTTACTTTCATGGTTTCTTCATGTTGATCCATTTTAAGGCTTCCTGCATCTGCTTGCTTTAAAGAAACATCCTTCATTTCCTTATGGTTTTTCAATGTTTCCTGCTGCTTCATGATCGCCTTCTCTTTTGGAACGCTTTGTGCAGCAGCATGTGAAGTCAGGCAAAAGCTAAAGGCCACAATCAAGACCGTACACAAAAAGGGCAATGAAAATCTTTTTTTGTTCTTCATATACAAACTCCTTCCAGATTTTATACAGTACATATCGGCAGGGAATGTTAACCCATTTACATTTATAACTCAATATTCACAATTTGTATACAATTAACTATTTTTCAATACCTCGCCATTTGAAGCAATCAGTTCTTTATACCAATAAAAGCTTTTCTTTCGGATGCGGCGCAGGTCCTTCAGGTCAAATTCGTCCCGGTTGACGTAAATGAAGCCGTAGCGTTTCGAACAGCCTTGGTGTGTAGAGATCAAGTCAATAGCTGACCATGGGGAGTAGCCAAATACATCGACGCCGTCTGTGATCGCCCATTGAATTTGTTCGATGTGCTGTTTTAAGTAGTCAATGCGGTACTCGTCATTGACCGTATCATTTTCTTCTAATTGATCAAAAGCGCCAAGCCCGTTTTCTGTGATGATCAATGGCAGCTGGTAACGGTCATAGATTTCTCGAAGTGTGGAGCGGAAACCGACCGGATCAATCTCCCAGCCGAAGTCATTTTTCTTCAAATGCGGGTTGCTGCTGCCGCGGTAAACGCCGTCTTCTCCCGTTTTCAAATGTTGGTCCCCTCCGCGGGCCGATTCATCCGATCCGTCGCCTTTGCTTGCTTCTGCTGTTTGGGAGGTGTAGTAGTTAAAGGCGATAAAATCAGGCTTCGCGGATTGCAGAATCTCCATGTCACCATCTTCAATAACCGGCGTATAGCCTTTTTCTTTCATATAAGCCCACGCCGTCGTATTGTAGCGCCCATGAACGGCCATATCTAAATAGAGCCAGTTTCGAATCGCATTATAGTTGAAAGCCGCCATAATATCCTCCGGTTTCGAAGACGCCGGGTAGATGAGCGCGATATTTGGGGCGGGGCCGATTTTCGCTGCCGGCAGCATGTCGTGGCAGAGATTCATGGCCTTTGCCTGCGCCACCAGCATATGATGGTTTTGCTGATACAGCTCTTTTTTCGGGTTTTTGAGATTCGGGTCAAGTGTGCCTAAAGCGCTGCCGTGCAGGATCATCATGTTTTGTTCGTTGATAGTCAGCCAGTACTTCACACGGTCGCCGAAGTGCGCAAACAATACCTTGGCATACCGTTCAAACGCGTCAATTGTCGCCCTTTGCGACCAGCCTCCTTTTTTCTGCAGGGCATTCGGCAGATCAAAGTGATACATCGTGACGATCGGCTCAATCTTATATTTGAGCAGCTCATCAATCAGATTGCTGTAAAACTCAATTCCCTTTTGATTGATGTCACCGTCGCCGTCAGGAATAATTCGCGTCCACGCGATGGAAAAACGGTACGCTTTAAAGCCCATTTCAGCAAACAAGGCAACGTCTTCTTTATAGCGATGGTAATGGTCGCTGGCGACTTTAAAGTCAGTCGTTCCCTCAGGATAGCTGTCGCGCGCGTCAATCACTGACGGGCCTTTCCCGTCTTCGTTCCACGCCCCTTCCACTTGATAGGCTGAAGTCGATGCCCCCCACAAAAAATGCTCTGGAAATGCTGCAAGTGTTTGATAATTCATCGTCTATTCCTCCAATGGTTTTAGATTAAAGAAAAAATTCGTTCCTCTATTTTGACATGCTTTTGATCTGTTTGAATGACGTCAGTATCATGCGCTGCGTTTGTGATGACGATCGGCGTGTTCATATCAAATCCCGCCTTTAGCAAGTCATCAAGGTCAAACTCAGCAAGCAAATCACCTTGTTTGACGGCTTGCCCCTGCACGACTTTAGGATAAAAATGTTTTCCTTCCAGCTTTACCGTATCAAATCCGAGGTGAATAAGGATTTCTGTACCCCGATCAGTCACCATGCCAAATGCGTGGCCAGTCGGGAAAACGGTTGATATTGCGCCATCCGCTGGCGCGACAAGTCTCCCTTTTACCGGCAATATCGCGATTCCCTTTCCGAGTGTCTCAGATGAAAACACTTTATCCTTCACTTCTGTTAACGGAACCACTTTTCCTTCTAACGGGCTGCTGATCTCTTCACGGCGAATGGAGGGTGCAGATGGTTCTGCTCTGGTTTCTGTTTGCTCCGCGGGATCGTCAAACCCGACAATGTACGTGAGGATGATTGATAGAATAAAAGATACCGAGATTCCCAAGATAAACCCGGCAAAGCCCTGTCCGTAGAAAATCGGAATTGTCAACAGACCCGGTGCGCCAGAAGCGATGGCGACGCTGTGGGCCTGCCCGATAATCGCTCCGCCAACGGCTGCGCTAATGACACCGCATACAAAAGGTTTTTTCAGTCTGAGCGTCACGCCGTACACGGCTGGTTCTGTAATGCCAAAAATCCCTGTGACAGCGGCGGAACCGGCAAGCGCCTTTAATTTTTTGTTTTTCGTTTTCAGCATGACACCGAGAGCCGCTCCTGTTTGTGCAAATACGGCCGCGGCAGTAGCTGGTTTGATCGAATCCTGCCCATTGACCGCAATGTTATTTAAAATAACCGGCACAATCCCCCAGTGGATGCCGAAGATGACAAGAATCTGCCAGAGTGCCGCGATCACAGCGCCGGCCAGCATCGGGTTAAAGCTGAAGATGGCCAGTATCGCAGACGCGATGGCATTTCCCGCGTTTACACCAACCGGGCCAAAGACGATTAGTGTAAGCGGCACAATGGTTACCAGACAAATCAGCGGGATGATGAAGGTTTTCACACTGTCATGAATCACCCGGTTCAAATACTTCTCAACATAACTCATCACAAAAATCGCCAGAATGATCGGTATCACAGTTGAAGTGTAGTTCATTAACACGACTGGAATCCCGAAAAAGTCCGTTTCCGCATTGCCGTTCTTCAGCTCAATGATCGTTGGATAAATAAGCGCTCCGGCAACTGTGACAGAAACAAAGAGATTCGCGCCAAACTTTCGGGCAGCGGTGACGGCCAGCAAGAGCGGAAGAAAGTAAAACAGGCTGTCCGCAGCGGCATACAGGATGGTATACGTCGTTTCCTCTGTTTTGAGCCAGCCGGCATTTGTGCATATCATCAGCAGGCCCTTTAAAATTCCCGCTCCCGCCATCACGCCAAGCAAAGGAGTGAAAATGCTTGATACGATGTCCACAAGCCGCCCGAACAGATTCCCTTTCTGGGCAGAACGTTCATCTCGGTCATCATTCAGCAGGTTAGATATTCTTCCAATCTCTTGATATACCTCTGAAACGCGATTGCCGATCACGACCTGAAACTGCCCGCCGCTTTCCACGACCGTGACGACATCGTCCAAAGCTTCAATTTTATTTTTGTCTGCTTTCGACCGATCGTTTAATGTAAAACGCAAGCGTGTCGCACAATGTACAAGAGAACGCACATTTTCTTCCCCGCCGACCAGCTGTAAAATGTCTTTTGCCGCTGCTTGAACCCCCATTTCCCTCTCATCCCTTCTGTTAAAAAATAAAAAACCTAAACTACCCCTACCGCAATAGGAACAAGTAGTTTAGGTTTTGCCTGCCTGACCAGTAACAATCCTATGATACGCTCTTATTCGTTTTTTTCTGTAAAACGCTATGATCACCATCCCTCCGAAAAAAATAAAAACCTAAATTACATCAGCACAGACAGAGATCATCCGCACTTATTGTAATTTAGGTTTTGCCTGCTTATCAGTAACAATCCTAACAACATCATATATGAATGTAAGAAAAAATTAACATAAGGAAATGAAAATGTCAACGCTTTCATTATGCTTGTTTGACGACCCTTTCTATGTGAATCGTTACATACAGCAGCTCGTCACTGGTGAGTTTATGTTTGTACTCCCGCTCAATATAAGTTTGAATTTTCTTCGTGCATTCATATGCGCGATGATATTTTTCTTTTACTGTCTCCAGCAAAAAATCGTCCTGGCTTTCGATGTGTGTGCCGTTAAAAAGACGCTGGGCGAAAAACTTTAAGTGGGTGACAAACCGATAATAGTGAAGCGATTCTTCGTTGAATTCAATCTTAAAATGGTATTTTACAATACTCAAAATCTCTTGCATGACTTTTGTAATGTTGATGATATTAGGCATCTCTTCATTGAGCTCGGCGTTTACGATATGCAGTGCGATAAAGCCTGCTTCATCCTCCGGCAGAGACACGCCAGTCTTGTTTTTCACCATCTGCAGCGCTTCTTTGCCGATCGCAAATTCGTCTTTGTACAGCCGCTTTGTTTCCCACAGCAAGGCGTTTTTGATATCAAGCCCTTTCTGATTGCGCTGGATCGCGAAGTTAATATGGTCGGTCAGCGACACATAGATGCTGTCATTGAGCTTTTTGCCAAGCTTTAATTTCGCATAGCTAATAATCTCTTCGGATACTTCCATACACTCGATCGGTATATCATACAAAAGGGTTTTGAATTTTTCTGATACATCTTTGTTATCGAGCGTGAACACCTTTTCAATGCGGGCCTCATCGACATCATCACCGGTCTTTTTCTGGAATGCGAGCCCCCTGCCCATAATGACCAATTCTTTTCCCTGCTCATTGACCACGCTGATGACATTATTGTTGATCACCTTCGCAATTTTCATGATATGTTCCTCCAATCAACTAAGAACAGACTACACCTTGATTGTACATTCTTTTTGTACTAGGTCAATATCATCAGGGAAAGAGTCGGGCAGGTCAATACAATCCACTCAGCACCGGCTGTCCGGGGTGTTTCTGAAGCAGCTCCTCCAGATGGCGCTCAAATGATGCCTTGTCTGCTCCCTGCTTTTCGACAATGCTGTTCATGATTTTCACGCTTTCAGCGCTGTATTGCGTATATTGTGTTTTCAGCTGATCCAGCTGCTGTCTTATCTTCTTCGCGTTTTTCGGTGTGACTTGGCTGATGAGTGTGATCATACTGTCTGTGACCTCAAAAAAAGCGGCTCGGTTTTCCTTCAGCTGCTGCACTTCGTTGCGGCTCATTTCTTGATTGCTGGTTTTTTGAATCAAAGCGATTGCCTCACTATTTTGTTGTTTGAGCGATTTACTTTTAAGTTGAATCGATTCGAGATTCTGCCTCGCAATGTTTGCTTCTTCCTCCGTCATGCCGCTCCGGACGAAGTATTCAGGATTGCCGATTCCATAATCAAATGCTTCGCTTACACGTATCATGGAACTGAATACAATGGCCAGCTGCATATCGCTTGGGAGGGTCTGGAAGTCCCACTTATTCTTATTGGTCATCGGTTTGGTTGTGGTTTGTTTTACTGTCTCTTGATTACAATCTGCAAACGTCTGAGCCTCATCTTCACTTTCGCATGCGCTCATCACAAGAACTGTGATCAGCAGGCTTATGCATAAGCCTATTCGCCTCATGCTCTGTCTCCTCTCTGCTGAATCCCTTCTGGAAAATACGGCAAAATATAGATAAATGGTACCAGATACACCTACACCCAGCAATAAACCAAAAGTATGATTTAAAGTACAAAAACATAAATATTTTGTAAAAATTGACGTTCATTCCATTCTTTTCTGTCCCATTTCTCGTACAATAGAAATATCGTTACCGGAGAGGGGCTCTGATGATGAAACGTTTTACGAAACAAGAAAACAGCTGGATGTTATATGACTGGGCAAATTCCGCTTACTCGATTGTCGTAACCACCGCGGTGTTTCCGTTATTTTATAAAGCGGCGGTTGCACAAAGCGGCGTCGGAGCCGCTCAATCGACTGCCTATTTAGGATACACCATTGCGATTTCAACATTTATTCTTGCCATGCTCAGTCCGATTTTAGGCACGATCGCCGATTATGAAGGGTGCAAAAAAAAGTTCTTTGGTTTCTTTGTGTCAGCCGGTGTCGCCAGCACCGCGACGCTTGCCTTTATTCCGAGTGAACATTGGCTGCTTTTATTGCTGTTTTATACGATATCGGCGATCGGTTTTTCCGGCGCCAACGTGTTTTATGATGCCTTTCTCGTTGACGTCACGTCGGAAAAACGGATGAATGTCGTCTCTGCGCGGGGATTTGGTTTGGGTTACATAGGAAGCACGATTCCATTTATCATCAGCATTGCTGTTATCCTGCTTGCACAATCAGAGAAGATACCGATGTCTGTATCTGCCGCAAGCCAGCTATCCTTTTTCATAACGGCTGCCTGGTGGGGGCTGTTTACCATTCCGATGCTGAAACATGTCCATCAGCGCTATTCCATCAAAAGAGAGCCGCATATCGTCCTTAACAGCTTTAAGCGGCTCGGCCAAACGATGATGCGGATTAGGCAGTATCGGGCGTTATTCCTTTTTTTGCTTGCTTATTTCTTTTATATCGACGGAGTCGGCACGATTATTACGATGTCGACCTCCTATGGGTCTGATTTAGGGATCAGTCCCACCAGCCTCCTGATCATCCTGTTTGTCACCCAGGTGGTCGCCGCGCAGTTTTCTATTGTATACGGGAGGCTTGCGGAACGCTTTACGGGGAAAACAATGCTGTACGTTGGGATCGTCATTTATATGATTGTCTGTGTAAATGCTTACTTTATGGAAACAACGCTTGATTTCTGGATACTGGCTATGCTTGTCGCTACCTCACAGGGCGGCATTCAAGCCCTGAGCCGATCCTATTTCGCCAAGCTCGTGCCAAAGCGCCACGCTAATGAATTCTTCGGCTTCTACAACATTTTCGGTAAATTCGCTTCCATTATGGGGCCGCTGCTCATCGCCGTTACCGCTCAGCTGACTGGAAAATCGTCAACCGCGGTGTTCAGCCTGATTGTTTTATTTGTGATCGGTATTGTGATCCTTGCTTTCGTTCCGGAGGAGACTGGCACCGATGTCAGCCAGCAAAAAAACGACCTGCCCCTTTAACTGGGAGCAGGTCATTTTATCATTTATTCGCTTTATTCACCTTGAGCTTTTTCCCTTTGACGGTTGTATCCTTCATCACTTTGAGAACATGAGGGCCTTTGCCGTTTAAAATCTCCACGTAGGAGGCGTTATCCATGATCGTGATAATGCCGATGTCATCAGCTGACACACCATCAATTTTGGCAATCGTTCCTACAAAATCAACGGCTCTGATTTTCTTTTTCTTTCCGCCGTTAAAATACAGCTTCATAATGTCTTTATTCAGCTCTTCGCTTTTTTCCTTTTTGAATGCCGGACGGTCATTTAGTTTAGCTAGGAAATCAGGTTTCTTCTTGGCCACTTCTTCTTGAGAAGGGGCTTTTATTTTTTGAATCTCAAACCCGATATACCCTTCAATGTCAGCTAAAAACCGTTTTTCAAAGGCTGTGACAAACGAAATGGCCTTTCCTTTGTTTCCTGCGCGCCCCGTCCGGCCCGTGCGGTGGACGTAGCTTTCCTTTTCAAGCGGCAGATCATAGTTGATGACAAGGGAGATATTTTCAATATCAATCCCGCGCGCGGCGACATCTGTCGCGACGAGGTACCGATATTCGCCCCGTTTGAATTCATTCATAACGTCAAAACGGTCTTCCTGAATCATTCCGCCGTGAATTTTATCGCATGGATACCCTAAGTCATCCAATTCATCGGTCAGCTGATTGACATGCTCTTTCGTCCGGCAGAAGATGATGCAGCTGTCGGGGTTCTCCGTTATCAGCACATCCTTCAGCAAAGAAAACTTATTCTCTTCTCTTGCTTGAATTACCGCATGTTCAATATTCCTTGTCGTTAGCCCGGCCGCTTTGATTTCGATATGCTCGGGGTTTTGCATGTATTGACGGCTTAATTTCTCAATATCCTCCGGCAGCGTCGCCGAAAACAGCATTGTCGTGCGCTCAGTCGGCAGATGCTTGATGATCGCCTCTACTTGCTCGATGAAGCCCATATTCAGCATCTCATCTGCTTCATCAATGACCAAATAGGAGAGACGGTCTAACGGCAGCGTGCCCTTTTCAATATGATCCAGAACACGCCCCGGCGTGCCGACAACGATGTGGCTTTTTTGCTTCAATTCAGCTTTTTGTTTGTCAAAGGATGACTTTCCAAACACCGCGGTCGCTTTGACCCGTTTAAAGCGTCCGATGTTTGTGATATCCTCTTGTACTTGCACCGCAAGCTCCCGGGTCGGTGTTAAAATAAGCGCCTGCGGCTTGTTTTCATCCCAATCCGCCAGCTCACAAAGAGGAATCCCGAATGAAGCCGTTTTTCCGCTTCCCGTCTGTGATTTGACGACAAGATCTTTTCGTTCAAGAGCAGCGGGGATCACGCTCTGCTGCACCTTGGTCGGTTCTGTATATCCCAGTCCATCTAATGCTCGTAAAATGTCATGGCTGATTTGATAGTTTGTAAAATGACTCATGTATAAACTCCTGTCTCTTGCAGATGTTCTCATTATACTCTAATTGGCGAGGGCATATGTGTTTTGTCGAAAAATGACGTATTAAAAACCATCGATTCCCTGGCGTTTTAACTCCTGAACGGCTAATCGCGCCAGTGCGTCGGCTCCCGCGCGGTTTGGATGCAGCGTATCTCCGTCCATGTATAGCGCGAGAGTTTTTTCCGGGCCGATTGATGTAAAGTAAGCCGAGCTGAGGACATTTAAGTCAATGAGGTGTGTGTTTTCCTCTTCGGCCAAGGCCAAAATAGAAGCCCTGTACCATCGGTTGACAGACGAATGGATGCCTTCAGGCGTAAAATCTGTCGCCCGTCCCTGTGGTGCGGAAAGGATGACTTCCGCCCCCTTTGCTTTCACCTGGCGGATCATATCACGCATCAACTCCTTAAATTCCGCTTCAGATTCATTATGCTTCGGATTTGTATCATTAATGCCCAGCTGCAACACAAAATAATCCCCCGGCTTAATGTACTTCAAGATCGCCTCCAGCTGTCCGTCATTTCGAAACCCTCTCGCGATCTGCCCTCCAGACGCCATGTTTCTCACTTGAAAGGTATGTTTATCGATATAGTGAGGCAGCATCTGCCCCCAGCCCGCCTGCTTGCTGCTGTTGAGCGGATAATAATTGCACACCGTCGAATCACCGCCGACATAAATGGTTCGATTCGTCACAGGCTGATCAGACAATTTCTTGATTTTCAAGGCGCTGAGCGTAAAAGCGGTGCCTGCTTTCCCCTCTGTCACCAGCAGATTCAACTGCCCGTCAGTGACAGGGATTTGGAACGTATCCTCCGCGCCGTCCCCCGTCATATTGATGACCTGAAACACACCCTCCGCCGCCACACTGGCCCTTGCTGTATTGCCAAGCGTCACCTTCACCTCATAAAGGCCGTTCGGGAGATCCACATGAAACGTATTGTCGCTTTTCGTCCCATACGCCAAAAACTGAACCGCATCGCTCTTCACACCAGTCCCGGATGCCGCCACATCTTTCATATTCTCCGGTGTTTGAAAACCGTAGCCCTTTAACCGGTCATACCGATCAGACGCCCTGACACCAATGTAACCAGGCTCAACCGAACCGCTCCCAAAGTCAAACTGATACACCTTCGGCTCTGCAGCCTTCACACTCTTAACCCCGCCCAAACCCAGCATCAATATCATCACAAAAACCGCAGCCATCCATTTTTTCATCAAGACTCCCCCTCTATGAAAACGCATACATTAATGCATACTCGGTGATTGTTTCTTTATGATGATTGAGTGCAGAAAAAAATAGCGTTGACATACAAAAAGGAAGATTTTAGTATATCAGTAAGTGATATATCATTTATTGATATAAGAAATGAGGTGACACCTTGCCAAAGCAACGTCAGGAAATGGATCAGCTTACCGATCCAGCCTATTATATTGTCTTAACATTGCTGGAGCCAAAGCATGGATATTCGATCATGCAGGAGATTGAGGAAATGACCGATGACTCCTTTACGATCGGCCCAGCTACTTTATATACATTGTTAAAGAAATTACTGCAGGGAGAGATCATTGAGCTTGTCAACAATGACAACCCGCGCCGCAAAGTGTACCAGACCACCCTGCACGGCCAAGAATTACTCAAAAAAGAAATTCTGCGCAGAAAAGTGATGGCTGAACACGGCGAACGCGCTTTTCAACAATTGAAAGGGGATTAATCATGAAACAGAAAAAATATATGATGTCCGACGGCTTGGCTTTTTCAGAAGAAAAAGATATGAAGAAACTCAGTGATATGGCCAGCAAGGGCTGGGTGCTCGATTCTTTTGCGTTTATGGGGTATAAGCTTAGAAAAGCTGAGCCGCGGAAATTGATCTACAGTATTGATTATCATGATGTTGGGGAAGAAAGCTTGGCAGAATACACTGAGATGTTTGAAGCGGCCGGATGGGAGCGTGTTTGCTCTTTCCATGGAATGCATATCTTTTCGGCTGAGCCCGGGACTTCGCCGATATACAGTGATCAATCCACCATGAAAGAGAAATATAAAAGAAGCGAAAAAGACGTGCGAAACGTCACCTGCACCTTGAGTTTCCTGACTCTCTTGTCCATTACACTCCATTATGTAACCGGATTATCAAATTGGGTGCCTTTGTTTTTCCTAATTGTGACTATCCCGTTTCTTGTGACATATGCCGCAACAATAGCAAGAACGCTTGGAAAGTGGCGAAAATCAGTGTGACTTCTTGTCACACTTGATCACATCCCATCCTCCACAATAGAAACTCATTTGGTTTTCTTGATCATACACATAATAGCGGAGCCTTTCCCATTGATCATCAGTCGGTTCAATCTCCAACTCAACCCCATCGATGGATTCAAGATCATCCAGCTTCGATGCACTGATGTCTTCAAACCGCAGATGAATGTCACAGGTTTGAGCTGATAGTTTTAATTCAAACACAGGAATTTGAATATAACGTTCATCTGCTTTCATATAGAAAGTAAACTCGTTTAATGTAAATGGACCTGTATCCGTGTGAGAAAGATGCTTTTTCATTTTCTCATATTGTGTGATATTCATATGGATTCCTCCTATTTTTATGATTCATCGCCAACCATATAGATGTCCACAGCATCGTATTCAAACCACATGATCCGTTCGCCTGAGTCCGTGAGGCGTTGGAGCTTCCCTTCTGAAAAATAGCTTTTATCCGGTTGAGGATCAGTGATCAGAAAAACATCGTCATTGATAGAAGCTAACAGAAAGAGAAAACCTGCAATGTCCCGGTCTGCATCATGTAATACGCATTGGAAATGGAATTCTCGTTTCGCCAGCTTCGTCACCTTGTAAGCATAACCTTCAAAGTACTCGGACAGGTCTTCTATAAATGAACCAGTCGTTATCACCTGTATCATGATTCGCTCATAGACAAGCCCTTGCCAAAAACGATAAAAAGACTCAGCATCTCCAAGTTCGCATGACTTAACATTTTGATCGGGCTTAAGCTCGATCATGCCCAAATTGCCGATACTGCTTATAGAGGTTTTTTCCATATAATCCTCCTTATTAGTTGGATAGCGCAGCGCAAATCTCTTGTCTGACTTGCTCGTACAAAAGAATGTGATGATACAAATCAGTATCGTGTTTGATCATATCCAGCGGGATGTCAGGATACACCTCAAAAAAGCTTCTCTCCAACGAATGCCGCTGATGCCGGGGCATCCTTTTATTCGCCAGCACATAACCCAAACTGCCGGCAATAAGCATAAAAAACTCATATATTTCCGCTTCAAAGCCGTACAATTCATCAGGATACGGCGTTTCTTCAAGCTCTTGCTGTCTTTTTCTCAGTTTTTCAAACACGCGATCCTCTCCCTTCCGCAACAATCTCATTTATTTTGAAACAAGATAGGCGGATCATTATCTATCGCCTCCAACAGCTCTTCACCAAACACAGTGATTGTACATTTCCACGGGTCTCCCAAAAGTCCCCAAGAGAAGTCCTAATGAAAAAAGAAATAATAGTCTCCATTTGGAAATACGGGAACAGACCATTCGCCAAATTCATCCTGAGGCATTGCCTGATGAGGACTAAAAGTATATCCGTCATGCTGCCAATCTAATGCGTACATCACATCGTTCTTTCCAGTACATAATTGAAATGCTTTTAAAATAGAAGTCTCTAAATCACTCAGCACTCCGCTCACATCATTATGACTCGCGCTTGAGATATCAAACACTCGATATGGATCAGACGGGATGATATGATGAAATCTGCTTCCGGGCTTCCATTTTATGAGCTTGTTCACTTTTGACCAGATGCGGTCTTGTTTTGTATGACTTATAGCGCGCCAATTCACCATCATCCCACCCCTACACATTATTGGATATCCTGCTTATAAACACCAGAAGAGGTCACTGCGTAAACAGCGTTACTTGTCAGTTTCAGCTGTTGAACGTCTAGGGCTTCATCGTTCGAATCACAGCATGTGATCTCTTCCATCTCTTGACTCACATCGGCAGAAATCAAATAAAGAGATGACTTAAGGTCTGCACTGTAACAATTGAACGTAACCAAAAAACCTTCTTCGGATATCACGAGCTGATCAAAAGCTTCTGAGTTCGGCTCTTTATCCGACAGAATCCACACCCGTCTCACGACCGTTTCATCAAATGCGGCAATGACTGCATCTCCGTAATACAGCATATAAATCAAGCCGTTTTTTTCTGCAAGCCCATAACAATCATCTACAGCCGGTGCATCCATTTCTTCGAGCTTTCTATCAATGTGTATTTCCTTCTGCTGACCATCTAACGAAAAACACCATACACTATGTCCATTGGGATTTTCATCATGATAAATCCCTTCATCACATAAACCGACCCATAGATTTTGTTTCTCATCCAAAACAAGCTGCTTATTATTTAACAGATAAAATTATGATGACGATCAATTCCTACACACTTATCTTTATATACAGCTACTTGGGCAAAACATAGATCTTCACCAGTATTCTCATTCAACATCTTATGTTCTACAAAGCTTTGCATATCAGTTGTCTTGGCTGCTTTTTTTATATGATATGAGTCATCCCATATGAATAAGTAAAGATCCGAGCCGTTTTGGATACAGGAATGAAACTCTATTTCAGCCTTATATTGTCCTAATGTTTCTCCCGATAATTTGAGTTTTTGTATATAGTCTTCTCCCATCGATCTGTAATGCAAATAGATGGCGTCTTCACTTACAAAAGTAGAATAATATTGGTCAATCACGCATGAACTACCATCATCGGAGTACAATTCATATTCTTCATTTTTCAAAATGAATTTTTCATTCCTCTTGCGCGTATTTCCTGATCAACGCCTGAAAATATGCCCATTTCATCATATCCAACCCATAGATTTTTATTTTGATCTATCCTCATTGAATTAATGTATCGCCGCGCATAAAAAGATTGATAGAATCCTTTGAGCGGACTCCACACGGATATGTTGGGTTCTGCGTTACTTATTCCATCCTCGTACTCTTTATCAATTAAAAACAAAAATGAATCATCAAATTTTTGAACATTTATGACTTGCTTGTCGGTATGTACGTTATAGCTGTTTATGAATCGGCCGTCAGTGCTTGAATAAAGAGCTATATGATTGATGTATCCATATTCATTTCGTTCCTGCTGGGTCAACACAATGAATACTGAATCATTCATTGATAATAAAATTTTGCCTTTCTCTGTTACTCTGTGTAATTCTTTAAAAAGTAAATCAGACATATATGCCACCTTTCAAGAAGCTTTCGACAAAATCTCATCAAGTACTCCCAGATAATATTTGTTGTCATCCTTACGATTGCTTCTTATACTGAAGCATATATTTCAGTTGAATCAAAGAAAACCTTTTCATTTTCAACTGCATAAACTGCTTGATTAATCCCAATCAAAACGTTTGCATTCGATTCATAATCTTCAATTCCGAATCAATCAGGAATCCTCCCTTCTTGAAAAAAATTTCTTGATCCCAGACAATATATGATTTCTTTGGTTTTTTTCAGTTTTTTCATGAGAATGAAGCACTTGATATTCTTTAGAATCAAAGGATACACTTTTTGATTCTATGGCAAGTAAAGTCCCGTTAAATTCTATAAGAAAATTAGCATTTAAGACTTGACTACCTAATATATCATTTTGTAGTTTTCCAATTCCTTCTTTGAAATAACTTATCTCTTCAAGGTACCAATTAGTATCAATGGGTACAGTTTTATCAAATTTACTATGAACACTACAATTGATATAAATTCCACTAACATTCTTATGAAATTTCTTTTAAAGTGGCTTTTTCTCCTCCTTCATATAACTTAAGATAAATAGTTAATCTATTCTCTAGAAATTCAAAATTAATATCGTGCAAAAAGCAATTAACATCGTGATTTATATAGTCTATCCATTGCTCAATACTGTTCATATCTTACTCCTCACTAAACTTTTAGTAAAAGGTTTAACATACAGATGGAATACTTTAGACAATTAAAATACTTTTTCAGGAATAGTTTTGTAATTCTTCTTCAATATCTTCAAGAACCAGAGGTATTGGTTTTGAAACTGAATCACGATTGTTAAAAAATATTGATATACCGACTCCATCTTCAAGCATTCCAGGGAGCCAATTTTCTATAAAATCATCCAAGGAAATTGATTCTGGACTTGTGTCCTTCCATTGCTTCATAGCACAATGATTTGCATGTTCTTTTGTCGCCCAAAAATGCAGCTGTAGTATACCGGTTTCATCTTCTGATGTAACCCATCCCTCGTCATTACATAATGACCAGACTTCTTCATAGTCAACAACTTTCTTAATAAAATAACGATATCTTTTATCAGGATCTAACTTTAATGTCATCTCAAATTCTTTTTCATTCATTTTTCACTCATCCTTATAAGCAATCGGCTAGTCCTTGACCTTATCTAATGCCTCTCCGGATATAACATCTGATTATTCTTTCGATAAGTCAGCGGAACAGTTAGGGGAGTTTTGAAGGTTTTTTAACATTTTCCAGATTTAATTTTAATCCCTCTGCAAAGCATTCTAGCTTCTCTTTATTACAGGTAATCTCAAACAAATTAGAGTTAAACTTCCTATCATCTTCAAGTATAATTTTAATCTTAAAGCTGTAATTTCCGTTTTCTTTATTAATACTGAGAATTAAAAGTGGTTCAATGGTTTCTACATTTATCTTATCTTGATTTCCCATTATCAACATTTTAATTCCAGATATCAGCAATTTATATTCACTTTCTAATAAAACAGCGGAAAAATCGCGAATGATCGCTTTCTTATTTTCCAACAACTCAAATATGGATAAAATAAATGGATCATCGTCCATTTCCTGATACCTTCTCGGTGTTAGTTCAAGTTCAAGACAATCGTCTCTAATTTTGGCCATGCTGCCTCCTTTTATGGCGGTTATTATAATAATCATTTATTTCCTTTTAATGCTGTTTAAAATTGTGAAGCCATCGCCGTTTACATATTGTCTGGCCCCTGTTAATTCGTAAAAGGCTGACAACCTTTCTTATGTGAGGTGTTTATTTATGATTTGAATGGTATGCATAAAACGATTGATCATCAAAGCGAACTGTTTCAGCTTCTATAGCAATCAGCATTCTGTTCATGTCAATGAGAAAGTTAGCATTTGATTGATACTCTGGAATTTCCGGATTTGATAGATTCCCGATTCCTTCTGGATGATAACTCATCTCAAATACTTGCCAATTGAACTCCTCCGGAACAACCTTTTCCAATCTGATATCACCATCACCTCCATTAAAATAAACAGAAGCTACATTTTGAAATAGAATATTATGCGTATATTCAGCTTTATTTTGAGCAACCTGAATCTCAAGTAAGAGTTCTTTTTTAAAGAACTGATAATCGACCTTTAAAACACTGCATCCCCCGTCTATATAATCAATCCATTGTTCTATTGTTTTGTACATTTCCATCTCCTAACTAAACCCATAAACTCTTTAATAAGAGCGGCTTGGTGTTCACCACTTCTAAGAAGGCTTACTAGTACTTAGTTTAATCAGTACACGTTATATGGTTTACACCTTCTATCTCTACTTAAAAATGTTAATAAATTTATTAAGTTTATTTCTAAAAGATATGACATTAGCAGCAAGCAGCCATATGTCCAGAATCCTGTTTCGTTCAATTCTGTATTCTCCAAAGATATAAGTTTATGCCGAATTAAAAGAATAGTTCTACTGTATCCTCTTCTATCTCATCTAGTTTTTCTTTTAAAAAATCATTTAAACTTTTCCATTTTTTTCGTAAACAATCTTCTTCATGATCCCACCAGAAAATGACCCCCGTCTTCATTTCCAACACATAAAGATCTCCATAAGTCTCTACTCCAAATATGAATAGGCCCCGTTTATCTGTTATAGCTAGAAAATCAGACCTCTCAAGCGGCTTGAGATAAAGGGTTTCTTTTTGATAAGATTCTGTCGGATCATGTATACAGGCGATTTCAATTCCATCCATATCCCCGCCATTAATGTAACTAAAGAAAATCTTATATTCTTCAGGTATTATTTCCTTACATTTTTTCTCAAAATGATTGATGACTGTTGTACTTGCACCCTTATTTAACCGAAAATTTTTGTTTTTAGATATCCGTTTGAGTTGAATTTCTAACTTTTGATTCAAAAAATTCACCTCTTTAAAATTCTAGAAAATTTCTTTGTCGATAGTCTTCAGAGCCAGTCTCAAATACTCTGGCCAATAAAACATCTAAACTCTCAAATTCTCGAATTTTCTTATAGCGCCCGTCTGTAAACTCGATAACATGTTCATCTTTATCAAAGGCATATACTGTACCGTTAACGTATGATTCTGCAAAAAAGAAATAATTCTCCAGCAAAGCCTTCCCTTTTTTAGAAAGAGTAAAATCTTTTAAGAACTCTTCTAAATACCTGGGTTCATGTATCTTTTCCTCATGAGACATTCCTTTTTGATTTCTGCTCTTTCCGGTAATATGAATGAGGTCAAATAAATAGGCTCCATTTGTTTTCATTAAGAAATTTTGATAACTCGCTGGAAGTTGGCCTTGAATATTAGATATTTCACAATTCAATTCTTTAAGGTCGTTCAGGTCAAGTGGAGCATGAATAGTTGTGTGCCAGATACCATCATTTACATTCCCATATAAAATTGTTCCAGTTCGAAGTTTCCTATGGTCTTCATGATATAGTTCTTCAATTTTTTTAATTATATCCAATAAAACTCATTCCTTATCTTTTTATCATTTTTCCTGTAGTTTTCTTTCTCCATTTTCCGTTATGATGCAAACGATAATGCTCTTTCCTTGTTACAAGTCTAATATTATTTGGATTTCCTGCTAATCTTGGGTGATGTTTGACATTATTAATGTGATGACCAATTATTCCTTTAGCCTTCCCCTTTCGAACAATTTCAGCTTTCCGTTTATTAGACCATTTTCTAGTTCCTTTTCCTGTTCGAATAATTAAGTCCCGTTCTTGCTGCCAAGCCTTTTTTACAGCGGACCTTCTTTTACTAGCGATTTTCGCAAAAGAATACGCCCTCTTAGCACCCTTAAATATCTTCCCAGGACCAAAGTTAGAAGCAGCTGCCCAAGCAGCACCTTTCCACCCTTTACCTGATTTATATGCCTTATATCCATCATAGGCTGCAAATCCGGCATTTACCACAAGCCATACCCAATGCCCATCCGGATCAACATTCATCACCGGGTTATTATTTCCATAAGCATACCCATTTTGATCCAATGAGTCGCCGTCGCTGCCCGGGTCTGGGTCGAGCGATAGGAACACGCCGTTTCTTGGCTCGTAGTAGCGGGCCATGAGATAGTACAGGCCGGTTTCTTCGTCGTATTGGTAGCCTGCGTAGCGGTAGCGGTTGTCTTTTACTTCATCACTTGCTTCGGTTTTTGTTGGATTTCCCCATGCGTCATATTGATACTTGGCAACGGTTTTTCCCGTGCTGTCTGAGATTGCAATGACGTCACCTTGTGCGTTGTAGTGATAGAAATATTTCTTGCCATTTTGCGTGAATGCTAGCAGTTGTCCACTATCACCGTATGTGTATGCTTTTGTGAAAGTATACACATTCAGACTGTCGCTGTAAAAATAAATTGTGTCTTTCCCGAATTAATTAAAACAGCTGTCAAATATACTTGACAGCTGTTTTTGTTTATTATTTTAGTTTAAAGATTCATACTCCTGTTATAAGCTTATTAATCAAAATCCTAATTTTTTCATGAAATTCTAAGCATTCACTTAATTCTTGATATTTTAAAATATCACTTTTATAATTCCTAAAATGAGGATAATGTTCATAGAACGTTTTTTTCAACATTTCTCTTTGATATCTAGGAATTTTTTTATCTTCAATTATATAATTTAAACTTCCAGTTATTAAGGAAAAAAATTCATAAAATTCATCTAAAGAAGTATTTGTTTCGTCTTCAAAATCATACATATCATTTGGAAACGGACCATGTAATAATACATAATATTTTTTGAACTCATCTAATGTTTTTTGATCAATATTATATCTTTTAAAAAATTTCATCCATATTCAGGCCCTTCTATATTGTAGAAATTAAAATTAACGCTTTTTCTTTTTCTTCCATTTATTATTCACAAATGTAACTACCTTTCAACTTCTTGTGTAATAACCAGTTCTTTTTCCATTCTTAATCCTGTAACCTTTTTTTCCAGTAGCTAGTATTACTTTTTCGCGTAAATGCTTATTAGATCTATAAAATGCTCTAGCAACTTTTGTATATCTCTTTTTACTGTAAGATTTACCATTTCTCACAATATGTTTATTATGATGATAGTCCAATGACTTTCTTTTAGTTTTAAATGTTCCTTTATACCAATGTCTTGAGGTGGCCCATTTTCCGATTTTTTTTGTTAATTTTAACTTTCCACCACCTACAAATCCTGATGCGGCTGCAACCGCTACGCCTTTCCAACCCTTGCCTGATTTATAAGCTTTGTATCCATCATATACCGCAAATCCTGCATTGACAACAAACCATACCCAATGGCCGTCTGGATCGACATTCATGACCGGGTTGTTGTTTCCATAGGTATATCCGTTTTGATCTAGTGAATCTCCATCGCTTCCTGGGTCTGGGTCGAGCGATAGGAACACGCCGTTTCTTGGCTCGTAGTAGCGGGCCATGAGATAGTACAAGCCGGTTTCTTCGTCGTATTGGTAGCCTGCGTAGCGGTAGCGATTGTCTTTTACTTCGTCACTTGCTTCGGTTTTCGTTGGATTTCCCCATGCGTTATATTGATACTTGGCAACGGTTTTTCCAGCTGTCTGAGATTGCAATGACGTCACCTTGTGCGTTGTAGTGATAGAAATATTTCTTGCCATTTTCTGTGTAGGATACAGCTGGCCGCTGTCACCATCTACGCCAATTTCTCAAGTTCTTTTCATTTGATTATTCTTTCTCTTGTTTTCTTTGTCATTTATCATTCAGATTTGTTCTAAAAAAAGCTTGTATCGCTTATTGATACAAGCTTTTTTTGCTCTTATAACAAATTAATTTGTTTCCCATAACCACACTACACTAAGTATTATCCTAAATATTCCTCAATTGTTTTTACATTTGGTAATAGCCTTTTGAGATTAACTATTAACTCAGGGCAGCCCGTGAAGACAATATCAGAGGAGTCAAAAAAACCGACTTCGAATACAGCTCCTTCTACTGGCGAGTTGTAGTCTTTATCCCAATAAGCCCTATTCTCATTAATAACTGGTACCGAGGATAGAGACAGTTTATTCAATGATTTAGAGACAGCTGTAAATACTCCAAAAGTGGGAACGATGTCATAAGTACTGAGTATCTCCTTTAAATTTTCACCTTTTATATACACGAATTCTAAGTGTCTTGAGAATAATTCATGCTCAATATAATTTTTATTTTCAAACAATGTTATATCAGAAAGATCACTGATAAGCCAATTATATTCTTCTATTTTCAAATCTATCTTGTCTAATAAGAGTTTTAAATTAAAGTATTGATCATTATCTTCTAATACAATTCTCATTCTTTGCCTCCTAATCTATACCTTATGGTCTCTCCCATCGTTGTCTTGGCTTCACTTTACTCCAATCCCATCTATGCTTATGAGGAACTATTGGATGTTCTTTTGCGTTTCCATGATTAGTATAATCAATATCGTATTTTGCCCATCCTCGATGATCATATCTTCTTTTTTGATGCATTTTCTTCTTCTTTATCCAATATACAGTGCTGTTCCGTTTTCCCCCCTTCGCTACTGGTTTTTTAAATGTAACATATCTATTACTCTTCCTTATTTTCCCTCTATATTTTACACCTTTTGATTTTCGAACGAATTTGTAACTTTTAACCGCTTTATAAACCCGACTAGCTCCCTTAAATATCTTCCCAGGACCAAAGTTAGAAGCAGCTGCCCAAGCAGCACCTTTCCACCCTTTACCTGATTTATATGCCTTATACCCATCATAGGCTGCAAATCCGGCATTTACCACAAGCCATACCCAATGCCCATCCGGATCAACATTCATCACCGGGTTATTATTTCCATAAGTATACCCATTCTGATCCAATGAATCACCGTCGCTGCCCGGGTCTGGGTCAAGTGAGAGGAACACGCCGTTTCTTGGCTCGTAGTAGCGGGCCATGAGATAGTACAGGCCGGTTTCTTCGTCGTATTGGTAGCCTGCGTAGCGGTAGCGGTTGTCTTTTACTTCATCACTTGCTTCGGTTTTTGTTGGATTTCCCCATGCGTCGTACTGATATTTGGCAACGGTTTTTCCAGTGCTGTCTGAGATGGCAATGACGTCGCCGTGTGCGTTGTAGTGATAGAAATATTTCTTGCCATTTTCTGTGTAGGATAACAGCTGGCCGCTGTCACCGTACGTGTATGATTTTGTAACTTTGTTGTCTGCGTCCGTTTCATACAAGACGTTCAGGCTGTCTCCGTCATAGAAGTAGTTCGTGACGTTTCCGTTGACGGTTTTTTGGATTCTGTTTCCTTTTTCATCATATTTGTATGTTGCGAATGGCTTGTCTTCGCCTTTTTTTGTAACGGCGGTCAGGTTATCCTCCGCATCCCACGTATATGTGAATGTACCGTCGGATGTGCGGTTGCCGTTTTTATCGTAAGAGATGCTTTCTTCATTGACTTTTGTCAGCTGGTTCATGATGTTGAAAGAAGCGTTCACCGTTTTGCTCGAACCGTCTTTTACAGTTGTAACGGTTTTCCGGTTGCCGAATCCATCATATGTGTATTCAATAACAGTACCGTCTTCATGGGTTTCTTTGACAAGCTGATTCAGCTTCCCATACTCATATTGCACCTTGCCGCTTGCTGAACTGTTTATAGTGGTACGGTTTCCGTTGGCGTCGTATTCATAGCTTTCTGTCAGAATGCTTCCGCCATTTTTGTCGCCGATATGCAGCGAGCTTACAAGGTTTCTTTCATCATATGAAAAACTTGTTCCGCCGCCGTTGCCCGTAATAAAGGTTTGGACATTTCCATTTTCATCATAATCAAATGAATATGAAGATGTACTGTCTTTCATCTCAATCATTTGATCCAGCTTGTTATACGTAAATTGATTCGTTCCTTTTTGGTCCCCATGAGTCCACGAGAAGGTTTTCAGCTTATCGGAGTCACTAGGGTATGTCCACGTTAGGCTGCCGCCGCGGTCAGTCAATTCGGTTAAACGGTTTTTGTTGTCAAATGTCCGTTTCTTTGTGGTGTTCTGCTCTTTATTAACGACCGATGTTTCATTTCCATTTTTGTCATACGTGAAATTGTATTTTTCTGTACCGTTATACGATTTTGATTTCACCCGATCTGTTCCATCATAAGAAAGAGACACTTCGTTGCCATTTGGTGAAATGGTTTTGGCCAGGTTGCTGTTGGCATCATATTCGCTTGCTAGCACATTACCCAGAGGGTCAGTTGTTTTGACAAGCTTGCCCATGACATCATATTCATATTGATAGGTTTGATCTGCTCCCGCCCGAATGGTTTTGCTTACCTCATTGCCTTCCTTATCATAGCTGTGAAGGATAGACGTGCCGTTGGAGAGCGTCATGTTTGTCAATTGGTCTGCCTGATCATACGTATAGGTTGTTTTGTCGCCTTTTGCATCCGTTTCAGCTGTTTTCTTACCCGTTTCATCGTAATCAGTTGAAGTGGCGTAACCTAGTTCGTCCTCTTCCTTGGTCACATAGTTACCATTGCTGTCATACGTGCTTTTTGTTAGAAGGCTTCCTTCAATCAGACGGATATCATCAAACCACGCGGTTCCTGTCGCGCTCTTTTGGAACAGTATGCTGATATCGACTTTATTAATCGGCTTTGTTTTTGGTATAACAACAGCTGCGCGGTTCCATTCCTGTGTTCCAGAAGGGAATTTCGCATTGTATACACCTGTGCTGCCGTCCGCGTAAGTGACATTCGCTTGCAGAGAATAGTCTTTTTCATCTGTAAATTTGACGTTGCTGGCTTTCGACATGCCTGTCAGTGTGAGATAAACCGGTTTGTCGTTTGCGCTTTGCCCTAAGACAACGGTTTGTTTTGTTACTGATCCGGCTTGGGACGCACTGGTCCGGGCAGCTTTTAATGATACCTCATCATTAAAGCCTTCTTCAGAATCAACGGATGCCCCGCTTGCGCTCCAGTTTTCCGTTGCCGATGTGAAACTGCTGTTTTGAACTGGGTTATAGCTTGACGAAACTTCTCCTTTTTCCAGCTGGACTTCATCAAACCATGCTTTTCCTTTGCCATCTTTATCTCTATGATCGACTTCCATGTACACAACAGCTTTTCCTGCATGTGCTGGAGTCGTAAAAGTGATTTGCCGTTTGGTCCAATCATTTTTCCCGGCTAATGCACTGTATTCATTGTGAATCCATTGAATACGTTTTTGATCTTTGTCTCGCAAATCAATGTTAAAATAGGCTCTTGATTTCGATAGATCTGTTTTGATTTTCCCGCTTAATGTATAGGTTGTATTCGGCTCCAGCTCCACTGTTTGTGTCGCTGACGAATACCCGAGATCTGTTCCGGCAGTCGTTGATTGACTTAAGACTTCCAGTGCCTTTGATCCGGAAAGGACTCCGCTTTTAGCGGCGACGACTGAGATTTTGCCGCTGTCTTTAGATGCAGTCAAACTCCAGGCGGATTTTTGCGCTTCAAAGCTTCCGTCTTTTAGAATATTGGTTGAGGCTGATAAATCTTTGCTGGATTGAATCTGATTTCCGTATTGATCATAAACAGCTGCTGAAGATGATTTTCCGCTCTGATCGGTTTCGGATACAGCATCCAGTCCGTCATAGGCAATATCCGTGACATTCCCCTCGGTATCCTTCACCTTTGTGACATCGTTGTTTTTGTTGTATTCGTATGTCTCTGTTCCATATGCGTCTTTAACCGATGTAACGTTGCCATCTTTGTCATATTGATAGCTTTCTGTTGCTTTTCCGGTTCCGACGTCGTTTGGATCTACATCTTCTACGACATTATTGCCTTCATATTTTGTATTCGTTGTAATTTTGAGCCCTTCCGCATCATCAACGACCTGAATGGGATTTCCCGCTTCATTATAGCCGTACTTTACTTTCCGGCCATTCGGCTGTGTCATGAGAAGCGTCTTTTTATCAGCATCATAGCTATAGACATATGTTTCTTTCTTAGCATTGATCGCCTTATCAAGACGATGTCCGCTATACTGATATTCGGTAAAGACAGGCTTTGCTTCGGTACTATTGGCTGAATACTGTTTGACAAGACGCCCTTCCGCATCATAGTTATAGCTTGTGACAGTCCCGTCTGTATCCGTAACCTTCTTCAGCAAATCATTTTCATATGAGTAGGTAACCTTCTTATTCTTAGGTCCGGTGATGGAAGTCACATGGCCATTTTCATCATATGTGAATGTGAGCTTGCGGCCTGATGCGTCTGTAATGGCTGTCAGTTGATTTTTGTCATTGTAAGTGTAGACAGTTGCATTGTTATGGCCATCCACTACCTTTTGGAGTTTGCCGCCTTTTTTATTGAAATAAGCGTTGGTTTGATCCTTTGTTTTTAATATGAACTGATCAGCTGTTTCTGTTAATTCAAGATAGACACCGGTCGGCGGCTGATACGTGCCATCGGCTTTTTTCGTAAAGCGATGAGTCGAAGCATCTTCATCAATATACATTGCCCCGCCGTCCGTCGAGATGACAGATGTTTCTGCATCAGCATACCAGCCTTGTCCAAATAAGTGATCGGAGCTGTCAAGACTGTTGTAGGTTCTCGATAATCCAAGTCCCGGCCCGCGCCCGTCAATTGACAGATCTTCTTCATTTACAATGACATTTCCTGTCGCACCGTTTAACTGGCCGCTTGGGATATTCAATGATAGACCAGTATTCTTCTGTTCCAAGGAATTCTGCGCCTTCATGGAACGTTGGGTTAAAGGGTGCTGTCGGAATCGTTTCACCATTCGCATCATAGGCGGAAAGAGTGAAAGAATAATTCTTCTTCCCTTTGTAATTTCCATTTGCATTGTTATAGACAGGTGACGGGTCAAGTGCCAATTCACGGCCTTTTCCGTCTGTATGCAGTTTGTAGCTTCCGGCTTTTATTTCCTCAGACGTCGGCCAGATGTTTTTATTTTGGGTTGTCCAATGATCCACGTCCCCAACATCATAGGACTGATATTCTTTGCCGTTATAGATATTAATTTTATAGCCTTTCGCATGTTGAACCTTTTCCCATATCAAATTCACATAGCCGGTTTTGCTTGATTTTGTGTTTGTATACACATAACCGGATAAGTTCTTTGGTTTAGCGATATCAGGAAGTGTCGGGTTGGCAGCCGGTGATGCAATGGCTTCGCCGTCTTTGTTATAGGCGATGATTTTAAATGAGTAATTTTTTTTGGCTGCATCGCCACCAGCGTTTTTATAGGTTGGTCCGGGATTGATCGGCAGCTCTGCTCCATTTCCGTCCTTTAGGTGGAGAGCATATTTTCCCGCTTTGATTTCTGCACTTGTCGGCCAGATCTTTTTTCCCTTGGTGGTCCAAGACGTCTGATTTCCGAGATCAAGTGTCTCAAAGCCTTTCCCATTGAACACCTGAACTTTATAGCCGGTTGCACCAGATACAGCTTTCCAAGAAAGATCGAAGTACCCTGTGGCATTCCCATTATTGTAGCCCTTTGTTGACGGTGCTTGCGCTTTTCCTACATGAGGGATAACAGGCTTTGCCGGTGCGGACATTGCTCCTTCTCCCTGGTCAAAGATCGCACTGACGCCAATCCAATAGTTTTTGCTTGTGGCATAGCTTCCGCCGGAATTCTTATACACGGGGGATGGATCTAGCGCTAATTCAGTTCCGCCTTTTCCATCAAGGTGAAGCTTGTACTTACCGGATGAAATTTCTGCACTTGTCGGCCAAATGTTTTTCCCTTTTGAGCTCCAGGATGTCGTGTTGCCGACTGAGATCGCTTGATATTCTTTCCCATTATAAATCCACACCTTATAACCTTTTGCACCATCGGTCTTTTTCCAGCTGATATTGAAAAAGCCAGTGCCGTTCCCGTTACTGTATGCTTTAACAGCAGGTGTGTTTCCCTTTGGTATGGTGTATGTCACTTCAATATACGGTTTATTGGCGGAGTTCGCTGATGAAATCAGTTTTTTCCAGTATTCTTTGCCGTTTCCGTTTGCATGAAGCTTAAATCCATAGTTGGCTCCACCGGAATTCCATGACTTTACAGCCGCAGTCACATCGTAACTCGCCCACTGTCCTTTATGGACGTCTGCTTTTCCGATATTTTTAGATGCGGGTTTCGTGTTCCAAGTTACTTTTGCATGATCATAATTGCTGTTGACTGTATCCAGCCAGAGACCGGTTGCCTTTGTTCCATAATAGGAATGGGCGACGTATGTTTTTAATGTAGCTTTAGTGACAGTCATATTTTGAATTGGCTTTAGGTTGTTAAATTTCATGAACGCATAGTTTGTGCCTGTTGTTTTGTCATAATAGCCCGTTTTCAGCACATAAGCCTTTAAATTAGCATCCCATTTTTGCGAGGACGCCGAATAGTTTGTCGTCGGATAGGCACTCATGACAAACGTATCTGATGAAACAGATAAAGATGTTGACGGGTCGATAGATACTGGATATACGCGTTCCGGGTCTTTCAGCCAGTTCTCGTCTGCTGTGAGGTGAAGCAAATACCCTTCTTCATTCTTTTCCAGCTTGTAGCTGACTTTGTCCGACCGTTCAACCTCACCGGAAAGTTCATCTAACTTTGAATCCGTCATAAAAGGTCTAGGCACAGAAAAAACAACTTTGCCTTTTTCATCAGAAAAATCAATGGATCCATCCTCTTGTTCTTTAGCCTGTAAATCGGTTTTGACCTGAAATGTAAATGTGTTGTATCCATCATACTGATGGAGGACTACATCTTCTTTGATGTTTTCGTTGAATGTGAAAGTCTGAAGATCAATATTCGGAAACACATCCGGATACACAATCTCATTACTGTCGGTCTTATAGTCTGCTGAGGTATCTTTCGGAGTAAGTGAAGTTTTATTTGGGCCTTTCGCTTCTACAAGTGAATATGTAAGTTTGTGGTCATTGTGCTCAAAAGTCGCATAAAGCCCGTTGTTCATTTGCTTTTGAAAATCTGACTTCAGGGTGGCATTCTCTGTCTCGACTTGTTTGCTTGTCGACTCTTTTAACTCAGGAGAAATGTCTTCCCAGTCAGCATTCGGTGTTTCCTTTGTATGAATAGGCTCAGGATATACTTCCTGTTTATAAACACCGTCTCCTTCATAATAAAGCTTTGTATTTTCTGTTCTTTCTGAGGTGATCTCTCCCTCTTTGTTTATATCATGTTGAGGAAAAGGCACCGCTTGTTTTGTTTGTTCATTCTGAAGCGTTTCTTCTGGATCATCAGCAACGATACGATTTCCAGCCTCTTCTTCTGTGGTTTTTGCCAGTACATCTGCCGGCAATATTGAAATCATTAAAGACAACACTAAAAATGCCGCAATGAACCTATTAAAGGTCCGCCTCTTTCTTTTTTTCATTTCCTCTCTCCTTTTGTAACAAACGTAATATTTACCCAATAATCTTAACTAGAATGAAATATTATTACAATATTTTTCTAGAAAGTTTATGTTATTTTAAGGAATAGCGAGAGTCAATTGACCTAAAACAAAAAAAGGCCCATTAGGCCTTTTCACACTCTTCCTGTCATTATTGAACTTGTTCAACATCCTTATCCTCAGCAACCAACTCCGCCTTCCCCCGCTTCCTGACAAGCGTCAAAGCCATGCCAGCAAAGATCATCACGATGCCTAGTGTTTGGTAGAGGTCCGGGCGAAAGCCTGTGAAGACGGTATCCAGCACGATCGCGACAGCCGGGTCGAGGAAGACAATGATGGAAATAAATTTCGTTGATAAAAATCGTAAACTATCAAAAAACAGCAAATAGACAATACCCGTATGGATGATTCCGGTAGACACCACCATGATCCAGTTCCCCTGAGACAGTCCGGCAAAAGCGCCGAAGTGAATAAACGGAATCAGGATGATGATCCCTAAACCCGTTTGCAGGAAGGTGGTCGTGTAAGGGCTGAGGTTTTGAATGCCTTTTCCCAATAAAGTGGTAAACGCATAAAACAACGCGGCGAGAACGGCCCAAATGATTCCTGATCCCATCAGCTGTGTTAGTGATGTGCTGCCATTAATTCCGGAAATCAGCGCCGTTCCCAGAAAACAGATGATGATGGAACTGACGGAGATGACGTTTAATTTTTCTCTGTAGATGATGCTCCCCAGAAGAAGAACAAGCACCGGTGCAAGATGATACACGGAGATGGCGATCGTGACAGATGTTTCTTCAAAAGACTTAAATAAGAACACCCAGTTGAATACAAGAAAGAAACCGCACGCCAATGTCTGCAGCACGTCCCTCTTGCTCCACTTTTCAGTTTTATACTGGCCGGACGCTAGCCAGCAGAAGCTTAAAAATAGCGTCGCCCAAAGGCAGCGGACAAATACCAATTCAAATGACGGCAGATTGGTATGCTCCGAGAAAAAGCCGATGGAACCGAAAATCACCATGGAGATGACCATTTTCAGCACGGCTGTTGATTTTTGTTTCGACGAAATGGAAAAATCCTGTTGCATCAAGCGTATTCTACCTCCAGTTATGTATAGGGAAAGCACCCCAACTGCAAGTTGCTTCCCCATTATTCAGCCATCGTCTATACAGGGTTTGAGCATTATTCACTATAAATTCTGACATCTCATCCGTTTCATTTTCTACTCCAACGACACGCTGACCGCTAGAAGTTGCTTTACGCCTCAAAGTCTGTGCACCTGTATTTATTATATTCTTTTTTTCGCTATTTTACATTATTCTTTGGTAATTTTAAACAATACGGACACTATACTTAAATGATGTATCACAAATCATTTCGCATATTGCAATGTACATTCCTGGTTTCTGCCAGCAAGAAGCCCCCCAATAAATACCAACCTACTCAATTGGGTTAACGATAGATGAGAAGGGGAATGCTGTTGATATCGCACCTTTTACAGCACACTTTACGTTTTAGAAAGGAAAGATGTTGATGGAGTCTATCTGGTTGGAATATGCTTGGACATTACTCATTTTAATTGGATTAGAAGGACTGCTGTCGGCTGATAATGCCCTTGTACTGGCAGTGATCGCCAAGCATTTACCCGATGATCAGAAAAAAAGAGCGATAAATTATGGAATCCTCATGGCATTTGCCTTTCGGTTTGGGGCGCTTTTTGCCATTTCGTTTATCGCAAATGTCTGGCAGATTCAGGCGATAGGAGCAGCGTATCTTCTTTACCTGGGCTTAAAGCATGTGATAAAAGCCCGTTTCGGGAAAAAAAATGAAAACATTCATGAGGAAGCGAAAGAGGAGGCTGCCGGAAAAGGTTTCTGGCCCACAGTCGGAAAGATTGCTTTAGCGGACCTCGCTTTTGCCATTGATTCGATTCTAGCTGCGGTTGCTTTAGCGCTCGGCCTTCCGGATTCACCGCTTGATGATTTCGGCGGCATGGATGGAGGACAGTTTGCTGTTGTTGTCCTCGGCGGGATTGCCGGCCTGATCCTGATTAAGTTTGCAGCAACCTGGTTTGTTAAGCTCCTTAATCAACGCCCTGCACTGGAAACAACCGCTTATGCCATTGTGGCCTGGGTCGGTGTCAAACTGGTGGTCATTACCCTTGCCCATGAGGATATTGGGATTCTGGATCACCACTTTCCGCACAGCACCACCTGGACGCTGATCTTCTACGGCGTCTTAATAGCCATTGCATTATTCGGTTGGTTTGCGCCGGCCAATAAAGCAGCAAAGAAATAGCATACGGGACTATTATGTGAACAAGGCCGCTACACGCATTGAAAACAAAAAGAGGCGTCATCCCTTAGGTATCAATGGGAGTCGCCTCTTTTGGTAAAGATTCGCACCAAAAAACATCTTGTATTTTTAGTTGTGTTTTCTTGGAACATAAGAATAACAGTTACAAAATTACAGAAAATACAAACTCTACTCTTCTTCAAACAGTGTTCACTTATACAGCCATTTAATCAAGTCTACCATTGAATTACTCAAGTGTGATTTTCGGACGTCAGCTAGTCACTATAAAATTAGCAATACAAAAATTCAAACGAGTAGTTTTTGGAAAATGAAGATATGTATCGCTAACTGTCTAAGAAACACACTAGTCATATTAAAAATCAAAATTGGCGCTTTCATCAAGCAATTAAACACCATAAACTTTTGTCCAGAATAATGGTCACAATAGGTTATATCTTCTATGGTTTACCGTCTAGGAAAATAACTCTGTTCTTTTGATTGCATATTGTGTATAAATTCTCAGATTTTTTCCTTAGACTAGATTACATTGAATGAAGTCATTTATTTGATTTGAAAGTATGGAACTACAATAAATAAAGAAGCAAGTAAGACTAAAGCAATTATTATGACTGTATATATGCTTTTTATTAAAACGCCAAAAACCATAAGTAACAAAGGCATTAATATAGTGAATACTCCAATTATAAATAGTATAATCCCCATTCTTTTTGATAACTTATCCTTATCACCTAAAAAAGTAAAGTCATTGTAATTTATTAATAGCACTAATATTTTTTTTACACCAATTAAATAGGCAAATAATAAGCATATAATCCCGCCAATAATATAGTTCATCAATCTCTTTCACCCTTTATAATGGCTTCTAAAAATTGCTTTGAATCAAATCCTAACTCTGCATCGGCTTGTTTTTTTATTTCTGTTTGATTGTCTAAAAAGAGCTTATACTTAGAACTTATTTTATATAACATATCACTAAATTTACTTCCTTCTTTTAATTGTGGAAGGTCATTTCCGCTATTTACTTGTTTAATAAAATTCTCTTTAAACTCTTCACTTGTTTTAACATTTTTAACCAAGTCTATTATTGCTTGTTTTTGTTGCTCAATTAGTTCAGGGTCTTTATTAATTATTTTATTTACAGTATCATAATTGCTCTTCTTAAGTCTTTCCAACTCTTGCTCATTTTCCATAATTAACTTCATAATCGGATGATTATCCTCTACCTCTTCTATGTCATCCAAATAACTAACTAAATTTAACCAATCCAAGCGTTTACTCTCATTATCAATAGTAACTTCTAAAAAAGGCTCAAACATAACAACAACAAATTCACCAAATTTACCCGGGAATATTCTCAAGATTTTATCCAGTATATATTCTTTCTTTTCTTGATCTTTTAACTGCAAAGTGTCTTCTAAAATTTTAACCTTATCACTAAAATCGTCTATTTCATTTATATTTTGTATGAGAGTCTCTGTTAATAATCTTTGTTGCTCAAGCTGCTTTAAATTTATATTAATTTGATTTAACTGTTCATTTAGTAATTCTGAAAGCCTTCTTTCTCCAATTAGAAGAGATTTAATTTCTTTTATAGGCATATGAAGCAATCGAAGGGACGCAATTAAGTTCAACTGAGAAACTTCTTTTTCCGAATATTCTCTATACTGATTCGTTGGGTTTTTATTAACTTCAATTAATCCTTCAGATTCATAATACTTAATCGCTTTTTTGGTTAAACCTGTTAATTCAGATACTTGTTTAATATTCATTACATTCACCCCTTAGAGTTTTCACTTTTATCTTAAAGGTGTCCGTGAGGGATATGTCAATAAAAAAATGGATCTTAACTTTTTAAAATTAAGATCCATTTTAGAGTTTAATTTAATCTCTCCACCATGTTTTTAGTAAGCATTTCATTCATCAAAGAGGTTTTATCATTAGTCACAGTGGAAGCTACAACAACTGCTCCGGCCACAACAGCTACCCATATAGCAGCTACTGCCGTCCACGTAACAAATGTGACACAAGCTCCTTCGGCAGAGTCAACTTGAGTATTTTCAGAAATATTTGGATCAACTTTTTTTAGAATTTTTCCGCTTCTTGTAAGAAGTTCCTTGACTTCTTTTGGATCCTTTTTTTCATAAATGGCTTTCTCTAAATTATTGAAGTAGTCTGGATCTACTTCCTTCATTTCTGCGATTAACTTAAGTGCTTTTCTCTTCGATTCTTTTGTAGACAATTTTTTCAAATTCTCTTTGCTCCAAACTTCCGGAAAAAGTTTTGCTACATCTCCTTGCCCAAAGGCTACACCAGCATAAATTTCTTCACCAGAAAATTTATGGCCTTCGATAGCCTCAGCAGAGTTAAAATGACATGTAATTGATGAAACTAACAATACAAAAAGAATGAATATTAAGTTTTTTTTGTTGATGAAATTCCCTTTCATTTCTTTTCCCCCTTCTTATTTAATAATTCAGAACCTTTTGTTTATCCCCCCTTTCTAATAAACCTTTTTTAAGATTCATTTTTTTAAACTTGAAAGGTTTGTCTAAAGGTCTTAAATATAAAATTAAAATACTGCACATAATCATAGAAAAACTAATCAAACCAAACATAATTGCAAAAATATCATGCATGAGCAGTCCTATATAGAATAAAAGATTCCAACTTTTTTTCGGTGCCAGTATAGCTGCAAATAATAAAAACTGAATGAGCAATGTTCCCCAAGTAGCTACCACAATATATTTACTAGTGATTATAAATTGAAACACATGAAGTATCGGCTCTGGAAATCCCAACATTAAATGTTGAGAATAGTAATAAACTGCTGTTCCATTAATCCAGTCTTCCTCACCTAACTTAGCTATAAATGAATTAAAATATAATATAGAAACTTGTACTCTTATTACAACAAAAGAGACCAACGCTATCATCCTAGCATAAAACTCTCCGTTGCTTTTAATGTCACTTACTTTATTATTACACCAATGCCATTTTCTACCGTCGGTTAATGTTATAGGTAAGAGCAATAGAGTAAATACCGCATTCACCTGTTCGCCACCATCAATCGTAAGTGCAGAAACTTGCAAACTATAACAGATCCACCAATGGAAAAACCCAGTGATTCTCGGTCGCCAGCCAGTTGCTATAATTATCAATAACAATACACAAATCCACCGTACTATATTCAGATGAGAATAATCATTTGAGGTAAGGCAAAAAACACTTGGAATAGTTTTTGGACAATAAGGATAAGTATCTATTCCGCTAGCTGGTCTAAAAAACACACTGGCATCATTAAAAATAAGTGTTAGAGCTGTCGACAAAGCCATTAAACTTCTTGCTAATCCATAAACATTTGTCCATGGATAGTTACAATTAACCCAATTAAAAGTTTTTTCATTGAATGTCTTATAAACACCTCCATTTAAGAACATTTAACTTCAACTCTCAATACTTTAGATTCTTTTGAAATATTACTTCTACTTTTATTGCTCCATGCCCAAGGTATAAGTGTTTCTCTGGATAAACCTAAGTTTCCGCACAAAGATGGATTAGGTGTTTTATTTTTTATAGCAAATAAAGTATCAGTCTTTTTTAAACAAGCTCTTGATCCGTCATGACAGTTCTTCCATTCTATAGAGCTTGGAATCTGTTCGATTAAATATCCCAACTCAATCCCTTGCGCTCTTCCATGTCTGTCTAACCCGAAAATGTTCTTAAAGCTATTATTTGGCCAAGAAACTGCCTGTGTATAATTTTTAGTTTCATAGACATTTACCATTTCTTCTCTAGGATTTTTACTGAAAAACCCCCAACCCTGAGGATATAGAGTTTTCATGAAACTTTGTTCATCTAAATTTGAAGACCATGGATTTGCGGGTAAAACGGCAATGATCGACTTACCTATAAAAACCATCCACACAGCAGAAATGACTACTAACATTAGAAAACTCTTGTTTTTTATCGAACTTTTATTCATATCGAATCTCCTGTATATTTGTTAATGGTTATTATACATATATTTACATAAAAGAAAAAGGTAAAATAGAACTGTATTTATTTGGTTGTTTTATTCTTTAATAAATTTAATTTCCTTTTTGTTTTTCTGTATGTTTATTTTTATTTTCTATTATTCAATATATTAGTAACCCGTTTTTACTCACTATACATTCAAGTTTTTTTGATAAAAAAAAGAGAGCTTATTAGCTCCCTCTACAAATTATTCAAAATCATCCGAATTTCTTTTACTATAAATCACTAACCCTTTTCTAATTTTTTCGATGTTTATAAGATTTCTTAATTTCATATTTCGTAATTCAATTTTTTATTTTTCTATTAGACCTAATCACTTATTCTTTTATCGAACAATCAATACAGGGCAGGGCGATAATTGAGACACTTTATGGCTGACGCTTCCAAGCATCATTTCTTTCAGTCCGCTGATGCCCCGGCTGCCGACTACGATCAGGCTGGCGCTTTTCTCTTTTGCGGTGTTTAGAATCTCATACGCAGGCTCGCCTTGCGCGTAAATCGTTTCAGCTTGAACGCCGTTCTCGGCTGCTTGTTCTTTTGCCTTTTCAAGGATGTTCAGGCCTTCTTTTTTAACCTCGCCCCTGATTTCTTCAATAAAATGTTCAGGCACATAGACAATTCCCGTCAGAGAAGAAGTCGTGACGACGGCTTCTCTCCCCACATGAAGAATGCTTAGTTCCGCTTGCTGTTCTTTGGCCAAATGCACTGCGGCTTCAAGCGCTTTTGCACTCATGTCTGATCCGTCAATCGCAACTATCATTTTGTTAAACATGCTCTTCCCGCCTTTCAGACTGTGGGTGGTTCATCTTTCTCTTTTATTGTCCGCCTGCTTCCGGTTATTGTCAATTGAGGCGCATGAGTATTCAAAAAGTTGTCAGAGACTCTCTCCATTTGTGGCGATGACCTGCTGATACCAGTCGAAGCTTTTTTTCTTGATGCGGTTTAATGTTCCGTTGCCTTCATTGTCCCGATCAACATAAATGTAGCCGTAGCGTTTTTTCATTTCTGCCGTGGATGCGCTGACAAGGTCAATCGGCCCCCACGACGTGTATCCGATTAGGTCGACACCGTCAGCAATCGCTTCCCGGGCTTCAATGAGGTGCTCTCGCAGATAGTTGATTCTGTAATCATCCTCAATAGAGCCGTCCTCCTCCACTTTGTCTACCGCACCAAGGCCGTTTTCCACGATAAACAGCGGCTTCTGGTAGCGTTCATATAAGGTGTTGAGCGTGGTTCGCAAGCCCTTCGGATCAATCTGCCAGCCCCATTCGGATGATTTCAGGTAAGGGTTTTTGACGCCGCCCAGCAGGTTGCCCCCTGATTTTGCGAGTTCTTTTGGATCAGTGCTTGCCGCCATCGACATGTAGTAGCTGAATCCGATGTAATCCACCGTATGTTCTTTTAAAATCTCTTCATCGCCAGCAGCCATTTCAATTTCAATATGATTTTCTGCTAAGAAGCGTTTCATATAGCCCGGATACGCGCCTCTAGCCTGCACGTCAGAGAAGAAAAGGGTTTTGCGTTCATTCTCCAGTGCCGCGAAGACATCCTCCGGCTTAGGTGTCATCGGATAAGTTGTCGTTGCCG
This sequence comes from Bacillus vallismortis, assembly GCF_004116955.1. Classification (NCBI taxonomy): domain Bacteria; kingdom Bacillati; phylum Bacillota; class Bacilli; order Caryophanales; family Bacillaceae; genus Bacillus; species Bacillus vallismortis. The sequence goes on along the minus strand of NZ_CP026362.1, from coordinate 3,745,732 downwards.
CTATCATACAGCCGATTTTCGAATCAGGGATGATCTCGTGGCCCGCTTTGACGGCAAGAGCACTGGCCACAAATTGGTGGTGCGCGGCCTGGTACATCGCGTTTAATTTGTTTTCTCCTTCTTCAAAAACAAGCCCGCCGCCGGTAAATGGCGCATGGAGCACCACGTTGATTTCATTGAACGTCATCCAGTACTTCACTTTGTGCTGATAACGTTTGAAAACAGTTTTGGCATAACGTTCATAGAACTCGATGACCTTGCGATTCTTCCAGCCGCCATACTGTTTCACTAAACCGAGCGGCATTTCATAATGAGAGATGGTGACAACAGGCTCTATCTCATGCTTTAACAGCTCATCAAACAGATCGTCGTAAAAGTTGAGGCCTTCTTCATTTGGCTCCTCTTCATCGCCATTCGGAAAAATCCTCGTCCACGCAATGGATGTGCGGAATGCCTTAAACCCCATTTCCGCAAACAAAGCGATGTCCTCTTTATACCGATGATAGAAATCAATTCCGTGATGATACAGATTCAAGGACGTCATCGACTCATCAAATGGAGACATAATGCCGTTCGGTGATACGTCAGCCGTTGAAAGCCCCTTGCCGCCCTCGTTATAAGCACCCTCGACTTGGTTAGCGGCAACCGCGCCGCCCCATAAAAATCCTTCTGGAAATCGTTTTGCATTTGAACTCATATTGATCACCCCATCAGTTTTTTTAAGATAAAGCAAGCAGCGCCTCTTTTGTCTGCACTTTGCCGATTTCTTTCACCGGCGAAATCGAATATTGATCTGTGTTGGTCACGATCACCGGGGTAATGACGTCATATCCCGCCGCTTTGATTTGTTCGAGATCAAAGGAAACGAGCGGATCGCCCGGCGCGACCTTGTCGCCTTCTTTGACGTGAGCGGTGAACCATTGTCCTTCCAGCTTCACCGTGTCCAATCCAATGTGTATGAGAATTTCAGCTCCCTGATCACTCGTAATGCCAATCGCGTGTTTTGTTTTAAAAATGGTGGTAACGCTGCCATTCACAGGTGAAACTACTTCTCCTTCTTCCGGCTCAATCGCGAATCCTTTCCCCATGATCCCGGCAGAAAACACTCCGTCATTGACTTCACTTAATGCCTTTACTTCACCTTTAATCGGACTGTGAATGATTTCTCCGCTGCCTTCATGGCCATTTGTCACAGACGGCTGCTGATCACTGTCAGACGGCACATCCTCGAAACCAATGAGATAAGCTGCCGCTGTTCCCGCCGCGAACGCAATCACAAGACCGATCATGGCGTAAATAAACGTTGGGCCGATAAAGACAGGGATACTCGGCAGACCCGCATTCCCCCCGACAATATAGGAAGCAACACCCGTCACACCGTAAAATGCTCCGCCGGCCGCGCCACCCAGCAAAGCCGCCGCGAACGGTTTTTTCAATCTCATATTCACGCCGTACATCGCAGGTTCTGTAATCCCCATCAGCGCCGTGACACTCGTTGTGAGCGCAAGTGATTTAAACTTTTTGTTTCTGGAGCGAAGGAAAACGGCAAAGGATGCCCCGGCCTGCCCCATATTCGCCAAAAACATAGCTGGCAGCAAGTAATCGTGCCCGTTTTGGGCGATGTTGTTAATCATAATCGGCACCAGTGCATAGTGCATGCCCGTCATAATGATTAAAGAGAATGTTCCCGCAAGCAAAATCATTGCAATAAGCCCTGCATGATCAAATAAAACGTTTACACCGACAGACAAGTATTCTCCTAAAATAGCGCCTAACGGACCGACTGTAATCAGCGTCAGCGGTACAACAATCAGCAATGTCAGGGTCGGAACCACAATCAGCTTCAGAGAAGAGTGGGTGACCCGGTCAATCCACTTCTCAACATACGATGCGATCCAAATCGCCAGCAAAATCGGAATGACTGTTGACGAATACGTGGCAGCGGTTACAGGAAGCCCGATAAAGGAAATCGGTTTCCCCGCTCCAAGCAGCGCCGTCAAATCCGGGTGCAGAATCGCCGCCCCAATCGCCGCCGCTACATATGGATTGCTTCCGAACTTTCTCGCCGCGCTCATCGCAAGCAGAAGCGGCAGGAAGTAGAACGCGCCGTCACCGATAGCCGAAAGAATCACATGTGCCTGGCTCGTCTCTGTCATCCAGCCGAATGTAACAGCTAACGCAACAAGCCCTTTAATCATCCCTGCTCCTGCAATCGCCGGAAGAATCGGGGTAAACACACCAGAAATCACATCAAAGACCGCACTCAGCACATTCTTTTTTTGCGAGGATGAACCCGCGCTCTTCTCATCACTGAGATTGCTGTTCCGCAGCATCGCCTGATACACCTTCGGCACATCGTTTCCGATAATAATTTGAAACTGCTCGCCGCTGATATTTGTGCCCATCACACCCGGCAGCCGCTCCAATTGACCGCGATCCGCCTTCAAATTGTCATGAAGGTTAAAACGAAGCCTCGTCATGCAGTGAATCACGCGCTGAACGTTTTCTTCACCGCCTACGAGTTGTAATATGTCTTTCGATAATTTATCATAATCCATGTGTATACCTCCTTTTTTTGGGGGGACCCGCTGGATGAAAGGTGGCCGCCTTTCTCCAGCTTTTTTTGTATCAATTGCCGCATCACCTCCTACATTGAGAATAAAAAAACCTAAATGACACAGATTGCGAGAGTCTCCTCCTGCACCTGCACCATTTAGGTTTTGCCTGCTTTCGCAGTAACAATCCTGACGGGTCGATGTATTTGTTTGTAGGTATACTTTAGCACTAGGTTTATTTTATGTCAACGCTTTCATTTTTGGTATTGACTAAGAGAATTGCTTATTAAGGACTGTTTTAGTTATAGCGGTAAGCCATTTTGTATATATTGTTTTTCTTTTACTAAAAAGTCTTGAAACAAATTGCATAATCTATTTATATTTTTCTCATAGGAATGTAAATGCGGATTGCCTGCATCATTAGAAGGCTGATAATAAATAAAACCCTCCATATCTTCAGGGTAATTCATATCTGCGTACACTTCTGCAAGCTTGCTCAAGAGCTCAACATGATCAGTGTACTTTAATTTTATTTCAAGAAGAATAACGTATCTCCATTTTCTTTTTTCAACAGCATAAAAACTATCTATTTCAACTCGTATTATATTTAAAATGGTTTCTTCAATATTATCCTTGTCTGCCCAAGCCAGTTCTAGAATTTCTTCTTGTTGTACATTGGGATGGTCCACCAAATATTCAACAGCATAATTCATGACTTCCATTTTGTTTATCCAACCCTGCTTCAATCCAACATAAAGCGTTTTCCAATCATAATTTACATGATGTACTTTGAAAGTATTTAAGGTGATTTTCAATTTCTAACATCCTCGAATTTTTTATTTCATTCCCATATATTTCACTATTAAATAAAAATTACCCCAAGTTGCTTGTTAAATTTAACTTTTACCTTTAGTTCGTTATGAATATATATGAATAGATCAGAATTACACCTCTTTAATTGAGTAACATTTACCAACTTAGATTCCAAAACGATCAACTCATTAAAGGTAAGACTTAAATTGCACTTCAAAGCGTACACATCCATTGTAAGAATCAGTTTAAAGCCTTTCATATCCTGAATAGAGTACATGAACACTTCTGCAAGGGGATCGCTCGACACGCTGACTGGCTCACTATCAAACAGTTCTAATAAATCATATTCATTATAAGTAGTAAAAATTATAAACCGCCCCTTACTTTTTTATTTGTTTGCTAGAAAAAGATGATAATTGTGAAAAACCTCGAAAGGCATTTAGCCAATCAAGGTAGTAATAAAAAAGTTAATTATTTTTCTTGTCTATGTTTGTGATATCACATTTTCCAACATGAATCTCATAATTTTTTTCTTCTGCAAAAATTTGAGCAATACTTCCCGTCGACTTATCAGCTAATATTATATCACGATTTTCTGATGTTTCCCAAAGCTCTTCAATTGCTTTTGTAATATCGAACACTCTAACATTAGCCCATACTGGAAATTGACAATTTGGTACCAGAATAACCCATTCTTTATTTTCCTTTAGAAAATCCAAAGAACTTTCAAACCAAGATATAAAACTAATAGTATCTCCAATAGGTTTAGAATATGTTGGTTCAGAATCTATCCTACGGAATTGTTTCAATGGAAATTCAAATAATTTCAACCACTGTGAATCATAATCTTCAAAGTCAATAAGCTCTATATATGATAATTGATTTAAAGTTTTTTTAGCATTCATCAATGCTATTTTCTTTAGTATCTTTTCATTTTGATATGACATCACTATTACCTCTTTATCTATTATAATAAATGTGATGGTCTCCATTCGGACCATAAATATTAGAGTATCTTTCTTTCTTAAAATCATACTCAAATGGATTAGCACCGTCTTTTGGTTTTCCTGCATGTGAATGCAGTCTTCCATCATTTATATGCTCTACAATAACCCTTTTTCCTTGAGGGGTATCGTATTCATAGTAACGCCCGTGATGAGTTGGGTTTGAACTGTACTCGTAATTTTTAAAGTCGCCACCCTTTTTATTGATATTATCTCCGACTTGCCATTGACGTGTAGGTTGTTGGCACCTAGGTACACCTGCTAAATCCTTCGCATTGTTAAATGCCTCTTTTCTATTAAGATTCCCCGTATTTTTAGAAACGTTTTTAACTTCCTTAGCCTTCTTCGCCTTTTTCCCATCATCAATTAGTTTATTAATATCTCTTAACTTTTCTAACTTAGCTATTTTAGCAAATGGTACTGAGTTTATGGAGGCAACAATACGGTCATTTCCTGTGACTTTTTTGCCTGTTATAGGGTCTCTGCCCGTGACGGCCTTAAAAAGATCATTCACGCCGGTAAGATCTACAGCTGTCTCTAAGATCTTCACATATCCACTCTCATCCACTTTGATGTCCGAAAGCGAGACGACAGGTTCAAGTTTCATGTTATTACCTGATATGTATACATTGTAAAGTGTATCATTATAAACAACTTGCTTAACCTCTGCATTTGAGAAATCAGTTTTTACATGTTCTACATGTTCACTCGTATTATACACTTTACCATTAATAATAATGATATTTTCATTTACCTTTTTAGAATGGCCCGTTTTGACAACTGCATCGACTTTAGACTTTTCTTTCTCGTCTAGCTTCTTCAACATCATCTCCATCGGTGAATCAATCGCCTGCTTCATTTGCGGGTTAATGGCGCCGAAGGTTTGGTTGATGTTTTCTTCTTCCTGCGATTTCAGGATGGAGCCGCTTTTGTAGCCTGTGATTCCGATTTTTGGGCCGGTGTACATCGTTTCGAGCTGATCTATGTATTTTTTCATCGTTTGAAAATCTGTTTTGGCTGTTTCTAATGCCTGGGTTTGCTGGCCGTCAAAGTGAAAGAGCTTATTCAAGGTATCCGAAATCAGCCGTTCAGCCTGTTCTGTTTCCATTTGAAAAAAGGTATCCTTAACTGTCGGCAGGCTGACGATGTGGCCAATGGCTGATGTCTGGCGATTGACTGCGTGTGTGAGCTGTTCTGTCACTTCTCGTGCATGCTTGACCCCGTGTCTTGCATCGTGTAAGAGAAAAGCCTCCGCTATCATGCCATGGGAGTCAGATTCTACAGAGGAAATCGCATGCTGCGTTTGTTTCAGCACTTTTTTGTATTCGTCGATAAACATGCCGAAGAAAAGGAGAAATGGTTTATGATTAGATTTATAAAAGATTAGATTTATAAAAGATTATTTTTATTAAAAAACCTTGAAAGGCACTTTGCCAATCAAGGTAAAACAGTTACCACTATACTACTCTAAAGCTACTCACTAGGAAGCAAAGCAAGAGTCCTGAAAACCATTTAATTAAAACAGTTATGAATTGAGACTTTTATAATCAGGAATCTCTTCTAACATGAAAAACCTCTAGTTGTTTATCATATAACATGTGTATTAAATCCGAAATTGCTTACAGTTCCGATATATTCATATTCTTTTAGTATAACTATAAGCGACTAGCCAACAACTTTTTTTGTATTATCCTTGTAATTTAAAGTATTGAGCTAAATTATTCATATACTTATCATAGTCATCGTCTTTACATTTATTCATGATAGTCTCTACAGTAGAATTGACAGTTTTTATATTAAAATCTCTCATTATGATATATCCATGACCTAATTCAATTTTTGTACTTACAAGTATCTTATCCAATCTTTTAGGGCTAATAATATTAAAAGTAAATAAATCAGAAGCGCCTGGTATATCAGGCAATCCTACGTCAAGTTCAAATGAAACGTAGAAATCATCAGCATCTTCACCCCAATTTTCATAGTCCTTAGTTAAAGCTTTAATTTCTAAAATAATCATATCCCACCTTTTAATCTAAAATATCTACATGTACATTTCTTAATTCTGTTTTTGATCCTACAACAGTAATTTCATTTTCAGTGAAGTTAGCTCTCCACATTTTTTCCTTTGGTTTATATTGCAATCTAAAAATTATTGTTATTAAAAAACCTTGAAAGGCATTTTTCCAATCAAGGTTAATAATCGTCATCGTTTTAATTTTCACTTAAAGATTCTTTTATTTGTTCCATTACATTTTTTAGCCATTTAATTGGTTCTAAATTAATCGCAGGAAATACACGCCATCTGCGCTAGATTGAATGTAATCATTTTTCTCATTGTCTGAATGCTCACTTTCAATAAAATCCGTTAAAAAGACAATAACATCTCCAAATACTCTTTACTTTCCTCTGTTAATAACTCTTGTAAAGCGTCATCGGGAGATTCAATATCATGATGGAATGTTCCAGCCCAAAATTGAAAAACAGGGTCACCTTGCTTGCTTATTGATCAATAACATGTCATCTCTCTCCTTTTAAGGAGGGTTTGCTAAAATGTTTAAATCATTCTTCATCTAATAAATCAAGTATTCTTTTCCTGAATATATAAATACCAAAAGGGAACAAAAAGAAAAATACACCATATGAAAAACCAGAAATCACATACAACTCTATATCGTGAATTCATTGGCGTTTGCTAACCAGATTGTCATGATAGTTAAAGATATTCCTGCTAGGGACAAAAAAATCTGAAAGATTAGTAACGATTCATTTATTTTTCTCAATAAAAATTTCTCATCTATCTTCTTCACTTTATATTTAAACAGAGTCTCTTAAAAATTCTATGCTTATCCTATCAACCTTTATCTCAACATGTTCCCCAATCAAATAAGGATATTCAGAAAAATACTCATCTTCATCAGTAAGAACGATTCCTGCATCAATTGAATTCTCTTGCAAAATTCCACTAATATAATACTGATATCCCAAATCAATCCGTTCTAATTCTTTTGTTTTTCTTTAATTTCACGAATAACTAACTCATCCAAAATCGTAAAACCAACTAACACAGGATATTTTTTCCCCACTTCAATTTCATAAGGACAGACAGAAGAAAAACCTGTAAATTCTATCCCTTCTATTTTGAGAATCACTTCCTCTTCTATATGTGGATCAAGTCCTTTAACAAATGCATTATATATCATAGGAGAACCTCTTTGTTTCTTATTATATTGAACGCAGATTAAAACCTTGAAAGGCGTTTTGCCAATCAAGGTTTTATTATAAGCTAAAACTCAAAAACTGTTTTTTCTGGAAATATCCTCTTTCTCTTACTAAATAAACTGCTAATCTTTGTGCAGCTCGATCAAAATAAAATGTTGACAGAAAATCTTTATCAAGAATCTCCTCTAACGATGAGAACCTTCTAGTTATTCGATTTTACCCATATTTTTTTTTGTTAGGCTCGAATTTGTAGACTATTGTTTCATCATCTTGATATTCTTTTAGTAATTTTTTTCGTAATTAAATTACAATAACTCTTTTAATATTTTTTCCGCTTTATACAATTCCTCAAGTAATGGATTTTCATAGTCATTAAAACTATCCATATAACCCCTAACCCCACCAATAATGTTAATTTCCCTAATATCTTTATTTTTCTCCAATATATCTAATGCATTTTGATATCTTTTATATAACAGTTGATATATACCATTATTTATTTCACTATTATAATCACTTTCCAGTTTACTTATTACTTTTTCTACTTGTATGGTTAATTTTTCTTTGCTATTCAACTTATTATCCTCCTTATCGGCTTGGAACTTTTCTTATCTCCTTTATCCATTCTGATGGCCACCCTTGCGGCAGAAGTATTTGGTCTCCTTCACCTTTTAATAATGTTCCTGTTTTTGTATATTGCTTTTCAACCCTACCAATATTTAGTATTTGTCCTTTAGGGACTTCTATTACTGCTTCAAACTCTCTTGAATTTTTCCAATCTGGCACTAAAGCTGTATTTATTTTCGCATTGATTCTATTCCCAGCAGGTCTAGTAGTAACAAATGAACCATTAACTCTTGCACTCCCCCCAAAGGTTCTATAAAAATTGATATTCTCCTTTGTAATTACAGTTCTATAATTACTATCAGTAAACGACTCACCGACCCACTTTGGTAAATTTTGCATCTCGATTTCCTTAACTTTATGATCGATACTTGTGGAATACTTACCAGCTTTCTTAGAAACTACCTTCTTAACTTCACCCTTACTTTCCTTCTCCACAACATGTTTAGCCACTTTGGTTACTACACGCTTCCCGCCTCGCACCGCCAATTTTTTAACAGCACCCTGAGGACTTACCCACTCAACAAATTCATACTGAGTTCCGGAAAGAAACGAATCAAGCGGCTTAGCTCCACCTACTTTATCCTCTGGAATGTAAGAAACTTCTTCTAGCCGCTTTTTCCCTCCAGCATAGAATTCTCTCACAATTTGCCCGTTTTCATATACAAAATATTTACCGCCGACGTAGTCAATGCTTGCAGTATCACTTTCTAACTCGTCAATCACTTCAATCGTATCTATCTTTTTTAATCCTTTATGATTATACAGTTTATCATCTATCACCCGTATGTCATTATACACTTTCGGATGGGCTGCTGCTTCTTTCTGTAATACCGTTAAGTTACTGTCATCAGCATGAATCTCACGCTCGATCTTCTGTTGTTTGCCATCTTTCATCACGGTATCAACGTTGGACTGCTTATGTTTCTCCAGCTTCTTCAACATCATCTCCATCGGTGAATCAACCGCCTGCTTCATTTGCGGGTTAATGGCGCCGAAGGTTTGGTTGATGTTTTCTTCTTCCTGCGATTTCAGGATGGAGCCGCTTTTGTAGCCTGTGATTCCGATTTCCGGGCCGGTGTACATCGCTTCGAGCTGATCTATGTATTTTTTCATCGTTTGAAAATCTGTTTTTGCTGATTCTAGCACGTAGGTTTGCTGGCCTTCAAATCGAATGAGCTTATGCAGGGTGTCTGTAATAATCCGTTCAGCCTGTTCTGTTTCCATCTGAAAAAAGGAGTCATTGACTGTTGGCAGGCTGATGATGTGGCCAATGGTCGATGTCTGACGATTGACTGCGTCTGTGAGCTGTTCTGTCACTTCTCTTGCATGCTTGACCCCGTGTCTTGCATCTTGTGAGAGAAAAGCCTCCGCAATTATGCCGTGGGAGTCAGATTCTACAGAGGAAATCGCATGCTGTGTTTGTTTCAGCACTTTTTTGTATTCGTCGATAAACATGCCGAAGAAAAGGAGAAAGGGCTTGTGGCACTCCTCGTAGAAGGTTCGGATCGCATCTCCGCCTTTTCCTTTTAACGCATCCTTCATGCCTGCCAGATGCTCAACGCTTTTTTCCAGCTTCTCCAGCTGCTGTTTTTGCTTGTCCAGTTTCTCAATTGTATGCTGAATACCCTCGTGAAGAGCGTGGACATCTAATGTTTTCAATCCCTTGTCCTCCCGCGCTTTATTTCATGGAAGATGATACGTTCTCGTCCGTTTCCTTCATGGCGTTTACCGCGCTTTCCGTTTGTGCGATATGCTTGGCCAGAACGGACGCATATGCTTCAGTGAGCTTTTTGATGTCCTTATTTAATTGCTCGATGGACTTCACAACGTTTAAATGGTTTTTGCCTGAGATATGGCCGGGCACGGAGGATTTGAGTTCAGCTGAATTCTTGAGCTGAGAAAGCCCTTGCTTCACTGTGCCATACACCATTTTGATTTCCTGTGCCATTTGTGCTCACCTCACTTTCTATGTTTTTCAATTTTTATTTCATGCTCTATTTTTGTGATTTGACGTCTTATGGAATAGACGTCTTCCTCTAATGAATTGATTTTCCCTTCTATGCTTTTCATGATTCCGCTGACCTGTTGGCTTTTGATTTGATCATACGTTTTGTTCATTCCGTCACGAATATCTTCAAACCGCTCAGCATGTTTTCCTCTCCATGCATTCCGGTCAAGGTGCGGATGGTGGATGAAGTGCTGAACTTTGGAAAAATCGTGTTTGATTTGTCTGATTTCATGTAGCACTCGCTTTAACTGATGGATCTGTTCCTGCTTATCATATAAGTCGGCTTTTACCGAATGTAACAACATTTCACTATGCATGCCGCAACACCTCATGTTTCTATCAAACTGTGTTAATTCTTTACAATACAGACTATTTTCATATTACATGAAGGGTCATATTGGATGAATAGGTGTAAAGTTTTGTCTTAGAGGAGGAGTGGTTAGTTCAAAAATGCTAAAAACTCACTTTTGATGATTTTACAAGGAGAATAATTAGAATAGAGAGGACTTTTTATTTAGGTCTTTATTCCTTACTGACCCTCTGTTTTTTCTTCCTTTGGACTGTTGCTTATAGTCAATAAAGCGGATAAAAAAACGCCCTCCTACGAAGGCGTTTCTCCATCTTATTTAGTTCCCCAAACAGCTTCACCACTGCCATTCAGCACACTAAACGTCATCACGTTCTTCTCTCTCACCGAATCCCACTGCCGTAAAAACACTCCGCTATATTTCTTGCCGGCTAACGTGATTTCGGCTGTGTTTTTTCCGGTTTTCTTCCATGTTCCGGTCATTTCCCCGGAAATGGTGCGGTTTTTGTTGAGCTGGATGCTAATGGTTTTTTTGATGTCGGCTGAGATGTCTTTTCCGTGCTGGATGAGCTTGTAGGTTCCTGTGATGTCTTTTTGTTTTACATCTTTCAGCGTTTCACCCGCATAGCGATATGGCGCTGTTACCGGCCACCCGTCTTTGTTCATGAACATTTGATGGACTCTGACCTGGTGTTCTTCACCTCTGCCCGGGAAGCGGGTGTGGAAGAGTAAATAGGAACGTCCGGTTTTTTCGTCATAATATGCCGAGTTGTGGCCTGGCGAGACGTATCCTGTTCCTTTTTCATTTTCTGTCTCAAACGAATAGCTGCCCATCAGTTTGACACCGTATGGTTCGATCGAGCGGTCGTCGAAGACTGTGCCTTCTTTGCCGCGGACGTCAATCATTGGGTTGCCTTCTGCGTCATAGTATGGACCGTCCGGTTTTTTGGAGCGGACCACACGGATGTTGTAGCCGCCTGTTGCGTCGAGACCGCCATATGATAGGTATAAGTAGTAGTACTTGGTGTCTGGATTGTAGAGAACATACGGGCCTTCAATTCTGCTGTGGTTGCCGCCGAGCAGTTTTTTGCCATATCCCTGACCAGGAAGCGGAAAGCCCGTTTTCGGATTCATTTCTAGAATGAAAATGCCGCCAGAGTAAGATCCATACACCATCCACAGCTTGCCGTCTTTATCAAAGAAGGTATGCGGATCGACAACATTCGGATGTTTGGTCGCGTCATACGGTGTTCCATCGTCACTTGTGCCTTCCATGCCTGATTTCAAAAAGATGCCTTTGTTTTTGTAAGGGCCTTCAATGTGATCAGCGACGGCAACCCCCATGGCGGATCTTGGCGAATCGCCGCGGCAGGCGTTGTAGTACATGTAGTATTTGCCGTCCGCCAGCTGTCTGACGTCAGCCGCCCACAAGGTATCGGATTGCGCCCATTCGAAGGTATCTTTTAATTCTTCGTAGACATTCGGAATCAGAGGATTGGTGTTGCTTACACTAGTGGTCAGCTGCTGCCATTGCATGAGGTTATTTGTTTTTGCTGAAGCAAGATGAGATCCAAAAACATAAAAGGTGCCGTTTGTCTCAATGACGGAAGGGTCATGGACACTGACTTCTGTAAATACGGGTTTTTCTGCCTTTTGTGCATACGCGGAGTTTGGCAGGGTGAAGGCCATGATAAGGGCTGCAAGAAAACATACACCGAATAATCGATTGAACATTTACACAATTCGCCTCACTTTTTTATTAAAATTTAAAGCGCTTACATTTTTCTATGAAGAAACCCCGGCCCGTTTATAAAGACCGGATGTTTTCATATTCAAACGGGTAAGTGATTTCCCACTGTTCTCTTACTATGATGTTCATGATATCCAGGGAGAGATTGATGGTCTCGCTACCTGCTTGATGCAGGACTGCTGCTTGCATATCCTCTACTTCATAATTCAACCCTTTTGCCATTTTTCCTTCTTTCTTGTTTTCTATTTTTCCATCCACATGTGTCAAACGCTTTGGCCGGTCTTGCCACGTCATAGATTATAATAAAGCGGCTTTCTTCTGGATCAGTTCCCTTTTCGTGACATTTTTTATTATCATACCTGACTGATCGTTACGGTTTCACTTGACTTGGCCATACCCTAGATTTCATTAAGCTCGGTCGCTTAAACAATCGGGGGTCCTTACCTCCCTATATAGATGAGAATGCGAGTACTAACTTTAGAAAGAGAATCTTAAAAAAGAGAGAAAGTAAAGGATCTGTTTTCGCACACCGCTTTAACCTCTTATGCCTTCTTGCATCGTCCTCACTTTTGATCCCATCTTTTCAAAAAAACAGCCGAGAGGGAATACAAAGACAATCAAAACAGCACACCCCACTCAGGATGGGATGTGCTTTATGATTATTCCGTAATCAACGTATGAATCAGCTTCGGCGCCTTCGCTTCCGCTGCGATGCGAATGTTATCATAGACTTTCGCCATGACTTCATCGACGTTCTCACGGTTGGCGTAAAGCGTGACGAGCGGTTCACCTTTTTCTACCTTGTCGCCGACCTTTTTGCGGAGCATGATGCCGACGGCTAAATCGATTTCGTCTTCTTTTGTGGCACGTCCAGCACCTAACAGCATGGCTGCGACGCCGATTTCGTCCGCGACGATTTCGGAGACGAAACCGGCTTCTTTGGCAGGCACATCAATTTGATAGGCAGCCTGCGGAAGCTTAGACGGATCGTCAACAATCGAGCTGTCGCCGCCTTGGTTTTTCAGGAAGTCCTTGAATTTCTCCAGCGCTTTGCCGTTTTTCATGACTTCTTCCAGCTTCGCTCTCGCCTCGTCTAATGTATTGGCTTTTTTCGCAAGTACAACCATTTGGCTACCGAGCGTTAAAACTAGCTCATGAAGATCTTCAGGACCCTCGCCTTTGAGCGTGTCAATCGCTTCTTTGACTTCGAGCGCATTTCCGATCGCAAAGCCGAGCGGCTGGGACATGTCGGAAATGACTGCCATGGTTTGGCGGCCGACGTTATTTCCGATACGCACCATCGCTTTGGCGAGTTCAGCGGCGTCTTCGTCCGTTTTCATGAAGGCGCCCGCTCCCGTTTTGACGTCGAGTACGATGGCGTCCGCTCCGGCAGCGATTTTCTTGCTCATAATCGAGCTTGCGATGAGCGGGATGGAATTAACCGTTCCCGTTACATCACGCAGCGCGTACAGTTTTTTATCAGCCGGCGTCAAGTTGCCGCTTTGGCCGATGACGGCAACCTTGTCGCGGTTCACGAGCTTAATAAATTCGTCCTTCGACAGTTCCACGTGAAACCCGTCAATGGCCTCTAATTTATCAATCGTTCCGCCCGTATGGCCGAGGCCGCGTCCTGACATTTTGGCTACCGGCACATCAAGAGCCGCAACAAGCGGGGCGAGAACGAGTGTTGTCGTGTCGCCGACGCCGCCGGTGGAGTGTTTATCCACTTTAATCCCTTCAATGGCAGAAAGATCAATCGTTTCACCGGAGTTCACCATAGCCATCGTCAAGTCCGCACGCTCGCGGTCACTCATATCCTGGAAAAAAATCGCCATGGCAAGCGCGCTTGCCTGATAATCAGGAATGCTTCCGTTCGTATAGCCGTTCACGAAAAATTGAATTTCCTCTGTGGTGAGTTCTTTTCCGTTTTGTTTTTTGATGATGATGTCTACCATTCTCATTATGGTCACCGATCCTTTTCGATTATGTTCAGTAAATCAAGCCCACAATTGCCGCTGATAAAAAGCTGACAAGCGTTGCGCCGTATAATAATTTCAAGCCGAAACGAGCAACAACATTTCCTTGTTTTTCATTCAGTCCTTTTACGGCACCGGCGATGATCCCGATTGAGGAGAAGTTCGCAAATGACACAAGGAATACCGATACGATCGCTGTTGTTCGGCCGCTGAATTCGAATCCGTTTTGCGTTAATGTCGTCATGGCGACAAATTCATTAGATACCATTTTTGTTGCCATAATGCTTCCCGCATTAACAGCTTCATTCCATGGGATCCCCACAAGAAAAGCGAATGGAGCAAACACATATCCAAGAATGTCTTGGAAGGAAATACCGAATACTGCATTAAAAATACCGTTAATCAAGGCAATGATCGCAACAAATCCAATCAGCATCGCAGCGACAACAACCGCTACCTTGAAGCCATCAAGGATGTATTCTCCGAGCACTTCGAAGAAGGATTGCTTTTCTTCCTCTTCAACACGCAGCATATCCTCTTCTTCTTCCACATCGTAAGGATTAATAATAGTAGCAATAATGAAACCGCCAAATAAGTTCAAGACCAGCGCCGTTACAACATATTCCGGCTCCAGCATCGTCATATACGCGCCGACGATTGACATGGATACGGTTGACATCGCAGAGGCGCAAAGCGTGTACATGCGCTGCTGATTTAAAAGACCGAGTTCTTTCTTCAAGGAGATAAATACTTCAGATTGCCCTAAAATAGCAGAAGCGACTGCGTTATACGATTCCAGTCTTCCCATACCGTTTATCTTGCTGAGAGCAAGTCCGATATATCTAATAATGAACGGGAGTATTTTCCATTTTTGCAAAATCCCAATCAGAGCGGAAATAAACACAATCGGCAAGAGAACATTCATAAAGAATGTCGTTTGGTCCGCATTCACCAGACCGCCAAACACAAAGTTGATTCCCTCTGCCGCGTATCCAAGCAGGTAATTGAATCCTTTTGCAAATCCTCCTACAAGGAAATTCCCTACACCGGTATTGAGGAGAATGTAGCCGAGTATAAATTGCAAAATGAGCATAACAACAATTGGGCGGATCTTAATTCTCTTTTTCCCGCTGCTTGCGATCCATGCAAGGCCTAAAAACACGATTAAACCGATAATCCCAATCAAATACTTCATATGTGTTCTCCTTTATCTGTATTCGCTTACAATATTATTTCCCCGTGAATAATAGAAGAGTAACGGAAAGCAATCGGCCTTCCGTCAGCTTCTTAATAGTTGTCTCCGCCAGATGCATGTTCCCCTTTTACAATGGAAACGCCTGCGCTAGCGCCGATTCGGCTCGCTCCCGCCTCGACCATTGTGTCAACATCTTCTTTCGTTCTGATGCCGCCGGACGCTTTCACGCCGATATCAGGACCTACTGTTTTGCGCATTAAGGCGATATCTTCCTTCGTTGCACCGCCTGTTGAGAAGCCTGTTGATGTTTTCACGAAATCCGCTCCCGCAGAAACCGCTAAACGGCATGCACGCTCTTTTTCTTCATCAGTCAGAAGGCATGTTTCGATAATGACTTTGACAAGCGCTTTTCCGGCTGCAGCTTCCACCACACCGCGGATGTCCGCTTCAACCATATCATCTTCTTTGTCTTTCAAAGCGGCAATGTTAATGACCATGTCCACTTCAGTGGCGCCTTTTGAAATCGCGTCTTTTGTTTCGAACGCTTTTGTTTCAGTTGTGCTGGCACCGAGCGGGAAGCCGATGACCGTACAAACGTCAACTCCAGTTCCCTCAAGCTCTTTTGCAGCAAGCTGCACCCATGTCGGGTTGACACATACAGAAGCAAATTTGTATGTTTTCGCTTCTTCGATTAATGTTAGAATTTCCGCTTTTTGTGTATGCGGTTTCAAAGCTGTATGATCAATTATGTTAGCTAATGACATCCGTCCCACACTTCCTTTTTTGTTAAGATATTTTTTAGCATAACCGACTTTTGAACATATGTAAATTGGTAATTGAAATTTTGTTCAGCGAACAGTTAGCATATGTCACAAATCATGAACAAGCGCCCTTGCGGTATGCTGGTCGATGATTAAAACGTTGGCGTATTTTCCTGTCAACGCCCCGTGTATGGAGGACACTTTTCTGCTCCCGCCGGCCACTAAAATGGAGCGTTCCTTCTGCCTGAGGTCTTCAAGCTCGACGCCAATGGTCCGGTCATTGATGGCGCTGCTGCAAATATTCCCTTCTGCATCAAAAAAGCGTGAACAGATATCCCCGACAGCTTGCCTTTTCAAAAGGGCCTTCTCTTCTTCATTAAAATACCCGAGCCGGAATAACAGCGCTTCGTCACGGACCGTTCCCACCGTGAAGAGAGCGATATTCGCCTGCTTGCCCATCTCGATAATCCGTTCGATATGTCGGTCGTTCTCCACCATTTGCTTTACATCCGCATGATCAAATACGACGGGAAGCGGGAGATAGCGCGGCATCGTTTGAAAAGCCTCTGCAAACAGCTGAATCGTTTCAGCAGAATACGTGTTCACCCGGGAGTGGCTGATGCCGCCTTTCAGCTGGACGACCTCGACGCCTTTTACCTCCTTCGGCTGCATGTTTTGCGCGATTTGATACATGGTGGTTCCCCAGCTGACACCGACAATGTCGCCGTCTTTCACCGTTTCATGCATATATTCTGCACCATAGCGGCTTAGGTCATGTGTAATTCCTGCATAATCGGGTGTCGGAGAAAACACAACATGCGCCTCGAGAAGCCCGTACTTTTCTTCAAGCATGGAACCGAGCGCATCCAAATCCTCAAAAGGGTCCATGACGCGAATCTGGACAAACCCTTTTGCCTTTGCATATTGCAGCAGCCGGGAAACGGTCGGCCTTGAAATGTTGAGCTGCTCAGCAATTTGCTGCTGACTGTAATCAGACTGATAGTAGAGCCTTGCCGCTTCTATGCTTAATTGTTGTTTTTCCCGATCCATTCCGCACCTCCCTGTGGATCAGTTCATGATGAAACTGCTTTCGATTTGCTTTTATTATACAGGCTGACGCTGGCTTTCATCCACCTGATTTCAGAGAAATTGAAAAACGCTCTGAACGCGGACCTGTCCAGAGCTCACTTCTTCCATGTCATATACTGATAAATGCCTTTCATAATGGCGTATATTCCATATAAAATCAGCCCGAACGCCAACATAGATAGAATCCATTTGCCATGCGGCTGCTGTGCGAGTTCGGCGAGCGCGCCGTCAAAGCCTCTTGTATCATCAGGGTCAGCGGTCATGGCTGTCTTAATAAGAAAATAGCCGATGGCCGAGAAAATAATGGCTCGGGCGATATTGCCTGCGCGCCCGGTGTTTTTCGCGATGCATATCATCTGTTTGTTCATTTTTGATGTATCGAATTCTTTCATAAATGAAGCCCGGATGCCCTTCACAAATTGAACGATCGCAAATAGGACAAAACCCGCACCCGTAAGCCCTGTGAGCCATTGGCCAAACGGCTGTGCCAATACATAAGCGGACCACGTCTGTTCCGACGTGCTTCCTCCCCCTTGGGCAAATACAAAACGCAAGGCTTTCCAAGCAATGGTTCCGTATACAGCGGCGCTAAAAAGATTTCCCATCCTCCGCGACAGCCCGCGTCTGCTTGTTCCGTGTCCCTCTGTGTCTTTGAACGCGCTCAACACCATCCATATCACATAGCCGGTGAGACCGACGCCAATGAGCAAAAGCAAGATCGGTCCATACGGCATGCGTGATAACATGTGGAGCGCTCCGCTCGAATCTTTCGCGCTTCCCGCTCCAGCTGCCGTCATACACGCTAAGATCCCGAGCAGGATAAAAACGCCGCCAAATGCAAAGTAACCAAGCCTCCCGCACCTCTTGATCCAAGGCTTGGTTTCTTGTTTGATTTTAGACATGCACTCGTCTTTCACGGCCATGTGCCCAACCCTCTTTCACAGAATCATTACTGTAACATTCCCGATTGAACAGAGTTGAAACAGCCTCTGCCTCAGCTATCATCGGCTGAGGAGGAAGCCACTCCGGCAGCCATGATCCCGCAAGCTGGTTTTTCAATGTTTCTAGCCGCTATTTTTTTCATTCTGCATCAAAACGGGGATAGCTGTGCTTACCACAACTGCGACACTCATGGCCAGCATTGGAAGATGATGAATCAAAAGAGATGGCCAAAAGCCTTAAACCGATATGTCAAAAGATTGACATTTTCTCAATAGAAGAGGGATAGAGTCTAGAGCGCAGAATGTACTATTTTGAATTGTTTTCCAAATAAAAGATGAGGAGATACATTTATGAGAAAAAAATGCTCGATATTGATGGTGATGGTTTCCTTTTTCTTTTTACAGACCTCTGCAGCAGCTACGCCCATTCGAAATTATTTAGGTTCCTGGGATCTAAATGGTGATGGGAAACTGGAGCAAGTATTTTCGTATAACGGAAATGCGATAGAGGTCGTCAACGAGAGAAATATATCAACAACATTTTCGATTTCAAATCCGGTATGGGAGCTTTCAGCTGTAGCTGATACGAACGGCAAGCCGGGTGCTGAATTGATTGTGAAGGCGGGAAATCATGCCCAAGTGATTCATTATGCCGGCAAATATGTGAGAGAATACCAGATCACAAACGGCCCTTGGGACGTTGCAGGAACAGCCAATACAAACAGCAATGAGGGAGATGAAGTGATTGTTAAAGCAGGTGACTATGTCAAAATCATTGATGATAGGGCGAACAACGTCCGTGAGTATCGCATGGTGACTAACGGCGTATGGAATATAGGTGGGATTGCGGATATCGATAAAAAAACAGGCAGTGAAATCGCCGTAAAAGCAGGAAATGACCTAAAAATCATATACGACAGCGGCCGCCGGGTTGCCACTTATCCAGTATCTGTATCGACACAGCCATGGAAAATCGAAGGGGTTGCAGATACAAATGGTGATAACGGTGCCGATGTCGTTGTTTCGAAAGGCAATTACATTCACATTTTTCGCAACGGCGGTGCAAAGAAAGACTACTTCATCCGGCAAAACGGCGTTTGGAATGTGAAAACCATTACTGATATTGATGGTCTTCCCGGGGCAGAGGTCCTCATTGACATTCCCAACTCTCCGCAAAAAATGATTACGGACCGGATTGGCTTGATTGCCGATGTCAAAAAATAAGAAATGGAGCTGAGAGGACATGAAAAAATGCTGGCTATTTGTTCTAGTGTTCTTCCTTTTTTCTTCTCTAAATCTGCATGCCGAAGCCGCCGGGCAGAAAGTATACATCGGCTCTTGGGATCTGAACGGAGATGGGCGATTAGAGGCTGTTTACAATACTGTGGATTCTATATTGGTTGCCAGCTCTGACGGGAAAACGGCCTCATACAAAATTCCAAGTGCTGGCTGGCATGTCGCAGGCGGCGCTGATTTGGACGGAAAAGCCGGTGCAGAATTGGTCGTGGTCAGCAGCGGTGAGGTGAAATGGCCGCCAAAGGCTCCGCAGCCTGTTCCCGACCCTGATCCCGCTGTCCCTGAACAGCCGCAAACGGTGAAGCCGCTGGCCAAAAGCACTGTAGCTCCATTTAATGGTGTATATGTGATCAACCATGTGGATCGCACCGTCAAAACCTATTCAGTACCATACGGAAACTGGGCGATTACAAATGTAATCGATACTGACGGACAGGCTGGAAATGAACTCGTCATCATTGAACGCAATAAAATTATGATCGTGAATGACCGTTTAAAATCTGCCAGAGAGCATACCGTGCCATCGGGCAACTGGGGATTTTGGAATGTTGTCAAAGCGGCGGATACCGATGGAAGGGCAGGCGCTGAGCTTGTGGTCACCGTCGGCAACAAGCTATATGTCTTCAATGATACGAAAAAAAACTTCAAGTCCTATGATGTGCCATACCTCTCTTGGACGTTCTATGATACGGCGGATACAGACGGCAAACCCGGTGAAGAAATCATTCTCAAAACACAAGACTCTGTCTATCTTGTGAAAGACCATCAAGGAACAGGCAAAAATTATGTCTTGGGAGGAGGAGCATGGTCAATCGCTGACGTCCTTAATATTGATGGCATCGCCGGAAAAGAAATCTTAATCTCCATTCCGCAGAAAGGACTGCAGGTCATTACAGACCGGACAGGAACAATAAAGCCCCGATAAAAAAATCCAGCCTCCTAAAAGGCTGGATTCATTATTTCGCCAACACAAGCTCGTGAATCGCATGGGCAACGCCGTGTTCATTATTGGAGCGCGTTTGAAAGTTTGCTGCCTCCAATATTTCCGGAATGGCGTTTGCCATGGCAACGCCGCAGCCCGCCCATTCAATCATTGTCAGGTCGTTCCCGTTGTCGCCAATCGACATGACTTCGGCCTGTTCAATTTCAAGCAGCTCCGCCAGCTGGCGTACAGCATTTCCTTTGCTGGCTTCAGGGTGCAGAATTTCATAAAAGAAAGGCGCGCTTCTAACCATCGTGTATTTTTCTCTCACGTCTGTAGGAATCGATGTAATGACGTGGCTTAAGTTCTCCGGTTTATCAATAAACATCACTTTCGGGATGAGGATGTCTTTTGGCATTTCGTCAACTTTTCGGTAGTGAAGCGGCACTTGTGTCACATAGGATTCGTATACGGTAAATTCGCTGATATCCCGGTTAGGCGTATACAGGTTAGATGAGTCAAAGAAATGCATCGGCGTCTTCAGCTCTATGCTCAGGTCATATAATGAAGTCAAATCATCATATCCGAGAGACAGCTCCGTGACCACTTCATTTGTATGCGTATTTTGAACAAGCGCTCCGTTATACGCGATGACATAGTCACCTTCTTCAATTAGATTCAGTTCATCTAAATATCTCCGCACGCCCCCGATAGGCCGGCCGGTGCAAAGCACAATTTTAACGCCTTCCGCTTTTGCCGCGTTAAGCGCGTTGCGGACCTCCTCTGTTACTTCATGATGATCATTTAAAAGTGTTCCGTCCATATCAATTGCAATTAGTTTGTACATCCTGCATCTCCTTCGTGTCGTTTTCAGGCTATAGTCCCATCATATCGTTTTTTCTTTTTGATATTCAACTGGAAGAGATGATTTTCTCCTGATTCTATTGAGACGCCGGCCTTGTCTTCGGATGCGCGTGCGCGGTTTCCGCTTTCTTTCTGTCTCCATTTCGCCATTTTCTGCTTTTTTCTGTTTCATCAACAGGAAGCCGGCAGCTAAAAAAGGAATGCCGGTTATATTCAAGATGGCGAGCTTCACACCTGCCGCCGCCAAAAAGACTGACCATGATGATGCAGGATTCCGTCTAATCATGATGTAAGCGGCCAACTCCATCACAATCAAGATGGCATGCAACACGACAGAATAAATAAGAAAGGCAAGCGCAAAAAACAAAATATAATTGACGAAAGCCCCTGAGTACATCATAGCGCGCATCATTTGGATAAACGATAAGGATTGCATAGATCCGCTGATGACATGTGGGTTATAGATCGTATAGTCACTAAATAAATGTTTTATCTTGAGAAAAGCCCATAATATCAAAATCCACTGTATGATATGTAAGATAAGTCCTGTTAACACCAGGCTTTCAGCTTTTTTATTTCTCATATGTCTCCTCCTTGCCTGTCTTTGATTCCATTCTCGTCATCGTTTTTGTCTGGCCATTTTGCTCCCAAATCAACGTCTCGTTTTCTCCCCTCTTCAGCGTGCTTTTGATCGGATAATAGGAGCCGAGATACTGAATCTCAATGGACCCGTCAGTGCTCTGGGACAACACCTTGTACGCCTTAGAAGGCAGCTGCACCTCTCCTCTTCCTTTTATCATTTCCGTCTCCAACACCTCGTCTTTGGTAAACGTAACCGTTGCTGACCTCACGCCAACCATAGATCCTGGGGTTAGTCCCTCATTCCACGTTCCGTAATAAAACGGCGTTTCCTCCTTTTGCGCTGGCAGCCCCCTATCATGAAACATAAAGCCGCTAGTAACATGACACAGTTTTTTCTCATGGCGATCACCGTCCTTTCTCTCCTTGTTGGGCGAATGCCGTGGCACTGTGCCAATGACTACATAAGTTATAAGGAATTCACCCATACATTACATTTTGTAAGGAGATTGATCACATGTACCCTTATCCATATTACGGCCCGCAGCCGCCTCAGCAGGAACCTTACTATAGCCACTATGAATACAATCCTCATCCGCGGCAGGATGTATACAACCCACACCCCATAGACAGACAGCCGCCGGCATTAGAAAGAAGAGTTGCAGCTCTTGAACGGCAGAATGAACAACAAACAAGGGAATTAACACGGCTCACAAATGAAGACCGGCGCCAAAATCGGGAAATTGCCCGGATGGCCGAACAGGTCAGTCAGTTAAGCCAAGCCATTGAACGCCATACCCGCCGCTTAAATCGGCTCAATCAGCGCCTCCGTACGGTAGAAAACAGGCTGAATATCCCATTTACCGCGGGTGAAGGTGGTTTTTGAAGCGGGCAAAGAAAAAAGCGGAAGACGAATCCCTCATTTCAGGGCTTCGTTTTCCGCCATTCATGCGGTATAAATAGCGGAGCATTTACATAAAAAGGGTTTGTACAAAGTATACAATTCTTATCGGCTGTGTTCAAAGAAAGAAAAACTGAGGAAAATAATTGTAGTTTCTCGTTTGAGGAATTTCTTTTCATTCAGGTTGCATGATAATACCGACTCACGTCAATCGATCACATGGAGGGATAACTCATGCATAATACACAACACGGCTTGCAGCAGCTGAACCAAGCCCGCCAGACTGCTCAGCAGCTTATTCAGCAAACACAGCAAAGCAGCCAGCAATATCGCCAAATGCTTCATCAGGAACAGCAAAACATCCAAATGCTGCAGCAAATTCTAAACCACGAACAACAAGCTGCACATACCATTCAGCAAGCGCTGCACGGACATGACACGGCCATTCAAAAATGCCAGCAAGTTGTCAATATGTGCAACCAAATGCAGCAGGAACTCACTGGACAATCCAGCGTGATGAATACGAATGTTTCTACACTTCCATTCGGCCAAAACACGTCATTCCAGCAGCATTCCTATCAGCAGTAACCATAGAAAAAGCTCAACACCCTGTTCGTGTTGAGCTTTTTCTTACCGTTCTTTGCGAATATGTATATCCTGAATAGACTGCTTCGGAGCATGAAATCTGCTCTCGGCTTCACTTCTTGCCTCAGCAAAGGCCCGTGCCTCCACATTGTCTTTGTAGACATCTAGCTGAATCAGATACAGCGGACGCACTTTAAAACCATGAATAATCGTCACAGCCCATAATGGGAGAACAACAAAAATTCCTGGTTCATCGGGCAGCACAAAACCAAATGCAAATACGAAAAAATAAATGATTCCATACATGATCCACTTTCTATTTCTGACCTTGATGCCAATAAATAAAAAAGCAAAAAAACTGGTTATGGCAAAAGGCATGAAAATAAACAGCATCCACCAGCTATTCAGCCACTCCCACGCGGCACCTCTTTTTGTGATTCCCATATTTTCCCCCTCCCATTTACCTATAATAATTGATTAAGCATACCGCGTCATCTGTAAACGAAAAAACTTTCTCTCCCTAAAATAGAGATAGACGGGGAACTGGTTTCTTGCTATATTATTAATTGATAATGATAATCATTACTAATAAAATTACCGTACATATTGGGGGGTTCTTGATGAAAAAGAACATATTGCTCGTGGGCATGCTGGTGCTGCTTCTTATGTTTGCCAGCGCTTGCAGCGGTACGGCTTCGAAAGGAAGCTCAAGTGATTCAGATACCGAAAAGACAGGAATGAGAACATACAAATCAACAAAAGGGAACGTCAACATTCCGGCACATCCGAAACGCATTGTCACTGATTTTTATGCTGGGGAACTGCTGTCTGTCGGAGCGAATGTGGTCGGCTCAGGCTCATGGTCATTTGATAATCCGTTTTTAACATCAAAGCTAAAAGATGTGAAGAATATCGGTGATCCTATCAGCGTTGAAAAAGTGATGGAGCTTCAGCCTGACTTAATTGTTGTCATGAATGAAGAGAATGTCGATCAATTAAAGAAAATCGCTCCAACTGTTGTCGTTCCTTATAACACAGCGAAAAACGTGCAGGATACGGTCAGCATGTTCGGAGATATCGCCGGAGCGAAAGATGAAGCAGCATCATTTATTGCTGACTTTAACAAAAAAGCGGAAGCAGCCAAAAAGAAAGTGGCCGGCGTCATCGACAAGGATGCAACCTTCGGCATATATGAAAACACGGACAAGGGCGAATTCTGGGTGTTTAATGATAATGGCGGACGCGGCGGCCAAGCTGTATACAACGCGCTTGGGTTAAAAGCGCCTGAAAAAATCGAACAGGATGTCATTAAAAAAGGAGAGATGAAACAGCTCTCTCAAGAGGTTATTCCTGAGTATGCCGCAGATTATATGTTCATTACGGACTACAATCCGAAAGGCGAAAGCAACACACTCGATAAGCTAAAGGAATCCGCTATCTGGAAAAACCTAGACGCTGTCAAACATAACCGTGTGTTCATCAACGATTTTGACACATTCTACCCGTACGACCCGATCTCCGTCAGCAAACAGGTTGATTTGATTGCTGATATGCTGGTGAAGCGCGAGAAAGAAAACCAAGAATAAATGGCATGACAAAAGCACTCACGCTGACGTGAGTGCTTTTTCTTCAGCTGACTTGCTGTCTAGCGGCTTTTCCCGCTGAGCCGAATTCTCTCATTTTGCTTTTCACTGTTTCTTTTACCGCGTCGATTCCCGGGGTCATATAAGCGCGGGGTTCATATAAGTCAGGATTGTTCTCGAACATGAAGCGCGTTTTTTCTGCCCATGCCACCATACATTCTGTATTGATGTTGATCTTCGCGTGGCCAAGCTGGATTGTTCGTGCGATTTGATCAGCCGGAATTCCCGAGGCGCCGTGAAGAACAAGCGGAATGTTCGTGATCTTAGCGATTTCCTCCATCTCTTTGAAGCCGAGTTTGGGCTCACCTTGATACTTACCATGTACTGATCCGAGCGCAGCCGCCAGGGCGTCAATATTGGTTTCTTCCACGAGACGCTGGCATTCATGAAGATCAGCGTATTTGACACCGCCCACAAGGCCGTCCTCCATGCCGCCTACTGTGCCGACTTCAGCCTCCACTGACACACCGTGAAGCTTCGCATAGTCCGCTACCTCTTTCGTCATGGTGATGTTCTGATCAATCGGCGAATGTGACCCGTCAATCATCACCGAGCTAAACCCTGCGTCAATGGCTTGTTTGCAGCGCTCCACACTGCTCCCATGATCAAGGTGAAGGACAACGGGAACGGTAATTGACAATTCTTCCATCAGCGTATTGACCATCGCGGCTACGGTTTTGAATCCGCCCAAATAGTCGATCAGCCGGTCCGACGCCGCTGCAATGACAGGCGACTGTTCATCCTCCGCAGCCTGTAAAATCGCCTTCGTCCACTGCAGGCCGTTGATATTAAACTGGCCGATTGCGTAATGCTCCCGCTTTGCATCTTCAAGAAGCTCTTTCATCGATACAAAAGCCATGTTCACCCCTCCTTTATCCATTACATCTTGAAGTATTTTGAAACAACATCAACCGTTGTTTTTTTCGCTGTTTGAATAGCTTCCTCGGCACTCAGCTTATAGTATTCGGGACGGAAGAGCTCAACCGATACAACATCAGAGAACCCGATTTCTTTGAGGGCTGATAAGTGGGCATCTAAGTCAATCGCCCCTTGGCCAGGCCACACACGATCCTCATCCGTTAAAAAGCCGATTGGGAAATCTTCGGTATCGTCGATATGGTAGATGAAAATTTTCTTTCCGTCCGCCTGCTTTAAGCTCTCGATATTTGACCCCATCGCATGGAAATGGAAACTGTCAAGGACAAGCCCGACATTGTCCCGGTCGACTGTGTTTATGATGTCGTATGCCTGTTCAAACGTATTGACCGTACATTGCGGGTGGCCGACAAATTCGAACGCGATTTTTACGCCGTACGGCTCCGCGATATCTGAGAGCTCAGTCAGCACCTCTACACTGCTCTTTTTGATCTCTTCTTTTACAATTTTCTGCTCAGTCACAAGCGGAACAGCCACGACATATTTCACACCGAGGGTTTTGCACGTTTCCATCATGTCTTTAAATTCAGCGATGATCTCATTGTGCCCCTTTTCATCACGGTTGTTGAAGAAAACGAGTGCGTTTAAAGCAAGCGGTTTGATGTGATGGGTTTGAAAACACTTCGCCAGATCGTCCAATGTATGGTCTTTTAAGTACTCTGGCAGCTTATCCATTGTGCGAATTTCAATATAATCATAGCCGTGCTTTTCGCATAGTTCTACATCCTGTTTAAGATTTGAGTTTTCCAATGTTGTTGCTTCATTAAAACAAAGTTTCATGTCAGACTCCCCCATCTGCGTTTTAGATATGAAGGGAGTTCGGCAGGAAGGCTGCTTTATCCTATCCCGCCGAACTCCATGCTCAGCTTATGCCAGACCTAATTCTTCTTTCATTTTTTGAAGCATAAAACGGCTTGATTCATCCGCTCTTTTGTCAACCCAAGCAAATACGGCGTTGGTCGCAATTCCATCGAACTTCATTTCTCTCATCTTTCTGAAAATCGTATCAAAATCAACTTCGCCTTGGCCAATGTCTAGATGCTGATGAACCGTTACTTTGGCGTCAGGCGGGTTGACGATATAGCGCAGGCCATGAGCCGCTTTGTGATTATAGGTATCCGCAAATAAAACATGTGTAAGGCGGTCGCCGGCTTCGTCAAACATGGTCTCGATGTCGCCTTTGCCGTCATCATAGAAGAACGTATGCGCAGTCGAGTAGACAAGATTGATCCAATCCTTGTCTAGCGCGCGGATCATATCCATCGCGCCTTTGTGCGTTTCGATAAAATCGTATGGATGGGCTTGAAGATTGAGTTTAACGCCTTCTTTTTCAAAGACTGGCAGAAGCTCATCCATCGATTTGATAAATTTTTCTTCACTTGTTAAAGGATCATATTTTGAACCGCTGAACTCACTGTTCATCAATTCCACTTCAAGTTCAACCGCAATTTCGATCGCCCTTTTCCAATTGCGCACCGCAGCCTGGCGGCGATCTTCATCAGGACCCGCCCAGTGGTAAAGAGGGAGGAGAGATGAAAGCTTAACACCTGTATCCTTTAAAAGCCGCTTTAATTGTTTGATTTTTGCTGAATCAACCTTCGGATATTTATAGAATGGACAAAAATCCTCGCGAGGCGACAGCTCAATATATTCATAGCCAAGCTCCGCCGTTTTATATACCATTTCCTCCAACGTTAAATCATCACGATACATCGATGGATCCAATGCTAATTTCATATTTTCACTCCTCTATTATTTTAGTTTTCAACTGTTGTATAAGATTGATAGAATTCAGGCTTTTCCTTCAAATCAACTTTTTCTTTTTGTCCGGATTCCTGGGCTTTTACACACGCGTCAGTCGTAACAGCGGCAATATAGCCGTCCCACGCCGTCGGTCCGCTAACCTCGCCTTTCTTTTGAATCGAATCAATGAAGTCTTGAATTTCCACATCGTACGCAGCCACAAAGCGTCTCTGCCAATCCATCAGAATATCCGTGCTGAATTTCCCTTCTTTTCTCAAGCTGATGCTTGATGGTTCAGGGAGCTTGATGACACCGTCTTCCCCGACGATTTCACATTGAATGTCATAGCCGTATTTACAGTTCACATAGATTTCTGCATTGATAACGATGCCGCCTTTTGTTTCAATGACTACGATTTGCGGATCTTTTAAATGCGGAAGCGCATTTTTCGATTTTTTCGGATAGATGACTTGAACGGACTCGTAGTCATCATTGACGAGCCAGTGCAGCACATCAATTTCATGAACAAGCGTATCAACAACGGCCATATCCGTTGTGTAATTTTCGGCAACACTTGGGTTGCGGTGCGCGCAGTGAATCATAAGCGGCTCACCGATGACATGGTTATCGAGCGCTTCCTTCAGCTGTACGTAACCGCTGTCATAACGGCGCATGAAACCGACTTGAACAAGGCGTTTGCCCACTTTGATTTCCTCTTCGACGATACGCATGCATCCTTCAGCCGTTGTCGCGAGCGGTTTTTCACAGAACACGTATTTTTGGGCTTTGATCGCTTTCAATACGCTCGATTCATGCGCAGGGCCCCAGCTTGTCACTAAGACAGCGTCTACATTTTCGTCTGCAAGCAGGCTGTCATCGTTCGGATAAACCGACGCGTTTAATTGGTATTGCTCAACGACCTTTTGTGCAGCTTCTTGATTCACATCTGTTACAGCAACGATTTCCGCGCCGGACAGCTTGTTCGTGATCCGGTTAATATGTTCTCTTCCGATTGCTCCAGTTCCAATTACGCCAATACGTAAACTCATTGACAGCCACTCCTTCTGTTGGTTACATGATTTTGCTTTCTGTTCCTTGCTTTACCTGGCTCCGATGAGAGCCGTAGAGTTCCTCTTGAATTTCTTCAAGCGACTTGCCAGACGTATTCGGCGCATAGAGAAGCCCGATGATCATACTGGCCGTCACACATCCGAGAAGAATTGCAGCCATTGTTCCAATGCCGAAATTGGTCATAACCATTGGGACAAACAAGCTCCAAATCCCTATTGAAATACGGACGAGGAAAAACATCAGCCCTTGTGCAGATGCACGATACTGCGTGGGAAAGATTTCACTGGCCCATAACTGATAGTTTGCTTGCTGCCCGGCTCCGTTATTGATGCCGATCACAACAATAAACAGGAGCAGAATCGGCATGCCCTCAATCGGCAGCAGAAACAGTGTCCATCCAATCACCGCCATAAAGGCCGCGATTCCAAAAACAGTTTTTCTATACTTGTCAGCAAAGGGCATGAAGATCAAGGCGACCCCTAACCCTGTGAAGATAAACAGCCCCATTTGCAAAAGATTTGCCGTAGTGGGCGATACACCGCCGACCTGCTGATAAATGTATGGCATAAAGAAGCCCATCACGCCGGCTGCTAGATTCCAAACCAGAAACACACCCATTAAGAACAGTATGTTTTTCAGATACATCGGCTTGAGCAAATCAAAATACGATGTTTTGTTCAGTACGGCAGGCTTCCCTGCCTGCGAATGTCCCGGCTGTGTTTTTGGCTGCCAGGCATCTGACTCCGGAAGCCTGATTCTCAGCACGTACGTGATCAGCGCGATGACAAGCAGATGGGCAAATACAATTTTATTGCCCAGAAGGCCTAAATCACCGACCAGTACGGAGAGAAGCAGCACAACCACAGCCCCCGCGGCCCAAGCGACTTGTGCGACGCCGCAATGCCGGGCCCGATTTTTCTTTGGCGCATTTTCTGCGATAATTGTCCATGATGCGGTAATGTCGGCTCCTACTGATAAACCGATAATCATGTAACCGCTTAACAACATGGGGAAATTAGCCCCGAACAGAACCAAACAAATCCCTAGCGCATAAACAAGCATGCTATTGGTATAAACAGCCTTCCGTCCGATTTTATCTGCCAGAAACCCGCCTAACAAAGCGCCGACAGCGGCTGAAATTGCATTTGCGCTTAGCGCGCCGAGGAGCCCGATCTGTGTATCAGATAACTTGAGGTAACTGACCCATAACGATAAACCAGCAGATCCAGCTACTATGGAACCCGCGTCAATATAGTTGGCCAATGCCGCTGCGATTGTCCGTTTATTGAAGGCTGAATCCGCTTTGGTATGTCCCATATATTCAGTCCCCATTAAGCCAGATCCAACAACTGCTTATCAATATAGTTTCTTGCGATTAATGCATACTCAAGCGGGTTTGCGACATCGGGGTCCTGTTCAGCTTCAACGACAATCCATCCGGAATAATTGTTCTTTAACAGCAGCTGATATACGTCTCTAAAATCAATGCACCCATCGCCGGGGACCGTAAACATGCCTTTTAAAAATGACTGCCGAAACGATTCTCCTCCAAGTCTGCATTGTTCCATGACATTCAGGCGGGCATCTTTAAAATGCACATGCTTAATGCGTCCGATATGCTTCTCAAGCATTCCCATGTAGTCACCGTCAGAAATATACGCATGCCCTGTATCATAAAGGAGGTGTACATGCGCGGGGTCTGTTCCTTCCATCAGCCGATCGACTTCTTCTGCCTTTTGGACACCAGTGCCAAGGTGATGGTGATAGACGAGCTTTAAGCCATGCTTGTCGGCAATTTTGCCAAGATGATTCAGCCCTTCGCAAAGCCGTTCCCATTCATTATCCGTAAAGTGCGGCTTCTCTTTGAAGACGTTTTTCTCTAAGCCTTGTACGCTGTGAGTTTGTTCAGAAACGACAGCGACGTCCGCGTTTACTTGCTGTAAATACTCACAATGCAGGGTAAATGCTTCTGCCGCTTCACCAAGTCCATCACGCAAGATAAAACTGCTGAACCATTTTCCTGCGATTCTTAAGTTTCGAAGTTTCAGCTCTTTGTTCAGGATGGCAGGTTCGGGGAAAAAGCCCCCGACTTCCGTGCCTTGAAAACGTGCGACAACAATATCACTTAACAAATGCTGTAGTGTATTTCCCGCTCCGATTTCAGGAATATCATCATTCCGCCACCCTATTGGAGCAATGCCCCACAGGATCTTATCTTTGCCCATCGATGAGCCTCCCCCCTAATACTGCTTCGCAGAATTCAGCATTTTCTCTTTTGCTTCGTATGCCTTCTGAACACTTTCTTGTTCAGACACTTCTGCCACGCCGACATGCCACCAGCTGTCATAGCCGTCCGTCATTGTTTTTGGCAGAACCTTCATTTCAATTAACGTTGATACGTCCTGTTTCTTCGCATCCTCTAACGCCGCTTTTAACTCCTCTACTGTGTTTGCACGGTAGGTTTTCGCGCCGTATCCCTCCGCAACTTTTGCGTAATCAACATTCAAAATTTGGTTGTCATCTGTGCGGAACTCGCAATAGTAGCTGCCGCTGCCATGATCCATTTGCAAGTTGTTGATACATCCAAAACCAGAGTTATCAAAGAGCAGCACATTGATTTTCTTGTTGTACTGAATCGCCGTAATCAGCTCGGAGTGAAGCATTAGAAAGCTGCCGTCTCCGACAATGGAATACACCTCTCTGTCAGGGTGGGCCAGTTTCAGGCCCAGTGTCCCGGACACTTCATAGCCCATGCAGGAATACCCGTATTCCAGATGATACGTATTCGGAACATTAGAATGCCACAGGCGCTGCAAATCTCCTGGAAGGGAGCCTGCTGAACAGATGATCACGCTGTCCTCTGGAATCGTCTCGTTGATGGTCAGCAATGCCGTTGTTTGCGGAAGCTCTGTATTCAACGCGTCAGCGTATTCATTTAGAACCTCTTGAGAAAAATGATGTTTGATTTCCGGATCAAACGCTTCCCGTTTAAACGTCACTTTGCTGAGGCGTTCGCGTTCAGCGAGCCATTCGTCCTTCAGCTCCTTGATCGTTGAGCCGAATTCACTCTTATAGCCTTCAAGCAGACCGTGCAGTTTGCCAAGCGTCACTTTCGCATCCGCTACCACTTGGAACGCATCGAGTTTATACGCCTGCATTCGGCTGACATTGATGTTCAGGAACTTCGCTTTATCAAAATCAAAAGCGGTCTTAGAGGATGTCGCAAAATCCGTGTATCTTGTGCCGATACCGATAATCAAATCAGCTTGGCGGGCCGCTTTATTTGCCGCAAGTGTACCTGTGATGCCCATTCCGCCGAGGTTGTTCGCAAAATCAGCTTCAACGGTCGACTTTCCTGCCTGCGTTTCAACTAACGGAATGTGATACGCTTCAGAAATGGCGACCAATTCATCGCGCGCACCGGAGTATTTTGCGCCTCCGCCGACGAGGATCACAGGATGCTTGCTGGCTTTGATCAGCTCCGCCGCACCTTGAAGCTCGCGCTCGCTCGGCTGCATGCGATCAATATAGTGAACCCGTTTGACGAAGAAACTTTCATCAAAGTCGTACGCTTCCCCTTCAACATCCTGAGAAATACAAATCGTTGCCGGACCTGCTTTTGCCGGATCAGTCATGACTTCAAACGCGCGCAGCAAACTGCTCATCAGCTGCTCAGGGCGCGTAATGCGGTCCCAGTATCTCGATACAGGTTTCAATGCATCGTTTGTTGTAATCGCCGCACTGTATTCTTGCTCCATTTGCTGCAGTACAGGGTCTGGCTGTCTTGTCGCAAATGTATCTGCCGGAATTAAGAGAACCGGGATATTGTTTGCCAATGCAGTGCCGGCCGCCGCCACTAAGTTGGCAGCTCCCGGTCCGACGGATGTAGAGACCGCATATATTTTTCTTCTCAGCATTTGCT
The DNA here is from genome assembly GCF_004116955.1 of Bacillus vallismortis. NCBI lineage: Bacteria > Bacillati > Bacillota > Bacilli > Caryophanales > Bacillaceae > Bacillus > Bacillus vallismortis. The sequence continues at coordinate 3,713,022 of NZ_CP026362.1, read as the reverse complement.
TGCTGTACGCCATTGCGGCATGCGCCATTCCTTGTTCATTTTTCCCTTGATAAACTTTCAAATGGCCTGCATCCTGCTCAAGCGCCTGCCCGATCCCCAGTACGTTTCCATGACCAAAAATCGTGAAAATCCCTTCAACGAAAGGCTCTTCCCTTCCATCTACATGGATGTACTGCTGGTTTAAGAATTTAATCAGCGCTTGTGCTGTTGTTAAGCGAATTTTCTGACCCACAAACGATCCCACCTTTACTCGATCTTTTTCAATTATGACTGTGCTTCAATAAGCTGTACGATTTCTTCCGCAGTCGGCATCGCTTCTGACGAACTGTGCTTGCTCACCACAATGGAGGCTGAAGCGCTGCCGTATTTCAATGCCGTTTCGATATCTTTTCCGCTGACAAGGCCATAGATGAAGGCTGATGCATAAGAATCACCGGCTCCAAAGGTTTTCAGCACTTTTGTCTTGTACGCTTGGGCGCGGAATACCTCGCCGGATTTGCTGTATGCGTAAGAGCCTTCGACGCCGTGTTTGATGACAACGAGGTCGGCTGAATGCTCAAATAAATGGTTGACGGATTCCTCATTGCTTCCGCCTGTGCGGTTTTCCATTACATCAAATTCATCGCGTGTGCCGATGACGACATCAGACTGCTCGGCGACCAAAGAATAGTAAACGGCTGTTTCATCAGCTGACTGCCACGTATACGGGCGGTAATCCAGCTCGAACACCACTTTGACCTGATGCTTTTTCGCGTATTGAACAGCTTTTAACACCGCTTCCCGTGATGGGCTTTTGGCGAGCGCTGTACCGGAAACAAGCAGCATTTTCGCATTTGCGATATAGTCCTCGCTTACCTCTGAAGGCTCAAGATAAAGATCCGCCACATCATCGCGATACATTAAGATGCTGCATTCTTCTGGGCTGAGGATTTCTGTAAATGCAAGGCCCGCTTTATGGCCATCTTGATCCACAATCATTTGTGTTGTATCAACACCGGTATTTCTCATATAGGACTCTATGAATCTTCCATGCTGGTCATCTGGAATTTTGCCGATGAATCCCGCTTTTAAGCCAAGCTTCGCGCTGCCGATTGCGATATTCGCAGGTGAACCGCCGACGTATTTCGAAAACGTCATCGTTTCTTCCATTGGGCGGTTGTATTCCACTGCGTTCAAATCAATACATGCCCGGCCGATGGCAACAATATCAAAAGCCTTCTCTTCATTGAATATATACTTCATCGTAAACAGCCACTCCTCACTTGTTAGCGTTCTAAAATCCACTCATGCGCCGGTTCGTTATGAAACTTCCATTTCCGCGTCGGCCCTGCCATGACATTTAAATAGTAGGATGTATATCCGTCCGGAACGCCTACCGGGTGGTATCCCGCAGGAACAATGACAACGTTTTCATTTTCCGCGGTCATTGTCTCGTCAACGGAGCGGTCATCTGTGTATACACGCTGAAACACAAAGCCCTGTCCCGGATCTACCTCATGATAGTACGTTTCTTCTAAGAAAGATTCTTCCGGCAAGTTGTCTTGGTCATGTTTATGTGGCGGATAGCTGGACCAGTTGCCGCTGTCCGTATAGACTTCAACTACTAAAAGGCTGTTAGCTGAAGGATTGGAGTCCGGAAGAATGTTGTGAACAGTACGTTTGTTTGAAAACTTCCCGCGATGCTCAATTCCGGTGTCTTCCGCTTTGATCAGCTTTGTCGGAAGCTGGTTTTCCGACGGTGAATAGCACAGCGCCACTCTTGCGTCGCTGACCGCTGTGATCTCAAATGAACGGTCATTAGAAATATAGACGCTGTCTGTCGGTTTCCGTTCGAATACGCTTTCACGTGTGCCGATATTCTCAAAGGTCGACTCATGATCGCTCACAGTGATTTTCCCCGTAACCGCTACAATACAGACTTCCTGTTTTTCCAACTCTTCTGCATAACTGGAACCGGAATCGAGATCTACCACTTTAAACTCTACATAGGTGAGATCAGAATTGGATTTCGTTACTTCGTGCACCAGCTTGACCCCATTCGAGCCTTCATTCGACTGCGGCTTACGCAATAAATAACTCATAGTGAAGCCCTCCTCTTTCTATTGTAAGAATGAGCCCGAACAGCGCACATGGACGCCGTTCGGCTGTTCGTCATTTAGTTGAAATCAGGTGCTGGATATCTTGCCGTTACCACTTTTTTACGCGTATAGAAGTCGACGCTGTCTTTTCCGTTCGCATGCAGCGTTCCAAAGAATGAAGACTTCCAGCCTGAGAATGGGAAGAACGCCATTGGAGCCGGCACACCCAGGTTGATCCCGAGCATTCCCGCATCGATGTTTTCACGGAAGTAGCGGATTGCGTTTGAGTTGGAAGTGAACAGGCAGGCACCGTTCGCAAACTCAGACTTATTGGCAATTTCGATCGCTTCTTTCAGGTTTTTCACGCGGATAACCGATAAGACCGGAGCAAAAATTTCATCTTTCCAAATCGTCATCTCTGTCGTGACATTGTCAAAGATCGTCGGGCCGACAAAGTAGCCTTCGTCAGACACATTTTCACGTCCGTCACATACGAGTCTCGCGCCTTCTTCCAAACCTTTTTCGATATAGCTGAGTGTGCGTTTCTTGTTGTCTTCGCGAATAACCGGTCCTAAGAATACGCCGTCATCAAGGCCGTTTCCGATGTTAATGTCAGCCACTTTTTCCTGAAGCTTCGCCATAAATTCATCAGCGATCCCTTCTTCAACCGTTACAACCGCACAAGCCATGCAGCGTTCACCGGCAGAACCAAAGGCTGCTCCGATGATGTTTGTGATCGTATCATCGAGATTCGCATCGTTCAGGACAATCGTATGGTTCTTCGCTCCTGTCAAAGATTGAACGCGTTTTAAGTTTTCGCTTCCTTTTTTGTAGACGTATTCGCCGACCGGCTTGGAGCCTACGAATGAAATCGCTTTAATTTCAGGATGCTCGAGGATGCCGTTCACCACGTCATGCGCACCGTATACGACGTTGAATACCCCTTTCGGAAGGCCCGCTTTTTCAAACAGCTCAACCAATTTCTCTGTTAACAGCGGCGTCCGCTCAGATGGTTTTAAAATAAATGTGTTTCCGAGTGCGATTGCCATTGGGAACATCCAGCAAGGAACCATCATCGGGAAGTTGAATGGCGCGATTCCGCCGACTACTCCGATTGGGTAGCGGTAGTTTGCCGCTTCAACGTCCGTTGCGATGGAAGCAAGCGAGTCGCCCATCATCAGGGAAGGCGCTCCAGCCGCGAACTCAACGTTTTCAATTCCGCGTCCCACTTCTCCCAGCGCTTCTTTTGTGTTCTTGCCATTTTCAATGGTAATCAAATGAGCAAGTTCTTCTCTATGCTGAGAAAGCAACTGCTGGAAGTTAAATAGAATTCTGGCACGGCGCGGAACCGCCACTTTTGACCATGTTTGGAATGCCTCAGCCGCTTTTTGCGCAGCGTACTCAATATCCTCTTTTGTAGAGATCGGCACTTGGCAAAGCACTTCTTTCGTTGCCGGATTCACAACGTCTTCGTATTGATCTGTTTTGCTTTCAACCCATTCACCGTTGATATAGTTTTTTAATTTTCTGATTTCTGCCATTCTTATTGCCTCCTTCATTAGTAAACACATACACTTGTATGGATGGTTCAGGATAGATTCATATCAATATCCACTGTTTCAGCAAGCCAAGAATTAAACGCTTTCATAAAAACCAAAAAAATAAATGGCGATGCAATGTTAGATACAAGCAACCATTTCATGCAAAACAGGTTACTTTTTGGTCATTTCTTGGTTATATTCTAATCGCATAATACCCATAAGTCAATCATAAACACTAAATTTTTTCATTATTTTTATGATACTAATCTTTTAACTACTAAATAGAGTAACGAGAAGCCCGTCGAATCTTGCAAAAGATATACACCAATGTTATCATTTTTTAACCAACTATTGATCAACTCTTGGGTTTTATTATATATTTATGTTACGTAAAGATTCAAGAAGGAGTTTATTTATATGAAACTGATGCGGATTCAGGAAATGGAGGAGTACATTTTATCGCATGGCACTGTTTCCTTAGATGAGCTGTGCCAAGTGTTTAATGTCTCTAAAAACACAGTCAGACGTGATATCAACAAGCTAACGGAAAAGGGTGCGATTGAAAAAGTATACGGCGGCGTAACATCTATTGAAAAAACCGCATTGGTTCCTTTTGAAAATCGCACCATTCAGCATCAAGATGAAAAAACAAAAATCGCCCATTATGCTTCACGTTTTATTGAAGATCATGATTTAATCTTCATTGATTCAGGAACAACAACAAAGTCTATTCTCGATACGCTTGATCCTTCCAAAAATGTCACCATTCTAACCAACAGTTTGGACATTATCAATGCGGCATCAGCTTTAAAGAATATCAACTTAATCATTATCGGAAACAACTATAAGAGAAAAACGCGCTCCTTTGTCGGCATGGACGACCCGGCTATGCTTGATAAGTACAATATCAACAAAGCGTTTATGTCCGCAACCGGAACAACGCTGACACACGGATTGACGAATTCGGATCTGCTGGAGTACGAAATTAAAAAAAGGATTTCGGAAAAAGCAAAAGAAGTGTATTTATTGGCTGACCATTCTAAATTCGGAACATCAACGCTTTTGACGTATGCGCCGTTTGACAGGCTACATTGCATTGTGACATCCCAGCCATTAGATGACGAGTACACACAGTACTGCAATGAGCACCAAATCGGCATTCATCTGGCCTAACACGTTACAATGATGTTGAGAGTCTTTGATCCATTTTATTCTAGGAGGCAGATCATGAAAAAAGCTACGCTCGGAAAATCAGACTTGCAGGTATTCCCTATCGGATTAGGAACAAATGCTGTCGGAGGACATAACCTCTACCCGAACCTGAATGAAGAAACCGGAAAAGAATTGGTGCGCGAGGCGATCCGTAATGGCGTGACCATGTTAGACACCGCTTACATTTATGGGATTGGCCGTTCCGAAGAATTAATTGGTGAAGTGCTAAGCGAATTCAAACGTGAAGATGTGGTCATCGCGACGAAAGCGGCACACAGAAAACAAGGAAATGACTTTGTCTTTGATAATTCACCAGAATTCCTTAAGAAATCAGTTGATGAAAGCCTGAAGCGTTTGAATACGGATTATATCGATTTGTTCTACATTCACTTCCCGGACGAACATACGCCGAAAGATGAAGCGGTCAACGCGCTGAATGAGATGAAGCAGGCCGGAAAAATCCGCTCCATCGGTGTATCCAACTTCTCTTTAGAGCAGCTGAAAGAAGCTAACAGAGGCGGCTTGGTAGATGTCTTGCAAGGCGAATACAACCTGTTAAACCGTGAAGCGGAAAAGACATTCTTCCCGTACACGAAGGAGCATAATATTTCATTTATCCCTTACTTCCCGCTTGTATCAGGATTACTGGCAGGAAAGTATACAGAAGATACAACGTTCCCTGAAGGAGACCTGCGAAACGAACAGGAACACTTCAAGGGCGAGCGTTTCAAAGAAAATATCAGAAAGGTCAACAAGCTTGCGCCAATTGCCGAAAAGCACAACGTTGACATCCCGCACATCGTATTGGCTTGGTATTTGGCAAGACCGGAAATTGATATTTTAATCCCAGGAGCAAAACGCGCCGATCAGCTGGTTGATAACATCAAAACAGCCGACGTCACGCTTTCTCAAGAAGATATTTCATTTATTGATAAGCTGTTCTCATAATAAATAAACCCGCCTTCACGTTTGAAGGCGGGTTTATTTTATTATGAATTTCCATATTTAAACTGAAATGGATTTACACAATCGTTTTTTTCATTTTTTAAAAATTGAAGTTACTTTTTCCCTAAAGTCATAGTATGATAGGAATTGTTGAGCAGAAAATGCACATTGCAATCTTTCTATTGTCTTATTTTTTTCATTCTGCTTACAACTATCATCTTAGAGAAGAGGTTGAATACGATGAAGGTTTTGCTGAAAAATGAAGGCGGACTGACAAAGGAAGTAAAAGTCGGATTTAGCTGGACGACTTTCTTCTTCGGGTTTTTCCCTGCGTTATTCCGCGGTGATTTAAAATGGGCTGCCATCATGTTTATTATTTCTGTCGTTCTTGGCTCATTTACGTTAGGAATCGGCGGCTGGGTCAGCGGCATTGTTTTCTCATTTATTTATAACAAGCTCTACATAAAAGAACTCATTGAAAAGGGATACCGCCCGGCAAACGAAGAATCCCAAGCGATTTTAGAAAGAAATCAAATCGTCACACCTGCAGCATAAGAATGAAAACCTTACCCCATGAGGAGTAAGGTTTTTTCATGCCGGTTCCTCATCGAAGAACAAGCCAAAACGATTTCGCATATGACAATCACAAGAACATCTCTCTATGCTGTTGTAAACCACGTATATCAATAAGCTGTCGTCCCTTCATATCCAAACACTACGAACAAATTCCATTCATCATAGATGACGACATGTCTGCTTTCGTCTGTAAACAGCTGCTCATCAAGTTGAATGCCTTTATGGCCAAAAGCAAGAATTCGCTGTAAAACAGAAACTCCATCGATTTCCGAAAAGACCCCATGCTCTATCACCGGTTCCAGTATTTTAGTCCTTACAGCATCTCTGTTTTTCTCTAACGCCGCTCTGTTCCATTCCCAGCCTTCTTCCGCATACGCTTCTCTCTCCATCAATAAATGAAAGACTTCTTCCACCGATCTCTCTTCTTGTCGTTCAGCTGTTAAGTAAAAAACGAATGATTCTGAATCAGGCTGGTGAAATTCCTGAATACTGATATGTGGCAAAAAAGCCAATTGGCTGCTAAACGTTTTCTTAAGCATTTGCTTTTTTCAACATAGAAAAGCCTCCTTTTTCTCATATCCTTGCGTGAAAAAGCTTTTGGCGCTTACAATGATGTTGAAAGGAATGATTACAATGGCAAATACTCAATTCCCTCTGATCACACAAAACCTTTCTCTCGATCTCGTGAATACTGAAATCATAAGCTATGATAAACGGCACGACCTCATCCAGTCAGCAACTCATTTGATGGAATGGTTTGACCAAATGGGAGAAACAGCTCCTTTTCTCCATTCTTTTACGTTACAGCAAGTCCAAGAACACGGTTCTCTCGTGTTGCAGCGGATTCATCAATTCCGCGCTGAGCTGAGAAAACACTTTGAGCGTATCGCCGAGGGCAGTGAACCTTCCCAAGCTTTTATCTCTTTTCTGCAAGATCAAATTGCCGCCGCTCCATTTTCTTATCAACTCATAGAGGACAAGCTTGCCCGCATTCCGAATGGAACACTCGATCACTCTATTTTATCGCTTATCGCTTACGACGCATTATCGCTGATTCATACAAAAGAAATCCAACAGCTGAAACGGTGCGCAAACGAAAAATGCATTTTGCTCTTTCTTGATAAAACAGGAAGGCGAAAATGGTGCTCCATGAAAATATGCGGCAACAGGCAAAAGGTCTCGCGCCATCAGAAAAAGATCAATAATGAGTGAAAACCCGTTCCCCAGTGAATGGGTTTTTTATTGCCACAAACAAACTAACCATTAAAAACAAAATTGACAGGTTAATTTACAACTATTATTCTATACATACTGGAGGGATTCATTTGGAAAACAACTACTTTTTGAAAATGAAAGGAAAAGGAAAAACACCTTTACAGGTAAACGGCAAAGATGCTGTGACAGGGCTTATAGGAGGATTTATCACTATACTGGCGCTTTCCTCGTTGACCGCTTATACCTCAAGCCTATGGTTAATGGCACCTTTTGGAGCAAGCTGTGTGCTCGTATTCAGCGCTTGGAATGCTCCATTATCACAGCCGAGAAATGTGATTGGCGGCCATTTTATTTCTGCACTTACAGGGATTGTTGTCTTTGAGGTATTCGGGGCCCATCCATGGACCTTTGCACTGGGCACAGGGCTTGCCATTTGCTTGATGATGCTGACCAAAACCACTCATCCTCCTGCCGGTGCAGATCCGATTGTTGTCATTCAAGGGGCGTATGCTTGGAGCTATTTAGTATTTCCCGTACTTATTGGATCTGTTATCATCGTGATCATCGCTCTTGTTATCAATAACTTACGCAAAAATCGCCAGTATCCCGCATTTTGGCTTTAATGTTCAAAACAAATGTTTCAAATCAGATAGGAAAAGGGTACTCATTTATTAACTTTGTTAAACATATATGAGGTGCTTATTGGCTCAACAACTGAGGGGGAACATTTGTGAAGAAAGACATAAGGAAATATATGATCTACTTTTTCGGCGCTTTAGGAGGGCTGCTTTACGGTTACGATACGGGCGTCATCTCTGGAGCGCTGCTGTTTATCAACAACGACATTCCCCTAACGACATTGACCGAGGGACTGGTCGTCAGTATGCTGCTTCTTGGCGCGATTTTCGGATCTGCTTTAAGCGGCACATGCTCAGATCGCTGGGGCAGGAGAAAAGTTGTATTTGTCCTTTCCATCATTTTCATTATTGGCGCGCTCGCTTGCGCGTTTTCTCAAACGATCGGCATGCTGATTGCGTCTCGGGTGGTTCTCGGGTTGGCCGTCGGCGGTTCAACGGCGCTTGTACCCGTGTACCTGTCAGAAATGGCACCAACGAAAATTCGCGGGACACTCGGTACAATGAACAACTTAATGGTTGTTACCGGTATTTTATTAGCGTATATCGTAAACTATCTGTTCACGCCATTTGAAGCGTGGCGCTGGATGGTAGGGCTGGCAGCCGTACCTGCCGTGCTTTTATTAATCGGGATCGCATTTATGCCTGAATCACCAAGATGGCTCGTGAAACGCGGGCGTGAAGATGAAGCGAGACGGATCATGAACATCACTCATGATCCCAAGAATATTGAAATGGAATTGGCGGAGATGAAGCAAGGGGAAGCAGAGAAAAAGGAAACGACACTCGGCTTACTGAAAGCAAAATGGATTCGCCCCATGCTTTTGATTGGCGTCGGTCTTGCCATTTTCCAGCAGGCCGTCGGCATTAACACAGTCATTTACTACGCGCCGACTATCTTTACGAAGGCCGGTCTCGGCACATCGGCATCAGTACTCGGCACAATGGGGATCGGCATCCTCAACGTCATCATGTGTATCGCCGCCATGATCTTAATTGACCGTGTCGGGCGCAAGAAGCTCCTGATCTGGGGAAGCGTCGGCATTACACTGAGCTTGGCCGCACTAGCAGCTGTGCTCCTGACACTGGGTCTCTCTACATCAACAGCGTGGCTGACTGTCGTGTTTCTCGGCGTCTATATCGTATTTTATCAGGCAACATGGGGACCGGTTGTATGGGTTCTGATGCCTGAGCTCTTCCCATCCAAAGTGCGCGGGGCCGCAACAGGCTTTACAACATTGGTCTTATCAGCAACCAACCTGATCGTGTCGCTCGTCTTCCCGCTGATGCTCAGCGCCATGGGCATCGCATGGGTCTTTACCATTTTTTCAGTGATCTGCCTGCTATCATTTTTCTTCGCCTTCTACATGGTTCCTGAAACCAAAGGGAAAAGCTTGGAGGAAATTGAAGCCAGCCTGAAACAACGGTTTAAAAAGAAGAACAGCACGCAAAGCCAAGTGCTGAATGAGCGTACATTATAAAAAAAGGAATCGTCCCAGAGGGCGATTCCTTTCTTAGTTACACCATAACCTTGCAAATGTTGTTCGTAAATTCCACTGGATCCTGAATCGGCAGGCCTTCGATGAGAAGCGCCTGATTATACAGAAGGTTTGTGTACAGGCTCAGCTTCTCTTTATCTTGTTCAAACGCGTCTTGCAGCGTATTGAACACCTCGTGATTCGGGTTGATTTCCAGCACTTTTTCCGCCTGTACATTTTGGCTGTCCGGCATCGCGTTTAACACCTTTTCCATCTCGATTGTCACTTCGCCGTCCGCAGCAAGGCAGACCGGATGTGATTTGAGGCGTTTTGAGATTTTGACGTTTTTCACTTTATCTGACAAAATGTTTTTCATTTCCTCAAACAGATCTTTGTACTTGCTTTCCTCTTCCTCGGACTGCTTTTGATCCTCCTCCGTGTCGATGCCAAGGTCTCCGCTCGATACGGATTTGAATTCTTTTTCCTGATAAGATGCCAGCATTTTAATCGCAAACTCATCGATGTCCTCAGTGAAGTAGAGGATTTCATATCCTTTGTCCGCTACCATTTCCGTTTGCGGCAATTTCTCAATGCGATCGTAGGAATCACCGGTCGCGTAATAAATGTATGTCTGTTCCTCAGGCATTCTCGATACGTACTCATCTAGGCTGACCAGTTTTTTCTCTTTCGAAGAGTAGAATAATAAGAGGTCTTTCAATTGATCTTTATTCGCTCCAAAATCATTATACACGCCGAATTTCAGCTGTCTGCCGAATGATTTGTAGAATGTCTCGTATTTCTCACGGTCTTTTTTGAGCAGGCTTTGCAGCTCGCTTTTGATTTTTTTGCTGATGTTTTTCGCGATCAGCTTCAGCTGGCGGTCATGCTGCAGCATTTCCCTGGAAATGTTCAGTGACAGATCCTCAGAATCGACCATCCCCTTCACGAAGCTGAAGTGGTCTGGAAGCAGGTCCGCGCATTTGTTCATGATCAGCACGCCATTGGAATACAGCTCCAAGCCTTTCTCATATTCCTTGGAATAATAGTCAAACGGCATGTTTTCAGGGATAAATAGAATCGCGTTGTAGCGAACGGCGCCGTCCACACTGATATGAACGTGTGAGAGCGGTTTATCAAATCCGTAATGCTTTTCAGCATAGAATTTTTCATAGTCCTCATCTGTCAGCTCGCTTTTGTTTTTTCTCCAGATCGGCACCATGCTGTTGACGGTCTGTTCTTCCTGCACCTCTTCAAATTCATTCTCGCTGTCTTCCTTCGGCTTATTAATGGTTGTATCCATTTTGATCGGATAGCGAATGAAATCGGAGTACTTTTTGATGATTGCTTTTAAACGGTATTCCTCCAAAAACTCGTCATAGCTGTCATCTTCTGTGTTCTCTTTGATTGTCAGGATGATGTCTGTACCGACACAATCCTTTTCACACGGTTCAATCGTGTAGCCGTCTGCACCCGCTGACTCCCATTTATACGCCTCTTCGCTGCCGAGCGCCTTACTGATGACCGTCACGACATCGGCAACCATAAACGCCGCGTAAAAACCGACACCGAATTGGCCGATAATGTCATGGCCGTCTTTCAGCTCGTTTTCCTTTTTAAACGCAAGGGAACCGCTTTTCGCAATTGTGCCGAGATGCTGCTCAAGCTCGTCCTTCGTCATCCCGATTCCTGTATCGGATATCGTTAATGTTCTCGCATCTTTGTCAGCCGCGACCTTTATGTAGTAACTGTCTTTATCAAACGTAAGCGCATCGTCTGTCAGCGCTTTGTAATAGATTTTGTCAATCGCATCACTCGAATTGGAGATTAACTCACGCAGGAAAATTTCTTTTTGAGTATAAATGGAGTTAATCATCATATCCAGCAGTCGTTTGGACTCTGCTTTAAACTCTTTTTTTGCCACTCTAGATCGCTCCTTTTTGATATGTAGTTGTGTTAGGTAAACTCTTTTCAGCATCTATTTATCATATAAGATGACAATTGTCAATTAGATTGCCAGATGCATATATATGTAAATTTAACATGATTTAGCAGCACTTTCACTATTTATTGTCAAAAAAAGAGAGGTCATGACCCTCTCTTTTTGGCTGCGCCATTCCAGCGGCCAAACTCCCGCTTCATCCATATATGCACCGGATAGAAAAACAAACCGAACGGTATCAGAAACAATAGATTATGCCATGAAGCATTCAGAAATGCGCTTGCTGTAACTGGAAACGTAATCTCTTTGAATAGAAAAGAGATGACAGTCAGCACAACAAACGCAGACGGAATTGTGATGAAGCAATAAAACTTGAGCTCCTTCTTATGCTGTACTTTCAAAACATATAAACCTCCCAACAATTTCTAACCCATTCTAACATATGTTGGCAGTTGTTTTCCCGCATGTTTATCACTGCACAGAGCGGGAAGACAAATAAAAAAAGGAGGACTCGTATCATGGGAAGACTGGAAAACAAAACCGCAGTCATCACAGGCGCCGCGACAGGCATTGGGCAAGCGACGGCAAAGGTTTTTGCCAATGAAGGCGCGCGTGTGATAATCGGAGACATCAATGCAGATCAAATGGAAGAAACAGTTGAAGCGATCAGACAAGAGGGAGGACAGGCGGACGCCTTTCTCCTTGATGTGTCAGATGAAAACAGCGTGAAAGCATTTGCTGATCAAATCAAAGACACCTGCGGTACAATTGATATTCTGTTTAATAACGCCGGGGTTGACCAGGAAGGCGGAAAAGTGCACGAATATCCCGTTGACCTGTTTGACCGCATTATCGCCGTCGATCTGCGCGGCACGTTCCTTTGCAGCAAATACCTGATTCCGCTCATGCTCGAAAAAGGAGGCTCCATCATCAATACATCCTCCATGTCAGGCCGGGCCGCTGACCTCGACCGCTCTGGCTACAACGCGGCAAAAGGCGGCATCACCAACCTGACAAGAGCGATGGCAATTGATTACGCAAGAGACGGCATCCGCGTCAATTCCATCTCACCGGGAACGATCGAAACCCCGTTGATTGACAAATTAGCAGGCACCAAGGAACAGGAAATGGGCGAAACATTCCGCGAAGCCAACAAATGGATCACGCCGCTCGGCCGTCTCGGCCAGCCGAAGGAAATGGCAACGGTGGCGCTGTTCCTCGCTTCTGACGACAGCTCATACGTCACAGGCGAAGACATCACCGCAGACGGCGGCATCATGGCGTACACATGGCCTGGGAAGATGCTGATTGATGAGAAGTGGAAGGAAGAAACGAAATAAACATAGTCTGCGCATTATCAATGATCAAATATCAATCATAAAAGGGAGCTTTTCCTTAATCACTAGGATAAGCTCCCTCTTCATCATTCCTCAATCTTTTTTCGCTCTCCTGCAGAAAAAAACAGACTGCCTTACTCTATATATTTTACATATTGTCGATCCTATCCTACAATGGATTTAGAATTTATTGGGAGTTGTTAGAATGAAATTGCTATTTATCTATATCATTTTAGGAGGCTTCATTAGCATTTCTCTTTCTTGCCTTTTTGATTTAGGTATTTTTAATCTTGCTTTATATCTTATCTATTTTAACTTTGCACTTTTTTTATATAGGCGAGCTAAAAGCCCCGAAACTTCAAATTAATACTAAAATAAAATCTTGCAGGATAAAATGTGGAGGCAGCTATTGATTGTTTAAAACATCACATTTTCCATATAGAAAGGTACGTCATTTATGTCTGAAAACAAACTATTATTTCTCATTTTGTCATTTTCTTCTATCCTTCACTCGCTCAATTCAATTTTAGACCCTACTGCAAGCTGGACATCTTGGTTGGTGAACATTGCTCTATTTCTTTTGGCCCTTCTCTTTTTAAAGTACACCTTGAAGGAAAAGAAAGAAATTCAAAAGACCAAGCCAAGTCACACAACGACACAGAGCCCGGACTGAGTATCCGGGCTAATATCCAGTTCGATTCGTTTACAGCAAGACCACCTTATACTTCTTCACATCCAAAAACTGCAAAAATTCCCTCACCAGCACTTCCGGCGCATGCGCCCTTCCTTCATCAAGCCGATACAAAATCAGCCCGATAATCATCGCGGATACATAATAGGCGTGAAGTTTTTTCTCTGCATGAATGTCAGTCTGCTGATGCAGGTAAAACGATTCCAGCGCTTTGAACATATCGCTTATCACATGGGGTACGCCCCTGTCCCGATTGAGAAAATGGACAATAGGCATGTTTGATAAAGCAGAAAGCAAGCTGGCAAGCGCCTCCTCCGCTTCCTCTAAGGAAAGCCCGCTCGGACTGGAGGCAATCGTCAGGTGGTCTATGATCTCCGCGCATGATTGCTGAATCATAGTTTGCAGCAATTCCTCTTTACTGGCATAGTGATCATAAAAGGTTGCGCGGCGGAGGTTGCTTTTACGGGTAATATCCGAAATCGTGATGGCTGCGTAATCTTTTTTCTCCGCCAATACGTCCAGCAAAGCCTTCTGCAGCGCCTCTCTCGTTCGCACCACCCGCCTGTCGATTTGCTTGTTCTCCTGCCGTTCCCCTGCCACAGCCTGTCCAAACAGCCAATAAAACCGCTTCTGAGAAACGAGCTCCCATACCTTTTGGCTGATCGCTTCTGGAGTCGCGCCCGCATCTTCATTCAGCCAATACCGAATAATCGCGTACGTGTACAAAGCCCGGTAATGTCCGTAAATGTCCCGTTCGATCGGCGTCAAGTTCACATGGATCGGAGCGAGCAGGATATCCTGCTGAAACACATCCTTAAAAAAACGATGAACATGTTCTCTGTTCATCATCGTACGGAAAAAGGATCGATGCTCGTGAACAAAGGACAGGGTCGGATGCACCGTTTGCCGTTTTTTGTTCAAATGGAGGGTATCCATATGCTTGAAAGCCTTATATAGCGCTTGACCCAGCCCCTCCTTCATGTCTTCAATCACGTCCTCGATGATTGAAAACTTATCTTCATAATAAAGGTAGAGCGTCCCGCGGCTCACTTTGGCCTTCTCGGCAATTTCTTTCATTGTAATCTGTTGAATATCTTTTTCTTCCAGTAGAGACAGCAGCGCCTGTTTGATTTGAGCCTCAGCAGATTCCGGCAAAGAGACACCTCCGATCATTAGACAGATGATTTATATATGTACGGTAACGTATAGATGGTTCACCGTTGTCTTTCTTACAGAAAAGGTACCACTTTATAATAGGTCCGAGAATAGAAGAAAGCAAATGAGGGGGATTTTACAATGGAACAGCAAGTTAAAGACGACATTCAGCGTGTCTTTCAGCTTCAGAAAAAACAGCAAAAAGCATTGCGCGC
This sequence comes from Bacillus vallismortis, assembly GCF_004116955.1. Taxonomy (NCBI): domain Bacteria; kingdom Bacillati; phylum Bacillota; class Bacilli; order Caryophanales; family Bacillaceae; genus Bacillus; species Bacillus vallismortis. The sequence continues at coordinate 3,698,005 of NZ_CP026362.1, read as the reverse complement.
TTCAACAGCGGAACAGCGCAGAGAAAAGCTTCAGCGCTTTTTAGATTCTGTCATCGCCCATGAGGAAGACATCATCGAAGCGATCCGCAAAGACGTCCGCAAACCATATCACGAGGTCAAAAAAGCGGAAATCGAAGGAACAAAAAAAGCGATTAGAGATAATATGAACAATCTGGAGAAATGGATGGCACCTAAAGAAGTCGGTTCATCGTTAAGCCCCGAGGCGAATGGGATTCTCCTGTACGAGCCAAAAGGCGTCACACTCATCCTCGGACCGTGGAACTATCCGTTTATGCTGACGATGGCGCCGCTGGCTGCTTCGATTGCAGCCGGTAACAGCGCGATAGTGAAGCTGTCTGATTTTACGATGAACACAAGCAACATAGCCGCAAAAGTCATTCGAGACGCTTTTGACGAAAAAGAAGTCGCGATTTTTGAAGGAGAGGTTGAGGTGGCAACCGAGCTACTAGAGCAGCCGTTCGACCACATTTTCTTTACCGGAAGCACAAATGTCGGAAAAATCGTCATGACAGCGGCTGCCAAACACTTGGCATCTGTCACACTTGAGCTTGGCGGCAAGAGCCCGACAATCATTGACAGTGAATACGATCTCATGGACGCAGCGAAAAAGATCGCCGTCGGAAAATTTGTAAACGCCGGCCAAACCTGCATCGCACCTGATTATTTGTTCATTAAAAAAGACGTGCAGGACAAGTTCGCAGGGATTTTACAAACAATCGTCAACACGGGATTTATGGAGGATGATCGTAACCCAGACCGCAGCAAATTCACGCAGATCGTCAATGACCGCAACTTCAACCGCGTCAAAGACCTGTTCGACGACGCCATTGAAAAAGGGGCGGAAGTCGTCTTCGGCGGTGTCTTTGATGCCAGCGACCGCACGATCTCGCCGACCGTTTTGAAAAACGTCACGCCTGACATGAAAATCATGCAGGAGGAAATCTTCGCACCAATCCTGCCGATGATGAACTATGAAGACATCGACGAGGTGATCGATTACGTAAATGACCGCGATAAACCGCTTGCGCTTTATGTATTCAGCCACAACCAAGACCTGATCGACAACGTGCTTCAGCATACGACTTCAGGCAACGCAGCCATCAACGATGTTGTCGTTCACTTCAGCGACGTCAACCTGCCATTCGGCGGCGTCAACACAAGCGGAATCGGCTCCTATCATGGGGTATACGGATTCAAAGCATTTTCTCATGAGAAGGGTGTATTGATTCAAGCTGTTAAATAATGATGTGAAGAGAATCTGCATGATCTTGCAGATTCTCTTTTTTATCACCCTATTAACCTAAATAAAAAAGGAAAATAGAAGAAATGAATAGTCATAAAATACCGTTTTCGCTACAAGACCAAATTCCTCTAGTATATCTCATTGAAACCACACAGCCCCTCACGTATAATATCCCAGAAAACTTCAAAGGAGAGAATTTTATACATGGAAAAACCAGCTGGATTTTGGATACGGGCAGCCGCCGCTATTATTGATGGACTGATACTATCGATATTCATTTTTATTATGTCTCTTATTAACGTCCTTATTGTAATGCCTCTCATTGATGCGGCAGGGACACATATGACAGAAGCTCAATATCAATTCTATATGTTGATATTTGGTACAATACCCCTTTTTGCGATCATATTGCTCGCCTGTATTCTTTACTATAGTGTGCTGACTTCATCACACATGCAAGCAACACTGGGAAAAAAACTCATGGGCATCATCGTTGTCAATCAATATGGTGAACGTATTTCTTTTTGGCACAGCTTCGGTCGTTTCTTTGCCTACGCATTGTCAAGGATCCTGTATATTGGTTTCATCATGGCGGCCTTCCCCGCTAAACTGGCATTGCACGATTATATTTGCGGGACAAAGGTTATTTATCAAAATAAATATAGGATTGATTAACCCAACACAGGCTGCCGAGTTGTCCTCGCCAGCCTGAATTTCTAATTTTTTGCGACCGCTATGACATGTTCACTCTACTCGTTTAGAAAATGGCAGCTTTTTTAGAATCTGAACGAAATGCAGCCACAAACCAAATAACATTGACAGCTGCCGCAGCGAGACAAACTCCAATCACAAAGATCACCTCAGAAAGGAGATCTTCACTGAATAGGCCAAACAGCAAGATAAAACCGGCCGTAGACAAGTGAATCAGCAGCCCAAAGGCGCAAAGCACCGCCATGACATACCTCATCGCATCTACTCCAAGCATATAAATGAGAAAAGGAATGAAGTACAACACAAGGACCATACCAATAGCTGACCACATGCCGACTGAGTTGAACTGATTGGCCGCCCCGCCCGTTTCGGACAGCGGCGAAAGTGAAGCCGCAGCAATCATAGCGCAGAAAAGAAAAGCAGAAATGACTGTCATGATCGCCACGCTTTTTTTTCTAGACATCAAACTCCTCCCCCTCGAATAGAAATATTATCCTTTTTTATTATGGGTTATCCAGCTGGTGAATTCAATATACAATCAATTTAGATTTTACCGGGATATTCATATAGTAAAAAACAGAGGATAAAAGACTCATTTTTCAGGCATATCAGGATTTTATCACCATATCATATTGCATATGTTATTTTTTCAAAGTATACTATTCCAGATTAATTCAAAGGAGAGAGAAAAATACATGGAAAAACCAGCAGGATTTTGGATTCGTTTTTTAGCTTATTTTATCGATGGCATTATTGTATCTGTTCCTAGTTATATTATTCTATTTATTATCAATAGCGTGTTTATAGCTGGATCTGTGGCAACAGACCCATACATGACAGAAGAGGAGTATCTCGTGAAATACATGACGTTCGCATTTTTGCCTACCATGCTGATCATGCTCATCATCTGTGTGTTATATTACGGTCTGCTTACAGCTTCTAAAATGCAGGGCACACTCGGCAAAAAAATTCTTGGCTTGAAAGTGGTCAATGAACAAGGCGAACGGGTTTCTGTCGGACAGGCAATCGGCCGTTACTTCGCCTATATCTTATCTGGAATCATCTTTTATATTGGATTTATCATGATCGGTTTTGGAGAGAAAAAAGGCCTGCATGACATCATTTGCAAAACACGTGTCGTGTATAAATAAAAGAAAAAAAGTCTAGACGCCAATAGGAGTCTAGACTTTTGCTTTTTTTACCATAGGCTGCCACGACAAATACGCAGCGCTTCTCCACAGCCACTCAAACGGCCCCATCTTAAACAAACGAAGCCACAGATGGCTGAAGACCGTTTGAACGGCACAAACCGCAATCGTCAAAAATACGCCAGCAGCAGGATACACTTTCCCGTACAGCCCCAAGCCGTAATGATAGAATATCCACGTACACACGATAGACTGCATCAGATAATTGGTAAGTGCCATCCGTCCAACAGCGGAGAAAGATTGCAGCACGGCTTTCACTCTTGTTTTATGATAAAGATAGACAACTGTTGTGATATAGAAAAACATGAGAAAAGGCGCGCCAATCAGCAAAAACACTTCCCTATCCGTTACACTGTACACAACATGGGCGCTGATGCCGATGACTAACCCAGCCATCCACACTCTTTTTAATCCTTTGCGATGCTTTCCGAGCTCGTGCAAATAGCGTGACTTCGCCGCCGCAGCTCCCAGCAAAAACATGCTGAAATAAGGAATGGATGCAAAGAAAAAGCTGATCGGGTTATACGTAAGCATGCCATTCGAAGACATGTAAACGAGACGATCACGAATCCGCTGTTCCGCAATCTCCTTCAAGCTGCCGCTTCCGTAAACATGGAGCGCTTGCTGTGCCTGGTGAACTGCAGCTTCTGCCCCTTCCTGTCCATTAGATTGATAAAAGTTTGCCAAAATGAACGGGACCGTAAACAAAAGATACAAAGAGACCGCCCATATCAACAGTGTTTTCGGCGTTGCTTTCCGAAATAAGAGCAGGACAAAGCCGAGCAGGGCGTATTCCATCAAAATGTCACCGTCCCATATCAAAAGGGCATGAATCGTCCCAAAAAAGAGAAGCGCCGTTAACCTTCTCGCATATAACGGAACAAATCGTTTCCCTTTGCTTTCTGTCCTCTCCCTCATAACAACCATGCCAAATCCAAATAAAAAGGAAAACAATAAAATACACTTTGTTTGGATGAAGAATGTCAGTATGTCTGCTACTGCAAAATCGGCTTTTGACCACTTTTCCGTAAAAAAGTTCTCTTTCCCAAGCATCGACAAATACATATCCGGATAACTGAAATGTGCCAGATTGACAAATAAGATGCCGAAAATCGCTATTCCCCTTAGCACATCAAGCACGCCAATCCGTTCATTTGCCGAAATCGGATGTAATGAAGACATAGCCATCACGCTCCTTTTTTCTGTACCTTAAGGGTATAAAAAAGAGGAGCGCGGAAACATCGATTTAGATGTCAGGCAGGTATGGAAATCTTACAATCTTGTCATCTTTATGGTTTCATTACCTTTAAATCTAGTGCTTCGATATTCTGCAACACACGATCAAAGCGCAGAGCCCGAGGCTCACTTGGGAAGATGTGGCCTTCGTACGGCTCACCTAGCGTCCGGAAAAACGGTTCAAATAAGCCAGGAACCAATACGCCCACCATCTTTGTGTAATGGGAATCCAAACGATAGGAGTGAACCGTATTCGCAGGAACATGCAGAAAATCTCCAGGGCTCAGCTGGATTTCTTGGCCATTTGCCCACATCGTCATCTGCCCTTCTAGGCAATAAAATGTTTCTGTATGATGTTCATGGTAGTGATCAACGATTCGGTCGCCTTTAGGGCCGTCTGATACGACGACGATAAACTGGCCTTCTGTATTTTTTTGTGCAGCCACTATGCGGTGAAGCTGATCTCCCGTCAATAGGCGGTCGCCTTCTCCAGACTCAAGCACGTATGGAACAGCTCCATCCGGAAGCTCTGTACGTTCCGCTAATTTCGCCGCACCGGCAGGCTTCTCTTCATCCAGAAATGCAATGTCCGCCTCAGCGGCTGCTTCTGCAAATCGCTCGTTTGACACCTCTTCGCTTACGTGCGGCGGATGTTCAACGTGAGCATATGGATTTCCAATCACGGAATACATGTGCGCCACATTTCCTTTCATCGTGTAAGACACCAGTCGCGTTCTGTGGCTCTGCATCCGGTAGCTGTGCGGTGTTCCGGCTGGAATGTTCGCATAATCGCCTGATACTAATAAATAGCGTTCTCCATCAATCGTCAGCTCAAGCTTCCCGTCCAAAACGAGAATCCCTTCATGTGTGTCCTTGTGGACGTGGAGCGGAAAAGCATCTCCTTTTCCCCCGGAAAGCAGCACGATCTCAAATAGATCGCCTGTGCTCTTCCCATTCGCCATCACCGTGGCAACCTGTCTGCCGAACAAATAGCGCTCGCCTTCTCCGTTGCGGAGCAAATATGGCATTTTTTCTTTTGGCAATGAATGTTCACGTAATGTTTTCATCAATCGTTCCTCCAGTTTAAACCAGTCTTCATATATAACTAGACCGTTCTATATAATTGTAGGAGAAAGGATAACAAAATGCTACCCTTTTTTTCTCACAAGCACTGGAATTTGATCGGCGATGAGAAGAAGGGGTGTTTTGTCTTTATTCGTTAACGAAAGCATGATACCGCCCTCAATCATCGTATTGACCAGCATTCCGAGCTGATTTGCTTCTTCTTCTGCAAATCCGTTTTCCATTAGTTTTCTGGCAAAACCAGCTTCCCAGCTTTTAAACACCTTCATGCAAACCGTCCGCAGCGGTTCACTGATTAACGCAGTCTCACTCGCCAGCAAACCAACCGGAAGGCCTTGAATGCTTTGTGTATTGTCAAACTGGCTGGCTGTTTTTTTGATAAATTGCTGAATCGCTTCTATTGGATCAGAGGTTTCATCCATGCTTTGCTGTATCAGATATTCAATCAGTTTTCCTGTATATGTAACCGCTTCAATCGCTAATTCTTCTTTGCCGTTCGGGAAAAAGTGATAAAGCGATCCCTTCGGAGCACCGCTTTCTTTCACAATCTGGTTCAAACCCGTCGCGTGATATCCTTGCAGCTGGAACAGACGTGACGCCGTGTGAAGAATTTTTTCACGTGAATCTCCTCTGCTAGTCATAAAACATTCCCTCCTAGGTATGGTAAAGCGACTTATATAATATAAAAAAGAACCCTGTGATTGTCAAAAAGGGTAAGACCCTCCCGGATAGGGTAAATGTAGAAAAACAGCGTCTAGGAGGGATCTCAATGACAAACGATTATTCAGTCACGAATACAGAAAGACTTGAACAACAAAACACAGGCATGAAAACGAAGCTTAAACTGAAAAAACTCAAGGATCAAGTGATCGTCATTACCGGCGCTACGAGCGGGATCGGCCTTGTCACGGCACGAATGGCAGCTGAAAAAGGCGCAAAGGTTGTGGCGGCAGCTCGAAATGATGAGGCTTTGAAGGAACTCACTGAAAAATTAGAGGAAAAAGGGCATGAAGCGATATGGGTGAAAGCGGATGTCGGAAAAGAGGAAGACGTGAACCGCATCGCAGAAACCGCGATCAGCACATATGGCCGTTTTGACACATGGGTCAACAATGCCGCCGTCTCGATTTTCGGACACGCCATGGATGTCACTGTTGAAGACATGAAGCGCATGTACGACACAAACTTCTGGGGGCCTGTTTACGGTACAAGAGCGGCAGTCAAACACTATACCAATAGAGGCGAACCGGGCGCACTCATCAATGTAGGCAGCCTATTTGGCGACAGAGGAACTGTCATTCAATCCACATATGCGTCAGCCAAATTTGCGCTTCACGGCTGGACGGAAAGCATCCGGATGGAGCTTGAAAAAGAACAGGCACCCGTCTCGGTTACGCTCATCCATCCTGGCAGAATTGACACGCCCTACAACGAGCATGCTCACAGCTACCTCGACAAACAGCCGGCTCATTACCGCTCGATGATCTACCCGCCGGAAGCGGTCGCCGAAGCCATCCTGTTTGCAGCTGAACACCCGAAGCGCGACATGTACATCGGATCACAGGCAAAAGCCATCGCCATGCTGGGCGCTCTTTTCCCCCGGCTGACCGACAAACTAATGGAAAAAATCATGTACCACAGCCAGCATGCCGAAAGACCGTCCAAACCGCGTGAAGAAAGCGCGCTTTATGAAGCGGGATACGGCATGCATGACAGGGGCACAAACAAAGGATGGATGCGGTCAAGAAGCTATTACGCGAAAGCCACAAAACGACCGATTGTATCGGCTGCAGTCGTTGCCGGACTGGTGGCTTGGGGGATATCGAAGAGGAGAAAGTAAACCGATCACAAAAATAAACAGGCGTTTTGCCTGTTTATTTTATTCCCCTATGTCTTTTAAATATTGTTCTCGTTCTTCTTTCGATAAACTATTTAAAAAGTCTTCTTTGACCTCTTTATCAAAATCATCCCAGTTTTCAAATCGGTCCGCTAAGTCTTTATCATAACCTATGGAATCTACTTTATCAGTTCCATATCTCAAAGAGACATCGAATGAGAATTTTTCAGGATTGTTGTTTACCTACCCTGTTAGTTCGATCATTCCCATTGGACTGATTGAGACATCGTTATTAAATGTATACCATTAACAAAATGATGGATATCGTCTTTTTTCAGTTTTTCCTTTATTTTTGGCTTCATGTTTTCAGCGTATTCTTCTGCCTTTTGTTGTTCATTTTTTTCATCTATGTTCACGCGATGATCCCCTCCAGAAGATTTAACTGATGATTGATTAGAATTTGAATTTTTATGATGAAAGTAAACAATTCCTATTAAAAATACTATAATTACGCCAACAAAAAGTGTTTTTTTGGAAAACGACATGGTTTTTCACCCTTTTTTATTTTATGATTATACTAGACTTGATACGTTCGTTCCCATGTATCGAGTGAGTATAGTCAATTCCATTGGCTTATAGAATAAACAACCAAAGCCGGCCGTTTGCCTGCTTTTTTGCTTTTCTGCAGACTGGCAAAGGGCTGTTTTACATATGATATGATTACAAATGACAAAATGAGGGTAATGTGTTAGTTCTACAATTCACAAAAGGAGGTTCTAATGGAGCACTTAGATTTGCATCATATTTTCGAACTCGGTTTTTTGCTGGTTATGATTGCAGCAGGGATCACTGCGATTGCCAAGAAGTGCAAGCAGCCTTATCCGATAGCGCTCGTGATTGTCGGAACGATCATTGGACTTGTACATATTCCGCTTTTTGAACCGCTGAAAGATTTTATCACTGAGGGCGAAGTCTTTAACTTCGTCATCATTACGCTGTTCTTGCCGGCTTTATTAGGAGAAGCGGCGCTGAAGCTGCCCTTTTCCCATTTGCGAGAAAATAAGCGTCCCGTTCTAGCGCTGGCCTTCGGCGGCACGCTCATCTCGTTTCTGATCGTCGGCTTTTCTTCCATGTGGCTGATGCATTTAGCCATTCCGGCGGCATTTGTGTTTGCCGCGCTGATGAGTGCGACAGACCCAGTCAGTGTGCTGTCCATTTTCAAAAGCGTCGGCGCGCCGAAAAAGCTGTCGATTGTCGTTGAAGGAGAAAGCCTGTTCAATGACGGGCTGGCGGTTGTGCTGTTCAATATTTCCGCTTTTTACTTGATGACTTATTTGGATCTCGGTATCCAAGGCGCTGGTTTAGGCTTGTGGGAGTTTGTCAAAGTCATTTCTCTCGGCCTTATCATCGGAGGCGCTCTAGGATTTGTCTTTTCCCAGCTCACCAAGTATTTTGATGATTATCCTTTAGAAATTATTTTTAGTATCATTCTGTTTTACAGTTCATTTTTATTGGCGGAAATGGCAGGTGCTTCCGGCGTAATCGCTGTCGTAGTCGCCGCGCTTATTTTCGGCAATTACGGGGCAAAAATCGGCATGAGCCCGACGACCAAGCTGAATATTAATAACTTTTGGGACGTCGCCGCCTTGCTCGCGAACTCCCTTGTCTTTTTAATGGTGGGACTTGAAATCACGAGAATTGACCTGACTGACAAATGGGGTTTGGCGATTATGGCCATTGTCATTGTGCTCATCGCCCGAAGTGCCGCCGTCTATATCAGTCTGGCCTTTATCAAAAAATTTCCGGTGACATGGAAGCATACCATCAATTGGGGCGGGCTGAAGGGCTCTCTGTCTATTGCACTCGTACTGAGCCTGCCGAGAGACTTCCCGGGGCGTGAAGACATTCTGATTTTCGCCTTCAGTGTCGTTTTGTTCTCTCTTGTTGTTCAGGGGCTCACGATCAAGCCGCTTCTGGAACGATTAGGCGTGAATCAAAAGGAAGAAGGCAATCAGGAATATGAGACATTGCTTGCAAAGGGGCACCGGCTAGAAACCGCTATCCAGGAAGTCCAGCAAGTCAAACACAATTTGCTGATTCACGAAGCTGTCTCCAGGGAACTGACAGACCAGTACAAAGAAGAGGTCAGCCAGCTGCATCAACAAACAAACCAATTATTCGAAGCCTATCCGGAACTCAAAAACAAACAGCAAACCATCTTGAAAAAACATGCGTTATACGCCCAATACCAAGCGATCGAGAACTTATCAAAGGAAGATATTATCTCAAACGAAGTGGCTGAACAAGAGCAAGCGCGTATCATTGATGAAATCGTTCGGTTGGAAGAGGATCACTAACGCAAAAAAAGCAGACTGCCATCAGTCTGCTTTTTCTTTTATGATTTGAAAAAATCAATCAGCGGCTGAAAATCCTTCGAAACATCAACGTCATTCGGTTCTGCTTGAAGCAGCCGGTCAATCATGCGCTCCAGTTCCTTTATATCTTGTTGATCCGTGTATTCAATGAAATTTAAGCTTTCGAGCCAATCACGGTACGAATGTTTGGCTTTGCCGTAGCTGTTCCCAAAGACGAGGCAAGGTGTCTTGGTGATAATCGAGAAAATCATCGCGTGAAGGCGGTCAGTGACCACCAATTTGCTGGATCCGATGCGGTCAAGCATCTCCATAAAATGCTTCTCGCGATCGGCGTAATCGATGGTGTCAACCGTATCCAGCACCGTATCAGTACGCTCCGTATAGGTTGTTTTTTTTGCCCATTTTCTCATCTGTGAAATAAAATCTTCGTCGGTCACTTTCTCCTTATCCGCTCTTAAAATAAAGAGAACGCCGTCCCGCTCAAGCTCTCTCGGCACAATATCCAAGGAAAGCACCATGTCCGGGGTAAAGATCACATTGGAGTCGAAGGTCTCTTTCACCACATCCAGTGTTTGCGTCTCACGCGCGGCTATCGTTAAGTTAGGATTTTGATGATACGCATCCTGTGTTTTTTTCTTTTCTTTATTTCCTTCCTCTGTGTCTTCAAAATAAACAGATTGCGGCAGAGAAATCGATTTGTAGTCCTTAAACGCCGAGAAGACTTTCCTTCTGTCTTCCTCAATATCGAGATACAGGTTTCCTAAATTGCCTCCGCCGGTAAAGCAGACAATATCGTCTTCACGGATGATCTCCTTCACCAGTTCAATGCCCTCATCTGTCGCATAATCCATAATTTCAATATATTCATAATACGGAAAATGATTTTTGATAAATTTCTCTTCCGCATACGCAATCGCTTGGTCTCCAATGTTTGTGTAACTCGGGGAACCAAATAAAAATACTTTTCGTTTATCATGTAACAGGGCTTCTGGCTCTACATTTGGCGCAATGCCTTTTACGAGTTTCTTACCTTTGATTTCTTGTACCGTCATGTCGTCGTCCTCCTTCTGGGATGATTGCCTCATTGTGTAGTTAACTGTCTCTACCCCAAAAGGAGGGTGGCTATGCATCGGCATGTGCGCCGGCTATATCAGAAACATCGTTTTCGCCAATTTGATGGCTGCGGCAATGTCCCGCGCCGTTCTTTCCATGTATTCTGCGGCATGTTCAACCGCGTCTTCAAGAGGCACGGCGCCGGGAACGATGCTGAAAAGCGCATCAATTCCGTGCTGATAGACGGCATCACTGTCTCGTGAGACTGATCCCGCTATGCCAATGACAGGCACATCGTATGATTTAGCCGCTTTGGCTACGCCGATCGGTGTCTTCCCGTAAATCGTTTGGCTGTCGATTCGCCCCTCACCGGTAATCACAAGGTCCGCATCCTGAACTTCATCTGCAAAATCAACCGCTTCCAGGACAATATCAATGCCTCTTTTCAAATCAGCATCAAGAAAAGCCAGCAAGCTCCACCCGAGACCGCCTGCTGCGCCGGCGCCCTTTATTTCTCTGGATGTTGTCCCAAGCGCTTTTTCTGCCACATCCGCGAAATGGGCCAAGTTCTGATCCAGCACATCCACCATATCTTCTGTCGCGCCTTTTTGCGGCCCGAAAACAGCCGCAGCCCCTTTTGGCCCTGTTAATGGATTGTCCACGTCGCAGGCGACCTCCAATTTGACATTCTCCAATCTGGGATCAAGCTCGCTGATATCGAGTGATGCGAGTTGAGATAACGCGCCGCCCCCGGGCCCAATCTCACGGCCTGATTCATCAAGAAGCCTTCCGCCCAACGCTTGAATCATCCCGGCTCCTCCGTCATTCGTTGCGCTTCCGCCGATCCCGATCATCAAATGCTCTGCGCCCGCGTCAAGAGCCGCTGCCATTAATTCTCCCGTCCCCCTTGTTGTCGTGACGAGCGGATTGCGCCTTTCAACAGGCACGAGATGAAGCCCTGAGGCGGCAGCCATTTCAATCACTGCTGTTTTCCCATCTCCCATCATGCCAAAAAACGCTTCCACCGGTTCTCCCAGCGGCCCCGTGACAACCTGTTCTTTAATCCATCCGGTTGTGGCATCAACCAGAGACTGAACGGTGCCCTCTCCGCCATCCGCCATCGGCAGTTTCCTGTAATCGGCGCCAGGAAATACCGATTGAAAACCTCTTTCTATCGCATCAGCGGCCTCCAGAGCTGATAAGCTTTCCTTAAATGAATCCGGTGCAATGATGATTTTCATTCAAATCGCCTCTTTCAATACATGATTCACTTACACGTTCTATCTCCAATGTATCATATCGGATTTGGAAATACATGACATCCATTATGGTGAAAATTTAATAAAAATTAGAAATGAAAGTGTTTGCATAAATGAAAAAATCGCGTTATCATACTTGTATACAAGTATACTTCTTGAGTGAGGAAGGTGAATGTATGCTAGACTCCAAAGACCTGTTGTATCCCGCAAAATGGCTCTCAAAAGCGTCAACCGGTGTTCGTATCGCATACGAGCTGAGAATGCGAATTATTTCAGGTTTGATTGAAAGCGGTACCATTTTATCAGAAAATACGATCGCCACCGAGTTTTCAGTAAGCCGTTCGCCGGTTCGCGAAGCGTTAAAAATACTCGCATCCGAAAAAATCATCCGCTTAGAACGAATGGGAGCGGTCGCAATTGGGTTAACTGAGAAGGAAATCACAGAAATTTATGATGTGCGTTTACTATTAGAAACATTTGTCTTTGAACGGCTTGTCAAAATCGACATTGAGCCCTTAGTCAAGGACCTCAGTAAAATACTTGAAATGATGAAAGTCTCCATCAAATACGAGGACGTAGATGAATTTTCATTTCAAGACGTGCTGTTTCATGAAACGATTATCCGAGCTATCGACCATTCATACATTCAGATGATCTGGAACAATCTAAAACCCGTTATGGAAAGCTTTATTCTGTTGTCCATGCGGGCACGGTTAAAGGAAAAACACGAGGATTTCACAAGGATTTTAGATAACCATGAGCTTTATATTCAGGCCATTAAAGCAAAAGACAGGGCGCTGATGATTCAGTCTCTTCACCAAAACTTTGATGATGTGCAAGAAAAGGTAGAAGACCTGTGGCTCTCACAACAAATGCTGGCAAAAGGAGCTGAACACCATAATGACTAGTTATATGTTAGGGATCGATATCGGCACGACAAGCACAAAAGCTGTGTTGTTCAGTGAAAAAGGAGACGTGGTACAGAAAGAAAGCATCGGCTACCCGCTCCATACACCGGACATCTCAACGGCTGAACAAGATCCGGAAGAGATTTTTCGTGCGGTCATCCAAACAACCGCGAGAATGACAAAGCAGCATCCAGAAAAACAGATCTCATTCATATCATTCAGCAGCGCCATGCACAGTGTCATCGCAATCGATGAAAATGACCAGCCGCTGACGCCATGCATCACATGGGCCGACAACCGGAGCGAAGGCTGGGCGCATAAGATTAAGGAGGAATTGAACGGGCATGAGGTGTACAAACGGACAGGAACACCGATTCATCCGATGGCACCGCTAAGCAAAATCACCTGGATCACGAACGAACAAAAAGAAATCGCTTCCAAAGCAAAAAAATATATCGGCATCAAAGAGTACATTTTCAAACAGCTGTTCAATGAATATGTCATTGATTACTCATTGGCCTCAGCGACAGGCATGATGAATCTGAAAAGCTTGGATTGGGACGAAGAAGCACTGCGCATCGCAGGCATTACGCCGGACCACTTATCAAAACTCGTGCCGACAACCGAGATCTTTCAGCATTGCAACCCGAATGTAGCGATACAGATGGGCATCGATCCGGAAACACCTTTTGTCATCGGCGCGAGTGATGGTGTTTTGTCCAATCTCGGCGTCAACGCCATTCATAAGGGCGAGATCGCCGTCACCATCGGAACAAGTGGCGCTATCCGGACGATTATTGACCAGCCGCAAACCGATGAAAAGGGACGGATTTTCTGCTACGCCTTGACGGACAAGCACTGGGTCATCGGCGGACCGGTGAACAATGGCGGAATCGTCCTGCGCTGGATCAGAGACGAATTTGCCTCTTCCGAAATCGAGACAGCGACACGGCTGGGAATTGATCCATATGACGTGCTGACGAAGATTGCCCAACGCGTCAGGCCCGGTTCCGACGGTCTGCTGTTCCACCCATACCTCGCCGGAGAACGCGCTCCGCTGTGGAATCCGGATGTACGCGGCTCATTTTTCGGCTTGACCATGTCGCATAAGAAAGAACATATGATACGCGCGGCATTAGAAGGGGTCATTTACAACCTGTACACGGTGTTCCTGGCATTAACCGAATGCATGGACGGCCCGGTAACCCGCATTCAGGCGACAGGGGGATTTGCAAGGTCTGAGGTTTGGCGCCAAATGATGTCGGATATCTTCGAATCAGAGGTCGTCGTTCCGGAAAGCTACGAAAGCTCATGTCTCGGCGCCTGCATTTTAGGCCTGTATGCGTTAGGAAAAATTGATTCATTCGAGGCTGTGTCCGACATGGTCGGCAGCACACACAGGCACACGCCGATTGAAGACTCAGCCAAGGAATACAGAAAATTAATCCCGATCTTTATTAATCTCTCAAGATCATTAGAGAATCAATATACACAAATTGCAGATTATCAGAGAGGCTTAATCACACACAACTAGTACATGACATGAAGGGGAGGGCATTATCATGCCATTAATCATCGTTGCATTTGGGATCTTAGCTTTACTGCTGTTGATAATGGGCTTAAAATTAAATACATTTATTTCCTTGCTGATCGTATCGTTCGGCGTGGCATTGGCACTCGGGATGCCGTTCGATCAAGTTGTCAGCTCTATAGAAGCAGGAATAGGGGGAACTCTTGGCCACATCGCGCTCATCTTCGGGCTTGGTGCGATGCTGGGCAAGCTGATCGCGGATTCAGGAGGCGCACAGCGCATCGCGATGACACTCGTCAATAAATTCGGGGAGAAAAACATTCAATGGGCCGTTGTCATTGCCTCATTCATTATTGGAATTGCATTATTTTTTGAAGTAGGATTGGTTCTATTAATTCCGATTGTATTTGCGATTTCAAGAGAATTGAAGATTTCTATTTTATACCTTGGAATTCCGATGGTCGCAGCGCTCTCCGTCACGCACGGATTCCTGCCGCCGCACCCGGGGCCTACGGCCATTGCCGGTGAGTACGGCGCAAACATTGGGGAAGTGCTGCTGTACGGCTTTATCGTTGCTGTTCCGACAGTGCTCATCGCAGGGCCATTGTTTACAAAGATCGCGAAAAAAATCGTTCCTGCATCATTCGCGAAAAACGGCAACATCGCATCACTCGGCACGCAAAAAACGTTCAAGCTTGAGGAGACACCCGGCTTCGGAATCAGCGTCTTTACTGCAATGCTTCCGATTATCATCATGTCGGTCGCGACCATTATCGACCTGCTTCAAGAAACAATCGGATTTGCGGACAACGGCGTTTTAGCTTTTATTCGATTGATTGGAAACGCATCGACTGCTATGATTATTTCGTTATTGGTCGCAGTCTATACAATGGGCATCGCACGCAACATTCCAGTCAAAACCGTGATGGACTCTTGTTCAGCAGCCATCTCGCAAATCGGCATGATGCTATTGATCATCGGGGGAGGCGGCGCCTTCAAACAAGTGCTGATCAACGGCGGTGTCGGCGATTACGTGGCAGACCTTTTCAAAGGAACGGCATTGTCGCCAATTGTCCTGGCCTGGCTCATCGCGGCGATCCTCCGCATTTCTCTAGGATCAGCCACCGTTGCCGCGTTAAGCACAACAGGGCTCGTCATTCCGTTATTGGGACATTCTGATGTCAACTTGGCATTAGTCGTGCTTGCAACAGGCGCCGGAAGTGTCATTGCTTCGCACGTCAATGACGCCGGCTTCTGGATGTTCAAAGAGTACTTCGGATTAAGCATGAAAGAAACATTTGCCACATGGACATTGCTGGAAACGATTATTTCCGTTGCTGGACTTGGATTCATATTATTGTTAAGTTTAGTTGTATGAAATTAAGAAGGAGCTGTAACACATGTTCAATACGATTGGTGTCATAGGCTTAGGCGTAATGGGAAGCAATATCGCCTTAAACATGGCAAACAAAGGTGAAAACGTCGCCGTCTATAATTACACCAGAGACTTAACGGACCAGCTTGTCCAAAAGCTGGACGGACAATCTCTCAGCCCGTACTACGAGCTCAAGGATTTTGTTCAATCGTTAGAGAAACCAAGAAAAATCTTTCTGATGGTCACAGCGGGGAAACCCGTAGATTCCGTCATCCAATCATTAATGCCTTTGCTTGAAGAAGGCGACGTCATCATGGACGGAGGCAACTCCCACTATGAAGATACAGAAAGAAGATATGACGAGCTGAAGGAAAAAGGCATCGGCTACCTTGGAATCGGCATTTCCGGCGGCGAAGTCGGGGCATTAACAGGGCCTTCCATCATGCCGGGCGGGGATCGCGACGTCTATGACAAAGCCGCTCCTATCCTGACAAAAATCGCAGCGCAAGTCGGAGAAGATCCGTGCTGTGTCTACATCGGCCCAAAAGGGGCAGGGCACTTTACAAAAATGGTGCACAACGGCATTGAGTATGCCGACATGCAGCTGATTGCAGAAGCGTACACGTTTCTAAGAGAAAGACTGCGCCTGCCGCTCGATGAGATTGCATCTATTTTTGAAACATGGAACCAAGGTGAGCTGAAAAGCTATTTAATAGAAATTACAGCTGAGATTTTACGCAAAAAAGACGAAAAAACAGGACAGCCTCTGATTGATGTCATCCTTGATAAAACCGGCCAAAAAGGCACCGGAAAATGGACGAGCATGCAGGCGATTGATAACGGCATTCCGTCCACCATCATCACAGAGTCCTTGTTCGCCCGCTACTTGTCATCCTTAAAAGAAGAACGGATGGCAGCTCAAGACGTGTTAGCAGGCCCGGAAACTGAAGAAAAACACTTCGATAAAGAGACTTGGGTTGAATACGTCAGACAGGCACTTTACATGGGGAAAGTATGCGCCTACGCACAAGGCTTTGCCCAATACAAAATGTCATCTGAGCTTTACGGCTGGAACCTGCCGCTCAAAGACATCGCTTTGATTTTCCGCGGCGGCTGCATCATCCGCGCAGATTTCCTAAACGTGATCAGCGAAGCATTCAGCGAGCAGCCAAACCTGTCAAACCTGCTGATCGCGCCTTATTTCTCAGATAAGCTGCAAGGCTATCAAACAGGCCTGCGAAAAGTCGTTTGCGAGGTCATCAGCACAGGAATCTCATTCCCATGCTTAACCACCGCGCTCTCTTATTACGACGGCTACCGCACAGGACGTTCCAATGCGAACCTCTTGCAGGCGCAGCGCGATTACTTCGGCGCCCATACGTACGAACGAACAGATATGGACGGCGTTTTTCATACGAATTGGTCTGAATAGCAGCCATCAAAAAACACGGTCAGTTTCAACTGAACCGTGTTTATTTATCTTATTTCTTCTTTCCTCTAAAAAAGAGAAACAGCAATAACAGAATCACCCAAACAACAGGAGACATAAGTAATGTTTTAAATATCATAAACAGTGATACAATAATAGCGAGAAACAGCCCCCAAGAAAATAATGTAAAAGTCGACATGCTTGTTGCTCCGTTCTATTTTTACTTTCTATATCGGTTTATTGTATGAGAACTGAAGGTATATGTTCAAATCGTATCTTTCTGCCCCTTGCCCATGGTCTCATAAAATGTTCAAATGCCTAGAACGGACTGACACATGCTGATTCACATTAGTCCCAGAAAACCCTGTCTAATTGAGAAACAGCCCATATTTACATTTTCATCTACTTGAAAAGAAATGCCAATACTCTTCCTGTCATACCTTAAACAGGATGAAAAAAAGCAAGTGAATAATGGGTTTTGGCTTGACAAAAAATATATATTAATTAATAATCGGTATATAATTAGAATTATTATCGAAAGCAAATCTGCTTTCAAATACATTTAGGAGGAAGATATTATGTCTTTAATCGGAAAAGAAGTACTACCATTCGAAGCGAAAGCATTCAAAAACGGTGAATTCATCGATGTAACAAACGAAGATTTGAAAGGTCAATGGAGCGTATTCTGCTTCTACCCAGCAGATTTCTCTTTCGTATGCCCGACTGAGCTTGAAGATCTTCAAGAGCAATACGCTGCACTTAAAGAATTAGGTGTTGAAGTATACTCTATCTCTACAGATACACACTTCGTACACAAAGGCTGGCACGACAGCTCTGAAAAAATCGGCAAAATCACTTACGCAATGATCGGTGACCCATCTCAAACGATCTCTCGCAACTTCGATGTTCTTGACGAAGAATCTGGCCTTGCTGACCGCGGAACATTCATCATCGATCCAGATGGCGTCATCCAAACTGTAGAAATCAATGCAGGCGGTATCGGCCGTGACGCAAGCAACCTGATCAGCAAAGTAAAAGCAGCACAATACGTTCGTCAAAACCCAGGTGAAGTTTGCCCGGCTAAATGGGAAGAAGGCGGCGAAACTCTTACACCTAGCCTTGACCTAGTAGGTAAAATCTAAGGAGTGCATTCCATTGGTACTTGATGCAAATATCAAAGCACAATTAAATCAATACATGCAGCTTATTGAGAATGACATTGTTCTCAAAGTGAGCGCAGGTGAAGATGACATTTCTAAGGACATGCTGGCTCTCGTTGATGAGCTGGCTTCCATGTCATCTAAAATCACAGTAGAAAAAGCTGAATTAAACAGAACGCCAAGCTTCAGTGTCAATCGTGTCGGAGAAGACACTGGTGTTACATTCGCCGGTATCCCTCTAGGACACGAATTTACATCATTGGTTTTGGCGCTGCTTCAAGTGAGCGGCAGACCGCCTAAGGTAGACCAAAAAGTCATTGATCAGGTGAAGAAGATCAGCGGTGAATTCCACTTTGAATCTTATATCAGCCTGACTTGCCACAACTGTCCTGACGTTGTACAAGCTTTAAACATGATGAGCGTGCTGAACCCGAACATTACGCACACGATGATCGACGGCGCAGCATACAAAGCGGAAGTTGAAAGCAAAAACATCATGGCAGTGCCGACCGTTTACCTCAATGGTGAATCCTTCGGAAGCGGCCGTATGACGCTTGAAGAAATTCTTGCAAAAATGGGCAGCGGCGCAGACGCATCTGAATTTGCGGACAAAGAGCCGTTTGACGTTCTTGTTGTCGGAGGCGGACCTGCTGGCGCAAGCGCAGCGATCTACACGGCCCGTAAAGGCATCCGCACTGGTGTCGTCGCTGAGCGCTTCGGCGGACAGGTTCTCGACACAATGAGCATCGAAAACTTCATCAGCGTCAAAGCGACAGAAGGTCCGAAGCTTGCGGCAAGCCTTGAAGAGCACGTGAAGGAATATGATATTGATGTCATGAACCTTCAGCGCGCAAAACGCCTTGAAAAGAAAGACCTTTTCGAACTTGAACTCGAAAACGGAGCTGTTCTGAAAAGTAAAACAGTCATCCTGTCAACAGGTGCCCGCTGGCGCAATGTCAACGTACCTGGTGAACAAGAGTTCAAAAACAAAGGTGTCGCATACTGCCCGCACTGTGATGGGCCATTGTTTGAAGGCAAAGACGTAGCGGTCATTGGCGGAGGAAACTCCGGAATCGAGGCTGCTATCGATCTTGCAGGCATCGTCAAACACGTCACTGTGCTTGAATTCGCGCCAGAACTGAAAGCAGACGAAGTGTTGCAAAAACGCCTCTACAGCCTGCCTAACGTCACTGTCGTGAAAAACGCGCAAACGAAAGAAATCACAGGCGATCAAAGCGTAAACGGCATCACATACGTTGACCGTGAAACAGGCGAAGAAAAACATGTTGAACTCCAAGGTGTATTCGTCCAAATCGGCCTCGTACCAAACACAGATTGGTTAGATGAAACAGTTGAACGCAACCGCATCGGCGAAGTCATCGTCGACAAGCACGGCGCGACAAGCGTCCCAGGCTTATTCGCTGCCGGCGACTGCACAGACAGTGCGTTTAACCAAATCATTATTTCCATGGGATCAGGTGCAACTGCCGCTCTCGGCGCGTTTGATTACCTTATTCGCAACTAATATAAGAAAGCCGCAATATTGCCAGATTGGCAGCATTGCGGCTTTTATATTTTGTATTAAGAAGGCAGTATTTCTTCTAAACAATCTTCACTGATTTTATAAGATTTTGGCCTTCTGGTCATAAGCTCGACAAATCCTTGTTCTTCTAAATAATCCATAACTTTATTAACAATATGTCTTGATTTACCCGATATTTTCATTAACTCTTGCACCGAAAGCATGACATGATCATTTACAAATACAGTAATAGTGATGATGATGTAGAAGAGTTCACGTTCATCCTTATAATCAACCCATTGATCACTTTTCATATAGTTTTTAATTCGATTAAGTTTCATTAAATTGAATTCAAGGTCTTCAATTATCCCTTTTTGTCCTGACAGAAGCAATTCCAGCATATTGATTAAATAAAAAGTCATTTCTCCTCGATTTAAAGGGGAGGGAATTTCCTCTAAAGCTTTATAGTACTTATCTTTGTTCTTATTCACTGCGTAAGAAAACGTAATAGCTGAATACTTCTCTAAATAACTGGATAAGTAACTCCCGACGATTAGTCGTCCTGTTCTACCATTACCATCATAGAAAGGATGAATATATTCATAATAATAATGTGCAACCATATAACGATAAAGCTGTGGATGTGATTCATCATCCAAATAATCAATTAACGCCTCCAATGCTTCTGTGATTTTCCGTTCAGATCTAATGCCAATATGAGTGGTTCTATTTCCGTCATTTACCTCAACATATCCTCTTCTAAAGAGCTCTCCATCCGGAGCATCCTCTGCCACGATCTCATCAGCCACCAATTCATCATATAATTTTCTGACGTCACGAACACTCTTAAAAGAATCAATCTGATCTATAAATTGATATGTCTTCATTAGCCCTACAAAACGCTTATGTTGTGGTTCTGATTGTTCCAGTGCATTAAGAGCTTCTTTCAATTCTTTTTTTGTACTTCGAATCCCCTCAATTTCATTATTGCTCTGTGCTTCATTAATAATTAATTTATTAAAATAAGGTTTAACAACAAATTTAGGAAGTTGACTAATTAATGAAGAGATTTTAGAACTATTTAATAACACTTCATTATTCAACTTCATGAGTTCAGGGATGTTTACATAAAATAATTCGAATGAATCATTAGTAAGATGACCTTTACGGAATCCGCGTATTGTTAAAGATGTAGAATAGGTGCCATAGCTGCTTTTTCTTTTTAAGAATTCCTTATCATATGAATCAGCATCAACTTTATAATAAAGTTTTGATAATTTCTCATAATTCATACTAACCATCACCTTTCTAATTTAAAAATCGTCATTTTTTTAAATTATATACTCATTATGGACTCTTTTCTAATAAATATTCTTTATTCCTTAAAATAAATCTCTCTGTCTGCTTTAGTCTTAGAAAAGACTCAATTATAATCACAGTATTGAGTCCTAAATAGATACTTTGAACAAAACTGGAATACAGTCCTTCAAAGATTAAAGAAAAGAGGCTGCCGTTAACAACAAGACAGACCCCTTAAATGATAACAATGATTGATATTCTTTCTTGTACCTTCTTGACTGGTGGTTGCACAACAATGCGAATCCTTGGGATCAGGTGCAACTGCCGCTCTCGGCGCATTTGATTACCTTATCCGCAACTAATATAAGAAAGCCGCAATATTGCCAGATTGGCAGCATTGCGGCTTTCTTTTTCATTCTAACTATATTGCATATTTTATCCATTTGTAATATAGTTGTAATGTTAGTGAAACATCACTTCACTCTCAGCATATTTGCTGTTTTTAAAGCGAAACGCACTGATTTTCTATTTAAAGTGCCCTGATACTTTTTGACCTTGTGCTTTAGATCTTTAATGGTTTTTTCCTTCTTGGCATTTTCTAGTGCCATCAGCGCTTCCCAGCGTTTCGCTGTTTCTGTGGAACTGCAGCCGCTAACTGTAGTCACAGGCGATAGAAGCTTCGTGTTAGATAGTTTTTCGTCAAAAGGAACGGTATCAGGAGTCGCTTTCTCTTTATAAATATGATCCAATTCATTTTGATTCAAGAAGCTGATGAAGTGGTCAAAGTTTTGCGCTTGCCGTTTTTCAGGCTGTTGAAAATCAACTGTTTGAATTAACTCTGACAGTTTTGTTTTCTCCGTTATCTCATTTGCCATGATATGCGTTAACTGATGGTACTCAGCTAATTCCCTCATTCTGGCGTCTTTCGGAAGCAGAAGGCTCGGTGTTCCGGCAATCGTCGCCGCGATATTCCCATGCAGCCTTGCGCCAAAGCTGAAATCAGCTTGTCTCAGGAAATCCAGCCAAGTCGGCACATTTAAAAAGAACCGGACTCTATCATTCTGATAAGCAGGGTCTTCCATGCTTACCGGATAATTATTGGCAGGCTTCGCTATCGCAGGCGCCCCGGCATACGTCAGAATCAACTCTTTTCGCCATTGGGGGATAAAGTAATGGTTCGGGAATTCTTTCATGCTTCTCGTAATGAAGTCCAGCACATGCTTTGGAGACAGCCTTGATGAGTTAACCGTCACCATTGATTCCGGTGTGATATTGGTTTCTCTAATCTTCAGCTCTCTGCCAAATGCATACATAGATGGACAGCCAATAACCGTGTGGTCAATGCCTTTACGGAATCCTAATCTGGAAAGGTATTTCGCAGTAATTTCACCGCGGACACCGATCATATTTGATCTTTCCAGCACGGCACTCACAAACGCCTTCACATCTTCATCAAAAGGAAAACCTTCATTTAATTTTGGTTCAAACGGAGCCCTCAAACCAACACCAATCACAACAACCGGAATGGTTAACTTTTTAATTAATTGGGTATATTTCCGTAAAGAAGGCACAAAATCCTCGCGGAATGCATCTGCCAGCGGAATAATATACATATCATATTTTTCATTGATTTTCTCCGCATCCGCCGGATGAATCCGATAATAATCAGGAGTTATCGTCGTTCCTTCTGTCATCAGCGTACGAAACACACTATAGGCATATACTAAGTTTCCTACGTTTCCGCCAATGGAGTTGCGAACAATCATTTCAGCTGCATTGAATGTATCGAACGGTGATATGCCAGCTCTGATTAAAATGTTTTTCAATGTCATATTGCCCCTTTCTCACCAAAATTTTTAGTAGGAGATTTGCTTAGGGAACTCTCTCATGTTCTTCATTTTTCATCCCTTTTCTCTCCCTCTCTTCCGTTCTAATAGTCAATTATACAAAAAAGGGTCTTACAGGTGAAATCATAACATAGCGATCGGGACTGGAAGTATATCCCCATCAATAGGTATCTGTTTACATTACATAAAAAAACCCAAACCATGCACTTGAGTAAAAGTGCATGATTCGGGCCGCTTCTTATAATTCTTCGCCATTCGTTTGGATCACATTTTTGTACCACTCAAATGAATCTTTCTTATACCGCTTCATGGAACCATTTCCTTCATTATCACGATCAACATAGATCATGCCATAGCGCTTTTTCATCTCACCTGTTGTGAAAGAGACGATATCAATAATGCCCCACGGCGTGTAGCCTATCAAATCTACACCGTCATAAGTGACCGCTTTTTCCAATGCTTCAATATGTGATTTCAAATATTGGATTCGTTCCGGATCATGGATTTTGCCGTCTTCCTCCACCGTATCCACCGCGCCAAAGCCGTTTTCCACGATGAATAGTGGAATTTGATACCGGTCATAAAAACGGTTTAACGTATATCTCAATCCGGTTGGATCAATTGCCCAGCCCCAGTCACTCGATGTGATGTATGGATTTTCGACACCATTTGGCAGTCCGCCGTTAACGATATCGCCTGTATTATCATTTTCCACATCGCTTTTCACAGTGGTTGACATGTAATAGCTGAAGCCTAAGTAATCGACGGTTCCGTTTCGTAAAATCTCATCATCGCCGTCTTCGAAAGTGATGTCATAGCCTTCTCGCTCAAATTCTTTCAACGCGTAGCTCGGATAGTACCCGCGAACCTGCACATCCGGGAAGAAATACCGCTGTCTCATTTCTTCTTCAGCCAGCATCACATCTTCAGGATTGGAGGAGAAAGGATAAATCGGCACATGTGACACCATGGCACCAATTTGGAAGTCTGGATTGATGTCTTTTCCTTTTGCCACCGCTAAAGCGCTCGCCACTAATTCATGGTGTGCCGTTTGGTACATGACTTCCTTGGCGTTTTCGTTTTCGCCCACCGTAACACCCGAGTTTGTCCATAGGAACAGCGGATTGCTCACATCCATTTGGTTGTTGATCTCGTTAAAGGTCATCCAGTACTTCACTTTATCTTTATAACGCTTGAAACAAGCCTCTGCGAAATTCACGAAGAAGTCCACGACTTTCCGGTTTCTGAAGCCGCCGTATTCCCTTGCCAGGTGCAGCGGCATCTCAAAGTGAGACAGGGTAATAACCGGCTCGATCCCATGCTTCAGCAATTCATCAAACACATCATCATAGAACTGCAAGCCCGCTTCGTTCGGTTCAGCCTCATCACCCTTCGGGAAAATCCGGCTCCATCCTATAGACGTCCGCAAGCATGTTAAGCCCATTTCTGCAAACAAAGCGATATCTTCCTTGTATCTGTGATAGAAATCTATGGCTTCATGGTTCGGATAAAACTCGTTCTCTTCAATCGTATCCGTGATTTTTCTCGGCACGCCGTGCGCACCCGCAGTCATCACATCAACGACACTCGGCCCTTTCCCGCCTTGATTCCATCCTCCTTCAAATTGGTGGGCAGCTAATGCGCCGCCCCATAAAAAATCCTTTGGCATATGTCCCATGTTTTATTCCTCCTTAGCTTACGACTGTAAATAATTTTTGGCCTAATGCACTTTCTTCAAGCTCCTCAATGAGAATTTCCTGATACGCATGTGAATTCGTGATGATGACCGGGGTGATCGTTGATAACCCTTTTTCTTCAATGATAGTTTTATCAAATTCAACAAGCACTTCGCCTTTTTTGACTGTATCGCCCTCTTTCACTTTCAAAGCAAAAGGGGTGCCGTCCAATGTCACTGTATCCAGTCCGATATGCACAAGCAACTCGACGCCAGACGCCGTACGAAGGCCGATCGCATGCTTTGTAGGCGCGACCATGACGACAGTTCCGTCAAACGGAGCATAAAGCTTATTTTCAAATGGCTCAATCGCCAGCCCTTGTCCCATCGCACCTGAACTGAATACCTCATCAGGCACGTCAGAAAGCGGGATGACCTTGCCGCTAAACGGTGCATATACTGTTTCTTCATTTGCCTGTGCCGTTTGAACATGTTCCTTTTCCGCCTGTTTAGCTGTATCTTCACCATAGCCAAAGATTTGAATCAGCACAACAGGGAGAATAATCGCGATCGCCGAACCGATCAAAATGCCCCAAATAGACGCCGGGAATTGTTCATTGATGCCATTCACGATCGTCAGCGGTCCCGGAAGCCCCGCATACGCAAAGTAATACGGATTGAAAAAGCTTGCCACAACTGCCCCAATCGCACCAGATATACAGCCAAAAATAAATGGTTTCTTAAATCTCAAGGTCACGCCGTAGATAGCCGGCTCTGTAATGCCGAACAAGCCTGTGACCCCAGCTGAAACACTGACTTTTCTCGTTTCCTTGTTTCTTGCTTTTAGGATGACGCCAAGGACCGCCCCAACCTGTGCAATGACCGCAATCGTTTGATACGCCTGGAATGAATCACGTCCGTATAAATCATAATTCGCCAATACCATCGGCGTGATACCCCAATGTACGCCAAAGATGACGATGACCTGCCAGAAGGCGCCGATGATCGCTCCAGCTAAAGCCGGCACGTTTTCCGCCAAGAAGTTGTAACCGTTCGCAATCCCATTTGCGCCTAATGTTGTCACAGGGCCAATGAGGACGATCGTTAACGGCACCATAACCACCATGCACAGAAACGGAACAAATAACGGCCTGACCACTTCATTCATTCTCTTATTCAAAAATCGTTCGAGATAAGACAATATCCACACTAAAAATAATGGCGGCAGTACGGAGGATGTGTATGTCGTTTCCGATAAAGCAATCCCTAAGAAAGAAATACTCTTTCCGTCTGCGATTTGAACAGCCATCTCCGCCCATGTCGGACTGACTAACGCGGCACAGCACGCTACAGCGATATACATGTTCGTCTTAAAATGCTTTGATGCCGTAATTGCGATAAAAATAGGCAAAAACGTAAACGGCGCCCAAGATATGAAACTAAAAACCTGATAAGCTCCTGTTTTCTCAAAGCCATCAAACAATAAATTAATGATAATTAATGCCCCTTGCAAAATACCAGCAGCGGCCAGAATGTACACAAACGGCGCAAACACCGCTGACATCGTCGCAATGATCCGGTTCAGAATCGTCCCTTTATTCTCGCTCTGTTCCTCAGACAGATCGATATTGACCAGCTTCGAAAATTCTTCGAAGACTTCTCCTACGTGCTGTCCAATGACAATCTGAAATTGGCCGCTGTTCTCTACAACCGTAATGACGCCGGGCATCGATTTCACGATATCCTTCGCTTTAGGGTTAGACCGCTTCAGCACCAATCGAAGCCTCGTCGCGCAGCGAGAAGCTCCAATGACATTCTCTTCCCCGCCTACGGCCTCCAAAATGTCTTTTGCTAGTCTGCTATAATCTCTCACTTTCCCCGACATTTTCACCCACCCCTTTGTTTTGGTTACGCTTTCATTATAATTGTACCGGTATAATTTATCAATACCCAAACAAAATATTTATTCATTAACTATAATTGTAAGCGGTTTATGCTATAATTTCTTTAAGTGAAACTAACGAATAAATGAGGAATGCGTATGTTAAAGTACCAGCAAATCGCAGCGGAGATTGAAAAGTATATAGAAGAACATGAGCTGAAACAGGGAGACAAACTGCCAGTGCTAGAAACCCTCATGGCCCATTTTGAGGTCAGCAAAAGCACAATCACAAAATCCCTGGATCTATTAGAGCAAAAAGGCGCGATCTTTCAGCTCAGAGGAAGCGGCATCTTCGTCAGAAAGCATAAACGAAAAGGCTACATCAGCCTTCTGTCGAATCAAGGATTTAAAAAAGACCTTGAGGATTTCAATATCACCTCAAAAGTCATTGAACTGGACGTGAGAAAGCCGACACAAGAGGCAGCGGAAAACCTCAACATCGGACTTCATGAGGACGTCTACTTTGTCAAAAGGGTCCGCTACATCAACGGCCAAACCCTTTGCTACGAGGAATCCTATTACAACAAATCCATCGTCACATATTTGAACAACGAAATCGTCTCCCACTCCATCTTCCATTACATCCGGGAAGGACTGGGATTGAAGATTGGTTTTTCTGATTTGTTTCTGCACGTGGGACAGCTTAATGAGGAAGAAGCGGAATATTTGGGGCTGAAGGCTGGACTGCCGAAGCTATATATAGAAAGTATTTTTCACCTGACGAATGGCGTCCCGTTTGATTTCTCGAAGATTTCTTATAATTATGAGCAGTCGCAGTTTGTGGTGCAGGCGAATAGTTTTTTGTTGTAGGGCTGCTTCACTATGGAAGGTGGTCGACATGTACAAAATCATCATTCCTGCCATACTAGCCATCTTCGTGCTATGGATGTTCTTACAGATTTCACTAGAGATGAGCATCTTTAAGAATCCAATGAACTACTTTATTGTATTCATTATCTTTTTCCTCTTTATAAAGATGGTGAAAGAAAAATAACGATATAGATGCACACAAAAAGCAAAAAGCTACTTCACTAAGAGAAGTAGCTTCCTTTATCATATGCCCATTTTGATCCATCTCGTTTTAGAAAAGCGAAGTATAATCGCATTTATGATCATGATTGAAACTAAATATAAAATAATGTATAACATATCATGATTCCCAAGTGTCATGTTATCAGATTGCAATACTCTTTCGATTCGGGGATACATCGTATTACCTGCCTCAAATGGAGCAATAAAACCAAACACTTTGTTGCTTACAGCAACTAAAATAACAGAAGTCATCCAATAAACGATACTTACACCTATGCTAATTAATATATTCGGACATAGCATGCTGATCGTACCAATGATGAAAATATACTGCAGTATAACTGCTGAAAATAAAAACAGTAATAATGTGAAATGCGAAAAATCCTGGTACATCAACGAAATGATTAGCAGGCCTAGCGCGATAAACGCAAAAGATTCCAAAAATAAAACAGCTATCTTCTTATAAAAGAAGGTATAGATGTTGTCCCCTATTAATTTGTAAAAGAGAATATTTTTGTTTGAATACTCTCTATTAATAAAGAAAGCTATAACAAATGAAAATAACATCAAACCAAACTGGGTCGCAACGGTATAGGAGCTAAAGAAAAACATCTCAGGTGTAACATGGCTGACTTTATCGATTCCAACAAGCAAAAAATACCCCAGTAAAAATAAAAACGCGAACATTGCTCCTAAAATAATGAAAACTTTGTTGCTCATACTTTTTTTAAACTCTAATTTCATCTTAAGCCCCCACTGTTTTATTACTCATTTATATACACTTCAATTAATTGATCCACTGAATGATACTGCTGGATTTCTTGGTGATGAAATATAAAATAATCCCCTTTTATCGCCTTTAAATCAGACAGATCGTGTGTAATATTAATGATCATCTTCTCTGGGTTCTCCTGAATATAATTGTTTAAGAAGCCATGAATCTCTATAACTGTTTTTTTGTCTAACGAATTCGTTATTTCATCTAGAACAATAATATGTTTATCCTCTAGTAAGAAGCTAAGCAGTTTTAATTTTTGCTTTTGCCCATCACTCAAATTCTTAATAAGAACTTTACCGTCGATATTATCAAGATTAAGTAAATGTGCAATCTTATTTATCTTCTCTGAATCGAACTTTTCGCTTAAAAATTGTAATAAAAAGTCCTTAGAAACATCATGAGGTATATTCGACGAGCTAGATATTAAAGATACATTTTGACGAATATCTCTGCCAATTCGTTTGCTATTATTCAACAAAAAGTCTTTAGCAAGCTGTGATTTGCCGACCCCATTTTTTCCGACAACATGATTGATTTTCCCACTCGAAAAATGTAAGTCAGTGTCCTGAAGTAACGTTTTGCCTTTCACTTTTAATGTATAATTCGCTATGTTCATATGCATACTCCTAGGAAATATTTACATAAAGAAAGAGACACTTCTATTTTGTTAATTGGTTACTACTGTTTTCATTTTGAGGTACCTCTTTCGTCTCCGATTCGGCACTTGAAGAAATGTTTTTTCGATGATTGATTTGGAGATCTTTTACTCTAGTCTACAATATATAAT
Source organism: Bacillus vallismortis (assembly GCF_004116955.1). Classification (NCBI taxonomy): domain Bacteria; kingdom Bacillati; phylum Bacillota; class Bacilli; order Caryophanales; family Bacillaceae; genus Bacillus; species Bacillus vallismortis. The sequence continues at coordinate 3,668,694 of NZ_CP026362.1, read as the reverse complement.
ATCCAATGTACAACGGAATTTACCGCAAGGCCAACTCCTATAATTTGAATAGTAAGGACTAGCCAATGGTTTGTTTTAAAGCGACTATATTCGTCTAAGCTGAGAAAAGCCAAAAGAATTTTGTAGCCATCAGAATTCAATATTGGAACTAAGTTCCACAGTAAAGTAGATGAGAATAGCATAAATGCCATCGTTAAAGGTTCACTGGAAATTGTAAAATGATTTATTAATTCTAGAATATTAATGATAAAATAATTGATAAACAAGCCGAATAAATGAACGATTATCTTTTCATTTCTGGATAGCATGTAGGTTTCATTCAATTGGACATAAAAAGCAGGGAACACATAAAAATTCAGTTTAAATCCAACTTTATCAAAGTTTTTCCCAAAAAATTTTAAAGAATAAACATGTCCCAGTTCATGAAGCACTATATTCATTATAAAGTAAATAGCTATAATTATCCACATTCCCCATCCAAATATTACAGGGCTTAACTCATTTTGCAATTTTATCAAATGAATATAATTCAATATGAACATTATAGCCGTAAAAGATAAGAACAGATAAAAGAACTTTGACGACACTTTCTCTTTATAAGTCTTAAAATATGATAATTGTTCATCTGTAAGAGAATCTAAGTTCTTCTTATAATAATCTCCACTTATTTTATCTTTTATAAAAACGTTATTTTGCACAATCACTTCATATTTCTCATCTTCATACTTCAAAATTTTCATAATAATATTTTTCCATGTGAGGATAAAAGTAGTTTATTTTTTCCGCGGAGTTAAATAGAGAACCACAAACACCACAAATTGAAGAAAATTCATAAGGGATATCAAATTCTTCTATTTTATTGTTTTCTTTTAAAATATCCAAGAACCATTTGAACCCTTCTTTCCTAAGAATAAATAACAGCAAATTGGAACTTAATTTTTCCACTGTTCTTTTGAAATTCTGATTATATTCTTCTCTTAAGGTTATTTTTGTTTCAAAAATAGCGGGGGAACAACACGGATAAATCTCTCCGTCATGATGATATACAATCTCATATCCGGGACAATATAAGGAATCCTCATCATCAAGATTGTAAAACTTATGTATATTTTCTTGTCTAATCCTAGTTCTGGCAGCACCAACAGATATCATTGGAAATTTTGTAATCTTTACACCTAAGATTGAATCACCTAACTCTTCCAAAATATGGTTGGACATCTTATCTTTAGTAACTGCCATATTAAGAGAAATATCGATATCAGGGTATTTCCTGCTATGTTCTAATATGTTTTTAATACTGGACGATTTGACAAAAGGAGCATGGTACTCATCATAACTTATAGTTAAGGCTACGACATTTAACAAATTCATATCATAAAAGTATTCTTGAACCCTTTTCCTGCTGACACCCCAAAACCCATTAGAAATCAACGTTATTTGTTTTTCATATGGTTTAATGATTTCCATTAGTTCTTTTAAAAAAGTATAATCTAAAAAAATCTCCCCACCTGTAAAAGAAATTACTTGAATGGTTTTATTTTTTGCAAATTCAGTAACTAAGTCTCTTATATAATCCTTTTCCATCTTAATTGTAGAAGTTGGCGAACTAGAAAAACAACAATGATCACAAGACGCATTACACTTAGAATCTAAATTGATTGATACTGTTTTATCATACATGATTAACCCCCCAAAAATGGTAAAGGAGAGTTAAACTCTCCTTTATGCCCCCTAATTAATGACCACTTCCAAGAATCCAACGATTTTCTTTTGATTTCACAAAGTACCAAAGGTCATTCACTTTTGCTAACTTCTGTGATTCGTCTAGTAGACCCTTAAACTCTAAGTTTTTTACAGGCTCATTGTTTGTGTTTTCCTTTTTCATAATATCCCCTCCTTCTCTACTAATATAACCCAATTATTCCATATAGTCCAATATGAGTCAACACATTAGACTAAAAATTCAGAACAATTTTTCTAATTCTAGGATATATCACTCACTCGCCTTCGATATTGATTCACTGCTACCTTTATCATATAGATTAAAAGTCATAGTTCACTTCCGAATCAAAACACACTAATAGACTACAATAGGTAAACAGATCTTCAAAAATACAGAAACAAAAGCAACAATTGCTCCCACTCTTAGTTAATCTAAACAAATGATTGTTACCACTATATGAATTGAAAACAAGAATAAGGAGCTAGCTTGTCCCTTTCAGCCTATCCCCCGACCAAATATCTCTCCTCATGGATGCTGTTGTTGACGGTTTTTAGGCTCTCTTCCTTTCTCATTTCCCTTCGTTTTCATTGTCTCTAAAAGGCGTTATGCGGTACTATCATATAAAGGTCCAATGATGAAAAAGAATGTCACACTTTTAAATTCACCTTATCATGCAAAAGCTTATCAATAGGGACAGCTTTATTCTATAAAGGGGATGGACGATTTTGGAAAGCAAATACTTAGATCTACTCGCGCAAAAATACGATTGTGAAGAAAAAGTTGTAACGGAAATCATTAATTTGAAAGCGATTCTGAACCTGCCAAAAGGCACCGAGCATTTTGTCAGTGATTTGCACGGGGAATATCAGGCCTTCCAGCACGTGCTGCGGAATGGTTCAGGACGAGTAAAAGAAAAAATTCGCGATATTTTCAGCGGTGTCATTTACGATAGAGAAATTGATGAATTAGCAGCATTGGTCTATTATCCGGAAGACAAGCTGAAGTTAATCAAACATGACTTTGATGCGAAAGAAGCATTAAACGAGTGGTATAAAGAAACGATTAACCGAATGATTAAGCTCGTTTCTTATTGCTCCTCCAAGTATACCCGCTCCAAACTGCGCAAAGCACTGCCTGCCCAGTTTGCTTATATTACGGAGGAGTTGCTGTACAAAACAGAAGAAGCCGCCAACAAGGAGCGATATTACTCTGAAATCATAGATCAGATTATTGAACTTGGCCAGGCGGATAAGCTGATCACCGGCCTTGCTTACAGCGTTCAGCGACTAGTGGTCGACCATCTGCATGTTGTCGGCGATATTTACGATCGCGGTCCGCAGCCGGATCGGATTATGGAAGAACTGATCAACTATCATTCTGTCGATATTCAGTGGGGCAATCACGATGTGCTGTGGATCGGCGCCTACGCCGGTTCGAAAGTATGCCTGGCCAACATTATCCGTATCTGTGCCCGTTATGACAACTTGGATATTATTGAAGACGTGTACGGCATCAACCTGAGACCGCTGCTGAACCTGGCCGAAAAGTATTATGACGATAATCCAGCGTTCCGTCCAAAAGCAGACGAAAACAGGCCAGAGGCCGAGATAAAGCAAATAACAAAAATCCATCAAGCGATTGCGATGATCCAATTCAAGCTTGAGAGCCCGATTATTAAGAGACGGCCGAACTTTAATATGGAAGAACGCTTGTTACTAGAGAAAATTGATTATGATAAAAATGAAATCACACTGCACGGGAAAACATATCAACTGGAAAACACCTGCTTTGCGACGATTAACCCGGAACAGCCTGATGAGCTATTAGAGGAAGAAGCAGAAGTCATGGACAAGCTGCTATTCTCCGTTCAGCATTCTGAAAAGCTGGGCCGCCATATGAAGTTTATGATGAAAAAAGGCAGCCTTTATTTAAAATATAACGGCAACCTGTTAATTCACGGCTGTATTCCTGTCGATGAAAACGGCAATATGGAAACAATGATGATTGAGGGCAAAGCCTATGCGGGACGCGAGCTGCTCGATGTATTTGAGCGATTCTTACGGGAAGCGTTTGCCCACCCGGACAAAACCGATGACCTGGCCACAGATATGGTCTGGTATTTATGGACAGGCGAATCCTCCTCTCTCTTCGGAAAACGTGCCATGACGACATTTGAGCGCTATTTCATGAAAGAGAAGGAAACGCATAAAGAGAAGAAAAACCCGTATTACTATTTACGTGAAGACGAGGCAACCTGCCGAAACATCCTGGCAGAATTCGGCCTCAATCCAGATAACGGCCATATCATCAACGGCCATACACCCGTAAAAGAAATCGAGGGAGAAGACCCAATCAAAGCCAACGGAAAAATGATCGTCATCGACGGCGGCTTCTCCAAAGCCTACCAATCCACAACAGGCATCGCCGGCTACACGCTGCTATACAACTCCTACGGCATGCAGCTCGTCGCCCATAAACACTTCAACTCCAAGGCAGAAGTCCTAAGCACCGGAACCGACGTCTTAACGGTGAAGCGATTAGTGGACAAAGAGCTTGAGCGGAAGAAAGTGAAGGAAACCAATGTCGGTGAGGAACTGCTGCAGGAAGTTGCGATTTTGGAGAGTTTGCGGGAGTATCGGTATATGAAGTGAGGTATACGGGGTTCAGAGATTATTCTCTGGGCTCTTTTTTTGGTTTTCCATTATCTCATTTAGCACTGTAAATTACAATTTTCTGCAACGTTTTAATTCATAAATGCGTAAATAAAATGCCAATACAAATATAGAGTGTGCTATTTTGTATGAACAAAAAATGAAAAATGAAATGATTTGCTATCAAACAAACCCCCAAGAAGATTACCATGAAGTTTACTTATTAACATGAAAAAGAAGGGCATGGGAGCCGGAAATGATTTAAAGGGCAGAGGGCATTTCTTTTTTAAGAACACATGAACTAAATAATCACTATCAGTTAAATTTCTATTGATCTCCTCTAACTTTAGTAAAGTGAATTGCATTGTGCGCATCCAATTGATACAAAGAATTATAAATAAAAGGAGAGAGCCTGACAGTAAAAACCAAGCTCTTTCTAAAATTAATATTAAAATACCGAGAGTTATTATAGAACGTTCTCTCTTAGCATGTATCCAGCTACTGATCCTTTCTCCACTAAAAAGTTTAATATTACGAGAACTTCTTGTTTTAGTTTTGTTTCTCTTTTTATTCTTTCCCGATTCTTATAAATATAACTTTTTACCAAGTTTTCTAAATGATAAGTAGTATTCTCTTCTAATTTCGCTGCCCATATATTATTGTTTTCAATTAAGAGTTTGGAAATCCAAGTGATCCCATTATTCAGGTACTTTTGCCCAACTCCATTTAGTAATTTTGCTATTGAATATAAAACAGATGGAGATTCCCCCATTCTTCTCGCAACCTTACTTAAAAATCTTTTATTATTATCTTTAAACGCATGCCATTCAGATACATCTTCATTCCATGGTATCGAAGCAAAGAGATAACTTTTAATGATTTTTTGATTATAATAACTTTCACCTTTTGACAACTGGGCGACTTTGTCATAAAACAAGTCCCATACTAGCCAAAAGTTATCATAAGTTCTTAGTATATCTTCTGCCAAGATGAATTCTTCAAATAAATCTGCCATAGGTTCATTGTTATTAAAGCTTTCAATAAACGGTTGTAGAAACAAAGAAACATCATCCCTATGTGATGTTAAAACAATCCTAGAGAATTTCCTTAAGAAATCATGGCTCACTTCGTAATCAACTATATCTTCTCTATCATTCGATAATAATTTTTCTGCAAAAGCAGTTATAATATGTTGAGTAATTATTTTATGAGATTCATCATAATTATTTAATGGAATTAATTGAAAAGCTGTTCTTAAGATACATAAGTTTATATTTTTTATATATTTTATTTCATCTAAAGTAATTGAATTTGTTATGACCCTCTCTATATCTTTTTCATACTCTCTTATGAATGTCTCGATTAACTCATTCTCATATAGCTTATATTTATTTTGCTTAGGGTGTTCTTGTCTCATACTCTCTCGCATTTCATCATATTTTGGCTTTAAGTATAGGAACCCAAGGAGTAGAGATTGTGCATCATCATAACTAATGTCCCACAAATTATTTAAGATTGTCTCAGCTGAGTAATCGGAAAATTTTTTATACATTCCTATTGAATGGGAATCGAACAAAGTTAATAACAGAATGCCTTTTATATATTCTTTTTCTTCAGGAAACTTCTCTAATATAAGGGGCAATACTGATATCGCCGCTTCAACACCATCCCATATCTGATACATATAATTCGGTCTGAAAGATGAAGATGCAAATGTTAAAATTAAATCTTTACAAAGTTCCTTTTCAGATTTTGAAAGTTCCTCAAAATAATCCCGTACTAAAACAGTGCAAACATGAGCAGGAATCGCCTTATTAGAAAGTTGAAATTCAACATCACTCTTTTTTAATTTTTCAAGAATTTGCTTAACTTCCTTCAACGCCTGTTTTGGATTCTCTTCATATTTAGTATACTCTTTGTACTTCTCATCATTTTTGACTTTATAGTCAGCCCACAGTTTTAATGAAAGGTATTTCATTGCTTCAGAACTCTCTTGGAGAGCTACTTCACTATACTCCTTTAAGCCAGGATCGACTTCTGGATTAAGATTTATCTGCAATCCTTCATCGACTTCTTCAAAAGTAGGATTCATTTTTCTCCTGTCCATTCGAGCAAGAAAAAGTCTCCATGTTTTAAAGTCTTCCCCAGAATCGTCTGTACTTTCCCTATAATACTGATCAAATAGCCCATATAGCCTTTTGCCTTTTTTCTGCTTCCTCATCAGTTACAGCTTCACCCTTAAATAATTGATACATTAGAGCGAGATTCTCAAGTGTTTTTTTTCTATGGCTGTCATTACACGATTTAATTCTCTCATCTTTATAAATTTTATTTTTAGGTATCAATCCAGCTCCAATCAAGTACTGACTTTTTGCATAGTGTTCAAGTATCATTCTCCTGCTGTCATAAAAAAAGAATTCTTTTGTTTGAAATAAAACCTTAGCAATATTAAAAGTTTTTTCGGGGTAGGCTAAAACTACACTTACCACTATTGCTGTCAATGAAGAAGAATTTGAGTTTTTGATTAAGTATAAAAGGTTACTTTCAAGTATTTTAGAGTCAGTATTTTTTGCTGTTTCAAGAAGGAACTTTTCTAACGCCATATGAATGGATTGAAAAACATTAGGTGAAACTTGAGTTCCCCTATATGTGTTCCAAAGTCTGGTACTTATATATTGTTTTACTACATGGGAGTCGGTAACAACTTCTACTTCTTTAACTTCAGATTTATCTAAATCTGAGTTTACATAGCATTCAACTGTTTTATTTATAAACCTTAGCAAGAAATCAACGGTTTCTTTAAGTGAATATTTAAGCAACCAATAAATAGGTGTTTGAAATGCACTTGGAGGGTAATAATCCCTCTGATTCTCATCAATACAGAAATCACCTTCGACGCCAACACTATAATGAAACGGATGACGTTTTTCCTGTGGATTGAACCAGTATAAATCTGCTAGGCTTAATACATAATTAGGAAGTGACTTAAGAATCTCCTGATTTTCGCCCACTTTCGATAAAATAGCATTTACTAAATTATAATAAGGATCTCTATAATTCCTCCACTCATTTTTAATTACTTTATCAAAAATGGTAGTAAGTTCCTCCTTTATTTCGGCAGCTCCATATAAAATTGTTTGAATAAGTTTCTCCTCAATACCTTCTCCTCTTGAAAGGTAAATGTCTTCCTTAACGATTACTTGGTAATATTCTAAGGCAATTAAAGCTGATAACTTTGTCGTTTCGCCGCTTTTAAATTTATTATTCCATTCATTTATTATCGGCAATATAAAGTTAAGTTTTTCTACCTCAATTTTGTCTTTATTTTTGTAAATTAGTTTAATTATACTTTCCCATCCTTTTCCTTTTGGTTTGGTGAATATATACTGCATATAAGAGATAGAGTATTTATCTAATCCTACTCCTTTTAAATAATCTTCATCTACTTCTTTACATGCTATTCTTAATAAAAATGTTGCTCTATTTAATAGTTTTTGGTTATTCTCATGTAACTTTTCCTCAAATAAATTAATAAAGTGATCCGAGTAAGACGACAGTAATACTGATACCAAAACTTCATCCTTCCAGAAATAGGGAATGTTTTCATCCTCAATGACTTCTTCTATAAAATTCTCAATGGAATCATCCTCGGTTAAGAGCTTATCAGACACCCATTTTCTGAAACTTCGCCGAATAGGCAGAGATTCCCCAATTTTCTTCAAGAATTCATGGTGATTTTCTTGCCTAATAAATTCAGATTCAATAATTTTTTCCAAAGCCCACTCTTCGTAAATATCATGGGTAATAAAGTATCCTGCTGTTTCATATCCCAAGATACCATCGTGCACTAAGGAATTAATTGTCGATTCATTACAATTAGGAGAAACAAAAAATTGACCTTCACTTGCTCTTTGAAATGCAATCTTCATAAAACATTGCTCTCTGGTTGGCTTTGATTTTTTTATTAACTTATTCCATAGTTTCTCTTTAAAGTTTTGATAATTAATAACTTCGTCATTATTATAAAACTTTAAATATTCGTTTAAATAAAATGGGTTTCTGAGTAACTCCAACAGCCTCGTATCGGTTGGTAAGTTAAAATTATTAATTTGAGAGCAGCCTATCAGTTCTTCCTCGCTCAGAGTTTCAATATAAAATTTGATGGGTTTAACTTGATATTGGTCAATAAATTGCATGTCCAAATCAGACAAGTAATTACTTCTCGCTGTAAATATAAATTTCCATTCATTTTTTATTAAAACAGAGACAAATTCTTTGAATGGGTCTGTGTTTTCTAAATCTAACAACTTTTCCGCCGAGTCAATTACGACTAACTTTTTCTCTTCCTCTTTGTGAGCTTCAATAAAACCCTGCAAACTATATCCGCCAAACAAATTATTTACATCATTTATTTCGAACTCACTTGCCTTAAAAATATAAAAAGGGGTATTTGTATTTTGATCTTCATATAGCCTTTTGATAACCGCTGTTTTTCCAATTCCACCTGCACCAGTTAACATCAATACTTGTTCTTTTTCGATTTCACTTATTATCCTTTCAAGAAGGGCGTTTCTATTTATTTCTATCTTTCTCCCATGGAAGTTTATGGATGTTTGTATATCCTTTAAGATAGACTCGGCATGGGTTTGTTTTTCCGATAAGAGTTGAACAATACTCTTTTCAAAACTAAAGAAATGTTGAATGATTAAACCATTTTTTATGGTAACAAAGGGTGACTCAAAGAAACTTGCAGTCCTCCATTCAATTTGGATATCAATCTCCTTAGCCTTACTTTCAATATCAACTTTTGCTTGGGGATCATTTTGTTCAGGATTTTCAGGATTATGACTTTGCCCCCATTCTTGATTTGTATAAAAAATAATTTTTGTTAAATCTGAATAGTCTCTTTTGCTTTTAATTAAGGTTTTAATTAGTTCGCCTTTATGATCCGACAAAGTTGTTTCATAAAATTTGGCTTGCCATCCTATAACTTCTTCATCTACATCAACTGGATTTGTCTCAATCCCAGATTGATTCTTATACCTAAAAATACCAAATTCTTTTCCAAACTCTTCGCAAAATAAAAGGTAACATAACCATTCAAAGTTATTCTGTGGGTTCTCACTAAATTTCGCTTTAAAGATATTCCAATCTGGTTTAATCATAAATACACTCCTTTCTTGTGTTATGAAACCTTCTCAACCTTTTATACAAATTAAACATTACACTTCATAAAAAAATCACTTATTTAAAGACTAACCCTATTCTGAAAAGATTTATGTAATTAAAGGTTCCTAATCATTTGATACTTTTATGGGTGATTACATTTTACTTATTAGGAACGAATGTCAACCTAATTTCTCAGCTAGAATTATGGAAATATAATTCCTAATTTAGAAATATTCTTTTTAACTTATTTGCTAAAAAACCTCATTCACTTATGATAAGGCTCCCCACGATTAATCCGAAAAGCCCGATAAATCTGCTCGACTAGTATGAGACGCATCAACTGATGAGGAAACGTCATTTTCGAAAACGACAGCTTTTCATCTGCTCGCTTCATCACTGCGTCACTCAATCCGAGTGATCCGCCGATGACGAAGGTGACTTTGCTTTTTCCATAAGTAGCCAGCTTATCTATTGTATCGGCTAGTTCTTCGGATGTTTTCATTTTTCCTTCGATGGCGAGGGCGATGACGTGGGCGTCGGGGCTGATTTTTGATAGGATGCGGTCGCCTTCTTTGTCTTTTATGATTTTCATGTCCTGGTCGCTTAGGTTTTCCGGCGCTTTTTCGTCCGGGAGTTCGATGATGTCGATTTTTGCGTAGGCCGATAGTCGTTTTGTGTATTCTTCAATGCCTTGCTTGAGGTATTTTTCTTTTAGTTTTCCGATTGTCACAATATTGATATTCACAGGTCATCCCCACTTTAGAAACAAGTTATTCATATATGTTGTCCACAATTGTGGATATCTTTTCTGTATTTTGTGTAAGATCATTCGTTCCCCACTATATATACTGCGGGGTCTTCACATAATTCACAGGCTGTGGATAAACTGTTAGTATGTTCGATTTTTCTGATTTCGGGCGGCAGCTCGTGGTCGTCTATGTACATATCCAGCACGGTTTCGATGTGTTCTTCACAGGAATAATACGTTTGTTTCATGTTCAAATCCTCCGATGGTTTCTTGCGTTTTTGCAAATATTCTCTTCCCAATATAACCTATTTATTCACATGTTAGTAGTGCTTCGGGCTGAGTTTTATCCACAATTCAACAAACAAGCTGTTGATGACTCTATCTCGCTCGTATGTTAGGTTGGATGTAAACGATGGTTGGGGAGGTCTGCGTTTGCGCTTCAAATGGGTTTGGCTTTTTGTGATCATGCTGTTGCTTGCTGAGTGTCAGTCGTCTTATTGGGTGTTAGAGAAGGACCGGATTGATGAGGTTCCAGACATTAAAAGTTACGTGAAAGATCTTCAAATGCATGATGACGTAAAAGGATATCAAGTCTTTACCATTTCAGAAGGCAAAAAAATGGTTGTGGTGTCTCTCGGAAGCAACGATAAGGCTAAAAAGCTTGAGATGTCAGACGTTAAATTCTCGCCTAAAGAAACGATTGTAACTGTGACGCGAAAACCCGCTCCCAAGGCAAATGAGAAAAACCCTTATATTCTGATTGGACTGGACAAAATCGAAGGGGATTTAATCGTACAAGACGAATCAGGAGATCGCTTTGAAGAGACAGATGACCAGCAATAAAGCCGGCGTTCCGAGAACGTCCGGCTTTTTCTCTTATTTCAGCGTTCCATGCGGGTCGATGACGAATTTTTTGGCTGCGCCTTTGTCGAAGTCGCTGTAGCCTTTTGGCGCGTCATCCAGAGAGATAACGGTGGCGTTGACAGCTTTTGCGATTTGCGCTCTGCCGCTCAGGATTGCTTTCATCAAATTGCGGTTGTATGTCATGGCAGGTGTTTGTCCGGTGACGAAGGTGTGGGCTTTGGCCCAGCCAAGTCCGAAGCGGATTTTTAATGAGCCTGTTTTGGCGTCCGCATCCTTTGCACCGGGATCCTCGGTCACGTATAAGCCTGGAATGCCAAGGCTTCCGCCGACCTGGGTGACGTCCATGATCGAGTTCAGTACGGCGGCTGGCGCTTCTCCTTGGCTGCCGTGTCCAGATGCTTCAAAGCCGACACAGTCCACGGCGGCATCAACGGTCGGTTCGCCTAGTATTTGTTCAATTTGCTCGCCGAGGCGGTCGTGTTTTTGCACGTTGACCGTTTCACAGCCGAAGCTTCTCGCCTGTGCCAGTCTGTCTTCGTTCAGATCACCGACAATCACCGTCGAAGCGCCAAGAAGCTGGGCGGAGTGTGCGGCGGCTAAGCCGACAGGTCCCGCTCCAGCGATATAAACGGTTGAACCTGTTTGCACGCCCGCTGTGTACGCCCCGTGGAAGCCGGTCGGAAAAATGTCGGATAGCATCGTCAAATCGAGAATCTTTTCTAACGCCTGTTCTTTATCCGGGAACACCAATAGCTGAAAATCGGCGTACGGCACCATGACGTATTCCGACTGGCCGCCGACCCAGCCGCCCATATCGACATAGCCGTAAGCCGATCCTGGCCGTTCCGGATTGACATTCAGGCACACATGCGTTTTCTGCGTTTTGCACATCACACAGCGTCCGCAGGCAATATTGAAAGGAACGGATACGATATCTCCTTTTTTGATAAATTCAACATCACGCCCCGTTTCAATGACTTCTCCCGTAATTTCATGCCCGAGCACCAAGCCTTCAGGCGCCGTCGTGCGCCCCCGCACCATGTGCTGGTCGCTTCCGCAAATGTTGGTGGTAAGCACCTTCAAAATCACCCCGTGCTCACATTTTCGGTTCACATTCGCCTTCGGAACACCGGGCCCGTCCTTCAAGACTAACTCCGGATAACCGATATCCTCCACCGCTACAGATCCTTTGCCTTTGTACACAACCGCTTTGTTTCCAGTCAACGCCATTCCTCCCATTCATGGTTTTGGACTTTGCGCCCTAGCACATGACTTCGGTTCGTCATGACCCTTTCCCTTTTTCACGACTGTTTTTTCTGCATCTTAATAACAATAAAAATGCCAAGCCAGCAGCCGACAATGGTTCCGACGATGTCCAACCAGCCCGCTTTCCCTCCATTCAGCAGGAACACAGTAACCGCCGAAGTCAAACCAATAATCGCTGCTTGCATAATGACACGTTTGGTGCCCATTTGATCCCTCCTTTACAAATCACTGCGAAATTGATTCAACAAAAAAAGAGACTTCACCCAGTCTCTTCATAAACAGCGATCAGTTAAAACATTTCCTGAGAAATAATGTGACAACACTGGTCGCTAACGCAATTGCAGTATAAAGCACAACCCAAAACATGAATGAACTGTTGCCAGCGGCTAACGTAAACAACTAGATCAAACTCCCGATAAGGACGATAAGAGGCGCTACCCAAAATCTCTTGAATAAAAAATGACCCGCTATACCAAATACACCTGCGATGATTGGAAAACCAAAAACGATAAATAACACAGCGATGGCTCCCATACTAACCTCCTAGCCCTTACAACCCCTTCATCACTTCAAAATCATACAGCTTCAAATGACTCTTCGGCGTCACGACATCCTTTACCTTCTTCATCTCCTTTTCTTTCACTTTTTTTCCGGTTTTCAGGCTGTATTGTTCAATATATGCAGGCTGGTTATAAGTGTATGTGAAGAAATAGAGACTGCCGCCTTTTCGGGTGATTTCTTTGAAATCGGCTTTCATTTTTTCCGGTGAAAGGGCGAAGGCAATGGTTGATTTTCCTGTCTTTGCGTCGATTTTGTATACCTTTCCGAAGCCGTCAATGAAGTACAGGTATCCACCATGAGAGAAAAAGCTGTTTTTAAAGCTGAAGGGCATGGAGCTGTATATCGTTTGTTCGTCATTTTTGTATTCGGCGATGTCGTGCATCTCTATTTTTCCGCTTTTCTTGTTGATTTTGACCATTTGATAAAGATTACGAGCCTTTTGGCCGCGAATCATGACATAAACCGCTTGATCGTCCACAGCAAGCTGGGATTCGATTGAGGCTCCTTCCCGATACTGCCATTCCGTTATCGTGTGATAGGCGAGCTTCTGTTGATCGGCTTGAATCTGGAGGAGCTGATAGCCTTTTTCGTCAGCTGTCGGGACAAGTGTGTAGATGGTGCCGTCATGAAAACCGGAGGCGCGGATGTAATGGGGGATGACGTCTTTTTTCCACTCTCCGTCCATCTGGCGGTACAGCTCTGAGCGGTATCCGTCTCCCTTTTTGTCATAGCCGGAGTTGTAGAGCGTGTAAAAACCGTCCGTTTGTTGTAAAAAGCCCGCACTGTCACCGGTATGCTGATAGGCTCTTTTATGGGAGCGCAGGCCGTTTTTGATCGTGTAAATCGTGTTTTTATCCTCCAGCATCACACTGTCTCCGTGAACCTTGGCTGAGCCCAGCTCAAGACCCTTCATCTTAAAAGAAGACAGCGACCCGTCTTGGCTGATAAACAGGGCGTAGCTTTTCCCGCCGCCGTATGCATCTTGATCCGCAGAGGTTGAGAGATACAGCAGGACTTCTTTGTCATCGAGAAAATCAGGATCTCGGAGCTCCTGCTGACTCACAGCTTTATGGCTTTTGAGAGGAGAAACGAAGACAAATAGTGCGATCCCTGCGAGAATCAGCATGGCAATAGCGATCATCCACTTCCTCATATCCTTCTCCTTAGTAAATGGTCATGATGGTCGACGTATAGGAAGAGTCAGTGATGTCGCGCGGATATACGCCTAAGCCTCCGTTGCCGTCTATATCAATGCCTGCTTTCAGCAAAAAGGCGGACCATAGGAGCTTTGAACAGTTTTTGGCGCCGTCATGGCCGGTATTTCTGTTATTGACGAAGTTAAATGAGTATGGGTCACCGACTCTAGATACCGCCCAGTCGGCAGCGGATGTTTTCTGTGAAGAAGTGACATTGACTGTCTGTACGATGGAGTTGTTTTCCACGTCTCTGGCATTGTAAGCGATCTGCCTCACGCCGTCGCTCGGGACAGATTCAACAATTTTGTCAGCGGCGGAATACATGCCGACGTGGCCGTGATTGTAGTAGGCTGTGTAGGAGTTGGTGTAGTAGATATTCCCTTTCGCGCTTGTCGGAAGTTTTTTCGTGCCGGACGAGCCGCCCATGATAGACATGCCATTTTCCTTGGCGAGCCTGTCGCCTTCTGCCTTATCAGCTGTGATTTCCTCATAGAACTGTTTCAGAATGACGTCTTGCTTGACGTGCTGCTGTTTGGCAATCTGGCTGGCGGACTTCATGATTTCTTCCGGCGTCGTGCCTGGCTGCAGTGCGGCGATTTCTTCTGCATAGTTTGTGGTTTTTACGGCTTTGGCGGGAGAAACAAACAATCCGCCGCACATTGCAAGCGCTACCATAAATATTGACATCCTTGTCTTGAACTTCAATTACATCTCCTCTTTTCTTGTGAATGTAAGGAAGGTGATTTCCTTCACCCATATTATATTAGGAACATAAGGAAAGGAACTAGGTTATTTACAGAATGTTTAGAAATCATTTACAGAAGGCTGTCCACAAAAAAAGGCCGGATAAAGGCCCTTTTCTTACAGCTTCTTACTCATCACCACGTCCGTTTCTTGAAATCCGGTTCGCTCATATAACTTCCGCGCCGCCTGGTTGTGGGCAAAGACGTGGAGGGACAGCTTCCGGATTCCCATACTGCGTGCTTGCTGGTCTAATGCCGCCAATGCTTGCTTTGCATAGCCCTTGCCTCTGTATGGTTCATATAACCCGAAATCGTAAATAAACGCTTCCTGCTGCGGGTGCTCCGGTTCAGCATGGACCCAGAGCCAGCCGACGATTTCCTTTTCATTCAGCGTGAGGCTCCACAAATGATGATGGGGGGTTTCCAGCCCTTTCGGAAGCAGATTGGAAAAGGCCTGCCTAGACAAAAGCTGTGCGTCTTCAGGCTGCCATGTTCCCGCCTTAACCTTCTCTTCCGCGTAATGCTTGGTCGTGTACGTGAGATAAGACCGAAATTCTTCTGTCTGCATGGGAGTCAGCATCATTGTCATATCATCTCTCCTTTATTTATTGACTAGAGGATTTTACATAAAATAGAAAGAGGTGTTACTATCAGAATAAGCAACTGAGATTGATAAGTCACGAGAGAAGGGAGTTTCACATGAATAAAATTGCACCTGCAGAAATCGCTAATATGCTCAACGATTGGTACCTTGCAATCAAGAAACATGAAGTGGAAGAGTCCGCCCGTTTGTTTGAAGAAGTGAAGCCTTTATTGGATGACATGGAAGAGGATCAGGAGGTGCTTGCCTACTTCTCCTTATTGGAACTGCGCCACAAGGTATTGCTTCACGAGGCGAGAGGACAGGGCTTCCAGCATGAGGAGCCTTCTCATATGAATGCTACGTCAGACATGCTGAAATATTACTTTTTTCTGTTTGAAGGCATGTACGAAGCCTATAAAAATAATTACGATATCGCCATTGGGCTTTATAAAGAGGCCGAGCAGTATCTTGGCAACATTCCCGATCCGATTGAAAAAGCCGAGTTTCACCTGAAGGTCGGTAAGCTCTATTACAAACTGGGTCAAAATATTGTGTCCCTCAATCATACACGGCAAGCGGTCAAAACATTTAGGGAAGAGACCGATTATAAAAAGAAACTCGCCTCGGCGCTGATCACGATGTCAGGCAATTGCACCGAGATGAACCAGTTTGAAGAAGCTGAAACATATTTGGACGAAGCGATCCGGATCACGAGAGAATTAGAGGATCATTTTTTTGAAGCCCAGCTTTTGCATAACTTCGGACTTCTTCATGCGCAAAGCGGCAAATCAGAAGAAGCGGTCTCCAAATTAGAAGAGGCCCTGCAACACGAAGAATTTGCCCGCTCCGCCTATTACTATTATTCTGTCTATCTACTGATACGAGAACTGTTTAAGAGTCAAAAGAAAGAACAGGCTTTATCTTATTACCAAGATGTGAAGGAAAAATTGGCTATCGAGCCGAATAGAATATGTGAGGCAAAAATAGATATTTTATATGCCATTTATGCAGAAGGAGGTCATGCGGAAACGTTTCACTTATGCAAACAACATATGGATGAATTGGTGTCCGAGAAAGAGTATGACAGTGTAAGAGAACTTTCCATTTTGGCTGGCGAAAAGTATAAAGAGCATGAGCTTTATAAAGAAGCTGCCCACTTTTTTTATGAGGCATTACAAATTGAAGAACTCATTAAACGAACGGAGGTTATATAAATGAAAAAATGTCTGATTGGTGTAGGCGTCGCAGCGGTGATTTTATCAGGATGGTTTATTGCAGACCACCAAACTCATTCACAGGAGATGAAAGTCGCTGAGAAAATGATTGGATAAATCAAAAACCCCCGCGGGATGCGGGGGTTTTCTCATGTCTACAGCAGCTTCTTCCCTAGCAGAGATTCTACGAGCTCTACCGCTGTTTGGCCAGTCTTGTTTTCATGATCAAGAATCGGGTTGACCTCGACGAATTCAGCTGAGGTGATGATGCCTGCGTCATACAGCATTTCCATCGCCAAATGGCTCTCACGGTAGCTGATGCCGCCGATGACGGGGGTTCCGACACCCGGTGCGTCGTTCGGATCAAGCCCGTCCAGATCAAGGCTGAGATGGACGCCGTCACATGCTGATAAATAATCAAGGGTTTCTTCGATCACCTTTGTCATGCCGAGACGGTCGATTTCGTGCATCGTGTACACCTTCATGCCGCTTTCCCTAATATACTTGCGCTCCCCTTCATCAAGTGACCGGGCGCCGATGATGACGACGTTTTCCGGTTTGATTTTAGGCGCGTAGCCTTCAAGGTTCACCAGTGACTCGTGGCCGATGCCGAGGCTGACGGCAAGCGGCATGCCGTGAATATTGCCTGATGGTGATGTTTCAAGCGTATTCAGATCTCCGTGCGCGTCATACCAGATGACGCCGAGATGATCGTAATGCTTCGCTGTGCCTGCCAGCGTGCCGATCGCAATACTGTGGTCGCCGCCGAGGACAAGCGGGAATTTTTTCTCTTCGATGACTTTGTTGACCTTTTGCGCGAGTTTTTCATTTCCCGCCAAAACGGAATTCAGGTTCTTTAATTCCTCGTCATTTTTGATCTTTTCGCGGTTGATCGGAATGTCACCGAGATCTTCAACCGTATACCCCATGTCTGAAAGCCTCTCAATCAGATGGGCGTACCGGATGGCACTCGGGCCCATGTCCACTCCGCGTCGTGCTTGTCCTAAATCCATTGGCATTCCAATAACCGAAATCGTTTTATCCATCTGTGATTCCACCTCAACATATAAGATAATGTCCTATGCGGGTTATAACAAAGATGACTTGCGGACAATGTGTTTAAAGCTCTAGCTGACGATTTGCCTGCTGGCGTTTTTTAATGACGACATGATAAACGATGTAGCAAATGATCATAAACGGTATGCCGCAATACAGCGCGATACGCTGCTCCGGATCAAACGCAAGGCTGATGAGAACGACCGTATTTAATGTCAGGCCGATCAGCGGAAGCACCGGATAAAGCGGTGTTTTGAATTTCAGATCTTCCTTCTTGCCGCCCTCGCGGATATATTTGCGTCTGAACATGATTTGAGAGAGCGTAATCGTGATCCAGCCGACCTGGGCGCTCATGCCCGCCAAAGATAGAAGCACCATATACACGGTTTCAGCCGCCGCCACTTTCGATAGAAGCGATAGGCAGGCCACAGCCATCGTTACGATTAACGCATTCAGCGGCACACCTCGTTTGTTTGTTTTGCCCAGCGCTTTGAAGGCCTGTCCTTCATTCGCCATCGCGTACAGGATACGTGTCGATGCGTATAAACCTGAATTCGCAACAGATAACAGCGCGATTAAAATAACAAAGTTCATGATATCAGCTGCATACGGAATTCCGATTTGTTCAAATACCGCAACAAACGGACTTTTCACAACACCCGCCTGTTCCCACGGTATCATGCCGGCAATGACAATAATGGAAAGAACAAAGAAGACAAGCGTTCTCCAAACTGTCTGTTTGATAGACCGCGGAATCGTTTTTTCAGGGTCTTCACTTTCTCCTGCTGCAACCCCGATCAGCTCAGTTCCCTGGAACGCGAAGTTCACGGTAATCATCGTTATCAATATTGCCTTAATACCGTTCGGGAATAACCCGTCTTCATAAAAATGCGTAAAAAACGGCGCCTGCTCTCCGCCCTTCAAATCGATCAGGCCAAACATGGCGGCTCCGCCGAGAATAATAAATAAAAGGATAACCAAAATTTTAATGCCTGAAAACCAGAATTCAGATTCTGCAAAGGCTTTTGCTGTTATCGCATTTAGGATAAACATCAGTGCCGCGAATACCAGACACCATATCCATACGTCTACGTGCGGAAACCAGCGAAGCATCAGCTGTCCCGCTGATAAGAATTCAATAGCGCATGTAACCGCCCAGCCGAGCCAGTACAGCCAGCCGAACGCAAACCCGAAAGCCGGGCTGATGAATTTCGTCGCGTAGGTCTGGAAGGACCCCGACACAGGAAAGGCGACTGCCAGCTCCCCTAAGCAAAGCATTGTCAAAAACATGATAAAGCCGCCCACTAAATAGGACAGAACCGCGCCGAGCGGTCCCGCCTGGTTAATGGTAAATCCGGTTCCAAGGAAGAAACCGGTTCCGATCACTCCGCCCAATGAAATCATGAACAAGTGGCGTGATTTCATTGTCCGCTGGAGCTGATTTCCGTTATCTTGGTTTGTATTCACATTCTGCACCCCTTCAGCAACTTGTATTGGATCTAAGCTGGAACAACTACACGGTGCATATCCCAGTTTGCTGTCCAAAGAGTTTTTATCTATTTAATATAAAATTCACTTCTTCTCATAAAGATACATTATACTAAAATACTGTAGCTGAGCAAATAGGGAGTGCTAATTTTTCTGTTGTAAATTTATACAAACGAAGTGAATATCCCGCCATGATGCGGCGTTATGCGTTTTGAAGCACGTGCTTAATTTTCTCTATCGCCCAATCCAAATCCTTTTTCGAAATGATTAATGGCGGTGCAAAACGAATGACTGTATCATGCGTTTCCTTGCATAAAAGCCCTTCTTCCTTCAAACGCTCACAATACGGACGCGCGGCTTCCGTTAATTCCACACCGATAAACAGCCCTCTCCCGCGGACTTCTTTAATGACAGGATTGTCAATGCTCTCAAGCTCTCTTTTAAAGTATTCGCCAAGCTCAAGAGAACGTTCCGCGAGCTTTTCATCCTCCATCACTTCCAATGAGGCGATAGACACCGCACAGGCAAGCGGGTTTCCGCCAAATGTCGATCCGTGTGAACCCGGGTTAAATACGCCCAAAATCTCGCGGTCCGCCGCAATGCATGAAATCGGGAACACACCGCCGCCAAGCGCTTTGCCCAAGATATACATATCCGGAACAATGCCGTCCCAGTCACAGGCGAATATCTTGCCTGTACGCCCAAGACCCGTCTGAATCTCATCGGCAATAAACAGGACATTCTCTTCCTTACAAATCGCCGCTGCTTCCTGCAAAAACCCTTCAGGCGGAATCACGATACCCGCTTCGCCTTGAATCGGTTCAAACAAGAATGCCGCTGTATTCGGCGTAATGGCTTGACGAAGCGCTTCCGCATCGCCGTATGGGATTAATTTGATTCCCGGAAGCATCGGGCCGAATCCTCTTTTGTATTCGTCTTCAGAAGACAGAGAGACCGCCAGCATCGTCCGCCCGTGGAAGTTCCCGACACACGCGATGATTTCCGCTTGATTGTCTGCCACACCTTTCACTTCATATGCCCAGCGTCTCGCCGCTTTCACCGCGGATTCAACCGCTTCAGCTCCTGTATTCATCGGCAGGATCATTTCTTTGCCCGTCAGCTTAGCTGTTTTCTCGTAAAACGGTCCCAGCTGATCGTTGTGAAACGCGCGTGACGTGAGGGTGATTTTATCAGCCTGATCCTTCAATGCCTGAATAATTTTCGGGTGCCTGTGCCCCTGGTTTACCGCAGAATAGGCACTCAGCATATCCATATATTCATTGCCTTCCGGGTCCTTTACCCAAGCACCCAGCGCTTCAGAGATGACAATTGGGAGCGGATGATAATTATTGGCTCCGTAATGAGACGTCTGATCAATAATGTCTTTGGATTTAGATATAGATGGCATATTTGAATTCCCCCTTATTTTCTGTTTCAACATGATATCCTGCTTTCCCTTTATATAAATGCAAGTTCTGTGCCAAATCAAGATTTCGTGTGTTTTCTACAATTTTCGAGGACAAGGTGCAAAAATATTCAGTTTTTTAAGTGAAAATCTCAGCAAGTGCAAAATTCTTTTGCATATCCTCTGCATTCTTTTATAAAATAGAAGAAATATTAAGAAAATAATTGAGGGAGGTTTATACATTGGTCAAGGACAGCGAATTCCTCACATTGGTTTTTCAGAGCATACTGGATGAAATTGATGTTGGCCTGCACGTGGTGGACGAGCACGGAAACACGATCGTTTATAACAATAAAATGATGCAGATTGAAGATATGGAAAAGCATGACGTCCTGAATAAAAACCTGATGGATGTGTTTATGTTCTCTAAGCAGCAGGACAGCACCTTGGTACAGGCCCTTCAGGAAGGCAAAACGATTAAAAACGGCAAACAAAGCTACTTTAATAATAAAGGCCAGGAAATTACGACAATCAATCATACATATCCCATCGTCAAAGACGGCAAAATCAGGGGCGCAGTCGAAATTGCCAAAGATGTAACAAAGCTTGAACGGCTGATCAGGGAGAATATGAACAAAAAGGGCAGCACAACCTATACATTTGACAGCATTCTCGGCACCAGTCCGGCCATTCAAGACGTCATCGAAAACGCGAAACGGGCTACGCGCACATCTTCATCGGTTCTTCTCGCAGGAGAAACCGGAACGGGAAAAGAGCTGTTCGCACAAAGCATCCACAATGGCAGCGACCGTTCAGGCGGCCCGTTTATTTCACAAAACTGCGCGGCGCTGCCAGACAGTCTTGTGGAAAGCATTTTGTTCGGAACGAAAAAAGGCGCGTTTACCGGCGCTGTGGACCAGCCCGGCCTGTTCGAACAAGCCCATGGCGGCACGCTTCTGTTAGATGAGATCAACTCACTGAATCTCAGCCTTCAGGCAAAGCTGCTGCGCGCCCTTCAAGAACGGAAAATCAGGCGTATCGGTTCCACTAAGGATACGCCGATTGACGTGCGTATTATTGCGACGATGAATGAAGACCCCATTGATGCGATTGCGGGCGAACGAATGCGAAAGGACTTGTATTACAGGCTGAGCGTCGTGACGCTCATTATCCCGCCGCTTCGGGAACGAAAAGAGGATATTTTGCCTCTCGCATCCGAGTTTATTCAGAAAAACAACCACTTGTTCCAAATGAATGTGGAACATATCAGTGAAGACGTGAAGCAATTTTTCTTATCCTACGACTGGCCGGGAAATATTCGTGAGTTAGAGCATATGATTGAAGGCGCAATGAACTTCATGACGGACGAGCAAACCATCACAGCTTCCCACCTGCCCTATCAATACCGCATGAAAATCAAGCCGGCTGACAGCCCGGAACCGGAAATACCAAGACACCAGCCGGCCGCGGACTTAAAAGAAAAATTGGAGAGCTTCGAAAAATATGTGATTCAAAATGTGTTAAGAAAACACGGACATAACATCTCGCAGGCCGCTCAGGAGCTTGGCATAAGCAGACAAAGCCTTCAATACCGGCTGAAGAAATTTTCTCACCCGCCTGCCGAGTAACAGCCTGTTCCAGCGCAGGGAAGATGGCGCATATGCGCAAAGTTCACAATGTCAACAGCAATGGAAGATGAGTCGTCAAACATCACGTATGGACACAAACAAGCAGCCTAACACAGCATCTAAAAGCAGTAGGCTGAACAACTGCAAAGGTACAGCCATATCTTCTGCAATGAAGAAAGAAAATAGCATCTATGTATACCTCACACCCAGCAACCACCCGGAACAAACTATCACTTTCAATGCTGTTGTTTCACGTGTAACACCCATCTAGTATATATTCTTTTCAACTGAACGGGCCTGGACCTCGTTCAGTTTTTTTGCATAAAAAAGCAGTCTGGCCATTGTGCCAGACTGCTTTGATTACCTTCCTAGCTGATCTGCCGAGGAGAGCTTAATATCAACGGATTGTTCTTTAGCGCCGCGATAAAATGTCACCCTGACGCGGTCACCAACTTTTTTCTGGTAAAGGCTTTTGCGCAGATCAACAACATCATTTACTTTTTGGCCGTCAAATTCCGTGATGACATCCAGTTCCTTAAGCCCTGCTTTTCCAGCTGGTGAAAAGGCATCTACACCCATCACTACCGCGCCATTGGTGACATCCTTAGGAAGCTTTAATGTTTCATCCCAATGATAGCTTGCAATGTCGCTTAGCGATTTCATCTCGATGCCAAGGAACGGACGTTTAACTTCGCCGTATTTCTCCAGATCCTCTATCACCGGGATCACAAGCTTAGACGGAATGGACAGGCCAATTCCTTCAACCGCCGACTCCGCTATTTTCATTGAATTGATGCCAATGACTTTTCCGTCCATATTTAACAATGCGCCGCCGCTGTTTCCAGGGTTAATGGCCGCATCTGTTTGCATGACTTCTGCGTTCCAATCAGGCTGTCCATCACCGTTTGAATCCACCGGGATGGCCCTCTCCGTACCCGAGATGACACCTTGTGTGACAGAGCCTGCAAATTCAAGGCCTAATGGGTTCCCAATCGCGATAACCGGCTCCCCTGACTTCACTTTGTCTGAATTCCCGAAGTCAGCGACTGCTTTTATTTTATCGCTTTTCACTCGTAACACAGCAAGATCCATCAGCTGGTCGCTGCCAATCAGTTCAGCCGATACACGCGAACCGTCTTTCAAGCTGATTTCAATTTGGGAAGCGCCCTCGATCACATGATGGTTGGTCACGACATAAGCAGCGTTGTCATTTTTCTTATAGATGACGCCAGAGCCGCTCCCAGCCTCGCCGCTCTCTCCCCAAATATCTGATTTTTGGATGTTCACAACACCGACAACGGCGGGCGACACATTGCTGACAATCTTGGTGACTGCGTTGTTGACACTGACATTCACCGTCCTGATTGATTCCCGGTTATTGTTGTTCTGCTGCTGTTCTAAGGCGCCCGTATCGACCCCTTCATCTGAAAGGTACGGCATGAGAAACGCCATTAATACGGCACCCACAATCACGCCAATCAGACTAGAAAGGAAATATCCTTTTTTGCTTCGCTTTTGCTGTTCAGGAGCAGTATAGTCTTCCTCACGATCGTAATCCACCATATTCCACCCTTTCCAAGAACGTTAATATGGTTATATTGTGGGTTAGAAACTCCTATAATAGTCATGGTTTACATAAAAATTATACAGCGCAAAGCGGAGTAGCCTTCTTCGGATCGGTGTCAAACAAATCAAATGTCTCCCCCGTCACAAATCCTTTAGAAGCCAATGTCTGCTGCACAGACATTCTCGCCAGATCCTTCATGTTGTTGTCCTGGCTCAAATGCGCCAGATAAATGCGAGACGTCTCATCACCAATAACATCAGTCATTGCCAAGGCAGCATCTTCATTTGACACGTGCCCGACATCACTTAAAATCCGCCGCTTAATGCTCCATGGGTATCTTCCCATTTGCAGCATGCCGACATCGTGATTGCTTTCAAACACAAACACATTCGCTGAACGGATGATGCCTTTCATCCGGTCGCTGACATATCCCGTATCTGTCATTAATGCAAGCTTTCGGCCGTTATAATGGAACACATAAAACATAGGCTCCGCCGCGTCGTGCGAGACGCCAAACGACTCCACGTCAAGTCCGCCGAACGACTTCACCGTCTCCATCGGAAACACAAATTTCTGGTCGGTATCAATTTTGCCGATCTGGTTCTCCATTGCTTTCCACGTCTTCTCATTCGCATAAATCGGAAGCTTGTACTTTCTGGCGACCACGCCGAGGCCCTTAATATGGTCACTATGCTCATGCGTCACAAAAATGCCGTCTACATCATCCAGCTTACGCCCAATTTGCGCCATCAGCCCATCCATGGCTTTCCCGCTCAAACCGGCGTCTACCAAAAATGCGTGATCCTCCGTTTCAAGGTAAAACGCATTCCCCGTACTCCCGCTCGCAAGTACGCTAAATTGCAAGCTCATGTTTGTCTCACTCCATTATTTTCATTGATCTGTATCTAAAATCGTGCTCTCCAAAGCATTGACAGTAAAATACTCTTGTACGGTCTTTTTCTCACCGTTCACTTTTTTGTCATACTCAACCGTAATTCTCCATACCGGCGCCAGCACCTGTGTACTTGTCAGCGGATATTGCGCAACGTAGCCGAATTTGACACTCTTTATCGTACTGTACTCTTTTAATTGATTTTGGTAATACAATAACTCGACCGCATCCATTTCAGTGATCAGGCTTTCCTTCTGGATTTGCTTAAAGGTGTCAAGCGTCGTCTGGTCGTATGACACAACCTCGTTTTTATCGTTCAAACGCAAAATCACTTGCCCGATCATATTAGAAGACGTGTCGGTTTGCTGATAAATATAATGGCCCTCATATGTTTGGAAGAAAATAATTTCTTTTTGCGATTTATCAACCTTCCAAAGCTTATATTTTTCACCGTCTTGGATTTTCGAAGAAACAAGCGCCTCGGCATCGTCCTCGATTTTCTTCTTGGACAAGGCGATCGGATTTGTAAATTTCATTTTCAGGGTCGTTACTTTACGATCATCACTAGGCATGTCCATCAATGGCTTTTGATCCTTAAGCGCCTCAATTTCGTCCTTGGTGAAGGCCTTTTGATTCGCTGTGATTCGGTAGCCTTCTGTCGCTTCCTTATTCAGCCCTTCATACGTAATATGATCGGCCTTCATGTCATGCTCGACATCATTTTTAATGACTTCGTAATCTTTGCTGGTAGACTGCCATTTTTGAAAAAACTGATAGCCTAAGAAAATATCTAAAATGAGGAAGGCAACGATGAAGATTGATTTTGTCTTATTCCACTCCACTGTTTGCCCCCTCCTTCTTCAATAGGTCCTTCGTAATCGGCACAATTTTCCCGTTTATTTTCATCGCCCAAACAGGTTCCAGCTCAACAAGAGGGTCATTATTGGATGATGTTGATACCAATTGATACGCAAGGAAAATCTGATCAATTTTATCCGTATTATAAGCGGTTTGTTTAGAAAGCAGCAGCTTCACTTCACTTCCGCTCATCAGCTCAGTCTCAGTCGTTTTAATCGGATTTGTCCCGAGACTGAAATTCGGCCGCTTATAGCTGAGAATTTCATCGTTCGCCCACTGTACCGTAATCGCTGATGTTGCTCCAAATGGTTTGGAGGTGCTGTTAATGACCGGCGTCTGGTCCATAAAGATATAAAAGCTTAGCTGCTGACTGTCATTGATATTGAAAAATTGATAATGATCTGTCCAGCTTCCCGTATCCTCAAGGTATTTTTGGCTCTTTTTAATCAATTCTCCGGTTTGATAGGATGTGCTCTGCACCAAATTGCGCTGTTGAAATTGCACCTGGCGCTGGCTTAAATTCACATCTAAACGGCTGATCCCATCTGTCAGTACGTTTCTGTTGTTATAATTCGAATCTTCTCTTACAATGCTTGGATCGCTGAACAACGCTTGCTTAAAGGTGTTTGTTTTAATGGATTCTGTCACAAATTCTTTTTTATCCATCGTAAGCGTTTTGTTCGGCAACAGAAACTCTTTCTTGGAACCGATAGAGAACAGACTGTATGCCGGCATGTTTGATTGACTGTTTTTCAAGTCATTCATCATGTTTCGGTAGTTTGCCGATTCAACAGTCACTTCCAGAATCAGCTGCTTGCTGAAAGATACCAAATAGATTTTCTTGTTCGCTTTTGTTTCATGAAGCGGAATCAGAATGTGGTCAAACGAACTGTATTCAAATGACTGGTTAGACCATTTAAACAGCGTTTGGAAAATATCAATCGGAATCGTGTCATTGAATTGCAAGTCGAGTTTAGCATCATACCCGCTTATCCCATAAAACCAGCTCTTAAATGCTGTCTTGTCATACTGATCAGAAATATCTTTGATTCCTTTTACATCCCAATGCGGCAAGTCAGACCAGACTTCATGATAAAGGGAATCATCGTCCACTTTATAATGAGCGCCGCTATCATGGATAAACATGTCTCTCGGCCTTACCGTTTCAGACAGCCTTTGGGTGTTTTTTTCAATTTTATGCTTCTCACGCACAGGAGACGCTGTTGAAGATGAGCCTCCGGAAAAATTTGGCTGGAACGTCCATATCCCCCACGTAAACACAAGGCTGATGACGACGAGTACCGTAAGTAATATCGTTTTTATATTTTCACGCTTCATCCCAATCATCCTCTTGTTCCTCTTTATATGGAAGAGTAAATGTAATCGTCGTGCCTTTTCCTTCTATGCTGTCCGCCCAAATATCCCCGCCATGCGCCTGAACCATTTCCCTGGCAATCGCCAGTCCGAGACCGGTCCCGCCGAGCTTTCTCGTTCTTGCTTTATCCACCCTGTAGAAGCGGTCAAAGACTTTTTCGACATCTTTTTTCGGAATACCGATCCCTTCATCCTTGACGCTAATATAGAGAAGCTCTTCCTCTTCATTTACGTCAATTGAGAATGTCACATGTCCGCCTTCCGGTGAGTATTTCAGAGCGTTGGAAATAATATTATCAAGCACCTGCGTAATTTTATCTTGGTCAATCTCAACATACAGATTTCTATCCGGCAGATTACGGATAAATTCCACATGCTGTTCTTTTGTCATTTCAAAACGGTCAATAATAAGGGACATAAACCGGACAATTTGAATCCATTCCCGGTTAAATTGATAATCCTTGCTGTCGAATTTGGAAAGCTGAAGCAAGTCATTGACAAGCCGGATCATACGCTCCGTTTCATTTTGCGTCACCATTAAGAAACGCGGGGCAATGTCTTTATTTTCCCACGCGCCTTCGGCTAACGCTTCTAAATAACTGCGCATTGTCGTAAGCGGCGTCCGCAGCTCGTGTGATACATTTGCCACGAATTCTCTGCGCTCCTGATCCATTTTCTCTTGCTCGGTTACATCGTAAATGACCGCAATTAAGCCATCAATTTTGCCATGTTCCCTTTGAATCACAGAGAAATTCACGCGAAGCACCGTTAATTGATCATCACGCTCAATTTCAAGCAGCATAGAATCCTGCTGCTCCACTAAATCTTCAAACGTATAATTCTCTTGAATCCCCAGCAAACTCGTAATCGGCATTTCTAAAGCTGTTTCACGTGAAACGTTCAACAGCTCAAGCGCCGGGCTGTTTAAGAGAATAATCGCTCCGTTACGATTCGTGGCGATAACGCCGTCTGTCATATACGCAATAACAGAAGCTAGCTTTCTGCGTTCTCCTTCTGTCATCGCCTGGGCATCTTCAAGCTCTTTCGTTAAGTGGTTAAACGTGGTGGCGAGCTGCCCGATTTCATCATGCCCATACTTTTTAACCTTCCTCGAGAAATTCCCTTTCGCAAGCTCCATCGCCTGCTTTCTCATATCTGAAAGCGGGTGGGTGATGGTTCGCGCCAGAAAAATACCGAGGAGCGCCGTCAAAACGAGCGCCAAACCAGTGCCGGACGCCAGTATCGTGTTGATGGTCTTCATTTGGTTAAAAACTTCTTCCATACTCGCGACAACATAGATCGCACCGACAACTTCTTGGTTTTCAGTCATGACGGGCTTTGCGGAAATGAGCACTCTAATTTTGCTTCTCGGGTCATAGTACTTTCTTAAATACGATTGTTTAGTAGAGAAAATCCTTTTAAATATGAGATCAGTCGTTTGTTTCCCTGCTACTTCCTCACCATACGGTTTTGATGAACCGACCACTTCATAGCTTTTATCTACAAAACTAATTTCCCGAACTTCATCACTTTTCGTGAAATCATTCAAAATACGGCTGACGTCATCCTTGATGACGGTACTGTCGTTATCACTTTTATATTCTTGTTCGATATAGTAAGAAAGGTTGTCGATTCGCTGATTCAGCGACTGTTCATAAGAGCTCATCAGCGATTTCTCGACCTGATTGACAAAATACACCCCAATGATTTGCATGGCAATGATGATCAAAAGCACATAGATCAAGGTAATCTTAAATTGGATCGACCGAAAAAAACCAACCTTATTCATAAGGGCATTAGTCCTGTTCTGGGTTTCTCAAGTAATAACCAACTCCGCGGCGCGTGACAATCCAGTTTGGATGGCTGGGGTTGTCCTCAATTTTTTCACGAAGCCGGCGGACTGTTACGTCAACCGTTCTGACATCACCGAAGTAATCATAGCCCCAAACGGTTTGAAGCAAATGTTCACGTGTCATCACTTGTCCGATATGTTTTGCTAAATAATGAAGCAATTCGAACTCACGATGAGTCAATTCGATTGTTTCATCTCGTTTTGATACGACGTACGCGTCAGGGAAGATGACGAGAGAACCGATATGAATCTCGTTAGAGGACGGCTCTTCCTCCGCAGGCGCTGTTGTCAGCTGTCGGCGCAAGTTCGCTTTTACACGCGCCAGAAGCTCACGTGTGCTGAATGGCTTTGTCACATAGTCATCCGCACCGATTTCAAGCCCGATGACCTTATCAATTTCTGAATCCTTGGCCGTCAGCATAATGATCGGCATATCGTATTTCTTTCTGACTTCACGGCACACTTCAACGCCGTCTTTATTAGGAAGCATAATATCTAAAAGAATTAAATCAGGCTGAAGCTCTTCTACCATTTCAACGGCTTCATTTCCGTCGTGGGCGCAGTGCACTTCATAGCCTTCTTTTCTTAAGTTAAATTCCAATATATCTGCAATCGGTTTTTCATCATCTACTACAAGGATCTTTTTATCCATCATTTTGATTTTCCTCCTGCCGAATAACTTCATTTCATCTATATCCTATTCATTTCATCACTTATGGCCCTGTAAACAATAGGTCCTTGTCTATTATAACGGTTTAAGGTGAAAAGATAAAAAAAATAAAGGTTTAGAAAAAAACACATGTTTCACCTTTATCCGCCAATGGTTTCTCTTTTGTCATACTGGTAAATCTTTTAAAAAAAATGATCATTCAATTGAAACCTCCCCTCATAGGAGTGCGTCTTTATCAATGACGTCTTCTTCTTTGAACCGGCCGCAGGGCCGGTTCTCCCTTTTTCTTCTATTATAACACTTCTCATGTTTGCCTTTTCCTAAAAGAAAAAACGCACCTACAATTGCAGATGCGTTTGGTAAGTGGCTCGGGACGGAATCGAACCGCCGACACACGGATTTTCAGTCCGTTGCTCTACCAACTGAGCTACCGAGCCAAATGTTTTATTTTTCTCTACTATGTAAAGTAAAATGGCGGTCCGGACGGGACTCGAACCCGCGACCTCCTGCGTGACAGGCAGGCATTCTAACCAACTGAACTACCGGACCTTACAGTAATTGCCCGGAGAGCTGTCGTGTCAGCTCTCACAGACAAATAAGGAATTTAGCAATAACGCTAAAGTAAATCAATGACCCGTACGGGATTCGAACCCGTGTTACCGCCGTGAAAGGGCGGTGTCTTAACCGCTTGACCAACGGGCCTTCACGAAATGGTGAGCCATGAAGGACTCGAACCTTCGACCCTCTGATTAAAAGTCAGATGCTCTACCAACTGAGCTAATGGCTCTCAATATGCCGGATATTCCATAGAGCAAACGACTCGGATCAAGTTCTCATCTTGTACTCTATTGAAGCAGTTTCCGTAACAACGAGATTTATAATATCACGAACAAATAGAAGTGGCAATAACTTTTTTGGTTTTTTTTCATATTTTTTTCTCAGACCAACTTATATGCGGCTTTCAAACAAACAACAAGCCCCAGAATTAGGGGCTTGTAAGGGCATGATCTATTAGTTCGCACGGTACACGCTGCGAAGGACATTTGTCTGTGCACGGTCTGGACCGACAGAGAAAATAGAAAGCGGAATGCCTGTCAGCTGAGACACACGCTCAAGATAGTGGCGCGCGTTTTCCGGAAGCTCGCTCAAGCTCTTCGCACCTGTGATATCCTCAGTCCAACCCGGCATTTCTTCATATACCGGCTCACATTCAGCAAGCGCTTTGAGGCTTGCCGGGAATTCTTCAATGATTTCGCCTTTGTAGCGGTACGCCACACAGATTTTCAGCGTTTCAATTCCTGTTAAAACGTCAATTGAGTTCAGGGAAAGATCTGTAATTCCGCTCACACGGCGGGCGTGACGGACAACGACGCTGTCAAACCAGCCGACACGGCGCGGACGGCCTGTTGTTGTTCCATATTCACGTCCGACTTCACGGATTTGATCACCGATTTCATCTTTCAGCTCAGTCGGGAAAGGACCATCACCGACACGAGTCGTATATGCTTTTGATACACCGACAACGTGCTGAATTTTGGTCGGGCCGACACCAGAACCAATCGTGACACCGCCGGCAACCGGGTTAGATGATGTCACAAACGGGTATGTTCCTTGGTCGATATCGAGCATAACCCCTTGCGCGCCTTCAAACAATACACGGCGGCCATCATCAAGCGCATCATTTAAGACAACAGATGTATCGCAGACATATTTTTTAATCTGCTGGCCGTACTCATAATATTCGTCTAAGATTTCCTCAATTTTAAACCCTTCTGTCTCGTACATTTTCTCAAGCAGACGGTTTTTTTCTTCAAGATTGCGTTCAAGCTTTTCCGCAAATGCGTCACGGTCTAACAGGTCCGCGATCCGAATTCCGATGCGGGCTGCTTTATCCATGTAAGCAGGGCCGATTCCTTTTTTCGTTGTGCCGATCTTGTTAGCCCCTTTTCGCTCTTCTTCCACTTCATCCAATTTCAAGTGATACGGCAGAATGACGTGAGCTCTGTTGCTGATTCTCAGGTTATCTGTACTGACGTTGCGCTCGTGAAGATACGCTAGCTCTGTGACTAATGCTTTCGGGTCTACAACCATTCCGTTTCCGATCACACACGTTTTATCCTTATAGAAAATTCCAGACGGGATTAAGTGAAGCTTGTATGTGACTCCGTCAAACTTGATTGTATGCCCTGCGTTATTTCCGCCTTGATAACGGGCGATCACTTCTGCATTTTCTGACAGGAAATCTGTAATTTTACCTTTTCCTTCATCGCCCCATTGCGTACCTACTACAACTACTGAAGACATGTCCGTGCACCTCCGTTAACCTTTCAAAACGATTCTATTCAAACAAATCAAGTTTATCAGTGAAGAAACAGAAAGTCAATTGTAAATCCGAACATTAAATTAATGTAAATCTATATTTGTTCGCTTTCATTCGTTTTAGAAGCGTTTTCTCACCGATTTGCCATCAAAAGCTTGCGAAACTTTTGTCCTTTACCATAAAAAAGTCTCACTTGCCTGATAGCCCTTTTGTATTCATAAAAACGACTCGCCAGCCGTCCGGATCCTCTATCGTCACGCCTCCATGGCTCCAGTAAGGGTTCTCTGATTCCACCTGTTGATAGCCCATGTGCTGAAGCTTTGACGTGATCGCTGCCAGTTCATCAGCGTCAGGCACATAAAAAACGAGGAGACTGTCGGGATGGGGAACAGGGGCACTGCTTTCCCCCTCATATTGAGTGAATTCCAAATGATAATCAGCACGCGGGAGGCCGTACATGACACCGTCGTATCCGTTATGCTGCGAAAATTCTCCGATTCGTTTCAAGCCCAGCCCCTCTTCGTAAAAACGAATGATTTCATCTAGCTGGCCCGTAGGCCGGGCAATCCGGATTTGCGCAGCGTGAAAATATGAAAAACGATTTCCCATGTTACCATCTCCTTTTTACACCATTTTATTAAAACGCTTTCAAACTTACATCCGCTGAGCGACCGGAATGTCTTCCATCTTTCGAATGAAAAAACCCCAAGATCAGCTCTTGGGGTTTATGCGCCAGGCGGAACACCTGCGTCATCAAAACGCCGTTCCAGGTTGACGAACTTATTGTATTCTTTTACGAACGCAAGAGACACGGTTCCCACCGGGCCGTTACGCTGTTTGGCAATAATAATTTCGATAATGTTTTTATTCTCGCTCTCTTTATC
This sequence comes from Bacillus vallismortis, assembly GCF_004116955.1. Classification (NCBI taxonomy): domain Bacteria; kingdom Bacillati; phylum Bacillota; class Bacilli; order Caryophanales; family Bacillaceae; genus Bacillus; species Bacillus vallismortis. The sequence continues at coordinate 3,635,982 of NZ_CP026362.1, read as the reverse complement.
ATAGTAGTCATCGCGGTAAAGGAACGCGACAATATCCGCATCCTGCTCGATACTTCCTGATTCCCGAATATCAGACATCATCGGACGTTTATCCTGACGCTGCTCAACACCACGTGAGAGCTGAGAAAGCGCGATAACAGGGACTTGCAGCTCCCTGGCGATCGACTTCAGCTCACGGGAAATTTCTGATACTTCCTGCTGACGGTTATCCTTTGACCGCCCGCTTCCCTGAATCAATTGCAGGTAATCGATCAAAATCATGCCGAGTCCGCTTTCCTGCTTTAAACGGCGGCACTTGGCGCGGATTTCACTCACGCGGATACCCGGTGTATCATCGATGTAAATTCCGCTGTTTGACAGGCTTCCCATCGCCATCGTCAGCTTGCCCCAATCCTCTTCCGTCAGGTTTCCGGTACGAAGATTTTGGGCATTGATATTTCCTTCGGCACAGAGCATACGCATCACGAGCTGCTCTGCACCCATCTCAAGACTGAAAATCGCTACGCTTTCGTCGGTCTTGGTCGCCACGTTTTGGGCGATGTTCAGGGCAAAGGCCGTTTTCCCCACAGACGGACGGGCAGCCACAATGATCAAGTCGTTGCGCTGGAACCCCGCAGTCATCCGGTCAAGTTCTGTAAACCCTGTCGGAATTCCCGTAATATCGCCTTTTCGATTGTGAAGCTGCTCGATATTGTCATAAGTCTGGACAAGGACGTCCTTAATATTTTGGAAGGCACTCGTGTTTTTGCGCTGTGCCACTTCCATAATCGTTTTTTCCGCTTCACTGAGTAAATCCTCGACCTCATCCTCACGGGTATATCCGTCTTGAGCGATGGTTGTCGCGGTTCTGATTAATCGGCGAAGAATCGATTTTTCCTCAACGATTTTCGCGTAATATTCTATGTTAGCCGCTGTCGGCACCGAGTTTGCGATATCTGTCAGATATGAAATGCCGCCCACTTCTTCCAGCAGTTCCGTGTTCGCAAGCTCAGACGTAACCGTCACTAGATCAACAGGCTCACCCCGGTCACCGAGCACCAGCATCGCATTATAGATTTTTTGGTGGGACATTCTATAGAAATCATCTGGTATCAATACTTCTGAAGCCAGTGTTAAAGCAGACGGCTGTAAAAAAATAGCGCCTAACACGGCTTGTTCGGCTTCTATGTTTTGAGGAGGAAGCCGATCATTTAGAAGGTCTGTCATGCTAAGCACCGTCCTCTCATTAAAAAATCTCCAAACCCCATTCTACCATTTCTGCAGAAAAAAAATAGAAAATTTGTTGGTTTCCTATTTTTTTCAGCTAGCCGATTGGATCGTTTTGGACAGCAACAGCTCGGGAAATACGAAATAAAACGTGAGGGAGGAATGAAATATGATGAAAGAATATGCCGTTACACCCAATGTCGATGCGGACGGCTGGTTTATCAAAGTGGAGAATGTGGCGCCGACAGCTTTGTATACATCTAAGGACGCCGCAATTGAAAAAGCCAAACAGGTGGCAAAAGAAAACAGTCCGGCAAAGCTTGTGATTTATGACAAGTTTAAAAATGTGGAAGAAGAACACTCATTTTAATGATTAAAACCCTTCGCTGCAGCGGGGGTTTTTTTAGCGATACTCGCTTATTTCATCCATTGGAAGCCTGTGTGCATCATCAGATCAGCGGCTTTTTGATACAGGTCCCACTCCTCGAATAAAGCACATTTCCCCATCAGCTCCTGAAGCTTTCGCTTCACTTCTACATATTCTTCAAAGGTGACAGCTTTCTGAGTGTCTTTTTGGTGTTCAATCAGCATTTGTCTTAATAATGGCAACTGCGCGTGCATAGGAACCCTCCTTTACCTCTTTTATAACGGGCATTTTCGGATTGCTCCACTCCTTTGTGACATCTTCTTACGTTTCCCATCTGATTCTTGTACAATGGACAGAAGAGAGGAGGGATCTTTTGTGAGACCTTTGCAAATTTCTGCTGAAACTGCACAAAAGCTTGCAGCGTCCTTGAATCTGCCGCTTGAACAGATCATGCATATGCCTCAGCATACCCTGCTGGCCAAGTTGGCTGAATTGCAGAAAGAAGAAAAACAATCGTAGCATTTCGTTCGCATACTTGCTTACGTCTTACGGAATCATAATCATTATATGTTAGAAAGAAGAGGTAACTGCTTTGCCACATCCACAAAATAAAAAAATCCAATCGTTTTGGCTGATCGCCGGCATCATTTTTATTGCGTTTAACTTACGGCCCGCGATCACTTCAGTCGGTCCGGTCATCAGCTCAATCCGGGCAGAGCTGCATATGTCCAATGGGGCGGCCGGGTTTTTGACGGCACTCCCGCTGCTATCGTTTGCCGTTTTTTCTCCGCTTGCACCCAAGCTTGGACAGCGGCTCGGAAATGAACGGACATTATGGCTTGGCCTTTTGGCACTGTTAATCGGCGTCTTGGTTCGCTCTGCCGGCTATACTCCCGCTTTGTTTTTCGGAACGGCACTCATCGGTATCGGAATTGCGCTCGGAAACGTACTTTTGCCAAGCTTAATCAAACATAAATACCCCGAAAAGTCAGGGATCATGATCAGCCTGTATACAACATCAATGAACATATTCGCCGCTTTGGCATCGGGTGTCAGCGTTCCTTTAGCGGCCCAGATGGCTGGCGGATGGAAGCAGGCCTTTCTCCTATGGGGCGGGCTGGCTTTACTCGCATTGCTGATATGGATACCACAGCTGCGCCACCGCGATACGGCAAACAAAGCGGTAAAGCTTCAAACCAGTTCCATTTGGGCTTCAAAAATGGCATGGTATGTCACCATCTTTATGGGACTGCAATCCTTTTTGTTTTACAGCAGCATCACCTGGTTTCCCGAAATTCTCCGTTCCCACGGGATTGATACGGCAACAGCCGGATGGATGGTGTCACTGATGCAATTTGCGAGTCTGCCTTCCACGTTTCTGACACCTGTTTTCGCAGACCGCTTGAAACACCAGCGCGGCATTGTTGCGGGGCTGATCGCCGTTTACCTCATCGGGCTGTGCGGATTGCTGGCAGGCGGCAGCCACACACTTCTTGCCATCTGGATGGTGATTATCGGTATCGGACAAGGCTCCAGCATTAGCCTGGCACTCACTTTGATTGGCCTCCGCAGTGAAAATGCCCAGCAGGCCGCGGCGCTGTCAGGCATGTCACAGTCTTTCGGCTACCTGCTTGCGGCCATCGGGCCAATCTTTGTCGGCTATCTCTTTGACCAGACGCATTCATGGACAATGCCGCTTATCCTTCTCATTGCTGCCCTGGTTGCAATGGGAGCAGCCGGACTGGGAGCCGGACGGGATCAATACATTTTTCAGACAGGAAGACAAAGAAATTCAGCCTAAAAAAATGACAAAGCCCTAAAATGAAAACCGTTTTAGGACTTTGTCATCAACTGAGAGGCTTGGATTGCGCCAAGCCTCTTTTCTATTTCTATTAAGCTTCTTCTTTCACATGCACCTTCAATACAGCCTGCACCTCAGGATGCAGCTTCACAGGCACGTTTGTGTAACCTAACGCGCGAATACCATCCGGCAGGTCAAGTTTCCGCTTATCCACTTTAATCTTATGGTCTTTTTGGAGCTGTTCAGCAATTTGCTTGCTAGTCACAGAACCGAATAAACGGCCGCCTTCACCTGATTTCGCGCTGATCTCAACAGTCAGTTTTTCTAAAGTCTCTTTTAGGCTCTTAGCCTGCTCAAGTTCGGCGATGGCTTCTTTCTTCTCTTTCTGCTTTTGTCCGTTTAGCGCGCTGATGTTTGACGCATTCGCTTCAACCGCGAGGCCTTTTTTAACCAGAAAGTTTTGCGCATATCCGTCTGCTACGTTTTTGACTTCGCCTTTTTTCCCTTTTCCTTTTACATCTTGCAAGAAAATAACCTTCATCTCTGTACGCCTCCCTCAAAATACTCATCTATGGCGTGCTTCAGCCGTTCCAGCGCTTCCGTTACTGAAATGCCGGACAACTGAGTCGCCGCATTTGTTAAATGTCCTCCGCCTTCCAGCGCCTCCATGATGATCTGAACATTGACCTCGCCAAGTGACCGCGCACTGATGCAAACGGTTTGTTCATCTCGTCTCGCGACAGCAAATGAAGCCTCAACCTCACTCATCGACAGCAATGAATCAGCTGCCTGCGCAATCAGCACTTGATCGAAGTATTCCTCCTCATTTTCAGGAAGAGAAGCAATCGCAATGTTCTCTTTATAAAGGACCGTATGCTGGATCAGCTTTGCCCGTTTAATATAGGAATCAACGGTTTCTTTCAGGAACTTCTGCACAAGCACCGTGTCGGCGCCTTTAGCCCTTAAATAAGAAGCCGCATCAAAAGTCCGCGAGCCCGTGCGGAGAGAAAAGCTCTTTGTATCCACTATTATACCAGCTAATAGGGCTGTTGCTTCAATCATATTGATTTTTAAGCGCTTCGGCTGATATTCAAGCAGCTCAGTCACCAATTCCGCTGTCGAAGAAGCGTACGGCTCCATATAAACGAGCAACGGATCTCTGATAAACTCCTCACCCCTGCGGTGATGGTCGATGACCACGACATGTTCAATTTTATTGACCAGCCGTTCCTCCATGACAAGTGACGGCTTATGTGTATCAACGATCACAAGCAGCGTGTCATCATTGGAAATTTCCATCGCTTCTTCAGGCGTAATAAACCTTGACCACAATTCTTCATATTTTTTGATTTCTTCAATCAAGCGCTGGACACTTGATCCGATTTGATTTGGATCAATCACGATAAAACCATCTTTGTTATTTGCCTGTGCGACCTTTAAAATCCCGATCGCCGCGCCGATAGAATCCATGTCGGGGAATTTATGCCCCATGATAATGACATTGCTGCTTTCAGAGACGATTTCTTTTAAGGCGTGAGAAATGACGCGGGCCCGCACCCTTGTTCGTTTCTCCATCGGGTTTGTTTTACCTCCGTAAAACTTCACCTTGCCGTTCGGCAGCTTAATGGCTACTTGGTCTCCGCCGCGCCCCAGCGCCAAGTCCAAGCTGGATTGCGCCAAATCGCCAAGTTCTTTCAGCGAGGAGACTGAAGCCCCGACACCAACGCTCAACGTCAGCGCAACGCCATCAAATGAGGTTTTTTCCCGCACCTCATCAAGAATCGAAAACTTCGAATTTTCGAGTTTCGTTAAGATATGTTCATTAAGCACAGCGATAAAGCGTTCTGAAGACGTCCTTTTCAGGAAGATCCCATACTCCTGCGCCCAAGCGTTCAGCAAAGATGTCACCTGGCTGTTCATCGTGCTTCTCGTCTGGTCATCCAATCCTTGTGTCACATCATCATAGTTATCAAGGAAAATATACGCCAGCACGGTTCTTTCGTTTTCATAAAGCTTTTCAATCTGGATTTGTTCTGTTACATCAAAGAAATACAGCAAGCGCTCATCCCGTTTGATGACAACCTTAAACTTGCGGTCATTCAATGTAACCGTTTCCGATTCCACCTCTTGTTTGATGAGCGGCACAACCGATTCACAAGTGTCGTAAAGTGATCTCCCCACTAATGTGCTTTCATTAAAGCAAGAAGAAAGAAACGGATTTGCCCATTCTATATAATATTGGTCATTAAAAAGCATGATGCCAATCGGCATTTCCATCAATGCCTCTTCACCGACTTTTTTCAACCTGTAGGATAACGTAGAAATATAAGCATCAATCTCTTGTCGAATAAGAGAATCAGCGCGTTTAATAAAAAACAAAATAACTGCAAGCAGCAGCACTTCGACGGTTCCTAATATCCAGTTAAAATAAAAGCTGATGAGGATTGTAATGATTGACAGAGCAATCATTGCATAGATGGGATACCGAAACAGCGGTTTTTCATAAAAGCTTGGCAATTCTATCACTCCCCACCATGTGAGTAAAACTCATGTTCACTTCACCTTTTTCCTTATATGAAAGCCTATATCTATTACGCCTAAAATGCGAATCGCTGCCATAAAAATCGGATGCATCAGCCCAAGAATCACTGCAATCACTGCCGCAGCCTTCGGATATTGTTTTTTATGGCAATAGAAAAAGATAAATGATAAACCTTGGATGAAAATCAGAAACCCGAGTATAAACTCCCCATTTAAAGCGATAGAGTACAGCATTTGGCCCTTTTCTAAAGGCAAAAATGAAAGCAACACAATCATTAAATACAGCACTACAACACTTTGTGGAAACTTCAACTCTCTAAAAGGCTTTAGATTAGGAATATCGGGGGAGAATCGCCTTAAGAGCGGCTTAGCGATAAGGTAACTGAGGAAAGAAAAAATAGCTCCGACCATCACAATAGCTGTTGGAAAAAGATATTGAACGATACCCATTTGTTCTTCCATCAGTTTCAATTGCTTATCAAGCTGTTCAGCATTGCCCGACTGCTTCACTACCGTTCCTACCATATCAAGAGTCTGCCGGTATTGTATCATTGCTTCATCAATGATATTGATACCCAAAAACTGAATGCTTATCACAAAATAGAAGACAATACAAAGCATATAAATAAGAGCGCCCGAAATGATGGCGTTCCCGGGTTCTTTCTTCTTGAAAAAGTGCCCCATGGCAATGCCAGCGCAAGCTGACATAAAAGCTAAAATAAGTCCGTTGAAAGACCCGACAATAAAAACAACCGGAAGACTGACAGCGCCCATCCACATCCCTAATTTCAATCCATGTCTGATCGTATACAGGATCAAGGGCAGAGGCATTGCCAAAAACAGAATTGTTCCGATCACAGGTACATATACGACCAAAAGCGTGATGATCGCAAAAAGACTGATTAAAACAGCACCTTCCATTAATGCTCTCGTTTGTTTCACTTAGTCACCTCGTATCATCCTGAACACACGAATAGAAAAGAGCAGCATAAACGACTGCTCTTTCTTCATCGCTGCAACATGCTTTGCACCGAAAGTTTTCATATCTTCTCTGCATTTTCCTTTTCCATTTTAACATAAGTCCAAATCGCAAGTAAAATGACGCTGATGTTTCATGTGAAACATTGCAAATGAAAAGACATTCTTTGAAAAGAATGCCCATCACGATTAATGTTTATCATCCATAAAGCCAGAAGATTCCTTGTTTTTCTTTTTCGTTTTTCTGACATACATAAAGATTAAAATCACTAGTAAAAGGGTTGTTGCTTGCAGAACGCCGCTGCTAAACAAGAAAAAATTCCTTATCATGTCCCACATGTGTTTCACCTCATTTGCATGTTCTCAACCCGTATCCTTTATAAGGTGAATTTCCCGTTTTAAAAACTTCAAAACATCATGAACAACATTGAGCGTTGGGCATATGCTGGTATGGAATCTCATTGATAAAGGAGAATTGTTAAATGGATGAACGCAGAACATTGGCTTGGCATGAAACATTAGAGTTGCATGAGCTGGTCGCTTTTCAGTCAATCGGACTCATTAAACTGAAGAAAATGATAAAGGAAGTAAGAGATCCCCAGCTTAAACAGCTTTATGCCGTATCCATACAAGCCATAGAGCAAAATCTAAGAGAGCTTCTCCCATTCTTCCCACAAGCACCGATGGCTCGTGATGACGAGGAAGAACGCGCGGATAACCCATTCTACAGCGGCGACCTGCTTGTTCTTGCCAAAACATCAGTCCGCAACTACGCGATCGCCATCACTGAAACAGCGACACCTCAATTAAGAAATGTGCTTGTCAAACAGCTCAACGCAGCCATTAAGTGGCATGCGCAAGTATTCCAATACATGTATCAGCACGGATACTATCCAGCCTACAACCTTTCTGAACTATTGAAAAATGATGTCAGAAACGCCAACAAAGCTCTTTCAATGAAATAAAACAAGCAGCAAAGGAGATCCCTTTGCTGCTATTTGTGCTGATCCTTCAGCATGCCGTTCGAACGATAAGATTCCAGCACATCTCTGTTAGATTCTCCCCACTCTTTCATTTGCAACACGATTGGTTCCAGCGTTCGCCCGAATTCCGTCAGAGAGTATTCAACCTTTGGCGGCACCTGATGGTATACCTCACGATGCACGATGCCATCCGCTTCCAGCTCCCGCAGCTGAAGAGTGAGCATTCTTTGGGTGATACTCGGGCAGATCCGGCGAAACTCATTAAACCGCTTCTTGCCATCTATCATGTGATAAAAAAGAATTCCTTTCCACTTTCCGCCAATGACATCTAGCGTAAATTCAACTGGACAGCCTTCTTTGTTCGGGTATTTATTCTTTTTTTCACTCATACTTGACCTCCAATAGTACCTTTTTTGATACTACATTACATTTCGCAACTTAGCTACCCAGTATTTTACACGCCTTTTCTCTTAGGCTCAAAGAAAATGCTTTTTATTCACATCAATTTTTAAGGGTTTGCATGATTACACCCGCATCAAGACGTGTTAAACTATATAAAGATGACAATACTTAAAAAAAGATAAGGAGCTATCATGGAAAAGATACTTATTTTTGGACACCAAAACCCAGACACAGATACGATTTGTTCTGCGATTGCTTATGCTGATTTGAAAAACAAACTTGGCTTCAATGCTGAACCAGTCCGTCTCGGACAAGTTAACGGAGAAACACAATACGCGCTTGACTATTTCAAACAAGAAAGCCCGCGTCTTGTTGAAACAGCTGCTAACGAAGTAAACGGTGTTATCCTGGTTGACCATAACGAACGCCAGCAAAGCATCAAGGACATTGAAGATGTTCAGGTTCTTGAAGTGATCGACCACCACCGCATCGCTAACTTTGAAACAGCTGAGCCGCTTTACTATCGCGCTGAGCCTGTAGGCTGCACGGCTACAATCTTAAACAAAATGTACAAAGAAAATAACGTGAAGATCGAAAAAGAAATTGCCGGCCTGATGCTGTCAGCGATCATTTCCGATTCTCTGTTATTCAAATCTCCTACTTGCACAGACCAAGACGTAGCTGCTGCAAAAGAGCTTGCTGAAATCGCCGGCGTAGATGCAGAAGAATACGGCTTGAACATGCTAAAAGCTGGTGCTGACTTAAGCAAAAAAACAGTCGAAGAACTGATTTCTCTTGATGCCAAAGAATTTACACTCGGCAGCAAAAAAGTCGAAATCGCACAAGTGAATACAGTGGACATTGAAGATGTGAAAAAACGCCAAGCTGAATTAGAAGCTGCGATTTCTGCCGTTGTGGCCGAAAAGAACCTTGACCTATTCCTTCTTGTCATTACAGACATCTTAGAAAATGATTCACTTGCCCTTGCGATCGGTAACGAAGCAGCGAAAGTGGAAAAAGCGTTCAACGTTACATTAGAAAACAACACAGCCCTCTTAAAAGGCGTTGTTTCTCGTAAAAAACAAGTCGTCCCTGTCTTAACTGACGCAATGGCTGACTAATGAAAAATCATCCCGCGCAGGGATGATTTTTCTTATTCGCCAAGCTTTTCAATCTGTCCCATCACATCGGTGATTTGCTTTGCGTTTTGGACAATGTCGGACTGCTCCAATTCCTCAAGCGATACTTTGCCTTCCTCCACTTGTTTCAATACATCTTCAGCACTTTTCTGCAACGTTTCATTATGCTCCTGAATGGTTTGATGGATCTCCGCGGCGGCATCGGGCGGTGTTAATTCATTAAAATCAGCGGCAGCCTGCTGAATCGTTTCAAGCTGCGCTTCAAGTTTTTCTTTCGCCTCCGCGTCATTTACAGCTTGTTCAGCCAATTCAGGCGCCTCCTCTGCAAATGTCTTCACCTTCTCCACATAGCCCGTCGCTTCACTCGTATAATTCAATCCGTCAGTCACCTGATCAAGCATACCGCATCCACCTGCACTCAAAAGCTCCACTCCGGCAACAACAGTCAACATGATTTTCATCGTCAGCCTCCTCATCGTTTCTTCTTCATCTTTTCTTTTAAGATCGGGATCAATTTTTCTTTCGCTAATGGCAGCCCTTTCCTCACCAATTCACGCTTCAGCCACTTTTTCAGCTTAGACATCCTGACGCTCCTCTCCCTTTATGTTAAAAATGAAAAAACTCCACCGATTTTGGTGAAGTTAGAAACAAAAAGACCTTCACCAAATCAGATTTGGCAAAGGTCTCGCTAACAATGAGATTGCCAGCAAAGCCGAGGACATCTTGTCCCGTAATGACGACTTTACTGTGAAAGCTACTCCCCTTTGGAGTGTTCATTTTTATTACTTTCATTCTAAGGCACCGGGCCTGAGCAGTCAAATTTCTGTTGTCCGTTTACGTAAACGCACGCTGTGGTATGTAAAATTTGAATGGTATTTCCATCAGGAGATCATGCTATGACAGAGGAGGTTTTCATCATGAGTCAAGAGCGCGTGAAACGGCCTGGACATACCAGATGGTACATATCTTCGTTACTCAGCGGCATTATTATTCTTAATTATTTTGACCGAGTGGCCATCTCTGTAGCGGCCCCTGCGATACAAGATTCGTTTCACCTTACAGCAACCGAACTCGGCATCGTGTTTTCCATTTACACTTATTCCTATACACTGATGCAACTGCCTGTCGGCAGTTTGCTGGATCGGTTTGGCGTGGCGTGGGTCACGAGGATTGGAATGACCATATGGAGTCTTTTAACCATCCTCCTTGCTTTTTTGCAAGGAAAATTACTGTTGTATCTATTTCGCTTTCTCATTGGGCTGACGAGCGCCTCCGCGTTCCCTGCCGCTTCTAAGGCAACCGCTCAATGGTTTCCTCCAAGTGAGCGGGGGTTGGCAAACTCACTGTTCGACTCGGCCGCCAAGTTTTCAAACGTGATCGGCGCGCCATTGGTCGCCTTTCTCGTCACTGCGTTTGACTGGCGTGTCGCTTTTTTGACGATTGGATGCATCAATGTGCTGTTTACAATCTTTTTCTGGCAGTATTATGAGCAGCCTGAACGACACAAACGCATTTCCAAAGGTGAGCTAAACTATATCCAAAAACACAATTCAATCACAACAGAGCAAATCCCTTATAAAACGGGTCCGCTATTAAAAAAGCTATTCTCCAACCGGAAAGTATGGGGCTTAATGATCGGATTTACAGGGTACGGCTATACATTCAACCTGCTGCTTACCTGGCTTCCGACTTTCTTTAAACATACATACGGAATGGATATCATGTCGTCCGGTTTATTTACGGCTGTACCATGGCTGATCTCAACCATTTCCGGAATTGTCGTCGGCGGCTGGCTCGTCGATTACTTTATTAAGAAAGGTTATCCCAACACCAAAGTATACCGAACCGTAATCATTGTCGGAATGAGTTTCGGCTTTTTCTTTTTAGGCTCCATTCTGACGAACAATATCACCGTCGCGATTATCTGCATTTCAATCGGACTCGCCGGCATTTCCGCAACCGCTCCAGTCGGCTGGTCCATCTCCGCAGAGCTCGCGCCGATCGGTTCCGTGTCCATGCTAAGCTCTATGGTGAACCTGGCAAACAACCTGTTTGGAGGCATTATCGCTGCTTCGCTGACAGGATATTTGGTTGATGTGACAGGCTCCTTTACGCTCAGCTTTCTGGTAGCCGGGCTGGTATTGCTAATAGGCCTGATTTTTTATGTATTTGTTCTAGGGGATGTGAAAAGGATTAAACTGGAATAGAGAGCCGACTCGAACGGCTCTCTTTTTGTGTGACAAGATAAGAAAAATTGTTACAATTTCTTCACTCGGTTTCTAATCAAATGTAGATAGAGCTTTCAAAAAGTGATGTAAAGAATAAAAAACGATTTCAACTAATCATCAGCATACAGAACCCCATTGATATTATCATCCATTTTTCCTATTTAACTCAGATATACCATGATGTAACATTAAAAATAATCTATAAAACACCCAGTAGCGCCGGGTCATTTGAACCAAAATCAGAAGGAGCGTTGGCAAGATGTTAATGATGGAGAAGGTCTCATTATATGCTATGCAAGGCACATTAAGTGTTAAAAAGGACCACTTGGTTCAGCTCAAGTCCTGCAAAACGGAGTTAAAAAGCATAAAAGAGGAATTTATCGACTCAAAAGATACAATGAAAAATCCGAAGCTCTCAGCTAATACTTGGCAGGGCAGTCTTGCTGACTCATTTACAGAAACGAGAAATGAAATTAAAACAGCTTATCATGATATCGAATTCAATCAATTCAATAATTTATTAGATAAGTTAAATGAACATATCACATCAATTCAAGGTGAGATCGATACGCTTGGCAAAGAGATTAGCTCATTAAAAGGAAAAATTGAAAGATTGGAAAAGGAAGAGAAAGAGTCTCATCAGTAAAAGGAGTTCAGATCAATGAGTCTAGAAGTGAAAGTCAAAACCGATGAAGTCAAACAGGCAATTTCTAAGTTAAAAGGCTCTAACCACGGAAAGAGTTTCAACATTCCGGCAAATATAAGCGGTCAAAACCACCTAGATGTTCTGACTAAAATTGAAAGCATTAATAAAGAATTAGAAGGTTTAACAAAAGTATATACTTCGACCCTGACTAAACAATCCATACAAACTGAACAAGCCATTGAAGCACTACAGCATACTGATGAAACGCTGGCTTCCTCTATAAAAACCCAATAAAAAGGAGGTACTATCATTGAAAACACTTGATGTTCAAGCATTCCATAACGGCATAGACGAAACATTGACTGCATTGAAACACCAAACAGAAGAAATTAAGAGAGTTAAAGAAAGCATTAAGGGTATCACGTCTCTCGATGATGCATTAAAAGGGAAAGGCGGTGAAGCCATTCGCTCTTTTTACGAAGAATGCCACATCACTTTTCTTCTTTTTTATGAATCTTTTATTTCTGACTATAAAGGAATTTTAGAAAAGATGAAAAGCGCCTTAGAAAATTTAGAACCTACAGAAAATGGATTGATCTCGCAGAATTTTTTAGAGCATGAACTTATAGACGGAATCTCCAAGGCTGAATCATTAACAGCTAAACTAACCGATAAGGCGAACCAAACTGCCCAAACCGTCAGTCATATTGCAAACTTGCCTGCCCTAGATGACACTGCTGTTCATGAAAATACAAAAAAAGCCGAGAGACAAATTAACGAAACAATTGAAAAGCTACACACCTTTGATCGTGAACAAGCAGCAGCCTTAACAACAGCTGAACAAGACTTAACCACAATGAAACAATACATCGACCAGCTTAAGCAAATGTATACAGGGCCAAAAATCGAAATCTCTACCTATCAGAGCGGAGCAATTTTTGAACCTCAACCTACATCAGTTGTGAACCAAGCCACCCCTGAGTTCCAGAGTAAATTGCAAAATCCTGATAAAACCCCCATAGGAAAAATGCTCAAGCGCTTTAGTGAAAAAGACGAAAAGGGGAAAGTTGATGATGTCACAAAAGAAGAGCTCCCGTTTGAAATCGACTGGATGTACCCTATAGGAAGTGCAGGAAGTGCTTACGGTACAGCTACTGCTGTTAAAGACTTTGGAACAAGTGTAAAACATGTCACCAAGGATGGAGTTAGTATAAAGAAAACAAAAAAGACATTGAAAAACGGACAGACAATTAGAGGTTATAAAGTAGAAAACGGGAAAGTAATTAATATAAAAGGGAAAAATTATCCGGATTCTTGGACTAACTCTCAATTGAAAGCAGGACATACACCCGAAATTGCAAGACAAACCAAAGTCCCTTCAGCTGTAAAAGGCGCAATGAAAAGTAAACTAGGTTGGGCCGGCGTAGCAATTACTACAGGGGAAGACTTGATAAATAATATAAATGATCCTAATGCTTCAGTCGAGAAGACAGTAGGAGATGTTGGGGTTGATGTTGGAATTGGGGCTGTTACTCTAGGAGTTGGAGCTGGAGTTGGCGCACTATTTGTTGGAACTGTAGGTCTTCCTGTAGTAGCTGCTGCTGGAATAGGGTTTATTGCCTCTATAGGTGTCTCTGAATTACTTGGCGGATTTAAATGGGGAAAGGACAAGAAGAGTGTGACTGATATGGCTAAAGATACTGTAGAATCCGGACTAAAAACGGTAGCTGGTTGGTTTAAATAGCTTAAATAGAAGGAAGGTTAATTTAATTTGCTAAAACTAAATGAAAATGTGAAATACAGAGATTTACCAACTGAAATACAGACACATTTAACTTCTCCAAATACAAATCGTGAAAAATTCGGCATGATTTTTGCAATTCTTTTTATGCTGGATATTTGTTGTTTAATTCCGTTAATCGTTAATGAGATTCGTCCTTTTACCTTTGCGACTTTACCTCTAATTTTAATTGTTCATATCTGGTCCCTAATTGCACTATTTAAAAGGCTAGATAAATATAAAAATAGCCATAGTTTTTTAATTTATAGCGGGTGCTCTTTCGCAGTAATTTCTTATAGTTTTTTTATAGTCTCTATTAAAAGAGCCATTTTCGTCTATGGTTTAAATTGGATTTTTATTGCCATCTCACTATTAACCTACTGCATAGTCATGATAGGTTTTATACGATACTATCTAATTGAATTTCCTAATTATAAACGAAAGAAAACAAAATCGTTATCTTGGACAACAAACCTATTAACCATTGCTCCAACTGCAGGTTATATCATAGCACAATTTCTCTTTCGTTTTTCTGACTCTGTTATTGATACAGTAATGAGTATGGTTGCATTATTCGGAGCATGCTTATTTTGCTACGTAGCTGTTAAGTTCATACATCAATATTTTTTTATAAAAGCAAACCAAAATATTATCAATAAACGTTTAAAAAAAGACTCTAATCGTGAATTAGATCAATCAAATAAAAGAAATAACTCTTAAGTGGCCAAAATAGAAGGGAGATAGACTAATGTCTGAAAATAAACTATTACCATCTGGCTCCATCGTCTTATTAGAAGGCGGTTCAAAAAAACTGATGATTTACGGCAGAAAACAAATCGTCGTAAGCAACAACCCGAAAATGTTTGATTATATCGGTGTATTTTATCCCGAAGGTTATATTGATCAAGAGTATACATTTGCTTTTAATCATTCAGATATTGAAACAGTCATTTTTGAAGGTTATCAGGACGAAGAGGAAATTGAATTTCAAAAAGTTCTGAAGGAAGCGATCATAGATTAATTTTAAAAAGTTCTGAAGGAAGCGATCATAGATTAATTTTAAAGCATCTTATACCTAAGATGCTCAGGCTGTCGAGAAAATCTCGACAGCCTAATATCTATTCTTCAATGCCAACGAGCATACATACACAAAAAAAAACGCTTGAAACAGCATAAAACAAAAAAAGCTTATGGTGAGCACTCTTTTCCTTTGGCCATAAAAAACAAGCCCTCTCTCATAAGACGATTTGATACTTACGACAGGCCACTCCCAACAATCGATACATTCTGGCGGTCAAGCATAAATCTCCGTCCGTTCCATTTCAAGACGGTTTGGACATATCCCAGCGAGTCAGCGTTATACCTCCCGGCGATCCGCTGATACGCCAGCAGTTCGTACGTGCCGTCTCTGTCAAAATCAACCGGGTACAAGCCAGACAAAGGATTCACCCAGCCTTCTATCGGCATTTTCAACACACCCTGAGCGGTATAAATCTCATTCAAATATTCCCCGCCTTTGTAAGTAAGGTCGAGCATATACATTTCATTCTGATGATGGCTGATGACGCTCGCTTTATATTGATTTTGGTACTTCACACTGTACTTCCATTCAGCATTAAACATATCCGAATGAAAAATCTGCTGAAACTGCCGGTTTAGATAGGCAAAAATATAGGCATATATAGTGCCTCCGCTTCCCCCAGTGTCCATCACCACTGCCACATCAACGATCTTATCGCCTGTCAAATCCCCGAGAAAAAGAGACGGATTGTATCCCATATTGTTCTGGAGCTGGAGTCGCTGTTCCTGATGGATTCTGCCGTCATGAATCACCAACATAATATCTCTCCATAAAGGGCTGCCAGGCATTTGGGTGCCAGTCAGAAAGACTTCGTCAATAACGCCGTCTCCCGTTACATCCCCGCGAGCTGATGTAATGATTGCGCGGGAGGAAACAGGCTGCTGAAATACGTATGAATTTTGAAGAATCCCTCTATACATCCCCGCATCAAACCTGTCGTTTCCATTCAATGAAGTCACCTTCCTTATCAGCTGAATGAATCATTATATGTGGGAATGGCACGTGGAAGACATATTAGTCACTACACACTAATTAAATCCGTACCATATGAATGATCGCTGGCACAACGCCACTCGCCTTGCGCGATCTTGCCGGGCACCACAACTAAAACGGCATCTTCCTTGCGAAAATTCATCAATGTATCAAAATCAATATTTGGGATCGCCAAATCACACGCAGAGATTTATCTTTTATTTGCTGTTCCAAAAGGTCCCCCAATCATCATGAATCATTTGCCCCGCTGAAATCGTAAATAACAAAAATGAAAAGGACCCCTATTTCCTATATAATCAAATAAATATATTTAACGAAGTTCCCAAGTGAAGGGGTGAACGATATTGTCTGCGGAATTGACATTACATGACAATATACATCATGGTTTAAGCACGGATTGCCAGCACTGTTTTGGCCTGTGCTGCGTCGCCTTGCCCTATGCGAAATCGGCGGTTTTTGCTTTTGACAAAGACGGGGGCACGCCTTGCCGCAACTTGCAAGCAAACTATCAATGTTGTATCCATAAAGACCTCCGAGAAAAGGGATTTCGAGGCTGTTCTGCTTATGAATGCTTTGGCGCCGGCCAGAAAGTATCGCAAGTCACTTATGAGGGAAAGGATTGGCGAAACCATCCTGAAACGGCCAACGAGATGTTTGACGTCTTCCCTATCATGCAGCAGCTGCACGAAATGCTCTGGTACTTACATGAAGCGCTTTCTATAGAAACAACGAACACCGGGCTGAGATCAATGAATGGCTGTTAAAAACGAGTGAACTGGTGCGCGCCCAAGCACGCAATCCAAAACGCCCGAAAAAAATCAGCCGGGTAAATGTTCTGATCGGCTCGAAACCGAAAGGGCTTGATCTGCGAGGAGCAAATCTAAGAGGAGCGCTGCTCATTGCTGCCGATCTGAGAAATGCAGACCTGAGAATGTCAGACTTTATCGGTGCAGATGTAAGAGACGCTGATCTGAGCGGCGCCGACCTGACCGGGAGCATTTTTCTGACACAGGCACAGGTGAATGCCGCCAACGGCGATTCAAACACAAAGCTGCCTCCGTCTCTGCAAATCCCTGCCCATTGGGTCACAAACCGATAAAAAAGAGAGGATCGCCTTATGAATGTGAAGAGAATAATGGCAAAACATGATTTACATACAGCGTTTGAAATCAGAAAGGCAGTCTTTGTAGAAGAACAAGGTTGCCCCATTTCCGATGAATTCGATGAGTTCGATACAGTCGGCGGAGATTGCCGGCACATCCTCGTTTATCATCAGAATGAACCTGTTGGCACTGCACGTGTCCGAATCGTTGACCACGTAGGCAAGCTGGAAAGAATCTGCATTCTGAAGCCTTATCGCAAATGCGGGCTGGGCAAAGTGATCGTTGAAGCGTTAGAACGTATTGTGAAAGAACAAGGCATTTCCTCATTCAAATTGTACGGCCAGACACAAGCGGCAGGTTTTTATAAAAAACTCGGCTATCAGACAGCATCAGAAGAATTCATGCTGGATGGCATTCCTCATGTGCTGATGACAAAACAAGACGGATCCGGCCGATAAATCGTTCACAAATTTGTCACTTATGAGCGTAAGTGATTCATTGGTATACTAATCACCGATTATGGAGAGAAGGAATGATTGTATGCCAACAAACAAAAAAGAAGGTCTTATATTTGGCGTGATGATGTGCTTTGGAATGGTCTGCGTCATGTCGATTTACAATGCCATCATCAACGGAGCCATTCATCATTTTTCACTGGTGACCGTTTTTGAAATGGTCATCGGTTTTATTGTCGCGCTGCTGTTAGATTTACTGGCAGTGGGACCCCTTGCCAAAAAGATTGCGTTCCGCTTGCCGTTCAACAAGTCTAAGAAATTGTATGTCATCCTTGTCATGTCAACGTGTATGGTGATCGGCATGGTGCTTTGTATGTCTGTGTTCGGTTTAGTGTCAGCAGCTTTATCGAATGGAATTAGCGGTGACAGCCTCTTCAACGCTTATCTTATGATAGTATTGAAGAATTTTATCCTTGCTTATCCCCTGCAATTACTGATTATGGGTCCATTCGTCAGAGGGATTTTTATGAAAGTTGTAAAACCAAAGCTCACAGCTGCTGTTTAAATAGAAAAGGAGTGAGCGTTACACCCACTCCTTTTCAGCACATTCACCTCAGCGCTTGCCGTCAATATTTGTTTCTTTCAGCACTTACTCAATCGTATGTTTTTTTCTAACTTCAATTAGTCCCTATACCTTAACACGTAGCTTTTATACAATTCTTCGTTATAAACAATTTCTTCTCCATGTGAAGAGCAGATAAGCGTTGGTTTGATTTCATCTATGATTGCGCCGCTATCGATGTTCTCATTCATATCAACACTGAATCTTCTGATAGGCGGGTGTAAATTTTTCTTACTTGTGATAAAAAGGTCCCCAGATAATAGAGTATGGTCGATTTCATGATGATACACCACATGCCCCGGGGAATGTCCGGGTGTTAAGTAATATTGCAAAGGCAAGTGAGCCAGCGTTTGCTCCGTTAGCGGCTGGACAATATAGGCTACCCCTGTGTTCTCCACTTCATTTTTATTCGGATAAGGCTCTTCTCCATTGATATACACGAGTTCTTTTTGATGCGCATAAATCGGAAAATCAAATCTCTCCAACCACTTTGGTGCCCCCTGAATATGATCGCTATGGCCATGGGTAAGCAAAATGGCTTTTGGATTGCCGATCGCTAATGCTGCCCTCATTTGAGCATCAGCAAAACGTTCTATTCCCGTATCAATGATATATACATCCTCACCATCTTTGATGAACCAAGTATGAACTGGGATATGAATAGGCACATCAAGTTCAAACTCACATTGAAAGACATGTTCTGATAACTGTCTCAAGTTCATGCAACCCACACCCTTTGGAAATTTTTCGATATCATTACTGTAATACATCTTCGTTAATTATGTAATAGCGCACATTTTTGTAACTTACATTGTGAGGTGACAAATATGGGAAACCGGTTAAATGGATTTGGTGCTTGCAGTGCAGAAGTAAAAAAGGCTTGTCCCGTGGAAATGACGCTGCATATTATCGGAGGGAAATGGAAAGGAATCATCATCGACATCTTATCTCAGAAACCAGTCCGGTTTAATGAGCTGAAACGATTCATACCAGGCATAACACAAAGAATGCTGACGCTGCAGCTGAGAGAACTGGAAGCAGATGGTGTGGTGAAAAGAAATGTAGAGAACACTGTCCCCAAAAAAGTGGAGTATTCTTTGACAGAACTAGGTGAAAAGCTTTCTCCTATTATTGCATCCATGAGAATATGGGGAAATGAGTATATGCGTAAGAGATGAATAAAGAGAAGTTGTCGCTTAAGGAGAAATGACTTTATGCAGATGTTGATTTTCAATTTCTAAAATTATAAAGTTACCTTATTTTCTTGGAGGTGATGATTGTGTATATAGGAAATGGACATTATTGTTACTCAAATTCAGCTGCTATGTTTCTTTTATCAATAGGTGAACATGTTTCTCCTCAAATGTTCGAAGTCTTAACTGGTGTAGGTTTGGGCGCCATGCTCGAAAACGGAAAAACACTATTTTTAAGTATGAAAGATCCTGATGATGGTATTAACTGCGCATTCAATATACTTGGCATCGACGCAGATGAACATCAACAGGCTGATTGTTTGGAAGCTCCCTTTTCACTCTTGAAAAAACAAATGACACGTGCACCTGTTTTATTAGGCCCTTTAAATATGGGAGAACTCACATACCTGCCAAACCATAAACATTTAAATGGCGCTGACCATTATTATTAGGCTATGCCATGGACAATCAATCTATTTATCTGCACGATCCAGCTGGATTCCCTTATGTTCCACTGACGCTCGAACAATTCAAAAAAGCTTGGAAGGCCGATGATATTCCCTATTGTAAAGGACATTTTAAATAATGGAGTTCCCCAAAAAAGACCCATTCGTTACATGATAACGAAATATACGAAAAGACGATCATGTACTTTAAGAAAACTTACCAAGAGTTTGAAAACTCAAATTTAGAGATAATCGGTAAAGATGCAATCCTTCATTATGCACAGCAGCTGCGATATGGGCCCATTACACATGAAATGATCGATCATACCACATATTTTCTTTTTCAATTAAGTGCAAAAAGAGCGAATGATTTTGCGTTTTTTTTCAAAAACAAGGCCACAAACCTATCAAAACTCAAAATCATTCAAGCTGAAAAACTCGGTTTATGTCATTACTTATCTGTAAACAAAGAGTGGTCTCAGCTTTCGGAGAAACTGCAGACACTTGCAGATATTGAGGATCGTTTTAGATCGGAACTATTCAAGACTGCCATTTGAGTGGGGGAAGCATATTCATGACTCATTATCTTGAAAATATCCCCATGCACCCGAAGAATCCGTTCTCACCGGCTCGACTTGTTGACCATTAATAATCCCTTTTGTTCCCCTTCTTCACATATTCCCAATCCCGCTCTATATTGTTCCTGACTCTGTGAATGAGTACAGAAATTGTTTCCTTTTCCTCAGGTGTAAAACCAGACAAGGCCACTTCCGTGGAATGCTCTCCTTCTCTTCTTAACAATGGATACACCTTGTTCCCTTTCTCAGTCGGGAACAATTTTTTTATTTTTTTATTTTGCTCATCAGGCATTTTTTGTATAAACCCCTGCATTTCCAGTTTCTTTATAGCCCGCGCAGCTGTTGTTCGGTCGACTTTGATCATTTCCGCCAATTTTTCTTGAATAATCCCCGGATTTTCGTATATACGTACGAGATAGAGATACTGCCCTCTTGTTAAGTCCAAATCTTTAAATTCAATATTGCTTATGGAATCTAACGCTCTTGCTATCATGCCGATCTCTCGCAAAATGTCATTCATTCCTAAAACCCCTCACGTATTTTTGTTGCAATTACAATAAATTGTTTTAACCTTACTATTATAAGACCACAAGCATGCTGTATAGTCCAGACTAATATCAGAAAAGGATTGATCAAATATGAATATAAAAAGAATCACATCTGAAATGGATTTACACGTTGCTCTAGCTATTAGAAGAACGGTATTCATTGAGGAGCAGCATGTATCTGAATTTGATGAGTTCGATGAGTGTGATACGCTCCAAGAACAATACCAGCATATCTTGGTATTTCATGAGAATCAACCCGTCGGTACAGGCCGTGTGCGCATCGTAGACCATACAGGAAAACTGGAAAGAATCTGTGTCCTAAAATCTTACCGTAAGTACGGATTGGGCAAGGCTATCATAAGCGGGTTAGAAAACATCTTGCAGGAAAAAGGAATGACAAAATGTAAACTGCATGGGCAAACACAAGCAGCAGGCTTTTATAAAAAGCTGGGCTATCAGATTTCCTCACCAGAATTTATGGAAGACGGCATCCCGCACGTCTTGATGACAAAAGAATGAGTGCTAATAAAATCAAATATATGTATTACGGATTAGGTATCCTCATATTAAGTTTAGGCATTTCTTTAACGATACAGTCAGGCCTAGGCACATCGCCCTTCGATGCCCTTTTGGTTGGCCTGTCGGAAGAAGTCGGTCTTACCGTAGGAAGCTGGGAGGTTCTTATTTCTGCGCTCCTCTTAATCTGTAACTCTATATTAACGAGAAAAAAACCTATGTTGTTGGGGTTACTTACAGCATTTATTACTGGGATAGGCATTGACCTATGGTTGTTTATTGTAAAAAGCACGATTGTTCCGAGCATGTGGTTTAGCAAACTGGCTTGTTTCGGAATCGGTTTGGTGCTCATCGGTCTTGGAACAGCCATCTATCTTCAGACGACATTTGCATCAACACCCATCGACCATTTAACACTCATTATCCGCGACCTCTCCAAAAGAACAATCCTATTTTCAAGAACATTGGTCTATGCTCTTTTCTTAGTATTAGCCATTATATGTAAAGGGCCTATCGGCATCGGAACCCTTTTAACTGTTTGTTTAGGTGGAATGATCCTTCACTTTTTTATGCCTTATGTTGAACGGCGCTTTTTAAACATGTAAGTTGATTGTTTGAATGAGAGACCATGTATGTTCTATGAACAAGATCTTATTTACTCTTAAATAGAAAAGGAGGGTGATCTTTAAGCTTACTAAGAATACAGCCAATAGATTGAATCAGAACTACTCTAAGAGAGAAGAAAAGTGAAACACAAAAACAAGCCAGTCTCATATCTATTGTTTATAGCTAATTGGTTTTCTATCCCCCATGTCATTAGTTGTAAGTCTCTTTTTGCAACCATAAAAGACAACCGTATGGGCTGCCTTTTTTATAATTCTATAACAAACTTTATGATTATTATAAAAATTACTCATCTTATAATAGGGTTACCATTAATAGCTTCAAAACTCAGCATATAAAAAAGATATTAAGTAATAGTAATACTTTTTTATATTAAACTAATAGTTTCAATTCTACCAAATAAAAATTTCCTATTTTTACCTCTTATTCGCCAAGCATTACCATGATTTTTACCTTGATACTTCCCTCTTGGAGTAGTATAGCCTCGCCAATCATAAGTAATTCCACCGCTTTTGATTAACGAAAGAAATGTTGTAAATTGTGGAGATCTTGAAAGTTCAGCCTCTAAGTATCTAAATTCAGCAGTATCCCCATTCATTCTTTGCTCAGCTTTTACCCAGAGAGTAGCAGGATGCTTCAAGGAAAGTTCACTTTCCAAACTTGAAAAAGTCCAGTATGCTGTTAATTCATCTACATTATTAGAAATATTCTTTTTTCTCAGTTCAACTCTTCTTCCTTCTTCATTAACTTCCAGAAAAAAACCTAAACTATTTTGAGGCGCTATTCGCGTACCGACTGTAATATATAAACTCTTATAGCCCAGATGTTTATCAGAATCATACCCGTATAAACGAGTAAAAGCAGATACTCTACTTCTATCATTTTTTTCAATTTGTTCAACTATTGTTCCACCAAACTGAGGCCTCAAAGTAAAAAGAGTATCTAAAGTCTTTCCTGTTTTTGATTTTATTTCAATCTTCCCTTCAAAATCTGCTTCTTGATTATTATTGGTTTTAATGCCTAACAAAAACTCCAAGGTATCACCAACATCCTTAGGTGATACTTTGCCACTCCCTTTTGAGTTTTTATGGAAACCAGCTTGTGCTATTCTTTTAATTTGAGGCAACAACCGACTGGCTGAGTCAGCAACTTTATCTATGCCAAAGACTTTAGTTAATACTTCTTCTGAAGGTACATTATTAGTCAAATTAAGAATTACAATCTGCTTAGCCCCAGCTAAATCGGTTACCGTAATATAGAGTAGATCACATACATTTACTTTTCCTGCTTCCCACATTTTTTGTATTCCATAAATTGAAAACCGCCTATCGCTTCTTTTCCCTGTAACCTTATATAGATTCAATTTTACATCTTGCACAGTACTATTTAATAATAATTTGGCATTAACTTTATGCCCTTTATTTCCACCATTAGGTAATTTCTCGTAATCTACAATCCCCTTACTTTTTAATAAATCACGAAATAAGGCATTAGCATCTGGATTATTCTTGTTTATCATAGTAGATGTCAATCTTATTAACACATATTCCGATTCATTGAACTTGTGAATAGTGTTAATAATATCAATTTCATCTTTATAAGGTTCAAAAATCATTGAATTTATCCCTCTCTTCTTAATAGTTCACTTAAATGGCATCCTAAAGCCTCTGAAATATAAATCATTGATGATAATTTTGGATTATTCACTTGCAAATTTAGTATCTCACTGATAGTTGACTCACTTACCCCTGGTTGAGTAGATAAGTATTTTTGTAAACTTCCTCTATGTAACCTTTTCACATTTTCAGAGAATATGATTAAATAGTTATCATCCCTATATTTATTCATATCCTCAAGAGTATTTATTCTAGTAAATAAGCTAGGGAAGTCTACATTGAGTGCCTTAGCAATTGATAATGCAGTTGTTAAACTAATATCAAGATCTTTCTGTGATGTTAGTTGTAAAGTTTTATTTATCGTTTGTCTTGAAACCCTTGATAATTCTTTTAATTTTCTTTGAGTCAATCCCCTTTTTGTCATTATTTTACCAACATTCTCACCGAAAAAAATTTTCAAAAAGCCATCTCCCTGTTTTTATTATCTTTTTTATAATATACAATCAAATACCACTTTTTAATTCGTTTAAGTTTACATATTATCTGGTTTTCTTTTTTTCATTAAATAACAAAAGACACTTCCCTTAAATAAGAAATGTATATTTAAAAACTGTATAACATAGTAAAAAACATTTTCATGAAGTAATTAAAACCGAAACTTTCTGTTTACAAGCAAACATCTTAACTTCAAACATATTAATCACTTAATATTAACTATATTCATTAAAGAACTTCGCAAACTAGAAGTAACTATTTAGTTCACTTCCCTATGCCTCGGATACTAATTCTCCAAATGATACGAGAAATTCCCACCTGAAGACTATAAACAGATTTACAAATGACAACATCAACTTATACATAATTCAAATCACATGAACTTAAAAGAAAATCGCCTATATTTAAATGAGACTAACTCCATAAAATGAGACAAATAAAAAACACCTTCAAGTTTGAAAACGGATGATTGTTATTCGACATTAAACTTGGAAGTGTTTTATTATGGGGACAAGAGTGAGTTCTCCGATTGAAGTCAAACAGAAGGCTGTAGACATAAGATTGGCAAGCGTGCCTATGAAAGAGATCATGCAGAAACTGAATATTAATAATAAGACACAGGTGAAGACATGGATGAGATGCCATAAGGCTGGGTATACACATCGATTCGAACAGCCTGTTGGAAAGCAGGAAAGCAATACACTTACGGAATTCCAGAGTATGCTTCCAACTTAAAGAAACTACAGGTGGAGAATCGACATCTGAGGCAACAGAATGAAGTGTTAAAAGCATAACGAATTGGAAAAAGATGTGACGAAGAATCATTCCAAACGGCATTGGAAAGACAAATTGGTGTTTTGCCGAAAACACAAGTATTGAAATGGTTATCGTAAAATCACTGTTCTATTATGCACATTACAACTTGTGAGGCAGAAACAGTCTTGATCAGCTGTCAACACCGCTTGGAGAACCTACGTGTTACATAGTGATCAAGGTTCTGTGATACATCTTATGAGTATCAGAAAGCTGTTAAAACAAAAGGCATTACCATGAGCATATCCTGCAAAGGAACGCCCACTGATAATGCCTCCATTCAATCGTTTCATTCCTCACTAAAGTCTGAAACGTTCTATCTTAACAGCATTGATCGAACTACCATAGTAGAACACACTGTCATAGAATAAATTCATTATTGTAACAATATTCGTATTCAAACGAAACGAAAAAACCAATCGATAAGATAAACTATCGATAATTGGCTGTTTAAATGGTGTTTTGATCCCTGTCTAAAAAGCGGGGGTCAGTCCCAACTTTTAGCCGTTTTTCTTTTGATGCTTTAATAGCTTGAATTATTTTAGTACCAATTGCTTTTGCTAACAACGGGGGGACAGCATTTCCAACTTGTGTGTACTGAGGTACTTCTACTTTTCTACGTTGCCCTCCAGTTGTTCTCTTACCTAAAAAGATAAAACTATCATCAAATGATTGTAATCTTGCCATTTCTCTCACAGTAGGAATTCTGTTCTCATAAGGTGTTAAATAATCATCAGGCAGTGTAACAACTGTAGGAGAAACACTATCTTTCTTATATCTATATCTATTATTCTTTTTAGTCAGCAATGCGTTAATCAATTCTTCATCAACAGGTGGCCTATTAAAAAGGGAAATAACTTGTTCAGGTCCATACTCTTCTTGAAGTTTGTTAACACAATCTTTTAATAGAGATGGATATTCAGTTAAATTTATTCCTTCTTCTCTAATTCGTTTTTTTAACATTGAAGAGCTTTCACCTTCTCGAAACAGGGAAAATCTTTCCTTAATAAGTACATTGTGGTTTGATAAATCATGATTATAAAGATTCCTGTTTGAATGAATAGGAGTACCTGCAACTGATTTTGTTCTTCCGTTAATTGAAGAAAGTTGGTACTCAGAGTAATCATTAAAGTACTTTTCTTTCTTCACACTATCAATAATTAAATCACTTATTGCCGCATCAACTGATATTTTTTCATCTTCATTTAGTGTTATAGGTTCTGGGTAGGCTGGCACTTCTTCTCCTGCCAAATATGCTATAAATATTGCCCTTTTTCTTCTTTGGGGCACACCGTAATTTGAAGCATCTAACAGCCTTGGTTCTAAGGTTAAATAACCAATTTTATTAAATTCATTTATCAAAATTTCAGGCATTAAACTTCCATCTTCATATGTTTCACCTGTAATGCCTATATAGCCATCCATTTTAGTATCCATAAATCCTTCAACATTTTCCATAATAACGTATCTAGGGTTTATGTCTTTTACAATTCTTAAATACTCTCTAAATAACATATTTCTAGGATCATCTTTTTTACGAAGTCCTGCTCTACTAAACCCTTGACATGGTGGACCACCGAAAATTGCATCTATCTGTGGTACATTATCTTTATCCTTAAACATTCTTAAATTTCTTATTGAAGATAATATCTCTTCTGATGTTAAATTTCTTATATCAGCTCTCTGGAAATAAGTGTTATCACCTTGAATCAATCCTAGTTGCTCATGTCTGAAAGTGTATGTTTTTTCAACATCTTCACTTATATCAGAGGAGAATACTATATGAAATCCAGCTTGAAGAATGCCCTCACTCATACCACCTGCTCCACAAAAAAGATCAATGGCAATAGGGTGCATAGCAACACCTCCTTATTATTACATGTATTATTATCTTATAAGTCACATGAAAAATCCAGGTTTTTTTGCAAAATTGATTTTATATTTTTAAACAAAAAGTACTATCTAAACATAATACCACTTAGATATCTTTAATTCATCATTTATTATTCTATAAAAATAACATTCTCGTCTCTCTAAACTAAGATTTAAGTTAAAAGCTGCAAAGTCTTTGTTTTTATGAATTACTTTTTTAAATGTGATAAACTAAAATGTTACCTTATAAAAGAGAGGAAAGAAGGTAATCCCATGCCAAATAAAGTAAACAGATTAGATGAAATCTCCAATACTTACACCTACACCCACATAGGCTACTACCTCTGTGAAGTGAACTTGCCATTGGTGCTTTAACTGTTAAAATAGCTGCTTGTAAAAAAATGCTTTATGAATGGAATCAATCATGTTAGACACACTTTCTCAAAAATAAAACTTAAACCTTGTTTTCCGGAAATTAATCAGTTATGCTGATTATATACTAAACTGATTATATTCAGAGGTGAAAGAATTGGAAAAATGGAATCAATCCTATGGGTTTCTACTCGGAAAAGTTCTTCAGCGCATGGAAAGTATATTTGCTGAAGGGCTTAGACCATATGAAATCAACGCAAGACAATACGGGGTTCTTTTATTTATCAAAGAAAACCCTTACTCATCTCAAAAAGATATTTCTGAAAGCCTGCAAATCGACCGGACTACGATGGTGAGCCATATCGATCATTTGGAAGCTTTAGGATTTGTTGAGAGAACAAAGAATCCCAATGATAGAAGATCTTATAGCCTTAAAATTACGGACAAAGGTAGCGATGTATTGGATTCACGTTGGGAATTTTTAATGAATACGGAATTAGAGGTATTAGCTCCGTTACATCAACAAGAAAGACAATTACTTAAAGAGTTTCTGTTTAAAATTTGGAAATCTTTTTAAAAAACAGGAGATTTTACAATATGCAAGCTCTCGATTATTTTACTGCACGCCTTGAAACCACGATAAGCCCTATGGATTATTTGAAAGCAAAGCAAATGAATCCAGAGAAATACTTCTTACTCGATGTTCGAAACGGTCCGACTCATGTAAGGAGTGTAACAATAAAAGATGCTCACATTATTCCCGAACAAGAACTGCAATCTCGATTAAATGAAATACCAAAAGAAAAGGAAATCATTGTTTATTGTTGGGATGTCTGGTGCAATACAGCTGCAAAAGTTGCAACAATTTTATTAGAACACGGATATAAAGTGAAAGAGTTGACCGGAGGGATTGCAGCATGGAAAGAAATGAACTTCCCTGTCACCCATACAAATCAAGACAATAGCACATCTGATGATTGTGGATGCTGACTCTGTGCAACATAAAAGATACTGGGTGGGAGTGGCTTCGCGAGATCACGTCATGAAAGCAATCCAAGGCGGGTTTGCACAACTTTGCCATGGCAAAAAAGCCCCCTTAAAAAGGATGAATAAAGGTGATTGGATCATTTATTATTCTCCAAAGGTCAATCTTAAGGAAAATACGCCATGTCAAACATTTACGGCTTTAGGCAAAGTAGTAGATCATCGTATTTTTCAATTTGATATGGAAAATGATTTTCAGCCTTTTCGAAGACATATACATTTCATTCATTCCACAGAAATACCCATTCGCCCATTACTCCCCTACCTATCTTTTATAAAGGACGAGAAGCGTTGGGGCTGCTCATTTCGATTTGGGCATTTTGAGATCAGTGAAAAGGATTTTCAGCTAATTGCACAAAAAATGGTTGATGGTAAAGGAGATTAGATGATTTTGATCTCCTTTAAGCTTTCTTTAAATCCACAATATCACCTATCCATTCATTACATTGTGATATCATGAAAATGAAACATTGGTTTTTTTCGAAGATGGAGGTGGCGGTTTATGAATCACGAGGAAATCATCAATTATTGCCTGTCATATCCAGATACCTATAAAGACTATCCTTTTGGTGAAGGGTGGACAGTATTGCGTCACAAAGGGAATAAAAAATGGCTTGCGCTTATCTTTCATCTTGATGGCCATCTATGCGTTAACCTTAAGTGCGAACCTGAGCGTGCCAATTTCCTGCGCAGTATTTTTAAAGAGGTAAAGCCCGGCTATCATATGAATAAAGACCATTGGAATACAGTGATTTTAGATGGCAACCTCTCACAAGAGGCTCTTGAGGATATGGTGCAACATAGTTTCGATTTGACAAAGCCAAAGAAGTCTTAATGTTTTTCACCATATTGATGCAGGAACCTATCATCAGTTCCTGTTTGTATCTTATGTTACCGTTTCATTAATACGGATAACTCACCTTCAAACACTTTTTCCTCTTTTTGATTATAGGTAGATAACAATACAGTAAGTATTCCCGTTTGACTTTTATTTGGTTTTTTATCAATAACCTTAACGATGGTGTTCAGCGTATCATCGGGATAGACGGGCGCTAGGAATTTTATATGATTCATTCCTGTTCCAGCGATAATATCGTCCTCATGACACCCTTCTTCAATCCAGAGCTTAAACGTCACGGCTAACGTTTGTATGCCAGACGCAATGATTCCATTAAATCTCCCCATTTTCGCTTTCTCTTCATTTACATGCATGTATTGCGGGTCATATTCTTCTGCAAAATTCATGACATTCTCTTTTGTGAATTGAAATGATTTCGTTTGAAAAACCTGTCCAATAGAAAATTCATCTAACTTCATAGGGGCACCTCCTCATCTCTCATCTTTATAAAATAACATGTTAACACATTCAGTAACCTCGTCAAAAAGTCTCTGTGCTCACTACCCTCACAACGTGTGTGAACTTCCTTCTTAAAAACGAAATGCGAAAACTAGCCGGTTCTCGTCAGCATCGGTTTTCGGCTTGCTTTTGGTGATAAGTTGTATATCTACATATATTATTTGTAAACAAAATAATCTATTATTGTTTCTATCGTTTCATTAAAATGGAAGGAGCTTTCAAAGTATTGAAGATTGTACTTTTGGCATTCCTCTTTTATCCGGATACTATCTGTTTTCATCCGCTCTAATTCTGATTTGATCTGAGCATGATCTAGATTTCTCAATCCGTCATTCTCTGTCACACTGGAATAAAATTTGATTTTATCTATGTTATGTTCTATGTCTATTTCTGCTATTCCTATAAAACAGGCCTTAACACTTCCTGAATAACACTGCTCAAACTTTGCTACGTGACTAGGAATGAATTGCACACCTTCTATTATGTAATCTATTTTGTTTTCAACCATGGCTGTCATCAAAGGATGAATGATGTTCCAGAGTCGCTCTCCATTTTCAAAATCGCCATCAGTTGGATGAACCTCCATTTCTGGAACTCCCTTCGCAATTCCCATCATTAAATAGTCTAACGAGAAATAAGGGATTTTTGTTTGTGCTAACATTCTCTTCGCTGTAGTTGTCTTCCCGCTCCTTGAAGAACCGCCAATCAGATATAGCATACTTATCTCTCCTAATTGAATAAATTCACTGAAATATAGACACTATTCAATCCATCGGTTATTCTAGCCCGTCATGGATGCCATATAAAAAGCCTGGATGAATAGCTAAATCATCACAGGCTTTGAGTGGCTGACAACAAACAGTCAGCGTCATTTTGGCTTTACCTCTACATAATGAATATGCCGGCCGTCTATTTTGTGGACTTTAAACACATATCCTTCAGCTTCTATTTCAGAACCAAGTTCGGCATCAATATTTTGAGTCATAAACCAGCCGCCTATGGTATCGACATCTGCACTCGCTAACGCGGTTTCCAATAGTTTATTGACATCTTCAATCAACACTTTTGAATCTAAAATATAATGATCATCATTGATTTTTCTAATATCAGGCACTTCATGTTCATCAAATTCATCTCTGATGTCGCCTACTATTTCTTCAAGAATGTCTTCAACAGTCACCAATCCTGAAGTACCGCCATATTCATCCACTAGAATAGCGATATGAGTTCGCTCTCTTTGCATTTTCACTAATAAGTCATGGATCGGAACCGATTCAATCACATGGATCACAGGGTTGATATGATGTTCTAATTTGAAATGATCCTTGGTTTTCTGGTCCGTATCAATATAAGCTGACAAAAATTCCTTGGCATTGATAAAACCAATAATCGTATCTTTATCTCCATTTAAAACCGGATATCTTGTATAGCTCTCTGTCTTAACCGTCTTAACAACAGATTCATAAGAATCCTCGATAGAAATCGCGACTATTTCCCTTCTTGGAATCATGATTTCCTTTGCGATTCTTTCATCAAATTCAAATATGTTATTGACATACTTTAACTCGTTCTTATTGATTTCACCGCTCTTATAGCTTTCAGACAGTAAAATGCGCAGTTCCTCTTCAGAGTGGGCAAGCTCATGTTCTGACGCAGGTTTTAACCCAAAGAGTCCGACGATAAACCGGGCTGAACCATTTAAAAACCAGATAAAAGGATACAGGATGCGGTAAAACCAGATGATGGGCTTTGCTGTTAAAAGAGTGATGGCTTCAGCTTTTTGAATCGCGAGTGTTTTGGGAGCAAGCTCACCCACCACTACATGCAAAAAAGTCGCCATGACAAAAGCAATGATCAAAATCAATACATGTGAGACGGGTTCACTTACATGAAAATAAGAAAATAAGGGGTGCAGAATCACTTCAAAAGTCGACTCTCCAACCCAGCCAATTCCTAATGCTGTCACAGTGATTCCCAGCTGACAAGCC
This sequence comes from Bacillus vallismortis, assembly GCF_004116955.1. Taxonomy (NCBI): domain Bacteria; kingdom Bacillati; phylum Bacillota; class Bacilli; order Caryophanales; family Bacillaceae; genus Bacillus; species Bacillus vallismortis. The sequence goes on along the minus strand of NZ_CP026362.1, from coordinate 3,604,195 downwards.
GACAAATATTCGTCCAAATGAGTCACAACTTTCTTTGCTGACACAGCACCTTTTTTGCCCTCTAATATGAGTTGATCGACTTTCGACGTTCTAATTTTCACAATCGCAAATTCAGTTGCAACAAAAAATGCGGTTAATACAATTAAAATGGCAAAGATAATAAGATTAAGGGTTGTCAATCGTTTGCCTTACCAAGTAAGGCGAACACCTCCTGTATAAAGATCTCCCTTACATATTCCTTAGTATTGATAATTTAAACATACAATAACCCAACAAAATATTTTATTTCCATTTCTGTAAACATACATCACCTATATCATAATGATAAGTTCAACTGAACCTAAAATCAACAATGTTTATTTTAAAGTAACCTTATGAGAATTTTTTCACCTGATTGTGATAAGTTAGTATTAAGAATCCATTTATCAACGTCCAAAAATGAAGAAAGAAGGTGATCCCTTGCCAACCAACAACAAACCCAATCGTTTAATCGACGAGAAGTCCCCATACCTGCTTCAACACGCCCATAACCCAGTAGACTGGTACCCCTGGGGAGAAGAAGCCTTTGAAAAGGCGAAACGCGAAAACAAGCCGGTTCTGGTTAGCATCGGCTATTCAACATGTCATTGGTGCCATGTGATGGCCCACGAGAGCTTCGAGGACGAGGAAATCGCGCGCCTGATCAATGAACGGTTTGTGGCGATTAAAGTCGATCGGGAAGAGCGGCCGGATGTGGATTCTGTTTATATGAGAATCTGCCAGTTGATGACCGGGCAGGGCGGCTGGCCGCTGAATGTGTTTATCACGCCTGATCAGAAGCCGTTTTATGCGGGTACATACTTTCCAAAGACGAGTAAATTCAATCGTCCCGGTTTTGTAGATGTGCTTGAGCATCTGTCTGAGACGTTTGCGAACGATCGCGAGCATGTCGAGGATATTGCGGAGAACGCTGCTAAACATTTGCAGACCAAAACGGCGGCAAAATCGGGCGAAGGTCTTAGCGAATCAGCGATTCACCGGACATTCCAGCAGCTTGCCAGCGGGTTTGATACGATCTACGGCGGTTTTGGACAGGCACCGAAATTTCCGATGCCTCATATGCTCATGTATTTGCTTCGTTATGACCACAATACGGGGCAGGAGAATGCCTTATATAATGTCACCAAAACACTGGACAGCATGGCGAATGGCGGCATTTATGATCATATCGGCTATGGTTTTGCCCGCTATTCGACCGATGACGAGTGGCTCGTTCCCCATTTTGAAAAGATGCTGTACGACAATGCGCTGCTGCTGACTGCTTATACAGAAGCCTATCAGGTAACACAAAATAAGCGCTATAAAGAGATTTGCGAGCAAATCATCACCTTCATTCAGCGGGAAATGACCCATGAAGACGGAAGCTTTTTCTCCGCTTTAGACGCGGATACAGAAGGAGAAGAAGGAAAGTACTATGTGTGGTCAAAGGAAGAGATTCTGACTACGCTCGGAGACGAACTCGGAACACTGTATTGCCAAGTGTATGACATCACTGAAGAGGGGAACTTTGAAGGCAAAAATATTCCGAACCTCATTCACTCAAAGCGGGAACAAATCAAAGCGGATGCCGGGTTAAGCGAGGAAGAGCTCATCCTCAAGCTTGAGGATGCAAGACGGCAGCTCTTGAAGACACGAGAAGAAAGAACCTATCCGCATGTCGATGATAAGGTGCTGACCTCATGGAACGCGCTGATGATCGCGGGTCTCGCCAAAGCGGCAAAGGTTTATCAGGAACCGAAGTATCTCAGATTAGCGGAGAACGCCATTACTTTTATTGAAAACAAGTTAATCATCGACGGCCGTGTGATGGTCCGGTATCGAGAGGGAGAAGTGAAAAACAAAGGCTTTATCGACGATTACGCATTTCTCCTATGGGCTTACCTGGACCTCTATGAAGCCTCGTTTGATCTTTCTTATTTAGAAAAAGCAAAGAAACTGACAGACGACATGATCGGCTTATTTTGGGATGAGGAGCATGGCGGATTCTATTTCACCGGACACGATGCAGAAGCCTTAATTGTCTGGGAAAAAGAAGTATATGACGGCGCCGTGCCTTCCGGAAACAGTGTGGCGGCCGTTCAGCTGCTGCGTCTTGGACAAGTCACAGGCGACTTATCACTTATTGAAAAAGCAGAAACGATGTTTTCCGTGTTCAAGCCGGATATCGACGCGTATCCGAGCGGCCATGCTTTCTTTATGCAAAGCGTGTTAAAGCATGTGATGCCTAAAAAGGAAATCGTTATTTTTGGCAGCGCAGACGATCCAGACAGAAAACAATTGATCACTGCGCTTCAAAAAGCCTTTAAACCCAACGACTCTATTCTGGTGGCAGAACACCCTGACCAATGCAAAGACATCGCGCCATTCGCGGCAGATTATCGCATCATAGATGGTCAAACAACCGTGTATATTTGTGAAAACTTCGCCTGCCAGCAGCCGACAACAAATATCAAAGAAGCCATTCAAACATTAATAAGCAGCAGGGATTAAGACCCTTGCTGCTTACTTTGTGATTTCTTATGGTACCATATCGCGATTCCTGCAAACACAAGGTTGACCGCTATCGTAAATAAAGCCTCCCACATTGGGTCCCCCCGCGTAACGGTAAACAAAGAAGGGATGCCTCCATACACACTGTTTTTTTCTGTGATAAACATACACAAAAACATATTATTCGCGGCATGGGCGCCAAGTGATATTTCAATACTGCCTGTTTTAATCGTGTAATAAGTCCACACAAAACCAAATGTTAAATACTCAATTCCTGCCCAGACAGCGCCATTGTTCATTTCTGGATTCGCAAAATGCAGTACGCCAAACAAGCCTCCGACAATCAATATCAAGATAAGAGGATTTTTCGTCACTCTGCCAAAAGCTTGAAGCAAAAAGCCTCTGAAAAATAGTTCCTCAGCTGATGTCTGAATCGGAACCAAAATGAGAGCCGCCACTAACAACCAGATAAACCGTGAAGCATCAACATCCTGCATGGAATAACTGCCGGGATGAATCATATAATCAATCAATTGTACGGCGATCATCAACAAGAAATAGGCAATAAAGCCAAAGGAAATTCTCCGCCAATTGATCCTAGCGTTTGGCGTAATGACCGATCGAAATGGCCGTTTCAGAATAAAGCGCACAGCCAGCCATACTCCCGGAATCGCAAATAAATAAATGACATGAGCCAAATAAAGATCGACCAGTGGATCACTCAGCACAGCTTCATCCAAATCAAATGTGATATCAGGATTCACAATAACCGTAAACAGTATAGCGAAAAGGTAAGCAATATTCCCGAATACATATAAACCTACCATCACCAAAAAGGCGAAAAAATATCTCCACAACGTATTGTTTCCTTCTAATGGACGGATAAATGAATTCATTCCTTCTGCGTCTCTTCCTTTCAATGAGAATATTCCTATATATTTGCATAAATTGGTCTTCAAATCTACTGTTTTGGAAATCTTTTAAGCTAAATGTTAATAAAGAGTGCGAATTTAGTTCTTTCATCTAGTGATTTGAACTCTGTCGCCAATGAATCAAGCTACTTATAATGATTCCCAAGAGGCAGTGTTCCACCTTTTCTTATTACTAACAAGGAGGGTTTTAAATGAATCCAATCTTCAAACAGAAGAATACACACCCTTTCTCAAACGCAGCGAATCGTTTAGACCGCCTGCCGATTTCTCGCGTTCACTTTCAAGTATTAACCGCTCTCGGCATTGTTTATTTCTTCGATCTTGCAGATTTATTTACCCTCAGCAATGTGGCGCCGGCACTGATTGAGCATTGGCGCGTCCCGCTTTCAACCATTGCCAATATAACGGCGGCCTCGTTTTTAGGCATGTTTTTAGGCGCAGCATTGGGGGGAAGGCTGTCCGATCGAATCGGCCGCAAAAAAGCCTTACATCTATTTGTCTTCGTTTTCTCCATCGCATCGCTATTCAATGCCGCGGCATGGGACATCCCGTCTTTAATGGCATTCCGTTTTCTCACCGGATTTGGTGTCGCAGCGGCCATGGTCATTACCAATAGCTATTTGGCGGAGTTTTTTCCTTCCAGTGTCCGCGGGAAATATATTTCTTTCTGTGCCATGATTGGACTAGTCGGCGTTCCGATCACCAATATTGTGTCTGCCTTTGTCATTCCGCTCGGTTCATGGGGATGGAGGCTTGTATTTGTATGGGGTGCCGTTGGCCTTATTTATTTTTTCTTTATCCGACAACTCGAAGAATCACCTCGCTGGCACGAAAACCGCGGTGAATACGCGAAAGCCGATGCGATCCTCAACAGAATTGAGGCTCAGGTTGAACAAGAGAAGGGCCCGCTTCCGGCACCAGCTCAGCCTAAAGCAAACAGTACCGTCCAGAAGCATGCGGGTTACGCAGGGTTATTGAAAGGAAGAAACCTCAAAATCACCATCGTTTTATCTGCTGTATGGATTTTTGAAACGTTTGGATTTTACGGATTTGCGTCATGGGTTCCAAGCCTCTTAAAAAGCAATGGTGTCACCATGGAAAATACATTGTGGTATAACGTGCTGCACTCCGTCGGCGCTCCGCTTGGCGCACTGCTCGGTTCGATGATTTCTGAAACATTTCAAAGAAAATGGATTTTAGCCGCCAGCGCCTTTTTGACAGCCATCGCCGGCCTCTTATATGGCATGACTTTTATTCCAATCATGATCATTGTGTTTGGTTTTATCGTGAATATCACGGAACGGGTTTTCACCTCGAACTTATACGCCTATACGTCAGAACCTTATCCGACTGAATACCGCTCGTCAGGCAGCGGTTTAGCCTATGGCCTCGGCCGCTTTTCAAACATCTTTGGCTCACTGCTCGTCGGGTTTATCGCCGTTCAGCTCGGCTATGTCAGCGTCTTTTTATTTATTGGCGGCTGCTGGCTCGCATGCTCCGTGCTGTTAATCTGCTTCGGCCCTAATACGAATGCAAAACAAATTTAAAAAAGTCAGTGCGGACCTGCCGCACTGATCTCACTACAATTCCTTCAACACCCTCGCAGGATTTCCTCCTACAACCGTATGAGCAGGTACATCCTTAGTGACAAAAGATCCTGATGCAATCACCGCGTTATCGCCGATCGTCACTCCCGGGTTCATCACTGCCCGCTCACCGTCATTCATATCATTGCATCCAGACAGCATATGACGGTCGTCCAACCTTACGCGGACGGCTTTATAGGCCGCCGTGCTCGGACTCCTGTCGGCTTCTCTGACGCACGTAAAAGCGATATTCTCATGTCCCCGGCTCTTTAGATAGCGAGCGCTCTCGGCATACGCAGCTTTTCTGTCATTGTACGCACATGGGACATCAATGTCTCCGGTATCCTCACATGCGATGATCGGCCCATACGCCTGATAAGCGCTAATGCTGTCCCAGTCATTGGCGCGGATGTCATGATAATCCGTCTATTTTCTTCGTTCTTCATAGCTCTAAATAGTTGAATGCAATAGCGGAGTTATAATTGGTGGGGAGGAGGGCCGTTGCATCTCATGCTGATAGGCCGACTTGGTGATTCCGTTTACGATTTTACCAAAGCAGGGATAATCGCTATAAGGAAGAATCACACCGATAGTATAGGTTTTCCCGCGAAATCAAATCGATTACGGGTCATTTGGTATGTAATCTAAATCCTTTATGACTTGGTGAACAAGTTTTCTCTTTTCTCAGAAACATATGGGTGTTGATTCAATACAACCAGTCTTGCAATCTCTTTCTTCCTTTTTATATAAAAAAGCAGTAAGTGTAAAATTCCTTACTGCTATCTCGTCATATATTAATCGTAAGTTCAACAGGACAATGGTCGGAACCCATGACGTCCGCTGATATGCTGGCATCCTCAATCTGCTCCCTAAGCCTTTCGGAAACCACAACATAATCGAGACGCCATCCGATATTTCTGTCTCGGGCGCCGGCACGATACGACCACCAGGAATAAGCACCTTCAAGATCAGGATAGACGTGGCGGAATGAGTCTATAAATCCAGCTTCTAAGAAACGGGTGAATGCCTCTCTTTCTTGATCAGAAAACCCAGCGTTATTCCGGTTCGCTTTTGGGTTTTTCAAATCGATCTCCTGATGAGCTACATTCAAATCACCACATAAAATGACAGGTTTTTTCTGATCCAATTCAAGAATATAAGATAATAAAGCCTCTTCCCACTGCATGCGATAATCAATCCGCTCCAAGCCCCTTTTAGAATTGGGCGTGTAAACAGTCACCACAAACATATTTTCAAATTCCAGCGTAATCACTCTGCCTTCTTGATCGTGCTCTTCTATTCCGATCCCGTACATAACCCGCAGCGGCTCTCGTCTTGAAAAAACAGCCGTGCCAGAATACCCTTTTTTCACTGCATAATTCCAATACACATGATAGCCTTCAGGCTGAAGATCGACCTGGCCGTCCTGTATCTTTGTTTCCTGAAGACATATAATATCTGCATCCTCTTCTTTCAGATAAGAGAGGAAATCCATCTTTCTCATCACAGCCCGCAGGCCGTTTACATTCCAAGCAATCAGCTTCATGTTTCATCCCCCTATAAAAAAGAGCAAGAACCCGAAGGTTCTTGCTCTTTACGTATCAGCTTACTCACCGCTTACGTACGGAAGTAAAGCCATTTGACGAGCGCGTTTGATGGCTGCAGTCAATTTACGTTGGTATTTAGCGTTTGTTCCAGTTACACGACGTGGTAAAATTTTACCGCGCTCAGAAACAAACTTTTTAAGAAGATCTACATCTTTGTAGTCGATGTGCGTGATACCGTTAGAAGTGAAATAACACACTTTACGGCGTTTCGCACGACCGCCTCTGCGTCCTCCTGCCATTGTCATTTCCCTCCTTTCTTTGTCAATTTAAGTGATATTCTCATTAGAATGGAAGATCATCATCCGAGATGTCAATCGGTTTGCCGTCGTTGGCGAATGGGTCGTCATTAAAACTGTTCCCCTGATTGCGTCTCTGGTTGTTCTGATTTCCCCCGAATGGATTATCATTTTGGCCTCCGCCAAAGTACTGGCCTCCGCCGCTGTTTCCTTCGTTGTATCCACCTGAACCAGAACCGCCGCCGCTTTTCGGCTCAAGAAACTGAACACTTTCAGCTTGGACCTCGGTCACGAAGACACGCTGTCCTTGCTGGTTTTCATAGTTTCTTGTTTGTAAACGGCCATCTACGCCTGCAAGGCTTCCTTTTTTCAGGAAGTTCGCAACGTTTTCGGCTTGTCTTCTCCAAGTGACACAATTAATGAAATCGGCCTCACGTTCTCCGGACTGGTTCGTAAATGTACGATTCACAGCAAGAGTAAACGTGGCAACAGCCGCACCGTTTGGCGTATAACGAAGCTCTGGGTCTTTTGTCAGTCTTCCGACTAATACAACTCGGTTAAGCATAAGAAAGACCACCTTTTACCATTATATATTTCAAAATTGCTTATTCTTCTTCTTTAACAACAATGTGGCGAATGATATCGTCACTGATCTTAGCTAGACGGTCAAATTCTTGAACTGCCGCAGCATCAGCTTGAACGTTTAAGATTTGGTAGAAACCGTCGCGGAAATCGTTGATTTCGTAAGCAAGACGACGTTTACCCCAATCCTTTGTTCCAGTGATCTCCGCACCATTAGAAGTCAGAACGTTGTTGAAACGCTCGATAACTGCTTTTTTAGACTCATCGTCAATGTTTGGTCGGATAATGTACATAACTTCGTACTTTCTCATCTGTTTGCACCTCCTTTTGGACTAAGCGGCCCATAATGGGCAAGGAGCAATAATTCTATTACTCACAATTTTATATTATACCAAAGCTCTTGTCCCTTTACAACTGCATCCTATACATTAAATCGGAAATGAATAACATCTCCGTCTTGGACCACATATTCTTTTCCTTCGAGACGGACTTTCCCTGCTTCTTTGGCTCCTGCCATACCGCCGCCCGCAAGAAGATCCTCATAGGCAACCGTTTCAGCACGAATGAAGCCGCGCTCAAAGTCACTATGAATAACGCCTGCACACTCAGGGGCTTTCATGCCTCTTTTGAATGTCCAAGCTCTGACTTCCTGTTCACCGGCTGTGAAATATGTTGCAAGGCCTAGAAGGGAATAAGACGCTTTGATCAGCTGATCAAGACCTGATTCTTCAATGCCAAGCTCTTCAAGGAACATTTGCTTTTCTTCACCTTCGAGCTCGGCGATTTCAGATTCGATTTTCGCACATACGACGATAACTTCCGCGTTTTCGCCGGCAGCGTACTCACGAATCTTCGCTACATTTTCATTGCCAGACGGGTCAGCCACTTCCTCCTCGCTTACGTTCGCCACATACAAAATAGGCTTCGAAGTCAGTAAATGAAGCTGCTTTACAAGCCTTTGCTGCTCTTCAGTAAACTCAACAGAACGAGCAGGCTTTTCATTCTCAAACGCTTCTTTCAGTTTAGACAGAATCTCAAACTCGAATACAGCGTCTTTATCTTTTTGCTTTGCAAGTTTGCTGACGCGTGTTATCCGCTTTTCAACTGTTTCCATATCAGCGAGGATCAGCTCAAGGTTGATCGTTTCAATGTCATCAATCGGATCAACTTTCCCGGAAACGTGTGTAATGTTGTCATCAGAAAAAGCACGGACAACGTGGCAAATCGCGTCAACCTGGCGAATATGAGAAAGGAATTTGTTACCGAGTCCTTCTCCTTTAGACGCGCCTTTTACAATCCCTGCAATATCAGTGAATTCAAAAGCAGTCGGCACAGTCTTCTTCGGGTTGACCAGCTCAGTCAGCTTTTGCAGACGATCATCCGGTACTTCTACAATTCCCACGTTCGGATCAATCGTACAGAACGGGTAGTTGGCTGATTCGGCACCGGCCTGTGTAATTGCGTTAAATAATGTTGATTTCCCGACGTTCGGCAAACCGACAATTCCAGCTGTTAAAGCCATTCTTTCATCTCCTCTATATAAAACCGTCATTGAATAAACGTATTTTGAACCTAGAGCAATTATAAGGAGGTTCACTGGAAAAGACAAGCTGACAAAAAAGCATTTTCAGCCTGTTGATCCCATTGATTATGCTTTTTTCAAGCCCACCAAACAGTCAAAAAGCGTACTTCCCATTCCATTATCGGAATTTGTATCGTTTGTCAGGGTATTGACTGAACCTCCAAAAGCCGCCCACATGCCTTCATCTATGTTAATCGTCTTCGGGTGAGCCTGCTTCATCACCTTCACCTTGCCCTTCAAGCGACCGCGGTCATTAAAGATGGCAACCGCATCTCCGTCCTGAAGATTCTGCTCAGCCGCTATATCTGGAGAAATATCGACCTGAATGTGCTGAAGCTTTTCGATAAACGGCACATGCTGAGAGTGATTAGAGCGTTGCGGATGAATGGACAGCAGCGTGTAAGGATACTTGCCAGCTAACTGTTCATTATGGAAAACAGACTCTTCAGGTACGTTTAATTGAAGCAAACCGCTAAATCCTTTTTCTTCAGCTAACGACGAAGTAAATTCAAATTTTCCGCTCGGTGTCAAAAACTGATAATCATCCCACGGAACCTGCTTGACTGGAAGAGGGAGATGCCCTTTTTCTTTCAATCGCTCAAGCGTCACACCCTCTGCTTCCAATGAAGAAAGCCCCATCTCCAAAAATTCTTCAGTGCTGTGGTCAAACAACTCGCCAAACCCAAGACGTTCTGCAAGCTTTGTCCAGATCCAACTGTCCGATTTCGTTTCCCCCTGCGGCTCCACAAGCTTCTTCCCGTACTGAACGTAATGATGATACATACTGGAATAATAGATATCCTCTTCTTCAAAAACAGTGGCAGTCGGCAAAACATAGTCACATAGCTTTGCCGTATCCGTCATAATCGAATCAATCGCCACCGTCATCGGTACGTTTTCAAAGGCTTGCCTTACTTTATTGGTATTTGGCACCTGAGTCAGCGGATTCCCGCACGTCACAATCATCATCTCAATCGCAGGATCAACAGCCGTCAGCACCTCTTCAGCCTGCGTCATCATTGAAAACGAACGTGATGCTGTTTTTAATTCCGGCAGCGTCAGCTTCGTTTTCGCAAAGCTTTCACCGATCTGGACATTCCCGAAATTCGCGCCCCCGCCTTTGATTCCGACATTTCCGCTTGCCGCTGCAAGTGCATCAATCCAACGAATCGTTTCGCCGCCGTTTTTATATCGCTGCATACCGAGCCCCATAAAGGTAGAAACCGGGCCATCTGCATACAAACCAGCCAAATACTCCAGCTCCTCCATAGAAGTTTCTGTTTTCACAATAAACTCCTCTAAAGAAACAGTGTCTAAAAGCTCTTTCACATCATCAAAACCGACAGAGTGCTCAGAAATAAACGTCTCATCGGTTCTTCCCGTCTCTATCAGAACCTTTAAAACAGCTGCCGCAAGCCAGCCATCCATTCCCGGCTTGACAGAGATATAGCGGTCTGCAAGTTTGGCAGTCGGGTTGAAGATCGGATCAATCACCGTAATTGTGGCTCCCTTTTTCTTCACCTGCTGCAAGTGATGGTATAAGTGCATATTTGTTCTGGATACATTTCTTCCCCACACAACAACATGCTTGCTGTTGTAAATATCAAGCGGGCCGTGTCCGTACGACCGGCCGAAATCCCAGCTTTGCGCCTCGATACCGGAGCCCCAGCATATGCTTCCGACGATTTCAGTCACGCCGCCATATCCATTAAAAAAACGTTGATCTAGCGCTTTTAACAAACCGTTATTCGCATAATCATGGCTGTGCAAAACAGCAGTCGTTTCTGACGTTTCTTTGATCTCCCGAAGCTTATCGGCAATTTCATCAAGCGCCTGCTCCCAGGAAATCCGCACAAACTCGCCATTTTGTTTTTTCATCGGATAGCGAATCCGCTCAGGCGAATTTGTTTTTGTCTCAAGCATTCTGCCGCGTCCGCAGATCTTGCCTTCCGTAATCGGATGGTTCGGATCCCCGTCCACTTTTGTTACTTTTCCCTCATCAACAGTCACCAAAAAGCCGCAGCTGTCCCAGCAATTCAGCGGACAAGCTGACTGATGCACTTTGCCCATCGCCGTCTTCTCCTTACCTTGTATATGAAAAAGCATGAGTGCCGGCCTTTTTATGAAGTAGGCTCCTCATGCTTGACTAGTACTTTTTTAAGTTTTCTTTCAAATTCTCTTCTCGGAATCATCACACTGTGAGAGCATCCCTCACACTTAATTCGGATATCCATCCCCATGCGTATAATTTTCCAGCTGTTCGCTCCGCATGGATGCGGTTTTTTCATTTCTACGATATCATTTAGGCCAAAGTCTTTATCCGCCAAGACCCTTCACCTCTTTTCATAAACTGCTGTATCTATTGTACAAAAAAACTGATCATAAGAGCAATTAAGATACCCGAAAAGAAATAAATCCTCTTATTTCCATTTACTTAAAATAGGATATAACCACAGACAAACTAACAAGTACAAATTTAGCATCCCGTATATTGGATACAAGAATGCGATCAATTCAGAAAACCCAAAAGAAGTAAAAGGCACCATCAACGCTAATAGAATGAACACAATCATCCATCTCGGCATATGAACAAACGCCATCAGCCGGCTTGACAGCCCAAGCAAACCCGCTACCGTCGTTGTATAAATCGCTAGGCACAGAACCGCTGTCATACATAAAAAAAGGAGATAAGGAAAATCCTCCAAGACGGCAAACAATGGGATTTCAAACTGAGAAAGGGAGCCCGCCAGCTCCACTAACGTCTCATTATAGACAAATGAGATCACGCCAAAAACAAGACCGCTTGCCACACTGGCGATTTTCGCTTCACCGAGACCTTTCATTTCTTTTCCCACGGAGGATAAAATCGCGACAACAGAAAGAATGTTTAAAGAGGTGAACGTAATGCTTGCAGGCCAGTTATACTGCCTAGTCAAATCAATTGTCCATGTATGGTGATGGGTGCTCTGAAAGGAGATCAGCGCATACAGCAAACCCGCAACTAATACAGGAATGATAATGCCATTTACTGATAATATCCCTTTCACATCCCAGAAAAACAAACACACAGTCACGATACAAATCAGCGCGATTCCCCACCAGAAAGGAAGCTTGTACATTTGCAGGGTCACACCGCCTCCGGCAATCATCACCATAGTCGTCGAAAACAAATAAAAAACGATGAGGACATCATAAATTTTCGCCAGCCACGGTCCCATCAAATGCTCCAGAACCGGCAAAAAATGAGTGGATTTTACCTTAAAACTAATTTTCATCACAATATAAGATGAGAACATGAACATGATTGTAAACAGCACAATAGCAAGTCCGCTTTCCACTCCAAAAAACTGCCATATCTCCTGACCGCTCGCATATCCGGCCCCGATCAGGCTCCCTAATATGAGCAGCATCCACTTCATTCCGGCTCTCCACAACATCATCACCTCATAGCACAGAGTTGGGCTTGTTCCCGCTATTGTTACTATATAAGTATCTGAAAGCAAACATGCCATATTTTCATATACATCAGGAAATTATCATCCTAAATACACATAAAAAAACTGCCAATGCAGGCAGTCTAAAATAAGATATTTAGAAAGAAACCTCATTCTTCCCTTTCTCTCATGTATACATCGCCATCCAGAAACCCTTTCCCACCGATTGAAGGATAATAAATATCACTTCTGATACCGGAACCTTTCAATTCGTCGCCATTTAGATAACTGGTATACACTTCCATATATGATCAAATGTTTTGTAAGCAAACCCTAGCTTGATCGTATCGAGACATTTGGGCACAATACTTATCATTAACCCGCTAATGACGCCCTCTATGAATAAAAAATATCCGGCTCTATACACGAAGCATAAAAGATCGTACTGCTGGATATACTGTAAACAACCTTACATATCTAAACACACACCACAGCCACTTTGCTACCTACTATAACAAGGAAGTGAAATCTATGAATCGAAAAGGCGGGCTTTTTTCCTCTCAGGAACGAGTAAAGCAATATGTTTCACACACGGATGCAGCCGCAGTAAAACAGATCCAAACCATCCTTTCTTCATCCTTGCGGAAAGCTGCCGGCAAACCCATTATCGTGGTTTGTATCGGAACAGACCGTTCAACCGGCGATTCATTAGGCCCGCTCGTAGGAATGAAACTCAAACAAATGCAGCTCACTAGATTTCATGTCTATGGCACTTTATCTGACCCTGTCCACGCTGTGAATATGAAGGATAAAATTCAAGACATTCAAAAAATACATAAAAACCCATTCATTATAGCAGTCGATGCATGCTTAGGACGCGTTAAAAGTGTAGGTTCGTTTCAAATCGGAGAGGGGCCATTAAAGCCGGGAGCCGGTGTGCAAAAGGACCTTCCTGAAGTGGGAGATCTTCATATTAACGGAATTGTAAATGTGAGTGGTTTTATGGAATACTTTGTTTTACAAAATACAAGGCTGCACTTGGTCATGAATATGGCAAATGTTCTTGCTGAAGGATTGAGTGCAACTGATCGGACAGGGTGGAGGCACGAACGCCTTAGCCCGCTCCAAAGGATCACCGGGCGCATATAATTCAAAAAACCATCTTCTTTTGAAAGATGGTTTCTGTATTTACGATTCTCTTTCAGACAAAAGCTCTAAAATCCGATCAAGATCTTCATTTGAGAAAAATTCAATCTCAATTCTTCCTTTTTTCTTTTGTCGTTTAATATTGACCGTTGTTCCAAAATAATTTTGCAGATAGGATTCCCGTTCTTTCAGAACCGCGTCTTTCACAGGCTCTTTTTTCTTTGTTTCACGTGAAACATTCTGATTTAACTGCTGAATCAGCTGTTCTAGCTGTCGAACATTGAGCTGCTCCGCAATGACTTTTTGTACAAGCGGTTCAAGCTTACTTTTGTTTTTCAAGCCAAGAAGCGTGCGTCCATGTCCCATCGAAAGCGTACCTTCAGCAATAAGATGTTGAACGTTTTCTGGAAGTGTCAGCAATCTTAAATGATTCGCAATATGCGGTCTGCTTTTCCCAAGACGTTTAGCAAGCTGTTCTTGCGTGAGATCTAAGTGTTTCAGCAAAGAATCGTAGGCCTGGGCCTCTTCAAGCGGCGATAAATCTTCACGCTGAAGGTTTTCCAATAAAGCAATTTCTCTCATTAATGCCTCTGATAATTCACGAACAATGGCCGGAACCGTGTCTAAACCCGCAAGCTTTGCCGCTCGAAAACGCCGTTCACCCGCAACAATATCATAGCCTTTTAAAGATTTTCTGACGATAAGCGGCTGAAGAATGCCATGCTGCTGCACAGATTCTTTTAGTTCAGCTAATGCCTCGTCATCAAAGTGTTTTCTTGGCTGATAAGGATTAGGGCGTAAATCGGCAACTTTAATATCTTCAACTGTCTCATTCGACAAATCGACCTGATTGAACAACGCATTAATCCCTTTTCCAAGGCCTTTAGCCATTCGCAGCCACTTCCTTTGCTAAATCTAAATATACTTCCGCACCTCTTGACCGCGGATCGTATAAAATGATGGGTTTTCCGTGACTCGGCGCTTCGCTCAGACGGACATTACGCGGAATAACCGTCTTATATACTTTATCTCTAAAATACTTCTTAACCTCTTCAATCACTTGGATGCCGAGATTCGTCCGGGCATCAAGCATTGTCAGCAGTACACCTTCAATCATTAAATCCGTATTCAAATGCTTTTGCACAAGACGTACTGTATTTAATAACTGGCTGAGCCCCTCCAACGCGTAATATTCGCACTGTACAGGAATCACTACAGAATCTGAGGCAGTAAGCGCGTTAATCGTCAACAGCCCCAATGAAGGCGGACAGTCAATGATAATGTAATCATAATTCTGCTTTACTGCTTCAAGCGCCCTCTTCAGTCTCACTTCTCTTGAAATCGTCGGAACCAGCTCGATTTCAGCTCCTGCAAGCTGTATTGTCGCAGGAATCACGTCCAGGTTCTCCACTGTCGTTGCTTTAATTATATCTATTACATCTGCATCGTCTACTAAAATATCGTACACACACTGCTCTACATCGGCTTTTTCAATCCCTAATCCGCTTGTTGCATTTCCCTGCGGATCAATATCTACCAGCAGAACCCTTTTCCCTATGTAAGCTAAGCATGCCCCAAGGTTGACAGACGTCGTTGTTTTTCCGACTCCGCCTTTTTGGTTCGTAATTGCTATGATTTTTCCCACGATGTCACCTACTTTCACATGAACATGTACTATCTTGCTTCTATTCTATCAAAAAAAGATTAAAGCGTTTCATTTTTTTCATCATTTTGTTCCGATTAAGAAAGGAAATAATTGAAAATTAAAGCGTGTCTAATCCTTTCTCTTATAAATTCTGTTATTTTCATGTTTTTTTGACTCAAAAAAGGAGTTTTTAAGAGAAAAAAGAAGAAGTTTCCGTACAAAAGAGAATCTGGTCTACAAACAAAGATGTACCCGTTACGCTGATGAGCATGTTTCTCATATTACGATATCGTTCCTTTTGTACTGGGGAAAGTGAGAGTTTCTGGCCAGATCGATCCCGGACCGATCAAACTCGAATCCTTGCGAAAAAAAATCGGAAAAGTGTTCAAAAAAAGTCAGTTTTCGTCTGCATGCTCCTCGGCATGCCATTACACTATATTGTTTGGGGTACGCAGTAATTTTCCCACAGGATACGGAAGGATGTATCCACAAACTTAAAAATAGAATTCTAATATAACAATAACAAGTAAAAGTAATTGATTTCCTTTTACTACAAAAATAAAGCTCCCCTAATTTTCAGGAGAGCTTTATTTCGGTATGCGGATCGTTAATTGAATATATTCTTCAAATTCTTCTTCTTCTGTATTCAATTTTACACCGCTGTCTTCAACCATTGTTAGTGACTGGCGAATCGTGTTCATTGCAATTCTTGTGTCTCTGCTGAACGCTTTGCGTCTAGGCTTTGGTTTTCTCTGGCCTTGCTCCAGCATTTTCACCACGCGGTCTTCCGTCTGTTTTACATTTAAACTTTTCTCAATAATCTCTGTGAGCAGTGTGACTTGGAGCTCAGGCTGTTTCAGCGGAATCAGCGCTCTGGCATGACGCTCAGTGATTTTCTTCTCCATGATCGCGTCTTGGACCGGCTGAGGCAGCTTTAATAACCGCAGCTTATTCGCAATTGTTGACTGTCCTTTTCCTAAACGCTGCGCGAGTGCTTCCTGTGTTAAATCATGAAGCTCAAGAAGCCTAGCATAGGCATGCGCTTCCTCAATAGAAGACAGTTCTTCCCGCTGCAAGTTTTCAATTAACGCCACAGAAGCGGTTTCCGTGTCGGAAAAATCCTTAATTATAGCCGGAATATTTTCCCACTCGAGCGATTGAACCGCTCTCCAGCGTCTTTCACCTGCAATGAGTTCGTATTGGCCTTCTTCTTCTGTATGCCTGACAACAATCGGCTGAATAATGCCGTGTGTATGAATGGTCATTGCTAACTCTTTGATTTTTTCATCTGAGAAAATGGTGCGTGGCTGAAAACGGTTGGGAACGATAGCATTTACCGGTATTTCCAGAATCTCTTCTTTGTTTGTCTCATGTTCAGCAATCTCCGGCTCCTGTTCCTTCTCACCAAGCCCGAAGAAACGAGAGAATGAATGCTTCATGTACCTACACCACCTTTAAAAACTGCCATTTTTATAATTCTATTTTCTCATGGTTTTTCCTGCTGTACATCCATCAATTTTGAGGAATATGATGGTATTGTCACATCAGGCTGTCTAAATTACCCTTCAATTGGCGATTTATTAGGAGTTCCCGGTTTTCTTGGATACTTCTTAGGCGTACTTTTTTTCTTGCGTATCACCATAATGTTACGATCGCTTTCTTCAATAGGCAGCTTAAAGGAATGGGTATGCTCAAGTTCTCCTCCAAGCGTCGTGATCGCTTTTTTGCCGGCATTCAGTTCTTCTTCTGCTGATGCGGCTTTTAAAGCAACAAATAAACCGTTTTTCTTCACCAGAGGCAGGCAAAGTTCGCTTAAAACAGATAGTCTCGCAACTGCTCGCGCCGTCACAATATCATAGCTTTCCCGGACATCTTTCCGCTGTCCGAATGTTTCAGCTCTGTCATGGCAGAATGTCGTATTCTCCATTTGCAAAGCTTCAGACAACTTTTCTAAAAACGTAATCCGTTTGTTTAGTGAATCCACGATTGTGACATGGAGGTGCGGAAAGCATATTTTAATCGGAAGACTCGGAAAACCCGCTCCCGCTCCAACATCACAAATCGTGTTCACTTGGTTGAAGTCGACATAAAAAGCGGCTGTAATGGAATCATAAAAATGCTTAAGATACACTTCTTTTTTCTCTGTAATGGAAGTCAGATTAATTTTTTCGTTCCATTCAACCAACATGTCGTAATACAGCTCAAATTGCTCCAGCTGGCGGGGAGAAAGGGATATCCCTTTTTCCGCCAAACCAGAAGTGAATTCTTCAATATTCATGCCGTCATCCTTTCTATTCGGCTATCTTCGCAATGCGTCCCTGCTCTAAATACACCAATAGAATTGAAATGTCCGCTGGATTTACACCGGAAATGCGGGAAGCTTGGGCAACAGACAGAGGCCGTACATCTTTCAGCTTTTGACGCGCCTCAGTCGCGATCCCTTTAATTGCGTCATAATCAATTCGATCCGGAATTTTCTTATTTTCCATCTTCTTCAGTTTTTCCACTTGCTGAAGAGATTTTTCAATATATCCTTCATATTTCACTTGGATTTCTACTTGTTCTGCCACGTCTTGCGGAACCGGCACTTCTGGCGGCGCCAGTTTTGTGACTGTTTCATAGTTCATTTCAGGACGTTTCATCAAGTCTGTGCCGCGAACCCCATCTTTCAATTCGCTTCCGCCAAGAGAACGGATATATTCTTGATTTTCCGGAGACGGCTTGATAATCACAGAATACAGACGTTTTTTCTCCGCTTCGATCGCCGCTTTTTTCTGTTCAAAAGCTGCATAGCGCTCATCAGAAATCAATCCAATGCGATGTCCGATTTCTGTCAGGCGCAAATCAGCATTGTCATGGCGAAGAAGCAATCTGTATTCAGCACGTGATGTGAGAAGACGGTATGGTTCGTTTGTTCCCTTCGTGACAAGGTCATCAATCAGAACACCAATGTAGGCGTCAGAACGGCTCAGAATCACTTCTTCTTCTCCAAGCGCTTTTCGCCCTGCATTGATCCCCGCCATAATTCCTTGTCCCGCAGCTTCTTCATAACCGGATGTTCCGTTAATTTGGCCAGCAGTATAAAGGTTTGTGATTTTTTTCGTTTCAAGTGTCGGCCATAGCTGTGTCGGTACGATCGCATCATACTCAATCGCATAGCCGGCTCTCATCATTTGCACGTTTTCAAGACCCGGAATCGTTGCAAGCATTCTTTGCTGTACATCTTCTGGAAGACTTGTAGATAAACCTTGGACATAGACTTCCTGTGTATTTCTGCCTTCCGGCTCAAGGAAGATTTGGTGACGCGGTTTATCATTAAAACGGACAACTTTATCTTCAATGGACGGGCAATATCTAGGGCCCGTGCCTTTGATCATGCCGGAATACATCGGTGAACGGTGCAGGTTGCCGTCGATAATCTCATGTGTTTCAGGGCTTGTATATGTCAGCCAGCAAGGAAGCTGATCTGTAATATATTCCACTGTTTCATATGAGAAAGCGCGAGGCACATCGTCACCAGGCTGAATTTCCGTTTTGCTGTAATCAATCGTGTCGCTTTTCACGCGAGGCGGCGTACCTGTTTTAAAACGAACAAGTTCAAAGCCCAGTTCCTCCAAATGCTCAGAAAGCTTAATAGAAGGCTGCTGGTTATTTGGACCGCTTGAGTAAGACAGATCTCCAAGAATGATTCGTCCTCTTAAATATGTCCCTGTCGTCATGACAACCGCTTTCGCACGATAATGCGCGCCTGTTTGTGTAATGACACCGCGGCATTCGCCGTCTTCAACGATCAGCCGCTCCACAATTCCTTGCAGCATTGTTAAGTTTGGTTCTTTTTCAAGTGTATTTTTCATTTCGTGCTGATATTGGAATTTGTCTGCTTGCGCACGCAATGCACGGACGGCAGGACCTTTTCCAGTATTCAGCATTCTCATTTGTATATGCGTTTTATCGATGTTTCTGCCCATTTCTCCGCCGAGCGCGTCAATTTCGCGGACGACAATCCCTTTTGCGGGGCCGCCGACAGACGGATTACATGGCATAAATGCAACCATATCTAGGTTGATGGTCAAGACAAGTGTTTTGGCGCCTTGACGTGCTGATGCGAGGGCAGCCTCAACACCGGCATGCCCGGCGCCAATCACAATCACATCGTATTGGCCTGCTTCATACCCCATGATTCTCGTTCCTCCTTTTATTATTTTCCTAAACAGAATTGTGAAAAGAGCTGATCAATTAAGCTTTCATGGACAGCATCTCCGATGATTTCGCCCAAAAGCTCCCAGCATCTTGTCAGGTCGATTTGCACCATGTCGATCGGGACATCCTGTTCGATGCCGCTAAGCGCATCTTCAATGGCACGGTTTGCTTGCTGTAAGATAGAGATATGACGTGTATTGCTGACATAAGTCAGATCTCCGCTTTCAATAGCACCAGTATAGAACAGCGATTGAATCGCTTCTTCCAAATCATTGATGCCTTCCTCTTTTAAAAGAGATGTCGTAACAACAGGACGTCCATTGGCAAGCTCACGGACATGCTCACTGTCAATCTTCGCCTCAAGGTCAGTCTTATTCATAATCACGATAACATCCATGCCCTCAACGGCTTCAAAAAGCTTTACGTCTTCTTCAGAAAGCTCTTCACTATAATTAAGCACAAGTAAAATCAGGTCCGCTTCCTTAAGAACCTGGCGAGAACGTTCAACACCGATTCGTTCAACAATATCCTCTGTTTCACGAATACCCGCTGTATCAACTAGACGAAGCGGAACGCCTCTTACATTAACGTATTCCTCAATCACATCCCGAGTCGTTCCGGGTATATCAGTCACAATGGCTTTCGCCTCATGAACAAGGCTGTTCAGAAGAGATGATTTCCCTACATTTGGCCGGCCGATAATAACAGTAGATAGACCTTCACGCAAGATTTTCCCTTGCTCAGAAGTCCTCAGCAGTGCCTCAATTTCTTTTTTCACGGCGGTTGCCTTTTCAACCAAAAGCTGATGCGTCATTTCCTCTACATCATCGTACTCCGGATAATCTATATTTACCTCAACATGAGCCAGCGTTTCTAAAATCTCACTGCGTAAACGGCGCACCAAAGCAGAAAGACGCCCTTCCATTTGATTCATGGCGACGTTCATTGCCCGGTCCGTTTTTGCTCTGATTAAGTCCATAACCGCTTCTGCCTGTGAAAGATCGATTCGGCCGTTTAAAAACGCGCGTTTTGTAAATTCACCAGGCTCTGCCAATCTCGCTCCCTCTCTTAATGCGAGCTGAAGCACTTGGTTCACAGTCACAATTCCCCCGTGACAGTTAATTTCGATGACATCTTCACGTGTAAAAGTTCTCGGCGCTTTTAACACTGATACCATTACTTCCTCAACGACACGATCCGAAGGTCTGTCTACGATGTGACCATAATGAATCGTATGTGATTCAACCGAGCTGAGTGTTTTCCCCTTCGGCCCTTTATACATTTTATCTGCGATTTGAATTGCTTCTGGTCCGCTCAACCGTACAATCGCAATCGCGCCTTCTCCCATCGGTGTGGAAATTGCCGCAATTGTATCCATGCTGTTCACCTCTCTTTACTTATACTTTCATCTATATAAAAAAATTTTTATTATGCCAAAACTAAAAGATAACATAGTTTGGTTCGAAGTGGAAGATGTGTTATCCACAGAATAAGGGATTCACCCTCTATTACTTTAACTTATCCACATGTGAATAACAATTAATTTTATTTCCTGAACTTCCTTTTTATCAACAGGATACACCTAAAAAGAAAAAACTTAAACGGCAAAAGCTTGATATGACTAGGAAAAATAGATTTTTCTCATACAAAAAAACCGAAATCCGCTTTTTACCGGACTTCGGTTTTATGCTATTTTTTATGGGAAATAACGAGATGGCGATTTTCGCCTTCACCCATTGAATACGTTTTGATCTGGTGATTTGCATACTCAGAAAGAGTATCATGAATGATTTTTCTTTCACTGGACGGCATAGGTTCAAGATGAACTTCTTTTTTCGTTTTCAAAACCTGGTCTGCAAGCCTGATGGCCAACTGACTCAGTGTATCTTTTCTTTTTAAACGATAGTTTTCTGCATCTACCGTGACATTTTTGAATTGCCCTGGATAACGATTAATGACAAGCTGTGTCAAAGTTTCAAGAGCATTTAAGGTTTGTCCTCTTTTTCCAATCAACAATGCCGCTTTTTCGCCTGTTATATGGAAACTCACCGTCTTTTTGTTTTCTTTTACGGTCACTTCAGACTTCCCGGCAATGGCTTCGGCAATCGTATGAAGATAAGACTTCGCTTGCTGAATTGGATCAACCTTTTCAACAAGCTTTACGACCGCCGGCTTTTTACCGAAAATACCGAGAAACCCTTTGTTTCCCTCTTCAATAACGGTAATATCCACCTTATCCATTGTTAATTCCAGCTCTTGTAATCCGGACTGTACTGCTTCATCGACATTTCGCCCTGCAGCAGTTACATTTCTCACTTTTTCTTTCCTCCAGCTTTTTGCGGTTCAGGATCTTTTTTAATATCAGGTCCTTTGATAAGGAAAGTTTGCGCAATCATAAACAAGTTACCGACTACCCAATAAAGAGAAAGAGCCGCCGGGAAATTGATCGCAAATACGATAATCATGATCGGCATAATCCAAAGCATCATCGCCATTTGCGGATTTTGCTGCGCATTGCCCGCCATCATCAGCTTTTGCTGAACAAATGTAGCGACCCCGGCAACGATAGGAAGAATATAGTAAGGGTCTTTTTCTCCTAAGTCAAACCATAAGAAGCTATGCTCTGATATCGCCTGTGTTCTCATGATCGCATGATAGAATCCAATTAAAATCGGCATCTGGATTAAAATCGGGAAACATCCCGCCAACGGATTGACACCGTGCTTTTGGAATAAAGCCATTGTTTCCTGCTGAAGCTTTTGCTGCGTTTTTTGATCCTTTGAGCTGTATTTTTCTTTAAGCTTTTGCATTTCCGGCTGTAAAGCCTGCATCGCTTTCGAACTTCTCAGCTGCTTAATCATCAGCGGCAAAATTAATAAACGAATTAAAATGGTAACAAGAATAATTGATAGTCCATAGTTATCTCCCGTGACTTTCGCTACATACGTAATGAGCTCAGACAAAGGATATACTACGTACTTGTCCCAAAAATGCGAACTATCTGCAGTGATCGGCTTTTGCACACTCGAGCATCCAGCCAAAAGCATGAATACGCCAACCATACTTAATAGCAACCCTATTCTCCTTTTCAACAACATTTCCTCCTATAATTAATCTTTACACTCTTTTATTGCAAAGCATACTTGTATGTATTTTAGCATCTTTCAGATTTAAATGGTGCCTTTTTCTGTTCAACCAGAAAGGAAGCGCTTTTAAAAGTGATCAGAAAGCAATGCCCTTGCTTACTTTGACGAAGATTTCTTATATAAAGAAGACTTCCTGAATAGATGCTGCAGACTTTTTTTCGTTTCCTCATATGTCAGCTGGCTCGCCGGTTTTCTGGCAATAATGATGTAATCCTTTTCCTTCAGTCTCTCTTTCTCTTCAAGAAAGGCCTGCCGAATCAAACGTTTGATTCGATTTCGCATCACAGCGTTGCCAATTTTTTTGCTGACGGAAAGCCCGACACGCAGCTCATCGTTTTCAGGCTGATCAAGCGTATATAAGACAAACTGGCGGTTCGCTACTGATGTCCCATGCTTAAACACTTTTTGAAAATCTTCATTTTTCTTTAAACGATTTCGCTTCTTCAAATGACTCACTCCGATACTGGCTGCCAGAAACTTTTAAAATTTATGATGAAAAATGAGATGCATCAGAACCAGGAAGCGCCCCGGTTCATTTCGCATCACATTTATCTTTTCCCATAAAGTGAAAAAAGACCACTGACATTATTCAGTGGCCTAAGCTGATAATACTTTTCTGCCTTTGCGGCGACGGCGTGCTAAAACTAGACGACCGTTTTTTGAACTCATACGGCTTCTGAAGCCATGAACTTTACTGCGTTTACGGTTATTCGGTTGGAATGTTCTTTTCATTTATGACACCTCCCTCGAGGAATAGCTGTTAAAGACAGTCTTACTTATTATATTTGCGTTACCTGTTCATTGTCAACTTCACTAGTGCTTTTATTTCTTGCAACCATAATAGGATACCATACCTTTTCAACTTTCGAAACCTTATTTTTAAGATTCCTTAAATTAACGAAAAAAGATAACCTACTCATTCTCCCTAAAATGCGAGTGTGGATATCTTTTCCGCCTTTTTTTAGTATCCACAGAGGTTATCGACAACATTTTCACGTTACCAACCCCTGTGGACAAAAAATTTTCAACAGGTTGTCCGCTTTGTGGATAAGATTGTGACACCCATTGCAAGCTCTCGTTTATTTTGGTATTATATTTGTGTTTTAACTCTTGATTACGAATCTCACCTTCCCTCCTTATCCACAAATTGTGGATAAGTTGTGGATTGATTTCACACAGCTTGTGTAGAATGTTGTCCACAAGTTGTGAAATTTGTCGAAAAGCTATTTATCTACTATATTATATGTTTTCAACATTTAATGTGTACGAATGGCAAGCGCCATTTGCTCTTTTTTTGTGTTCTATAACAGAGAAGGATGCCATTTTCTACGAAAAGGAGGGACGTGCCGGAAGATGGAAAATATATTAGATCTGTGGAATCAAGCTCTAGCTCAAATCGAAAAAAAATTGAGCAAACCGAGTTTTGAAACTTGGATGAAATCAACCAAAGCTCACTCACTGCAGGGAGATACATTGACAATCACCGCTCCTAATGAATTTGCCAGAGACTGGCTGGAGTCCAGATACTTGCATCTTATTGCAGATACAATATATGAATTAACCGGGGAAGAATTGAGCATTAAGTTTGTCATTCCTCAAAATCAAGATGTTGAAGACTTTATGCCGAAACCGCAAGTCAAAAAAGCGGTCAAAGAAGAGACATCTGATTTTCCTCAAAATATGCTCAATCCAAAATACACTTTTGATACTTTTGTCATCGGATCTGGAAACCGATTTGCACACGCTGCTTCTCTCGCAGTAGCGGAAGCACCCGCGAAAGCATACAACCCTTTATTTATCTATGGGGGCGTCGGCCTAGGGAAAACACACTTAATGCATGCGATCGGCCATTATGTAATAGATCATAATCCTTCTGCCAAAGTGGTTTATCTGTCTTCTGAGAAATTTACTAACGAATTCATCAACTCTATCCGGGATAATAAAGCCGTCGACTTCCGCAATCGCTATCGAAATGTTGATGTGCTTTTGATAGATGATATTCAATTTTTAGCGGGAAAAGAACAGACCCAGGAAGAATTTTTCCATACATTTAACACATTGCACGAAGAAAGCAAACAAATCGTCATTTCAAGTGACAGACCGCCAAAAGAAATTCCGACACTTGAAGACAGATTGCGCTCACGTTTTGAATGGGGCTTGATTACGGATATCACACCGCCTGATTTGGAAACGAGAATTGCGATTTTAAGAAAAAAAGCCAAAGCAGAGGGCCTCGATATTCCGAACGAGGTTATGCTCTATATCGCAAATCAAATCGACAGCAATATTCGGGAACTTGAAGGAGCATTGATCAGGGTTGTTGCGTACTCATCTTTAATTAATAAAGATATTAATGCTGATCTGGCCGCTGAGGCGCTGAAAGATATTATTCCTTCTTCAAAACCGAAAGTGATTACGATAAAAGAAATTCAAAGGGTAGTAGGCCAGCAATTTAATATTAAGCTTGAGGATTTCAAAGCAAAAAAACGCACAAAATCAGTTGCTTTTCCGCGTCAAATTGCCATGTATCTATCAAGGGAGATGACGGATTCCTCTCTTCCTAAAATCGGGGAAGAGTTTGGAGGCCGTGACCATACGACCGTTATTCATGCGCATGAAAAAATTTCAAAACTGCTGACAGACGATGAACAACTTCAGCAGCATGTAAAAGAAATTAAAGAACAGCTTAAATAGCAGGCGGGGATTAATCGGGGAAAGTGTGAATAACTTTTCAGTAGTCATACACAGTCTGTCCACATGTGGATAGGCTGTGTTTCCTGTCTTTTTCACAACTTATCCACAAATCCACAAGCCCTACTATTACTTCTACTATTTTTTTAAAATATATATATTAATACATTATCCGTTAGGAGGATAAAAATGAAATTCACGATTCAAAAAGATCGTCTTGTTGAAAGTGTCCAAGATGTATTAAAAGCCGTTTCATCCAGAACTACAATTCCCATCTTGACTGGTATTAAAATCGTTGCGTCAGATGATGGAGTATCCTTTACAGGAAGCGATTCAGACATTTCTATTGAATCCTTTATTCCTAAAGAAGAAGGAGATAAGGAAATCGTCACGATAGAACAGCCTGGAAGCATCGTCTTACAAGCCCGCTTCTTTAGTGAAATTGTAAAAAAACTTCCGATGGCAACTGTCGAAATCGAAGTACAAAATCAGTATTTGACAATTATCCGTTCCGGAAAAGCTGAATTTAACCTAAACGGGCTTGATGCCGATGAGTATCCGCATTTGCCGCAAATCGAAGAGCATCATGCGATACAGATTCCAACTGATTTGCTGAAAAATCTAATCAGACAAACAGTGTTCGCGGTGTCCACCTCAGAAACACGGCCTATCTTGACAGGTGTAAACTGGAAGGTGGAGCAAAGTGAATTATTATGCACTGCGACGGATAGCCACCGTCTGGCATTAAGAAAAGCGAAACTTGATATTCCGGAAGACAGATCTTATAACGTCGTGATTCCAGGGAAAAGCTTAACTGAACTCAGTAAGATTTTGGATGACAATCAGGAACTTGTAGATATCGTGATTACAGAAACCCAAGTTCTGTTTAAAGCCAAAAACGTCTTGTTTTTCTCACGGCTTCTGGACGGTAATTACCCGGACACGACCAGCCTGATTCCGCAGGAAAGCAAAACAGAAATCATTGTGAACACAAAAGAATTCCTTCAGGCGATTGATCGTGCATCCCTTCTAGCCAGAGAGGGACGCAACAACGTAGTGAAACTTTCTGCAAAACCTGCTGAATCCATTGAGATTTCGTCTAACTCACCTGAAATCGGAAAAGTAGTGGAAGCCATTCTTGCAGATCAAATTGATGGTGAGGAATTAAATATCTCATTTAGTCCAAAATATATGCTGGATGCACTAAAGGTGCTTGAAGGAGCGGAGATACGCGTAAGCTTTACAGGTGCAATGAGGCCTTTCTTAATTCGCACGCCGAATGATGAAACGATTGTACAGCTTATCCTTCCTGTCAGAACCTATTAATCCGATACACCGCTGCCGACCTGTTCGGCAGCTTTTCTATTCGGCATCAGCTCCGATAAGTTTTCCCTTTCCCTAATCCGTTTTTTTTTAGTACAATTAGATATTAGTGATATTTGAAAGAGGTCGATAAAATGGCAAATCCGATTTCAATTGATACAGAGATGATTACACTTGGACAATTTTTGAAATTAGCCGATGTCATTCAGTCAGGCGGTATGGCGAAGTGGTTTTTAAGCGAGCATGAAGTGCTAGTGAACAACGAGCCGGATAACCGCCGAGGCAGAAAGCTGTATGTTGGAGATGTGGTAGAGATTGAAGGATTTGGTTCATTTCAAGTTGTCAATTAAAGCGGGTGATACTGATTGTATATCCAGAACTTAGAACTGACATCTTACCGCAACTACGACCATACTGAACTCCAATTTGAAAACAAAGTAAATGTCATCATCGGAGAAAACGCCCAGGGGAAAACAAATCTCATGGAGGCGATCTATGTCTTGTCCATGGCGAAGTCGCATCGGACATCAAATGACAAAGAACTTATACGGTGGGAAAAAGACTATGCTAAAATAGAGGGAAGAGTGATGAAGCAAAACGGGGCGATCCCGATGCAGCTCGTCATCTCCAAAAAGGGTAAAAAGGGCAAGGTCAATCATATTGAACAGCAAAAGCTCAGCCAGTATGTCGGGGCCCTCAATACCATCATGTTCGCACCGGAAGATTTAAATCTGGTAAAGGGAAGCCCTCAAGTGAGAAGGCGGTTTCTCGACATGGAAATCGGACAGGTTTCCCCTATCTATCTGCATGATCTTTCTCTTTACCAGAAAATCCTTTCCCAGCGAAATCATTTTTTGAAGCAGCTGCAAACAAGAAAACAAACTGACAGAACAATGCTCGATGTCTTGACCGATCAGCTTGTAGAAGTTGCGTCAAAAGTCGTCGTAAAACGCCTGCAGTTTACAGCGCAGCTCGAAAAATGGGCACAGCCTATTCATACGGGCATCTCAAGAGGGCTTGAAGAGCTGACCCTGAAGTACCATACGGCTCTTGAGGTATCAGATCCTGAAGACTTGTCGAAAATAGGAGATAGCTATCAAGAAGCGTTTTCTAAATTAAGAGAAAAAGAAATTGAGCGCGGTGTTACGCTTTCGGGGCCTCATCGTGACGATGTCCTTTTCTATGTGAACGGACGCGATGTGCAGACGTATGGTTCTCAAGGACAGCAGCGAACAACGGCATTGTCCCTTAAACTGGCGGAGATTGACCTGATCCATGAGGAAATCGGAGAATACCCCATTTTACTATTGGATGATGTATTAAGTGAGCTGGATGATTATCGCCAGTCGCACTTGCTTCATACGATCCAAGGCCGTGTACAAACGTTTGTCACAACGACAAGCGTTGATGGCATTGATCACGAAACCTTACGTCAAGCAGGAATGTTCCGTGTGCAGAACGGTGCGTTAGTGAAGTGAAGAAATGAGGTGGGCAATTGTATATTCATTTAGGAGATGACTTTGTGGTTTCAACACGGGATATTGTCGGCATTTTTGATTTTAAAGCCAACATGTCGCCTATTGTTGAAGAATTTCTGAAAAAACAGAAACGCAAGGTGGTGCCTTCCGTAAACGGCACGCCAAAATCTATCGTAGTCACGGTTCAGAATATATATTACTCTCCCTTATCTTCCAGCACATTAAAAAAACGTGCGCAATTTATGTTTGAAATAGATTCTTAGAAGTTTTTTATCACGAATATATCGTTTAGAAAAGTGTAGGTGAATGACGTGGCTATGGAACAGCAGCAAAACAGTTATGATGAAAATCAGATACAGGTTCTAGAGGGATTGGAAGCTGTTCGTAAAAGACCGGGTATGTATATCGGTTCAACAAACAGCAAAGGCCTTCACCATCTGGTATGGGAAATTGTCGACAATAGTATTGACGAAGCCCTCGCCGGTTATTGTACGGATATCAATATCCAAATCGAAAAAGACAACAGCATCACAGTGATAGATAATGGCCGCGGTATTCCAGTCGGTATTCATGAAAAAATGGGCCGGCCTGCGGTAGAAGTCATTATGACGGTGCTTCATGCCGGAGGAAAATTTGACGGAAGCGGTTATAAAGTATCCGGAGGATTGCACGGTGTAGGTGCGTCAGTCGTAAACGCGCTTTCAACCGAGCTTGTTGTGACAGTACATCGTGACGGTAAAATCCACCGTCAAACCTATAAACGCGGAGTCCCGGTTTCAGACCTTGAAATCATTGGTGAAACAGATCATTCAGGAACGACAACACGTTTTTTCCCGGATCCTGAGATATTCACAGAAACAACTGAGTATGATTATGATCTGCTTGCTAACCGTGTGCGCGAATTAGCCTTTTTGACAAAAGGCGTAAACATCACGATTGAAGATAAACGTGAAGGACAAGAGCGCAAAAATGAGTATCATTACGAAGGCGGAATTAAAAGTTATGTAGAGTATTTAAACCGTTCTAAAGAGGTTGTCCATGAAGAGCCGATTTACATCGAAGGTGAAAAAGACGGCATTACGGTTGAAGTGGCGTTGCAGTATAATGACAGCTATACAAGCAACATTTACTCGTTTACAAACAACATTAACACGTATGAAGGCGGGACTCACGAAGCAGGCTTCAAAACAGGTCTGACTCGTGTGATCAACGATTACGCCAGAAAAAAAGGGCTTATTAAAGAAAATGATCCGAACCTAAGCGGAGACGATGTAAGAGAAGGGTTGACCGCGATTATTTCCATCAAACACCCTGATCCGCAGTTTGAAGGCCAAACGAAAACAAAACTAGGCAACTCAGAAGCACGGACGATCACCGATACGTTATTTTCTACGGCAATGGAAACATTTATGCTTGAAAATCCGGATGCGGCAAAAAAAATCGTCGACAAAGGTTTAATGGCGGCCAGAGCTAGAATGGCTGCGAAAAAAGCGCGTGAATTAACACGCCGCAAGAGTGCTTTGGAAATTTCAAACCTTCCCGGCAAGCTAGCGGACTGCTCATCAAAAGACCCGAGCATCTCCGAGTTATATATCGTAGAGGGTGACTCTGCCGGTGGATCAGCTAAACAAGGCCGCGATAGACATTTCCAAGCCATTTTGCCGCTTAGAGGTAAAATCCTGAACGTTGAAAAAGCAAGATTAGACAAAATTCTTTCTAACAACGAAGTTCGTTCTATGATCACGGCACTCGGCACAGGTATCGGGGAAGATTTCAATCTGGAGAAAGCCCGTTATCACAAAGTTGTCATTATGACAGATGCGGACGTTGACGGTGCGCACATCAGAACACTGCTATTAACGTTCTTTTACAGATATATGCGCCAAATCATTGAAAATGGCTATGTGTACATTGCACAGCCGCCGCTCTATAAGATTCAACAGGGGAAACGTGTTGAATATGCATACAATGACAAAGAGCTTGATGACCTGTTACAAACTCTTCCTCAAACGCCTAAGCCTGGATTGCAGCGTTATAAAGGTCTTGGAGAAATGAATGCCACTCAGCTATGGGAGACAACCATGGATCCGAGCTCTAGAACACTTCTTCAGGTAACTCTTGAAGATGCAATGGATGCGGATGAGACGTTTGAAATGCTGATGGGCGATAAAGTAGAACCGCGCCGAAACTTCATAGAAGCGAATGCGAGATACGTTAAAAATCTTGACATCTAATCATAAAAAGCCTTATTTCCAATATGAAATAAGGCTTTTTTCTGAACAAGATCAGATACAGTCATGCTTGCAATACCTATATATTCTAGCAATTTAATGTGTATAATCATAAGTTTATTGATATAATGGAGAATAGTGAAATCGTATTGAAGATCATAATGGACAATCTACTCCCACATATTTCATGTGATACTTCAGGGAGGTTTTTTAATGAGTGAACAAAACACACCACAAGTTCGTGAAATAAATATCAGTCAGGAAATGCGTACGTCCTTCTTGGATTATGCAATGAGCGTTATTGTGTCCCGGGCTCTTCCGGATGTTCGTGACGGTTTAAAACCGGTTCATAGACGGATTTTGTATGCAATGAACGATTTGGGCATGACAAGTGACAAGCCTTATAAAAAATCCGCACGTATCGTCGGAGAAGTTATCGGGAAATACCACCCGCATGGTGATTCAGCGGTATATGAATCCATGGTCAGAATGGCGCAGGATTTCAACTATCGTTATATGCTCGTTGACGGTCACGGAAACTTCGGTTCTGTTGACGGGGACTCAGCGGCTGCCATGCGTTATACAGAAGCAAGAATGTCTAAAATCTCAATGGAGATCCTTCGAGACATCACAAAAGACACAATCGATTATCAGGATAACTATGACGGATCAGAAAGAGAACCTGTCGTTATGCCTTCAAGGTTCCCGAATCTGCTCGTAAACGGTGCTGCGGGAATTGCGGTAGGTATGGCAACAAACATTCCTCCACACCAGCTGGGAGAAGTTATTGACGGTGTACTTGCTGTCAGTGAAAATCCTGAAATCACAATACAGGATCTTATGGAGGTTATTCCAGGTCCTGACTTCCCGACTGCGGGTCAAATCTTAGGACGCAGTGGCATCCGAAAAGCATACGAAACTGGCCGAGGCTCTATCACAATCCGGGCAAAAGCTGAGATCGAACAAACATCTTCAGGTAAAGAAAGAATTATCGTTACAGAGTTACCTTACCAAGTAAATAAGGCGAAACTAATCGAGAAGATTGCTGATCTTGTAAGGGACAAGAAGATAGAGGGTATTACAGATCTGCGTGATGAATCAGACCGTACAGGAATGAGAGTTGTCATTGAAATCAGACGCGATGCCAATGCAAATGTTATTTTAAACAATCTGTACAAACAAACTGCTTTGCAAACATCTTTTGGTATCAACCTGCTTGCACTTGTTGACGGTCAGCCGAAGGTTTTAAATCTAAAGCAATGCTTAGAGCATTACCTTGACCATCAAAAAGTCGTAATTAGACGCCGTACTGCCTATGAATTGCGTAAAGCGGAAGCGAGAGCTCACATCTTAGAAGGTTTGAGAGTGGCTTTGGATCATCTCGATGCAGTTATTTCCCTTATCCGTAATTCTCAAACGGCTGAAATTGCGAGAACAGGTTTAATTGAACAATTCTCACTGACAGAAAAGCAAGCACAAGCGATCCTCGATATGAGGCTGCAGCGTTTGACAGGATTGGAACGTGAGAAGATCGAAGAAGAATACCTATCTCTTGTTAAATTAATTGCAGAGCTAAAAGACATCTTGGCAAATGAATATAAAGTGCTTGAGATCATCCGCGAAGAACTCACAGAAATCAAAGAGCGCTTTAACGATGAAAGACGTACAGAGATCGTCACTTCCGGACTAGAGGCAATTGAAGATGAAGATCTCATCGAGAGAGAAAACATTGTTGTCACACTGACGCACAACGGATACATCAAACGTCTTCCTGCATCAACTTACCGCAGTCAAAAACGAGGCGGAAAAGGGGTGCAGGGAATGGGAACAAACGAAGATGATTTCGTTGAGCATTTGATTTCCACCTCAACACATGACACGATTCTCTTCTTCTCGAATAAGGGGAAAGTGTATCGTGCAAAAGGATATGAAATCCCTGAATACGGCAGGACAGCAAAAGGAATCCCGATTATCAACCTATTGGAAGTAGAAAAGGGTGAATGGATCAACGCGATTATTCCAGTCACTGAATTCAACGCGGATCTTTACCTTTTCTTCACCACAAAGCACGGGGTTTCAAAACGGACTTCGCTTTCTCAGTTCGCTAATATCCGTAACAATGGCTTGATTGCTCTGAGTCTTCGTGAAGATGATGAATTGATGGGTGTACGTCTGACTGACGGCACAAAACAAATGATCATCGGTACGAAAAACGGATTACTGATCCGTTTCCCTGAAACAGATGTCCGGGAAATGGGAAGAACTGCAGCAGGTGTAAAAGGCATCACCTTGACCGATGACGACGTTGTTGTGGGCATGGAGATATTAGAGGAAGAATCACATATCCTCATCGTAACTGAAAAAGGTTACGGAAAACGAACTCCGGCTGAAGAGTACAGAACCCAAAGCCGTGGCGGAAAAGGACTCAAAACAGCGAAAATCACTGAGAACAACGGCCACTTAGTAACAGTTAAAGCCACTAAAGGTGAAGAGGATCTAATGATTATTACAGCCAGCGGCGTACTCATTAGAATGGACATCAATGACATCTCTATCACTGGACGTGTCACTCAAGGTGTGCGCCTCATCCGAATGACAGATGAAGAGCATGTTGCTACAGTAGCATTAGTAGAGAAAAATGAAGAAGACGATCTAGAAGAATCACAAGAAGAAGTGTGAGAAAAAGCGCAGCGAACCAGCTGCGCTTTTTTTGACATAACCCTTTACAGCCATAATAAATATGGTATAATCATTTCTGTTGTCTTTTAAGAGACGCAAACATGACTAGCAAAAACTTTTTCAAAAAAGTATTGACCTAGTTAACTAAAAATGTTACTATTAAGTAGTCGCTTCGAGAGAAGCACGCAAAGTTCTTTGAAAACTAAACAAGACAAAACGTACCTGTTAATTCAGTTTTAA
Source organism: Bacillus vallismortis (assembly GCF_004116955.1). NCBI lineage: Bacteria > Bacillati > Bacillota > Bacilli > Caryophanales > Bacillaceae > Bacillus > Bacillus vallismortis. The sequence goes on along the minus strand of NZ_CP026362.1, from coordinate 3,570,928 downwards.
ACAAATCGCACAGCGATGTGCGTAGTCAGGGGCCTGCACGATGCAGGTCATGCAGATGTTGTCACAGGATGTGACGAACTTAATCTGCGCTCCATTACTTTATGGAGAGTTTGATCCTGGCTCAGGACGAACGCTGGCGGCGTGCCTAATACATGCAAGTCGAGCGGACAGATGGGAGCTTGCTCCCTGATGTTAGCGGCGGACGGGTGAGTAACACGTGGGTAACCTGCCTGTAAGACTGGGATAACTCCGGGAAACCGGGGCTAATACCGGATGCTTGTTTGAACCGCATGGTTCAAACATAAAAGGTGGCTTCGGCTACCACTTACAGATGGACCCGCGGCGCATTAGCTAGTTGGTGAGGTAATGGCTCACCAAGGCAACGATGCGTAGCCGACCTGAGAGGGTGATCGGCCACACTGGGACTGAGACACGGCCCAGACTCCTACGGGAGGCAGCAGTAGGGAATCTTCCGCAATGGACGAAAGTCTGACGGAGCAACGCCGCGTGAGTGATGAAGGTTTTCGGATCGTAAAGCTCTGTTGTTAGGGAAGAACAAGTGCCGTTCGAATAGGGCGGCACCTTGACGGTACCTAACCAGAAAGCCACGGCTAACTACGTGCCAGCAGCCGCGGTAATACGTAGGTGGCAAGCGTTGTCCGGAATTATTGGGCGTAAAGGGCTCGCAGGCGGTTTCTTAAGTCTGATGTGAAAGCCCCCGGCTCAACCGGGGAGGGTCATTGGAAACTGGGGAACTTGAGTGCAGAAGAGGAGAGTGGAATTCCACGTGTAGCGGTGAAATGCGTAGAGATGTGGAGGAACACCAGTGGCGAAGGCGACTCTCTGGTCTGTAACTGACGCTGAGGAGCGAAAGCGTGGGGAGCGAACAGGATTAGATACCCTGGTAGTCCACGCCGTAAACGATGAG